>NZ_JAFCKQ010000120.1 GCF_018130215.1 Bradyrhizobium jicamae
TGCGAGGGGGTGGCTTTGACGGGTGCGGCAGCAGGGCTCGCGCGGTCGAGCCCGGATTTGAGGATCGCGCTCACCGAGGAGTAGCTGATCGCGTTTGATGAGGAGTGCCCGCTCGCAGGCCGCTTCGAGCCGATCGCACTCGTAGCGCCGTGCCAGGGCGATGATCCCCATGGCGGAGCGATAACCCTGCTCGGGATGCGGGCGCTCACGCATCATCCGCTCGACCAGAGTGGCGGCGTTGACGCCGATCCGCGCTGCCATCTTGATCAAGCTCGCCGGCGTCATATTGGCATAACGCTGATGGGCTTTGGGCATGTGCTCGTTCACGGTGACATGGCCGCTGCGCTGAGAGCGGCGCACATGGCTGGCAACACGCGTGTGATCCTGGAAGATCTCGACGGCTCGATAGGTGAGCCGGACGTCCACCCGACGGCCGATCAGCCGGTGCGGCACCGAGTAAAAGGTCTTGTCGACTTCGACGTGATAATCGGGGTGGACCTTCGCCGTTTTCCATTCGGCGTATTCGAACGGCTCGCTCGGCAGCGGCGTCAACGCAGCGCGCTCGATCTCCTCGAACAGCTGCCGTCGGGATTTGCCGATATGGCGCATCGGCCGATGGTTCAGCTCCTCCAGCAAACCGCCGATCGCAGCAT
Organism: Bradyrhizobium jicamae; assembly: GCF_018130215.1. Taxonomy (GTDB): domain Bacteria; phylum Pseudomonadota; class Alphaproteobacteria; order Rhizobiales; family Xanthobacteraceae; genus Bradyrhizobium; species Bradyrhizobium jicamae_A. Next base: position 654 of record NZ_JAFCKQ010000120.1, read on the forward strand.
TGAGATCGGTCAGGTTGAAGAACCGCCGATGGCGCAGCCGTGCCAGAATCCAGCGCTCAACAATCAGCACCGCGCGCCTTCAACCTTGCCCTTGTCGCGCGGCTTGCGGCTGCGGGTCGGCAAAATCGTCGTGTCGTAGTGCTCGGCCATGGCCGCAAAGGTTTGGTTGAGCGTCGGTTCGAACCACAACGCCTTGACAACCCCGGCCTTCAGATTGTCGCAGACGATCGCCTTGGGAACTCCGCCGAAGTACGACAAGGCCCGGGTCTGGCCTTCGATCCAATCTGGTAGTCGCTGACCGAAGCTCCCCATAGCGAAGGTCAGCGACGAGGCCCCGAGCACCGCGACAAATATCTGCGCCTGACGGCTCTCGCCGGTTTGCGGATCGATCACCTCCACCGTCGGACCGGCATAGTCGGTCTGCATCACTGCACCCGCCGCGTGGCGATGACGGAAGGTCGGGTTCGCCCGGCGCCGATAGGCGTCAAACTTCTCGCAGAACCACGTGTAACCATAGCCGTCGGGATGCGCCGTCCGGTATTCCTGCCAAAGCAGCGTCAGCGTCACGCCCTTGCGCTTGAGCTCCTGCGCCACCCGCGGCCACTCGGGCTCGCTCAAGTCCTGCGGAGGCCGCCCGACCCGCCGGAACAGAGCCCGCTGCAACGCCGCCTCGCTCGCGTAAATCGGCGGTAACGGCCAGCTTAAGCCCGCCTCGCGTGCCCGCAACAGGTAGGTGGCAACCGAGCTCTTGCTGATCTGCAGCCGTTCCGAGATCTCCCGAACCGACAGGTCCTGCTCGTACGTCAGCCTCAGGATCGATCGTAGGTCCTTCACAGTGGTTCGTTTCGCTTGCTTCCGTCTCGGCATTGCCCCTCTCAAACTCAGCTTGAGAGAGAACATTGCCTGAACGGCGCTCCCGAAAACCAACCTCCCGCAACTGTCCGCGATTTAGCGGAATCCCTGTCC
>NZ_JAFCKQ010000121.1 GCF_018130215.1 Bradyrhizobium jicamae
AAGGCGTAAGCGGCAAGCGTTCCAAGGAAGACAGCCAGGAAAGTCGAGCCGAAACCGATGATCAGCGAATTGACGAAACGCGGCACCACCTTGGACGGCCCTGCAATCACCATGTCGTGCTTGCGGACCAGCTTGTCGTACCAGGTCTGGGGCGGGGGCAGCTTCGCGATGAAATCCGGCGTCTGGCGGGTGCGCACGGTGAACAGGTTGACATAGCCCTCGAGGGTCGGCTCGAAAATCACCTTCGGCGGATAGGCGATGGCATCGCTCTGCGACTTGAATGCGGTGGCGACGATCCAGAGCAGCGGCAGGATCGTGATCACGGCGTAGAGGATGACGAGGGTACCGGCGAACGCCTTGGTACGCGGCGAGGCCTCGACGATGGAGTGCGCGGTGGATCTGGCGAGGACAGATTTAGCAACTGCAGCGGTCATCGTTGCTTCACCTTGTTGAGCGCTTTGACGTAGATGTTGGCGGCACCGAACACGGTCACGAACAGGATGATGGCGAGCGCGGACGAATAGCCGGTGCGCCATTTCTCGAACGCGGCGCGCTTCAGCGTGATCGACACCAGCTCGGTGGTCGATCCCGGTCCGCCCGACGTCAGCAGATTGACCATGTCGAACATCTTGAAATTCTCGATCGCGCGGAACAGCACGGCGAGCATCAGGAACGGCACCGTCATCGGCAGCGTGATCGACCAGAACTGCCGCCAGGCCGAGGCGCGATCGACCTCGGCGGCCTCATAGATGTAATCGGGGATCGAGCGCAGCCCGGCGAGGCAGATCAGCATCACGTAGGGCGCCCACATCCAGGTGTCGACCAGCACGATGGTCCAGGGCGCGAGCGACACCTGGCCGGTCATGCTGAACGAACTCGGCGGCACGCCGGTGAACAGGCTGATCAGATAGTTGAAGGGGCCGATCTGCGGCTGCAGCAGCAGCGTCCAGAAATTGCCGACCACCGCCGGCGACAGCATCATCGGCAGCAGGATGATCGTGGTCCAGAAGCTGTGGCCGCGGAATTGGCGATTGATCAGGAGCGCGAGGCCAAAGCCGACGACCACCTGCAACGCCACCGAGCAGATCACGAATTGCGCCGTGGTCTGGAGCCGGATCCAGACGTCCTCGTCCGTGAGGATGTCGCTGAAATTGTCGAGGCCTACGAACCGCAGCGGGAGATAGGACATGCTGAGGTTGAGGTTGGTGAAGGAGAGCCGGATCATCCAGATCAGCGGGAAGATGTTGATCGCGAGCAGCAACGCGATCGTCGGCGCGACGAACAGCCACGCAATGGTCCGGTCGGACAGACCATGGACGCGGCGCGCGGCGCGGGATTTTGTGGGCTCGCTCACGCCGGGCATCGTAGCATGATCGGGTTGCAGGATCGTCGACATCTTGTCCATCGGCTGGGCTGGTTCTGCTTCCCCGAGACGGTGCCCGGGGAAGCCAGTTCAGTTGGGTCGCGGAGTCGGGGATTTACTGCGAGGCGACTTCCTTGCCCTGCTCCTTGAAGACCTTGGTCCAGTCCTTGACCAGGAGATCGAGCGCCTGCTG
>NZ_JAFCKQ010000122.1 GCF_018130215.1 Bradyrhizobium jicamae
CTTAGCAACGCTTAGTTGCCGAAAGGCCAAGGGGATTTCGGCGCAGCCTAGCCGCAGCGACGCGCTTCCCTGCTTTCGAAGTCATGCCGCGCCTTGGATAAATATCCGAAAGCGATAATTCATGACGCAGCGCAATACGTCACGACGGACCACTCACGTATTGCATCATCGTTACTCGATCACTTCGTCAGCACGCACCAAAAGCGCGTCCGAAACCTTCAGCCCAAGTGCTTTTGCGGTTTTTGAATTGATGAAAAGCTCAAAACGAGTGGGCCGCTCCGCCGGTAGATCGGCAGGCTTGGCCCCCTTCAGCACCTTGGCGGCCATTACGCCGGTCTCACGGTATATTTCGTCGAGGTTGGGACCGTAAGAAATGAGTCCGCCGGACCGGGCAAAGGAAGAAAACAGCGAGATCGAGGGCAACCGATGCTGCTGCGTTAGCTCCGCGAGTTTGGATGAATTAACCGACACGACAGGAGACGACAGCAAAACTACTCCGTCGGGCTGTCGGGCGCTAATGGCTTCAAATACGCCGTCGAACTCAGAAGGTGGTCTGAGTTCAAAAACTTCGGTCCTGACGTTTAAGCGTTGCGCGGCTGCAGACAACGCCCGGGGTTGGACCATCGGTGTCTCCGGGTCCCACAGGACTACCAGATACGAGAGTCCCGGAACGATCTCCCTCAGAAGTTCGAGCCATTTGCTGGCAAAATCGGGAAAGTCCGAGAACACTCCAGTCAGATTGCCGCCCGGATGAGCGTAGCTTTGCAGCCAGCCGCTCTCCACCGGATCGCTTTCGAGATCGAAAGTCACAATCGGAAGGCTCTTTGTCGTAGCGTAAACGGTGCTCGTCACGGCGGGCCCACTGGGCATAAGAAGGTCCACCTTGCTGGCGAGAAGTTCATTCAAGAGCGGCGCAATCTGCCGTGCATCACCACCAGTCGCTCGGGTGAAGAGCTTGATCTGGTCTGGCTCACGTAGACCTTCGCTCGCGAGTCCAGCCAAGAGTGGTATGCTGCGTAATTTGGCTACCGCTTCAGGGCCAGGATAAAGAAAGCCGATCTTCGCAGGCGAGCCGGACTGCTGCGCCCGAGATGCAAATGGCATCGTTGCCCCGGCCCCGATAAGTCCAAGGAACTGCCGCCGCCTCATAGCCTTCTCCGCGCCGCGCGTGAGGACCTGTCAGCCAGACAAACCTATCCACCAGCTGTGCTAAGTGCCACTGCAAAACGGTCTGCGAAGACTGCGCAGGGGCCAATAGCGGTCATTCGATCAACTCATCCGCCGACGCGATGATCGCGTCGGGGACGGTCAACCCAAGGGCTTTGGCGGTCTTGAGATTGACTACTGACTCGAATTTTGTCGGCCGTTCAATCGGCAGATCGGCAGGTCGAGTTCCCTTAAGCACCCGATCTGCGTAGTAAGCCAAGCGCCGATATGATTCCGACAGCTTGGGCCCATAACTGCAGATTGCACCACTTCTGGCGAAGACA
>NZ_JAFCKQ010000123.1 GCF_018130215.1 Bradyrhizobium jicamae
CAGGAGAAGTGACATGGCTAACATCGGTTCTTTCAAGAAAGTCGGCAACGATTTCCAGGGCGAGATCGTCACCCTGAGCCTGCAAGCCAGGGGCGTCCGTATCGTCGCCGAGACCAACCGGTCCAACGACAACGCTCCCAGCCACCGCATCTACGTCGGTCGGGCCGAGATCGGGGCAGCCTGGTCGAAGCGCTCCGAAGAGGGGCGCGACTACCTCTCGCTCAAGCTCGACGATCCCTCGTTCAACGCCCCGATCTACGCGAACCTGTTCGATGACGAAGGCGGCGAGGGCTACACCTTGCTCTGGTCGCGGCCCCGCAAGAACGGCGAGTAAGCTCGCTCCACCAAGCCCCGCCCGAGCAGATCGGGCGGGGTTTCTCAAAGGCCGACGCCAGCCCAAATAGCGCACATCGAGCCTTATAGTCTTTACTCAGCTCGATTGTCAGGCTTTCGGCCGCAACGCTGCATTCATCTTCGTCGCAATTGCGCTAGGGGCTATCAGCCCGCTGGGTCATAGTCTGCGATTTGCAACTCCATCACCTCCGCTTGCCGGGCTTTGACCGTTCGTCTCGTGCCTCTTCATCTGGGAGGACTAGATCGACATGACTGACGCCCAGCGTGCTGGCGAGTTCAAATAGGGTTACGACAGTTGGATTACGGCGGCCGCGCTCCAGGTCACTGATATATTGCTGCGTGAAGCCGGACACTTCGGCGAATTTCTCCTGCGTGAAGCGCTTTTGCTTCCGCAGTCTTGCGAAATTTCGACCGACCAACTTGCGCATGTCCATCGGCGCAAGTTGCGTTTTTACATACTATGAGGTTTATCTCCTATAGTATGTATTTTCGTGCTTGCTGGTCAGCTAGATCGGAATGGGGCTAAAATGAGACGTCGGAACAATCTGGACCTTCGGGGGAGTCTAGAATCATTCGTAGTTTGCTGGGATGATCATGACAAAACCGCTGCTAGATCCTGACGTCGCGGATGTCGCGCCGAATGAGTCGGCGCTGACGGCGTATGACGAACAGCATGTCGTCACGTACATTCGCCTTCTGCAGGCGGAGGGCGAGGGGGCGGACTGGCGCGAAGTAGCTCGAGTGATCTTGCATATGGACCCAGAGCGAGAGCCGGAACGTACGCGGAGCGCATATCAGAGTCATCTTGCGCGCGCCAAATGGGTGACTGAGCAGGGTCGCCTGTTACGCGGCACCGGCTCGAAATAGAAGAAAAACGCTGACTCGCGACTTGCAGGCAGAACTATTTTCTTTTGCTAACCGGTGTTCATTCCGGTGCATCACGTGGTGCCAAATTAGGGGCTTCCTACAACCGCTTCGTTCATACCTATTGCGCTGCAATCCTTGTTAGCTACGTGCAATGGGGCGGAAGCAATGCCTGAATTCGACTGGCGGTCGCCGGAATCCTACAAGAGCCTACA
>NZ_JAFCKQ010000124.1 GCF_018130215.1 Bradyrhizobium jicamae
AACATGACAGAGCCCAAAGCGTGGCCGTCAGTGGTTGGAATGCCCTCGCGAATGAGGTGGACGACAAGTAGGCGGCAAGCAGACCAAGGCAGTCTCGCGCGACGGTTTGCGCGCGACGAGTCCGGCAGCTATGCGATCATCATCGCCTTGCTGATGCCCGTCCTGGCCGGGACGGCAGGCCTCGGTACCGAGGCCGCCTGGTGGTTCTACAAGCACAAGAACATGCTGAGCGCCGCCGATTCCGCGGCCGTCAGCGCGGCGACCGCCGGCACGAATCTCATGACCGAGGCCAACGCGGTCACGACGTTCTACGGCTACGCGAACGGCGTCAACAACGTGACCGTCACGGTGAACCAGCCACCGACCTCGGGAAGCTTCACCACAAGTCTCCAAGCCGTCGAGGTCATCATCACCCAGCCGCAGCCGCGGCTGTTGTCGGCGCTGTTCGGCACCGGGACGGTGCCCGTGACAGCCCGGGCGGTCGCGCTGGGCAATGTCGGCACCGGCTGCGTGCTGGCGCTGGACCCGACCGCCAGCCCGGCCGTGACCGTGAAAGGCAACACCCAGCTCAACCTGATCAATTGCAACCTCTATGACGATTCCAACGCCGGCTCGGCGCTCAATGTCAGCGGCACGGCGACGATATCGGCGAACATGGTCGGCGTCGTCGGCGGCGTGTCCGGCGCGAGCAGCATCACCACCACCAACGGCATCAAGACCGGCATCAGGGCGATGGCCGATCCCTATGCCAATGTCACGCCGACGATGCCGACCTGGTGCGACTATTCGAACAAGTTCAATGTCAAGGGGACGACGACGCTCAGTCCCGGAAGCTATTGCGGCGACATCTCGGTGGCCGCGGGCGCCACGCTGAACCTCAATCCGGGCGTCTACTATTTCAACGGCTCCAACCTGTCGGTCGCCGGCAACGCCACCGTCACGGGATCCGGCGTCACCCTGGTCTTCACCGGCTCGGCCGGCAATTGGGGCTCGGCGACGATCGGCAGCAACGCCAATGTCAGCCTCACGGCGCCGACCAGCGGGGTCACCGCTGGAATCGCAATCTACGGCGACCGGCGGATGCCGGTCGGCACCAGCTTCACCCTGACCGGCGGCGGCACGCAGAACCTGCAGGGTGCGGTCTACCTGCCGGCGGCGGCGCTCAGCTTCAGCGGCGGCAATGGCACGAGCACGACGTGCACGCAGATCATCGCCGACACGGTCTCGATCACCGGAAATTCGAATGTCCAGGTCAATTGCGCGGCCATGGGCGGCAATGCCATCGGTACTTCAACAGCGCAGCTTGTCGAGTAGAGCCGGAGTGGTCAGATGAAAACGGACATGACAGGTGGTGAGTGCCGTCCTCGACGGCGCGGCATGTTTCTCCGTCGCAG
>NZ_JAFCKQ010000125.1 GCF_018130215.1 Bradyrhizobium jicamae
GGCCACGTCTCCTCCGATAGGCACTTCAGTGATGAGAACCGACCGAGAAATCGGCGCGGGTAAATTGATGCGCGATTGGGTCTTGCAAAAGGACATCAGAGCGCTGTTCAGCGGCCTCCTACCGGATGACGGGGCGATCTGCGAGTCTGCGGTTCGGTTTCGACCGTTAGGTTTAGAATGGACACAATGCATACTGCTATCACGGAGCCGGTGCGGCGGCTTGAGGTCTTCACCGGAGCCGGTCGTCAACGGAAGTGGAGCGACGAAGACAAGGCGCGGATCGTCGCGGAGATCGTGGCAAGTGGCGACTCCGTGTGTTCCGTGGCTCGACGGCATGGATTGTCGCCGCAGCAGCCGTTTGGCTGGCGGCGTCAGTTGCGAGAAGCCGCAAGCGGTCATTTCGAGGCGGACGAAGTACAGTTTGTGCCGGCAGTGACGGACGCCGTGGTGCCGGCGCCGACTGCTCACCGGGAGCGCAAAGCAGTACGCAAACCAGATAGCGGGATCATCGAGATTGAAGTCGACGGCATCACGATCCGAGCCGGTCGTGGAGCGGACACGGCGATGATTGCGTCAATCGTCCAGGCGCTGAAGGCGAGCCGGTGATCGGTCCGTCAGGCGCGGTCCGGGTGATGGTGGCAACCAAACCGGTAGACTTCCGCAAGAGCATGGCGGGACTTGCGACCTGGTGCGCGAGAGCATAGGTGCAGATCCATTCTCGGGAGCTGTCTATGTGTTCCGGGCCAAGCGGGCGGACCGGATCAAGCTGGTGTTCTGGGATGGAGCGGGCCTGTGCCTGTTCGCCAAGAGGCTTGAGGATGGGATCTTCCGCTGGCCGAAGATCGAGGACGGTGTGATGCGCCTGTCAGCGGCGCAATTGTCGGCTCTGCTGGAAGGACTCGACTGGCGGCTTGTGCATGAGGTACGGGAGACGCCGGCGCCATCGCAGCCCGGATAGCTGTTGGCAGTGCTGCGGCGATGTGAATCAGGAGCGCCGAACGCGTCGCAAGATGGCGGCGAATATGCTCTGATTTGGGTGTGAGCGACGCCCTGCCTGACGATCTCGAGACGCTGAAAGCGATGCTGCTTGCCGAGCGGTGCGAGAGCGAACGGCTGCGTCAGATCATCAAGGAAATGCAGCGACACCGGTTTGGCCGGCGGGCGGAGACGCTACCCGAAGATCAGATGCTGCTGGGAACCCTTGCTTCGGGATCTGGATAGCTATGCGAAGAAGCCTCCGGCTTGGACGGAGGTTTGGGATGGGATTGGACAGCAAAAAGGACGTCCATTTAGACGGCTCATCGGCGGGGTCTGTGAGCCGGCTGGAAGTTCTTGAAGGACCGTCGGGG
>NZ_JAFCKQ010000126.1 GCF_018130215.1 Bradyrhizobium jicamae
AATGGACCGACGAATTATCCCCCTGATCATGTGCGGCGGCGCAGGCACGCGGCTGTGGCCGGCCTCGCGCGAGGCGCACCCGAAGCAGTTCCTGTCGCTGTTCGGGGCGCGCTCGACCTTCCAGGAGACGGTGCTGCGGCTGTCCGATTCAACGCTGTTCGAGCGTCCGATCGTGATCACCAGCGAGGCCTATCGCTTCATGGTGCTGGAGCAGCTCGCCGAGATCGGCCGCGAGGCCGACGTGCTGCTGGAGCCGATGCGGCGCGATTCGGGGCCGGCGATCGCGGCCGGCGCGGCGTTCGCGGAAGGCCGCGAGGCTGGCGCGATCGTGCTGGCGCTCGCCGCCGATCATCTGGTGCGTGACACGAATGCCTTCGTCGCGGCATGCCGCGAGGGGCTTGCCGCCGCCGAGCAGGGCCGCATCGTGACCTTCGGCGTCAAGCCAGAACGGCCGGCCACCGAATACGGCTACATCAGTCCGGGCGATGTTGTCGCCGGCGAGGTGAGGGCGGTCGCACGCTTCGTCGAGAAGCCGGATGCCGTGACCGCGGCCGGCTACATCGATGCCGGCTATCTCTGGAACAGCGGCAACTTCATGTTCCGCGCCGCCATGCTGCTGGACGAATATCGCAGCGTCGATGCGGACAGCATTGCCTCGATCGAAGGCTCCGTCGCGGCGGCGGCGCGCGATCTCGGCTTCGTCAAGCTCGATGCGAAGGCGTTCGGCGCGGCCAAGGCGATCTCGATCGACTATGCGGTGATGGAGAAGACCACGCATGCGGCGGTGGTGCCGGTGGCGTGCGGCTGGTCGGACATCGGCTCGTGGCGGCAGGTCTGGGAGCTCTCGGACAAGGACAGCCAGGGCAATGCGGCGCGGGGCGTTGCGGTGTTCGAGAATTCCCGCAACTGCAACGTCGCGACCGATCGCGCGCTGGTGGCGCTCGAGGGTGTCGACGACCTCGTCGTGGTCGCGACCCAGGATGCCGTCCTTGTGTCGCGCCAGAAGGATGCCAACGGGTTGAAGCGGTTGGTCGCCAAGCTGAAGGCGACGACGCCTGAAGTAACCGAGAGCCATATCAAGGTGCATCGCCCCTGGGGCTCGTACCAGTCGGTCGACAATGGCGACCGCCACCAGGTCAAGCGCATCATCGTGCGGCCGGGCGGGCGGCTGTCCCTGCAGAAGCACCACCACCGCTCAGAGCACTGGATCGTGGTGCGCGGCACGGCGCAGGTCACCGTCAACGAGCTGGTCAAGACCGTGCACGAGAACGAATCGATCTACATCCCGATCGGCGCGGTGCACCGGCTGGAGAACCCCGGCAA
>NZ_JAFCKQ010000127.1 GCF_018130215.1 Bradyrhizobium jicamae
CCGAGATTGATGGGGTGGACGCCCCCTGACGGCATCGCTGTGCCAAAGTGGTGTCGTTGATCATCACTTGAACGGAGGCGTCCATGTTGGAAGTTAACACAATCGGGGTTGGATCTGGCGAAGAATGTGTTCCAGGTACACGGCGGGGATACGTCGGGAAGTGTGCTGTTCAGGAAAAAGCTTCGCCGCGATCAGGTGCTTGGGTTCCTTGCCACGCAACCGACCTGCACGGTTGCCATGGAGGCATGTGCCGGCGGCCATTACTGGGCGCGGGAGATTGCGAAGCTGGGACATGCTGTCCGGCTGATCGCCCCAGGTTACGTCAAGGCTTTCGTGAAGCGGCAAAAGAACGATGCCGCTGACGCCGAAGCGATCTGCGAAGCAGCCCAGCGGCCGACCATGCGGTTCGTTGCCGTGAAGAGCGAAGAGCAACAAGCTGCGGCCATGGTGTTTCGCGTTCGTGACCTTGTGGTGCGCCAGCGGACCCAGACCATCAATGCGATACGTGGGCATCTTGCTGAATTCGGACTGGTGGCCGCGCAGGGGCTCTTCCATGTGACCAAGCTTGTTGCGGCGATTGAGAAGGGTTCCACCATCCCCGAAGCTGCCCGCCCAATCCTGTTTCTGCTCGTTGAGCAGCTACGGTCGCTGGACGCGAGAGTGGCCGTGCTTGATCGCGAGATTGCCCGGCGCGCCAGAGAGGATGCGGAAGCCCGGCGATTGATGACCATTCCCGGTATAGGACCGATCACCGCTACAGCACTTGCCGCGTTGGCCCCATCTGCTCAGACCTTCAAGAGGGTCGCGATTTTGCGGCATGGCTCGGCCTCACGCCGCTGCAACGCTCCTCGGGCGGCAAGCAGAAGCTCGGGGAGACATCCCGGATGGGCGAACGAACCTTGCGTCGCCTGCTGATCATCGGAGCCAGCGCCACCGTGCGCTGGGCCATGCGAAAGGGCTCGATGACGGATCCTTGGCTCTCGCGGATGCTAGAGCGCAAGCCGCCCATGCTGGTGATCGTCGCCTTGGCCAACAAGACGGCGCGCATCGTATGGGCGTTGATGGCCAGGGGCGGCATTTACCGGACACCGGCGATGGCAGCGAGATAGTCCGCTCCTCGAGCGGACTACCCAAGTGTGAGAAGGTCGAACGGAGAGTATGGCGCTACGGTCAAAGAGACGGGATCGGGAAAACCAGATCATGGATACGTGCTTCGAGCACGCGAGGTTGAGTTGGACCCGTTCCGCGAACTCCCATACGGGCCGGCGGCATGTGACAGCCGCATCAGAGGCCGGACACATGTCAGC
>NZ_JAFCKQ010000128.1 GCF_018130215.1 Bradyrhizobium jicamae
TGAGCGGCCCGATACATAGGTGACATTTCGTACCGGACACATGGGTTACACTTTCCGCTTTTGTTCTGCGGGAGGTGTGGATGCCGTGGAAAGCGAGTTCGGTGATGGAAGAGCGCCTTCGCTTTGTCGCCCGTCTGCTGGACGGGGAGACCATGACGGACGTCTGCCGGGAGTTCGGCGTATCTCGTAAGACCGGCTACAAGATTTACGATCGCTACAAGGAACAGGGGGCCGCGGCCCTGAGCGATCGGTCGCGGCGGCCGGTGCGGTATGCCAATCAGCTCCCCGAGCAAATTGAGGGCCTGATTGTTCGTCTCAAGGCCGAGAAGCCGCATTGGGGCGCGCGCAAGATCCGTGAGCTCCTGGTCCGGCGGCTCGACGGCGATATCCGCCTTCCGGCCAAGAGCACTATCCATGCGGTGCTCGATCGCCATGGCCTGGTCAGGCGCGCAGGCGTGCCGCGCCACCGCGCGCGCGGCACGCCTCTGTCCGCTGGCACCGGACCCAATGATCTGTGGTGCGCCGACTTCAAGGGCGAGTTCAGGCTCGGCAATGGCCGCTACTGCTATCCGCTGACCGTCACCGACCATGCCTCGCGCTTCCTGCTGTTGTGCGAAGCGCTTGATTCCACCCGCGAGGAGCCGGCCATTGCGGCCTTCGAACGGCTGTTCTGTGAGCGTGGCTTGCCGCTCGCCATTCGCTCCGACAACGGCGTCCCCTTCGCCAGTCCCAATGCCTTGTTCAATCTCTCAAAGCTCTCGGTGTGGTGGCTCAGGCTCGGCATTGCCATCGAACGCATCAAGCCCGGCCATCCGCAGCAAAACGGCCGTCATGAGCGCATGCACCTCACGCTCAAGAAGGAGACCACCCGACCACCGGGCACCAATAGCCTGCAGCAGCAGGAGCGCTTCGATGCTTTCCTCCGCGAGTTCAACGCCGAGCGTCCGCACGAAGCCCTCGATATGAGCTGCCCCGCCGAGCGCTACACCGCCTCAACGCGCGGCTATGCCGGCCTGCCCGAACTGACCTATCCGTTCCACGATCGTGAACTGCTCGTCACCGCCTGCGGACGGCTCTGCCTGCATCGCAAGCGCATCAACCTCTCCACCGTGCTGGCCGGCCAAAAGCTCGGCATCAAGGAGGTCGACGACGGCATTTGGCTCGTCAGCTTCATGCACTATGATTTGGGATACTTCGACCTGGAGCAGAAAACCTTGCAACCCCTCGACAATCCGTTCGGCACGAGGTTGTCACCCATGTCTTAGGTACGTTCCGTTACCTATGTGTCCGGGCTGGACA
>NZ_JAFCKQ010000129.1 GCF_018130215.1 Bradyrhizobium jicamae
CCACCCTCGGGTTCATGGTGTCGGTTGAAGGTTGGCTCCGCCGCTGACGGGACGGAGGGAGGCGGAGCCGACCGGAGGGCCGTCAGCGGCGGGCGGCTTAATGAGGCCGCTCTTTCGCTTGGCGCGAAGCCGGTAGCTGTCGCCGCGGATGGTCAGCACGTGGCTGTGGTGCAAGAGGCGGTCGCGGATCGCGGTGGCGACCACCGGATCGGCGAACACGGTGCCCCATTCGGCAACGCTGCGGTTCGACGTGATCAGCATGGCGCCGGTTTCGTAGCGCCGGCTGACCAGCTGGAAGAACAGATGCGCCGCGTCGGGCTCCAGCGGCAGGTAGCCGAGTTCGTCGACGATCAGCAACTTTGGCTTCGCCAGCGCGAGCAGCTTCTCGTCCAGGCGCCGCTCGCCATGCGCCTTGGCGAGGCCAGCGACCAGCGTCGTCGCCGTGGTGAACTGCACCGTGTAACCGGCCAGGATCGCCTCGCGCCCGAGCGCGATCGACAAGTGCGTCTTACCGACGCCCGGCGGGCCGAGCAGCAGCACGTTCTCGCCGTTGGCGATCCAACGTGACGCAGCCAGGTCGCGGATCTGCTTCGGATCGATCGACGGCTGCGCCTCGAAGTCGAAGTCCGCAAGGTCCTTCACGGCCGGGAAGTGTGCGAGTTTTAGTGCCATCTCGATGCGGCGATGATCCTTGCGCGCGATCTCGCGCTCGCACAGCAGGGTCAGCGTCTCACGCGCCGACAGGTTAGCGCGCGCCGCCTCGTCGAGCAGGTTGTCGAGCTGGTCGCGAATGCCGGAGAGCTGCAATCGCGCCAGCATGGCGTCGAGCCGATCGATTGGTGCTTCGGTAGCCTTCTTTGTGCGCGCCATCAGAAGCTCCCTCCGATTGCTGCTTCGTATTCGGCAAGAGGACGCAACAACGAGGGCAGTGGCGCCGGCACTGTCGGTGCCGCGATTGCCGGTCGGCAGACCGCGCCATTGCGACCAGCAACCCCGTCGAGGTGGGCGGAATCGACGATCCGCAGCCGGCGCCCCTCCGATTGCCTGTGGATCGCAACCTCCCGCATGCCATGGCGGATGCGCACCTCGCCGGCCGCAACCGTCACCGCCACGCGCTCGCCGATCAGCCGCCACGGCACCGAGTAGCTGTTCGTGTCGATCTCGACGGCGCAATCGTTGCCGACGACGCGGGTCAGTTCGCGCAACAATCCGAACGACGGCTGCCCGCCGAGCGGCTTCAACCGGTGTGCCTCGTCACGCGCAAAGCG
>NZ_JAFCKQ010000013.1 GCF_018130215.1 Bradyrhizobium jicamae
CACCTCCCGCAGAACAAAAGCGGAAAGTGTAACCCATGTGTCCGGTACGAAATGTCACCTATGTATCGGGCCGCTCATCTGTGTCCAGCAGCGCAACAGCGTCTCGCCGTCTTGTTCGGTCGCATAGCGATGCGGCAACCCCCCAAGGGACCGGGGTATTGATCTGGATCAATCGTAGCTGCCCCAGGCTCACTTTGGTGCTGGATGCACCCGCCGGCCGCGCTGGATCTGTCAGTGCCAGGATGCTCGCGCCGGAGGGTATGCGTTGCGAGGAGCCAGATGTCACCCGTGCACCGTACCATGTTCGCCTCTCCCCATGTTGCGATTGCCGCGCTGGTGGTCCTGGCCTGCTGTTCATGCACGCTCCGTCCCTTGCAAGGCGTGCTCGTGCCGAGCAATGAGTTGGTCGAAGGCGCCTCGCAAGTCCCCATTCTGATCGGGACGACGCGCGCACGATCCGGCAGCGACGCCGGCGAGATGTTCAGCCGGGATCCGTCCAACGAGATGGCCTTCGGCCAAGTCACGGTCTCCATTCCGCCGGATGCTTCTCGTGCAGTCGGCGAAATACAATGGCCGCTATCTCCTCCTGGCGATCCGCGAAAAGATTTCGTAACCGCATCGGCGGAATACCTGGATCGCGCTCAATTCGGCAATGCCATCACCAGCTTGGCCAAGGCCAGGCATCGCAGCAAGGCGATGGTCTTCGTTCACGGATTCAACAATCGCTTCGACGACGCGGTGTATCGCTACGCCCAGTTCGTGCACGATGGCAGGCTTCCCGTAGTTCCGATCCTTTTTTCCTGGCCATCGCAGGGAGCGGCAAACCTCGGTTCATACGAGCACGACCGCAAGGTCGCGCTGGAATCCGGCGTGCCGCTTGTCCAGCTGCTTGATGCAGTGAACTCGAATCCCGGCGTCAGGGAGATCACGCTCGTCTGCCATTCCATGGGCTGCCTGATAACTCTCGATGCGCTCCACATGAAAGCATCGCGCGGCGGAACGACATCGAAGCTGAAGAACGTCGCGTTTGTCGCACCCGACGTCGACTTTGATCAATTCATCAGCCAGGTCGGAGAGATGGGGCCGCGCCGCCCCCGGATGGGCTTGTTTCTGTCGCAAGATGACGCCGCCCTCAAACTTTCAAAATCGATTTCGGGAGGGTCCAACCGCGTCGGCGACATCAATCCGGATCAAGAACCGTACAAGAGCGCAATTGCACAGCAGAAACTGCTTGTGTTCGACCTGACTCATCTGGGAGGAGACGACGCGCACTCCAGGGCGTTCGACGAAATCAGCAGCGTGATGGGCATGCTGGAGCGGCGGCTCGCGCAGGGCCAACAGCTCGGAGAGGATACGTCACGAACGGCCTCTGCCAGGTGATCACAGCGGGCATCGACCCGACGAGAGGCTGCGCTCAACAGATATCGGCCACAAACCGATCCATGTAGTCGAGCAATTCCCTCCCGTCGTGCCCGCGCAAGGCATCGGACAGAACCCTGTCGATCGCGGTAGCCCTGCCTGCATAGGCCAGCGCCCAGCGCGCGTATCTTCGCTGTTCGGTCGGATGGGTTTGCAGGGTCAGAAGGCCGGTGTGCCTCTTGTCCCTGCAAATCGACGTTTTCATTCTCTTAAGCTCTGCGTCCGATCCCTCGAGAAACTGGGCAAAGTGAAGACCGGAAAACAGCAACACGCCGGTCAGTCCAAGCTCCGGGTTTCGCACTCGCGCGATGCTCCAAATGCTGGCTATCTCATCGTCAGCATTCTGCCCGAGCGTGCTGGTGCTGACGTAGAGCCATGTTGCGAGCATTTCTCATTCTCTCACGAGCAATGCCGGTGCAGCAGCCGCGCAGCTGTCGACACGGCGGGACGGGTCACGAACCTGGCTTGCGGTCTGCCGTCAATATCGTGACCCGCAAACGACTGCCTACCGCCGTACTCCAACGCGATTGACACCGCCGTTTAAGTTGCCGCCGGCGTTATGACGGACCGCAGCGCGCGCCACCGGGCGAGGCCTGAGCACGACGCCGGCCCGCGCGACACAGCCTGCCGGATAGCCGACATACGTGCAGTAGATTACGGCCTTGGCCGGTGCCGGACTGAGAGTCACCCCTGCAAGCCCCAGCAGGAGGCTGGCTGCGATTCCCGTAACAGTCACAGAGCTGGTCGAGAGACTCTTGGTCCGATGCATGGTGTTCCTCCTCATCGTACGCGAACCGGAAGGTGATAACGCCGCGTCAGGCGCGGCTGAACATATCGTGAGCGGCAAGGGATCGGTGATGTTGACGTAGATCAACGGCGGGCAGCACAAGCTGCGACTGCCGGGACATCACAGTGGCCGGGGCAGGCATGGTATGGCTGTCGTGATCGGTCCGGAGGTGTAGCTGGCGGTCCGTCAATCCAATCGTCGCCGGAGCGATCAATCGGATCAGTCAGGACGTGGACATGGCCGCCCTACAGGAGCGCAGCAAGCCCGACGAGGGCGATCGGAGCCAGACCTAGAAGAATGATCATTGCGTCATAGAGCGCTTCCGAGCGCCCGAGCGTCGCTGCTGCACGGCGTCCGGCAATGATAAGGGCGGGGCGCTTGCTGAGTTTGCGGGGCTCGCGGCCATTCGCCTGAGAGAATTCCAACAGGCCATAAGTCATGGGAGCCCCCTACATGGGTTCCCATACTAGGCCGGAAAATTTTCCCGCGCAAAGTGCAGTTTGTGCCAGCTGCGCGTAGCTCAAATGAGCAGTCAAATGAGGGGTCAGCAGAAAGCCCCGCGCGAACCGCGACTTCCCATAGCCCGGCCATGACGACGTTCGAAACCTGACTTCGCGATCTCGCGCGTCTACTCCGCGACCGTCTGGATCACGCTGCTCACCGGGCGGGTCGGCGCGGTCGAGACCTTCTCGGTCTTGGCCATCATCGCGTCGTATTCGGGCAGCGTCTCGATCTGGGTCTTCGGCTTCATCCAGACCACCTTGTAGCCGCCTTCCTTCAGCTTGCGCAGCAGGGTCGGCAGCGCCTGCGCGGTGTGCTTCTGCAGGTCGTGCATCAGGATGATGCCCTTGTGCTCCTTGTCGAGCCCCGCCATCACGTTCTTGATGACCTCGTCCGCGCTCTTGGACTTGAAGTCGTTGGAGTCGACGTCGACGGAGAACTTCGCGATGTTGCGGCTCTCGAGATAGGCCAGCGTCGCCGGCGTGTGCGCCAGCGCGGGAAAGCGGAAGAACGGCGCCGGATTGGCGCCGAGCGCGATCTTCACGGCGCTGAAGCCCTTCTCGATCTCGTCCTTGGCCTGCTGCTCGGTGAGCTTCTTGCTCGCCAGATGCGCATGCGACCAGGTGTGGGCGCCGATGGTGTGGCCGGCGGCCATGACCTGGCGCAGGATGTCGGGATGATAGGTCGTGTGCAGGCCGATCGGGAAGAACACCGCCTTGGTGCATTCGTCCGCCAATGCCTTGAGCACGGCCGGCGTGGTCGGCCACGGGCCGTCGTCGAAGGTCAGCACGATCTCGTGGTCGGTCAGGAAGTCGAACTGCTTGTATTGCAGGAAGCCGAAGCCCGGGCCGCCCGTGGTGTCGACCACGACGGTGCGGCTGATGCCGAGCGCATCGGGATTGGCGCATTTTTGCGTGGAGGCGACCGGAGCGGGCATCGGCGCGGGAGCAGCCGCCGGAGCAGGTGCCGCTGCCGCCGGGGTTGCATCGGCGCGCTTCGTCGAAAGCGCGGCAGTGGTGTCGACATCATCCTTGGCCGCCGCAGCAAGCGGATCGGCCGCGCGTGCGGCCACGGTTTGGGGAGCGGCGGCGTCGGCGCGCGGGGAGGAGGTCCAGAACCACACTCCGGCGATCGCGACCGCCATGACAAGACTGGCCAGCATCAGGCCCAACGGATTACGCATCGGTACACAACTCTTTCGGAACTCGGGGTACGCCACAGCCGTAACGACTGATTAGTGCCAACAAGGTCTTAACGTGGTCCCAACACGAGGTTGGGAGGATAAGAAAAAGCACGGCTTGCGCCGATGTGATGATCGTCACAGTCGGCTCGCGCGGGTCGGCGCAGGATTGCACCCATCGAACAACGGGCCCGCCTTTGCGGTGCCGATGGGAGCCGATCATGATCATGACGACATTGTTCAAAAGCCGGCTGTGCCAGGCCGCCGCCGCGATGACTTTCGCGGTCGCCTTCTCCGCGCTGTCCTCGACTGCGAGCTTTGCCTTCAGCGCCGAAGCGCAGCAGATGTGCACGGGTGATGCGTTCCGACTCTGCAGCGCCGAGATCCCGAACATCCCGAAGATCACCGCCTGCATGATCAAGCATCGCTCCAATCTGAGCAGCGGCTGCCGCGCCGTGATGGACCGCGATCTGGCCGCCCAGCGCAAGGTCGCCGCCGAGTAATTGCGCGCCGGATCCGCCCTGCGACGACGGGACGCAGCCGCCGGCGGGGAGCGCACGCACTCCAGGGATGGCCGACCGCGCCCGGAACAAGGCCGTCCTTCCATCGTTTCAAGCTTCTTGGCCGCCCGGAAAGGCGATACAACGCCGCCGTCGCATTCATTGAAGGCTTGAGAGATGATCCGATTTCTTTTTGTCGTTCCGTTCGTTCTGATCGCGTCCACGGCCTCCGCGCAGCAGCAGGGGCGCGATGCCTGCACCCGCGACGCCTCGCGGTTCTGCCGCCACCACCTCGATCAGGGCGACGACGCCGTGCTGGCCTGCCTGAAGGAGCACCGTGCCCGCCTGAGCAAGGCGTGCCAGCAGACGTTGACCGAGCACGGGCAGTAGATTCCCAGACCAGCGAGGCTACGTGCTGCTCCCCGCCGCGGTCGCGACCACCGGCAGCACCTCGCCGGCGGTGCGGTCCGGCGTCTCGTCCTTCCAGCGCACCGAGCCGAACGGGCGCTCCAGCATGCGGCGCACCCGCACCGGCTCGGCGCCGATGTGGAAGTCCGCCGCCTTCTGGTGCAATTCGCGCTCGATCTGGGTGGCGCGGTTGCGCTGGCGCAGGAAATCCAGCCAGGTCGGGCAGTGGTAGCGCTCGGTCCACAGTTCGGGATCGGCGATGTCGCGCGCGATCGACCAGCCATAGGCGCCGTTGCGCTGGCGGCTAAGCTGCACCTCCAGCATCACATTGTGAAAGGCGCGGGCGTTGTCCTGCGCCACCCGATATTCGATCTCGACCACCAGCGGCCCGCTTCGTCCCTTGAGTTGCAACCGCACCTCGGGATCGGCGAGCGCCTCGGTGGCATCCTCGTTGCGCGCGCCGACCGGCGGCATCCTCAGCCAGAGGCCGAGCAGCGGCGAGATCAGCATCAAGGCGCCTGATATCAACAGCGCGGTCTCGACGCCGGCGACGTCGGTGATGCGGCCCCAGATCCAGCTGCCGATCGCAATCCCGCCGGCGATCGAGGCCTGGAACGCCGCCAGCGAGCGGCCGGCGACCCAGCGCGGTGCCGACAGCTGCACGCCGATATTGAACAGCGCCACCGCGAGCATCCACACCGCGCCGGCGACCACCAGTGCCGCGGCCGTGATCACCGGCTCGTTGCTGATGGCGACGGCGCCGATCGCGCATCCCATCGCCAGCGCGCAGGCCCGCACCGCGGCTTCGCCGCTCATGCGCCGGCGCACCTCGCTGATGTTGAGCGCCCCAATCACGGCGCCCATGCCGAAGGCGCCGAGCATGATGCCGTAGGTCTGCGCGCCGCCATGCAGCAGGTCGCGCGCCACCAGCGGCATCAGCGCCGAGACCGAGCCGCCGATGATGCCGGTGACCATGGTGCGGGTCAGCACGACCCGGATCGACGGCGAGTTGGTGATGTAGCGCACGCCGGAGACGATGGCGCGGTTCAGCCGCTCGCGCGGCAGCCGCGACGGCTCGCTGACGCGATTCCACAGGAACAGCACGATCATCAGCGGCAGATAGAGCACGGCGTTGGCCGCAAACGCCGCGACCGCGCCGGCCGCGGCGACGACGATGCCGCCGATCGCGGGCCCAAAGCTGCGGGCGATGTTGTAGCTGATGCCGTTGAGCGCGACCGCGGCCGGCAGCGTCTCCGACGGCACCTGCTCGCTGACCGAGGATTGCCAGGCCGGTCCGAACAGCGCCATGCCGCTGCCGACGACGAAGCACAGCGCGAGCAGGATGTTCGGCGTCACCAGCTTGAACCAGGCCAGTACCGTCAGCGTCGTGGCTCCGCTCAGCGCGATCATGAGCGAGACCAGGGCCACGATGCGGCGGTCATGCATGTCGGCGATGGCGCCGGCCGGCATCGAGATCAGCATCACCGGCAGCATCAGGGCGGTCTGTACCAGCGCGACCTTGTCGGCCTCCGACGTCATCTGGGTCATTGCCCAGGCGGCGCCGACGCCCTGGATCAGGATGCCGAGGTTCGAGAGAAGGCTGGCGAGCCAGATCCGCCTGAAGATTCCGTGACGTAACGGTGCAGTGATGCTGTCGGTTCGAACAGGCGGTGCGGTCATATCCGGTTCCGTTTGCCCTGCCATGGCTTGCTGATGATTCCGGCGGGGTCACAGATGCCTGCGAAAAGCCTGTCATGTCCAGTATTTGCGACCCTGTTCGCGGGCGTAGGGCACAGCTAAAGTACGGCTTGAGGCTTGGGGAGGGGAAACACATGGAGCTGTCGCGGCGGACGATCTTGAAGGGTGCCGGCGCGCTGTCCTTGCTCGGGGGCCGTCTCGGCGCTCCGGCCCTTGCGCAGGCGGCACCCGGCGTGTCCGGCGCCGACATTGCGCCGATCCTGTTCGTGCACGGCAATGGCGACCAGGCGCCGCTCTGGGTCACGACGATCTGGCGGATGGAATCCAACGGCGTGCCGCGCGAGCGGATGTTCGCGATCAACTTCACCGATCCGCTGGCGCGGACTGACGACAAGGTCGAGCAGGCGGGCCGCTCCTCGACCGAGGATGCGCGCCGCGAGCTTGGCGAGGCGATCAGGGAGCTGAAGCAGAAGACGGGTGCTGCTCGCGTAGCATTGGTCGGCAATTCGCGCGGTGGCAATGCGATCCGCAATTATGTCAAGAACGGTGGCGGCGGCGAGGTCAGCCATGCGGTGCTGTGTGGCACGCCGAACCATGGCGTGTATGCCTCGGACGAGGGCCTCGGCAACGAGTTCAACGGCCGCGGCCCGTTCCTGCGGGGCCTCAACGAAGGCGACAGCGAGGTAGCGGCAGGCACCGCGTTCCTGACGCTGCGCAGCGACGGGCTCGACAAATACGCGCAACCCGACGGCCGCTTCATCGGCAAGCCAGGCACGCCGACCAATGTGACATCAGACGGCCCGGCGCTGAAGGGCGCCACCAACCTTGTGATCGGGGCGGTCGATCATCGCGAGACCGCATATCATCCGCGCGCGTTCCGCGAGATCTACAAATTCATCGCCGGCCGCGAGCCGTCGCGGATCGAGATCGTGCCGGAGGCAAATGTCAGGCTGAGCGGCCTCGTCACCGGCACGCCCGGCGGCGTGCAGACCAATCGTCCGGTCGCGGGCGCATCCGTCGACGTCTATCACGTGGCGGCGGAGACCGGAGAGCGTATCGGCGGGCCGGTGCACAGCTCGCAAACCAGCGCCGACGGCCGCTGGGGTCCGGCACAGGTCGATCCGTCCTGGTATCTCGAGATCGTGCTGACCTCACCGGGCGCGGTGACGACGCATGTCTATCGTTCGCCGTTTCCGCGCTCCTCCGACATCGTGCATCTGCGCGCGGCGCGGCCGCTCGGTCCGACCGACGCCGGTGCCGGCGCAATCGTGCTGATGTCGCGGCCGCGCGGCTATTTCGGCTTGCCGCGCGACGTCGTGCTGTTCGACGGCAGGGAGCCGGCCGACGTGAAGCCGGGCGTGCCGACCGACGCGGTGACGACATTGCGGCTGGCCGAGGCGGAGATCGGGCGTCCGATGGTTGCGATCTTCAACCAGGAGCGGATCGTGGCGCGGGCCTGGCCGGCGTCGGAAAACCGCATTGCGGTTGCGGAGCTGACTTATTAGGTCATTGTGTGATCCACCCGCCTTCATGGCGTCGGGATCGCGTGGCTGAATTCGATATTGCGAGCGGGGACGCGAGGGATCATGAGCATTGCCGAAGTCCACGACATGACGGTCACGCGGCGGCCGCTGGTGCCGCCGACTCCGCCGCGCGCGCCCGACGACATGACCGCGTTCGGGCGGATGCGTGCGATGGGCAAGTCGCCGATCGAGGCCTGGGGCCGGCGCGCCTATGAGGAGGACATCGTTCAGGGCCGCTTCCTCCGCCACTCCAGCTTCATTCTCAACACGCCGGATGCGATCCGGCATGTGCTGGTCGACAATTACGAGAACTATACGCGCACCCCGGCCGGCATCCGCGTGCTGCGCCCGATGCTCGGCGAGGGACTGTTGATCTCCGAGGGCCGCGCCTGGAAGTATCAGCGCCGCACGCTCGCGCCGGCGTTCACGCCGCGCGCGGTGACGACGCTCGTGCCCTACATGATGACGGCGACCGACGAGACGATCACCAAGCTGAAGGCGGCGAGCGGCGGGCCGGTCGATCTGCGCGAGGCGATGCAGCGCATGACGCTGGAGATCGCCGGCCGCACGATGTTCTCGTTCGGCATGGACCGCCATGGTGCCGCGCTCCGCGACTTCGTGATGGAGTATGGCGAGACGCTGGCGCGGCCGAGCATGCTGGACCTCGTGCTGCCGCTCGGCTGGCCGACCCCGCACGATTTCCGCCGCGCCCGCTTCCGCAAGCGCTGGACTGCTTTCGTCGGACAACTGATGGCCGAGCGTCGTGCCGCCGGCAAGGACGCCGGCGCGCCGGCGCGCGACCTGTTCGACCTGATGGGCGACGCGCGCGATCCCGAAACGGGCGAGGCCTTCACCGACGCCCAGCTCGGCGATCAGGTCGCGACCATGATCCTGGCCGGACATGAGACGACGGCGACCGCGCTGTTCTGGGCGCTCTATCTGCTGGCGCTCGATCCTGCGACCCAGGAGCAGTTGGCAGCCGAAGTCAATGGCGTGGCAGCAGCTGGCACGCTCGACATCGAGCAACTGAAATTCACCCGCGCCGTGATCGACGAGACCATGCGGCTGTATCCGCCGGCATTTTTGATCGCGCGCGCGGCCGCAGGCCCCGATACGATCACGGGCCATCCGGTCAGGAAGCATGACGTGATCCTGATCGCGCCCTGGCTGTTGCACCGGCACGAGAAATTGTGGCGCGATCCGAATGCGTTCATGCCGCAGCGTTTCCTGACGGGCACGCCACCAGATCGCTTCGCCTATCTGCCGTTCGGCGTCGGCGCGCGGGTCTGCATTGGCGCGCATTTCGCGCTGGTCGAGGCGACGCTCGCGCTCGCAAAACTCATCGGTGCGTTCCGCGTCGCGCTGACCGACAAGGAGCCGGTGCTTCCGGTCGGCGTGGTGACGACGCAGCCCAACCGCTCGCCGATGTTTGCGATCACGCCACGCTGAAAACCCTTGCGTGACGATCCTCGAATGCTCATCTAGTGCGTGATGAGGCCAAGTTGAATCGTCCTCGCGCTCCGGTTTCCGCCTGAGCGTGGCCTTTTCGGAAAATCGCTTCAAACTCGGCGTCCACGCCGCCCTTCGGGCGCGCACCATGCTTAGGTTCTCACCATGAGCGATACGCAGGCCCAGTTCTCAGTGCTCAGGCAGACGGCCGATCCTGACGTCATCG
This sequence comes from Bradyrhizobium jicamae, assembly GCF_018130215.1. GTDB lineage: Bacteria > Pseudomonadota > Alphaproteobacteria > Rhizobiales > Xanthobacteraceae > Bradyrhizobium > Bradyrhizobium jicamae_A. The sequence goes on from NZ_JAFCKQ010000013.1 coordinate 9,692, forward strand.
ACGCGATGGAGCGTCTGATCGCCGATGGTCATGATCGCGAGCTCAATCGCATCAACCTCCTGGATTTTTCGGGGCGCACCGGGCTCGATCAGGAGAAGGTGATCTCCGGCTTCCTGCATGCCTCGCGGCTCGGCCTGTTCGACATGAGCTGGAACGTGCTGTGCCCGGGGTGCGGCGGCGTGCTCGATCACCACGCGTCGCTGAAGTCGCTGCGCCATGACGATTACAATTGCGCGCTGTGCGCGTGCGGCTACGAGGCCTCGGTCGACGAGCTCGTCGAGGTGGCCTTCACGGTCAGCCCGCGGGTCCGCCACATTGCCGCGCACGAGCCCAATTCGCTGCCGATCTGGGAATATTTCCGCCAGATGTTCTGGAGCTCGGGCATCGACTTCGACGAGAAGACATTGTCGACCCTGATCAACGAGGTGACCCTCGAAGGGCTCGAGTTGCCGCCCGGCGAGAAGGCGCTGCTGTCGCTCAATCTGCCCAATGAGTTCGTCATCGTGTTCGAGCCGGTGACGCATTCGGCGCACTTCTTCGCGGTCGATGGCGAGCCGACCACGGAACGCCAGCAGTTCTCGATCGCGTTCAACAAGCTGCAGGCGCCGACCGGCACCTCGACGATGCGGCCGGGGCCGTTGCGGCTCTCGCTGGAGAATCAGGCTGACGTCCGCGTGCTGCCGTCGGTCTGGATCGCGGGCGATCCGCTGCACAAACTGCTTGGCAAGCGCAAGCCGATCCTGACAGCGAAACGGATGCTGTCGAACCAGACCTTCCGCGATGTCTTCCGGGCCGACAATCTCAACGTCGATCAGCGGCTGAAGATCACGGCGCTAACGTTCCTGTTCACCGACCTGAAGGGCTCGACCGCGCTCTATGAGCGCGTCGGCGACCTTGTCGCGTTCGACCTCGTGCGCGCGCATTTCCACGCGCTGCTCGATATCATCGCGTCCGAGCACGGCGCCGTGGTGAAGACGATCGGCGATGCCGTGATGGCGACCTTCATCAAGCCGGAGCACGCGCTCTCCGCGGGCCTGCGCATGCGCGCCGCGATGAAGAAGCTCAATGCCGAGCGTGGCAAGGAGGACCTGATCGTCAAGATCGGCATCCATGAAGGCCCTTGCCTGGCGGTGATGCTGAACGAGCGGCAGGACTATTTCGGCCAGACGGTGAACATCGCCGCGCGGGTGCAGAGCCTGTCGACGTCGCAGGAAATCCATCTCACACAGCCGGTGATGGAATCGCCCGAGGTCGCGGGAATCCTGGACCGTGCGGCGATAAAGCCGATCCAGAAGGAAGCTGCGTTGCGCGGCATCGCCGACAAGCTCGTGGTGTACGAGATTCCTTAGCGCTCGTCGTTGCGAGCCGACGGGTCGCGCGAATGCGCGCCCGATGACAGGCTCCCCGAAGCAACCCATCTCCCGGCGCATGCGGAATGCTTCGTAGCTTCAGCGCAAATTGCTATGCAACTTCGTCGCGAGCTCCTTGCAATGACGGCAAAACGGGCCAGGTTGCCCCAAGATTACCCAAACATAATGCTTCAGCCGGAACCCGCGCCAATTGCGCCGGTTTTGTTTCCGCGCCATATAGCTGTCATCAGGCTTCACTCGACAGAGAGAACGATGCTCGACGGACTCCGCCAATTCATTGCCGATATCGTGTCTTCAGATGCGCAGTCCGACCGGACCTTCAACGACGGCGACTATCGTCTGGCGGCGACCGCACTCCTGGTCCACGTCGTCTCGCTGGATGGTGAGCCGACGGCCGCAGAAAAGCTCAAACTGCACAGCCTGATCGAAAGCCGCTTCCAGCTCGATCGCGGCACAGCGGACCGGCTGATTGCCTCGGCGATGCGGGTCGAGGGCGAGGCCGTCGATCTCTATCACTTTACCAGTGTGATCATGCGCTCGGTGAACGAGGAGGGGCGGCTGCGCATCGTCGAGATGATGTGGGAGCTGGTCTATGCCGACGGCCAGGTCACTGAGTTCGAGGACAATGTGGTCTGGCGCGCCGCCGACCTCCTTGGCATCTCCTCGCGCGATCGGATCGACCTCAAGCATCGCGTGGCCGAGAAGCAGGCCGGGCTGCCCAAGGGGCCGTGGGGCACCGCGGATGCGGCAATCTGACAGGCCAGCCATGCACGGCACGCCGCGGTCCCGCCATCATCGCGGATGACGAAACTTTAATGTGTGCTGTGATTGCCGAGATCATGGGCGAACCGCCCGAAAATCCGGCGTTTGACTTTCAAACCCGTGCGGTGTTGCTGTCGACAGACTTACGGACGGCTTGCGTCCCACCGCATGCCTATGCTCTCGTCGCGGCCGTTCGAGACCTCTCTGGGATTTGAATAAGAGTTTGATCGTGACCGAGCGTGTGACGCTGATAACCGGGGCATCGGCGGGCATAGGCACCGAACTGGCGCGCGTGTTTGCATCCAACGGTCACCGTGTGGCGCTGGTGGCGCGCCGAGCCGATCGCCTCAACGCGCTGGCCGACGAGCTCAGCGGCAAGGGTGGCGCGGCGCCGGTCGTGATCCCCTGCGATCTCCAGCAGGTCGATGCCGGCGACAGGATCGCGGCGGCGCTGGCGGAGGCTGGCGTCGAGATCGAATATCTAGTCAACAATGCCGGCTTCGGCCTGTTCGGCGTAGCCGTCGAGCGGGACCGTGCCGAACAGCTCAACATCATCTCGGTCAATGTCCGGGCATTGACCGATCTGACGCTGCGTTTCGCCGATCAGGTCATCCGCAACCGCGGCGGCATCCTCAATCTCGGCTCCATCGCCGGCTTCCTGCCAGGGCCCGGCATGGCCGTGTACTACGCCAGCAAGGCCTATGTGCTGTCGTTCTCCGAGGCGTTGCGCTGCGAGCTGGCGCCGAAGGGCGTTCGTGTCACCGTGGTCTGCCCCGGTCCCGTGCCGTCCGAGTTCCAGGCGCGCGCGGGATTTGCACCCGGATTCGATTCCGCCATCCTCGACGTTTCGGCGGCCGAGGTTGCGCGGCAGGCCTATCGGGGGCTGATGGCCAACAGGCGGGCGGTGATGCCCGGCGCCTTCATCAAGCTCGTGCCGTTCCTGCTCCGCCTGTTCCCGCGCGCCTTCATCCTGTCGGCGGTCGGCGGTTTCCAGCTCCGCAAGCGATAGCAGGCTGTTGAAGAAGTCTTCGAACGGCGCGCGATGATTGGGATGTCATCCGTTCGGCACGACTTGAGTGGATGCTGATCGTGGCATCTCTGGTAGGACTCGCGCTGGCCGTGGTGGCGTTAGCAGATTGGAGCCAACTCGGTTTTGGCGATTTGAGCCCCGATGGCACGATGCGGCTCGTCATTCGCTCGGCAACCGCCGTCCTTTTGGCTTTACAATCTTGTGTACGGCGGATTTTTCATCAGCATTCTCCAACTACAATCCAACATTCACGGAATGGCCTGACCGGTCCGGCTTAGCGAAAGCTTGCGATCAGTAACGTTGGTCGGCCCGTCATGGCTTCACCGCATAGAGCACGAACCCCGATTCGGCATCTTCGGCCACCGCCGTCAACCAAGCCGGAGGGGTTCCGGCAATTAGTACGTCCCAGAGTGTTGTTTCCGGCAAATCCACTACGACCCCTGAGCGCATTCCACCCCTACAGGCCAACACAAAACGCGCTCGTGTGGCCTGCACAGCTTCCGGGACCACGTTGCCCGGCTCCGACCGCCACGCAGCGTGCAACCGCATATAGGCCATCGCATTGCGGTGATACAGCGAACCCACCGTTAGAATGCGCGTTCGATAGAGCAGCTCCGGCACCAAGTTCGGATCCGTTAGCACCACTGCTCCAGCAGCCTGTCCGAGCAACCGCGTCGCCGCTGCCCCGTCGCAAGACGGACTGCCGATCGCGATATCCGGCCCCACACCCAGTGGCGTGTTTTCGGCCGCCAGCGACGGGATCAGCAAGTATCCCAGTATTAGACTCACGCGGAGCGCACTCCCCGCCAGTGATGGCATGACATGGAATCCCAGCAGATGTCTCGAAGGTTTCGTTGGACCATCGGTAGCTAGCGTCATTCCCACTGGGAAGAGGACGACCCCAGCCACGGCCGAATACGTGGAGAACCGAAAGTGCAGGAAGCCCAACACCAGCATCGCAACCATGCATGCAGCGGCGTACAGCGCCAACCACCGCGTTGGCCCAGTCGCCCGTCGCGCGAGCACCAGCAGCACCCCGAGCCCCATGAAACCCGGCGTTAAGAAGGCCAGGGCGCCTCGTGTCGTCTTGATGGGCTGCATTTCCAGGATCGTTGAGAACATGATCCGCAGCGCTTCGGCATCTGGCAGCCCCTCCGGTCCCAACAACACCTTTGGGAACGCCGTGAGCCAGGCACCTAGCGCTATGACCGCGACTGCAAGGCCCGCTACCGCTGTGGTTGGCCGACGAGGCGCGCGGCCTAGCCAATCCAGCCCAAGTCCGGCCACCGCGCAAGCAAACCCGAACCCCACCCACACGACCGAAATGCGGTCAATCTCCACCGCACCGTAACCGGCATAGGGTGGATCGAGTAACAGGGCCGCAAGTAATACCAGCAGCATTGCGATCCCCGCCGCTCGCGCCGCAGACCCCGAGCGGCCGTTCGGCCAGAATAGCCAAGATAGCGCCAGGCCGCCGAATGCCATTGTCAGGAATGGATAAGCTTCCGGGGTAAGTACGAGCGCCACACCCGCAGCCAGGCCCATCCCAACTCCTGCCCGAGACCCGTCTGAAACCGCCCGTAGCGCGAAGCCACACGCGGTAACGATCGCTGCGGCCACCGGGATGTGGTGATGCACCACGCCGGGCAAGGCATAAGGTGCTACCGCAAAGCTTGACGACATCAGCGCCGCAGCCAACCAGCGCTGCCTCGGCGGACACAGTGGCACCACTGTCCAAGCCGCGGCTACCCCCAGCAATCCTACGGAGATCGGGCCGACAAACACTGCTCCCGCGTGCAACGCGGCATGCAGATCCATCGACACCATGAATGGGGCGGAGAACAGAAGCACCAGCGCTTCCAGGAGGTGTGTCCAATGCAGTAAGGAGCCCGCACCCGACCCGTCCCGGGCCACCAGATACACGGCATGCCCTGCCCGCACCCCTTCCTCGAGGCGGACCATACGCATATAGCTATCGGGATTGAACAGACCGCCGGCTAGCACCGCGCCGAGGTTGCCATTCACAAGCTCCATCGCCGACGCGATCATTGCAGCCAGAAGGAAGCAGATGATCCCTTCTCTGCGCGTAAACGGCGCCAACGATTGCAACTCTAGCGGCATTTCGAAAGATCACCCGATTTGGGAAAATGCATTCTCACAACGCTAGTGAGCTCTTTCAGAGGCATCCGCGGGCACCCCAGTAGAGCACTCCGACGATCGAAATTCAAAGTGATGACAGACGGATGCGCCGAAGCGCCGCCTGCATGCGAGCGCCAACATTGCAGTAGGAGAGCTGAAGCTGATCATCGAGATGATGACTCGAACGAGCGTGCCCGCGCTATTGTCTCGATCTGGAGGGCCGGCGAGTCGGCAATAAGCCGGATGGCCCAGGGAGCCATCCCCTGGGCCCTTATCCGCTATGGCCTGGAGCGTTTCCAAGCGAAGCCTGTCCTTCCGGACTTGATCCGGGATGGATACCCGACCGCACCAGGAGAACGCGCCAAATCAAAACCCGCACGTTCAGCCTCGTTTCTGGCCCGTGATTTGCTTCACGTGTGAGTGTGCGCAAACTCACACGATATTAAGACCTGCTTAGCTATGGTCTCGCCTTACGTGCCGGAAAACTAGCAAGAGACGATGTTGCAGCGGTCGGACCAAGCCAGTGCCGTGGTGCCCTTCCCAACGGGACGGTCGATCACGGCCACGCCTTCGGATCCGCACCTGAGGTGCCCGGTGCTGGTCGTGCTGCACCGGGAGACGTCGACCCCCGGCCGGATCGGAAACGCCCTGCGCGCCCTCGGCTATCCTCTCGACATCCGTCGACCGCGCTTTGGCGACGCGTTGCCCGACACGCTCGACCATCATGCCGGCGCGGTGGTCTTCGGCGGCCCGATGAGCGCCAACGATCCTGATGACTATGTGCGGCGGGAGATCGACTGGATCGAGATTCCATTGCGCGAGCAGCGGCCGTTCCTCGGCATCTGCCTCGGCGCCCAGATGCTGGCGCGACAGCTCGGGGCGCGTGTTGCGCCGCATCCGGAAGGCCGGGTCGAGGTCGGATACTACCCGATCACGCCGACGGAGGCCGGCCGTGCGATCTGTCCGGATTGGCCGGCGCGGGTCTATCACTGGCATGGCGAAGGATTTCAGCTGCCCGGCGGCGCCGAACTGCTCGCACGGGGCGGCGACTTCCCGATCCAGGCCTTCCGCTTCGGCAACGCCTTCGGCCTCCAGTTCCATCCCGATGTGACCTACGCGATGATGTATCGCTGGACCACGCGCGGTTGCGTGCGGATGGATCAGCCCGGAGCGCAGCCGCCTGACGTGCATTTCGCCGAGCGTGCCGTCTACGATGCCGCCGAGCGTGCGTGGCTGAAACATTTTCTCGACGGCTGGATCGCGCGCACGCCGCACGCGACGATGCTGCAGGCCGCGGAATAGCCGCCGCGCGGAATATCGCGCGCTCGCTTAGGCTTTTCATTTTCAGGGATGTGGTAGTGTCGCGCAACGAAGCGCACGGAAACGCGCGCATGGGAGGCGACATGACCGGTGGTGATTTCGCGCGGCTGCTCGGCGAGTTCACGCTGTCGGCTGAATCAGGTGATGGCGCGCGCTTCGCGCGTCACTTCACCGAGGACGCGGTCTATCACGACTACATCTATGGCCCGCACACCGGCCGCGCCGACATCGCCCACATGATGCAAGACCTGTTTCACCGCGATGCCACGGATTATCGCTGGGAAATGTTCGATCCCGTGTTCGACGGCCGTCAGGGCTATGCGTGGTCGCTGTCGAGCTTCACCTCGACGATTCCCCAATTCGCCGGCAAGCGCGTCGTGATCGACGGCATGAGCCGCTTCATCCTGCGCGACGGACTGATCGCGGAATACCGTGAATCCGTCAATGGTGGCGTCGCGATGGCGCAGCTCGGCGTCGAGCCGGAGCGGATGGCAAAAGTATTCCGGCGCTGGACCGGCTGGCTCGAGCAGCGGCCGGAGACGCGGGATTATCAGGCGTGGCCGAAGGGCTCGCGCGCGAACCGATAACAACAGGAAAAGCAGGCAAAGGGAGATCGCCGTGAGCTACGAACACATCCTCTACGACATCAACGACAGGATCGCGACCATCACCCTCAATCGCCCGGACCGCATGAACGCCTGGACGGCGGTCATGGAGCGCGATGTGCGCCATGCGATGGAGGCGGCGGCGGGTGACGACAATGTCCGTGTCATCGTCCTGACCGGCGCGGGCCGCGGCTTCTGTGCCGGCGCCGACATGGAGGCGCTGAAGGGGATCAATCCCGACGAGATCAGGCGCGGCGAGAGCATCCCGTTCGACATGAATCGCCGTGCCGACTGGCAGACGCGCTACGCCTATTACGCGGCGATCCGGAAACCTGTCATCGGGATGCTGAACGGCGCAACCGCCGGCATCGGCCTCGTGCACGCGCTGTACTGCGACCTGCGCTTTGCCGCCGACACCGCGGTATTCACGACGGCGTTCTCGCGGCGTGGCCTGATCGCGGAGCACGGCATCAGCTGGATGCTACCGCGGATCGTCGGCCACGCCAATGCGCTCGATTTGCTGATGTCCGCGCGGCGTGTGTCGGCCGAGGAGGCGCTGCGGATCGGCCTCGTCAACCGGCTCTACGCGCCCGATAGACTGCGCGAGGAGACCTACGCCTATGCGCGCGATCTCGCCGATTTCGTCTCGCCCAGCGCGATCGCCGTGATCAAGCGCCAGCTCTATGACGTGCCGTTCCAGACGCTGGCGGAAGCCACCATCGACGCCAACCGCGAAATGCAGATTGCGCTGAAAGGCGATGATTTCAGGGAAGGCGTGGCGAGTTTCGTGGAGAAGCGGCCGCCGCGGTTTACGGGGACGTGAGAGGGCGAGACATCAATTTGTTGAACGAGCCCGGCTTCGTCACGAGAGAGCCCTGCCGGCGCCCATTGGGCTAGGGCGGGCAGCCTTCGCTGACTTCGCCACGATGGACTTTCGGGGCTTGCCGAGCCGCAGCTCGCGAAGCGAGTGAAGGCTGGTGGAGCCAGGCGGGATCGAACCGCCGACCTCGTCATTGCGAACGACGCGCTCTCCCAGCTGAGCTATGGCCCCATCGCGACCGGGTTATGCTGAGGATCCCGGCCGACAGTCGGGGCCATTTACAGTGCCGCCCAAGGTCAAGTCAAGAACAGTGAACCCGCGGCTTTTGGCCTTTTTGGCCGGGAACTTCCCTTGTTTGCGGGGGGATGAACCGATATCTAGCAACCTGTCCCACCCGAGAGCCCCCTCCATATGCGTGCCGTCCTCGATATCGTCCTCATCGTTCTCGACCTCTATGTCTGGCTCCTTATCGCGTCGGCCATCCTGTCCTGGCTGATTGCCTTCAATGTAGTCAACACGCGCAACCAGTTCGTCTCGGCGGTGGCCGAGTTCCTGTACCGGATAACCGAGCCGGTGCTGCGCCCGATCCGCAATGTGATGCCAAATCTGGGCGGGCTCGATATCTCGCCGATCATCGTGATCCTGATCATCATGTTTATCGAGCGGGTGATCGCGTATTACATTTACCCGAACGTCATCTGACCGCTCTCCTCGATGGAGCCCTGGCGCTACTCGACCGAGGGCATCAGCATCGCGCTACGCGTGACGCCGCGCGGCGGCCGGGACGGTATCGACGGAGTCGAGATGCTGGCCAATGGCCGATCGGTCGTGAAGGTCAGGGTGCGTGCGATTGCCGAGGGCGGTGAGGCCAACCGCGCCGTGACCGAGTTGCTTGCAAAAGCGCTCGGCGTGCCGAAGGCCAGGGTCAGGATACTCTCCGGCGCCACCTCACGGCTCAAGCAGGTGGCCGTCGAAGGCGACCCGAAGGGGCTGGGCGATATCTTGAAGAAGCTGACTGCGGCCAAACCGGGCTAGTTTTCTGCGCGTTTTCCTCACGCGAACCGGTGACCAGTTGGCTCGAAACGCTACGAGAGACAAAGGACTGACATGACCGCCCGCATCATCGATGGAAAAGTCATCGCCGCCGAGCTTCGTGGCCGGGTCGCCGACGAGGTCGCCCGCGTCAGGCGCGATCACCAGCTGACGCCGGGGCTCGCCGTCGTGCTTGTCGGCAACGACCCGGCCAGCGAGGTCTATGTACGCAGCAAGCACACCCAGACCCAGGCCGCCGGCATGGCCTCGTTCGAGCACAAGCTGCCGGCGGATGTCTCCGAGGGCGACCTGCTGGCGCTGATCGCACGGCTCAACCATGATCCGCGGGTGCACGGCATCCTGGTGCAACTGCCTCTGCCTAAGACGCTGCACACCGAAACCATCATCAATGCGATCGATCCGGCCAAGGACGTCGACGGGCTGCATCCGAACAATGCCGGGCGGCTGGCCGGCGGCTTTGCAGCGCTGTCGCCCTGCACGCCGCTTGGCTGCATCATCCTAACCAAGAGCGTGCATGCCTCGATCGAGGGAATGAACGCAATCGTGATCGGCCGCTCCAACCTGGTCGGCCGCCCGCTGGTGCAATTGCTGCTGAACGAGAATGCGACGGTGACGATCGCGCATTCGCGCTCGCGCGATCTGGCAAAGCTCTGTGCCCAGGCCGATCTGGTCTATGCCGCGGTGGGCCGCCCCGAGATGGTGCGCGGCGACTGGCTGAAGCCGGGCGCCACCGTGATCGATGTCGGCATCAACCGCATACCGGTGCCAGGGGCGAAGCCGAAGCTGGTCGGCGACGTCGCGTTTCAGGAAGCGCTCGACGTCGCCGGCGCGATCACGCCGGTTCCCGGCGGCGTCGGGCAGATGACGGTGGCGTGCCTCCTGGTGAACACGCTGCGCGCCGCCTGCGCAATCCACGGCCTCCCGGCGCCGGCTGTGTAGCCCTTCTACCTCGCCCCGCTTGCGGGGAGAGGTCGACATTCAAAGGCCGCTTGAATGTCGGGTGAGGGGTACAGGTCCCCCGACCCTCGCGACTCGTTGAAGCAGCGCCTCACCCCGACCCTCTCCCCGCAAGAGCGGGGCGAGGGAGTCCGAGGCAGCGTGCCCTCACTTCTTCTTCGCGCGGTCGATGCCTTCCAGGATCAACTTGCACGCTTCCTCGGCATCGCCCCAGCGCAGCACCTTCACCCACTTGCCCTTCTCGAGATCCTTGTAGTGCTCGAAGAAGTGCTGGATCTGCTGCAGCGTGATGTCGGGCAGGTCGCTGTAGTTCTTCACCTTGTCGTAGCGCTGGGTCAGCTTCGAGGTGGGTACCGCGACGATCTTCTCGTCGCCGCCGGCCTCGTCCTCCATCAGGAGCACGCCGACCGGCCGAACGCTCATGACAGCGCCGGGGATGATCGCGCGGGTGTTGATGACCAGCACGTCGCAGGGGTCGCCGTCGTTCGACAAGGTGTGCGGGATGAAGCCGTAATTGCCGGGATAGCGCATCGGCGTGTAGAGGAAGCGGTCCACCACCAGCGTGCCGGCTTCCTTGTCCATCTCGTATTTGATCGGCTCGCCGCCCACGGGCACTTCGATGATGACGTTGACGTCGTGGGGGGGATTCTTGCCGATCGATATGGCGTCGATACGCATGGATTGCTCCGCGTTGCCGTTGGAAGTTGGGAAGGGTGCGATTTTCTTGTTTGGCGCCGTCAGGGCACGAAGCGGCATGCACCCGGGGCTCATTGCCGGGCAGGGCTTCGCGTGACGCACTCGGGCAGGTTTAGCCTTGCTGCAGCTGCGAGAGAAGCAGGATTTTCAGTTGGCCCAGGCGAAAGCGACCTTGTCGAGCGACTTCGGCCCGAACCGCTCCGAGGAGCGCGCCACCATCCGGCCGCCCAGCGCACGATAAAACTCAGTCGCTGCGTCATTGTCGGAGAGCGCCCAGATCACCATGCTCTTCAGGCCGCTCTGCACGAGGTCACGGCGGGCGGCGGCGAACAGGCGACGACCAAAGCCGAGCCCCTGGAATTCCGGCCGCAGGTAGAGCTCGTAGATTTCGCCTTCGAAGTGCAGGCTGCGGGCGCGGTTGCGGCCGTAATTGGCGTAGCCTGCAATCTTGTCACCGAACACCAGCACGCTGACGCGGCTGCCCTTGCGGATGGCGCTGTCCCACCATTGCGGGCCACGGCGGTTGATCAGCTTCTCGAGTTCTGCGCCGGGGATGATGCCCTGATACGCGGAGCGCCAGGCTTCGTCATGGGTAGACGCCACCGCAGCTGCGTCTGCAGCTTTGGCCGGCCGGACCTCGATCAGCGTTGTGCTCATGACCCCAATCAAAGCAACTCGGACGGCCGCCTTCAAGGTCCATCGTTAATTATCGGTTAACATGTGGGCTTTTTGCATCACTGTGATGAGAACTTGTACCGAAAGAGGACAGGGATGCCGTCTGAACCGGCAGTCTGGTGCCCGGCCTGTGGGCAACGGAGGCCTCGGTGGTATGTGACAGGGCTGACACAACGGGAAAATGCTCCCGGATCGATTCGCTGCCGGTACTCTGGGGGCCGATTCCAATCATTGCGCGACTACCGTCAAGGGTGCTCATGCATTCGGTAAAAGTCCTGGTTGTAACTGTTGTCTTCGCCCTTCTCGGTGCGCGCACGGTCGTCGCGCAGCCGGCGCTGGGAGCGCAGGGCGCGGAGGAAGAGCCGGCGCGACGCCAGCAATGGCTGGTGCCCTCGCCCGATTCCGCAACGCCGGCGCATGCGCTGCTGTTTCGCCCCGGTGGCGACGGTCCGTTTCCACTCGCGGTGATCGCGCATGCCTCGACGCAGAACGTGCTGCGGCGAGCGCAGATGCCGCAGCCGGAATATCGCGCGCTTGCCGTGTTGCTGGTCGCGCATGGCTTTGCGGTGCTGGTGCCGGAGCGACTCGGCCATGGCTCGACCGGCGGCAAATATATTGAAGATCAGGACGGTTGCGACGGGGCGGATTATGCGCGCGCCGGACACGCCACGGCGGGCGAGATCGCGGTCGCGATGGACTATCTGCGCAAGCAGGCCTTCATCCGGCCGGACGGCACGATCATCATCGGTCATTCCGCGGGCGGGTGGGGCGCGCTGGCGCTCGCGAGCGAAAACCCGGTCGGCGTATCGCGCATCATCCTGTTTGCGCCCGGCCGTGGCGGCCGCGCCAATGATTTTCCGAACCAGGTCTGCGCCCCGCACACACTGGTTGCGTCGGCGGCGGAGTTCGGCGCGGCTGCGCATATTCCAGTGACATGGCTGGTCGCGGCCAATGACAGCTATTTCACGCCCGCGTTCTCGCGCCGGCTAGTCGACGCTTTCGCCAAAGGCGGCGGGAGAGTGGATTTCCACGTGCTTCCCGCCTATGGCGGCGAGGGCCACTGGTTGCCGGAGACGGAGAACGGCGTGAAGGCCGTGATGACCGAACTCGATCGGGTGCTGAAAGCCCAGCATGTGAAGCGATGACGCTTTTTTTCCTCGTCAAATATCTCCACCTGCTCGGCGCCATCGTGATCCTCGGCACCGGCACTGGCATCGCGTTCTTCATGCTGATGGCGCATCGGACCGGCGATGCCGCCTTCATTGCGCGCACCGCGGCGACCGTCGTGATCGCGGACATGATCTTCACATTATCGGCAGTGTTGTTGCAGCCGGTCAGTGGCGGCGTTCTGATGGCGCTGTCGGCGACCGGGATCGCCGAACGCTGGCTGCTGGCCTCGCTCGCGCTCTACGCCGTCGCTGGTCTGTTCTGGGTGCCCGTCATCTTCATGCAGATCGAGATGCGTAATCTGGCACGGATGGCAGCGGAGAAGAACCAGCCGCTGCCGCCGCGCTATTTTGCGCTGTTCCGCCGCTGGTTCCTGTTCGGTATCCCCGGCTTCGGCTCGGTGATGATCATTCTTTGGCTCATGATCGCCAAGCCATTCTAGGACCGCCATGAGCAACCCGGTGCATTCGCGCAACATCCTCGTCTTCGGCGCCTCCGGCCTGATCGGCCGCTACGTCACCGACGCTTTGCGCGCGTGCGGCTTCCGTGCCGTCGGGGTTGCGCGGCATTTGGCGCCGTCGCAAAGGCCGAGCGCGCTCGATATCGAGTTGCCCGTGATGTCGATGGATGCGGCGGCCCTGGCGCGGCTGATCCGCGAGCATGAGACGGATGTCGTCGTCAATTGCCTTGGCGTGCTGCAGGACGGCCCGGGCAGGGATACGCGCGTGGTGCATCGCGATTTCGTCGCGCGCCTGCTCGAGGCGATCGGCAGCAGCGGACGCGCCGTTCGCCTCATCCACATCTCGATCCCCGGCACCGCCGATGGGGACCGCACCGCCTTCAGCAGCACCAAGCGCGAGGCCGAGCGGCTGATCGCAGCCTCCGGCATCGCCCATGCGATCCTGCGGCCGGGTTTCGTCGTTGCACCCGCAGCCTATGGCGGCAGCGCCATGCTGCGCGCATTGGCGGCGCTGCCGTTCGATCTGCCCGCCGGCGAGGTTGGCACACCGTTCCAGCCGGTCACGGTTCGGGACATCGCGGCGACGATTGCCTGGCTCGCGGCACGCGACATCACGGATGAGCGCGTGCGCGCGGTGACATGGGACCTGATGCAGCAGCAAGCGGTCTCGCTCGGCGGTGTCATCGCCCAATTCCGCTGGTCGCTGGGCACCGCGAAGCAATGGCGAATCACGCCACCGGCTGTTCTGATCGATCTCGGCGCCCGCCTCGGCGATCTCGCAAGCCGTCTGGGCTGGATGCCGCCGCTGCGTTCGACCGCGATTGCTGAATTGCGCCGCGGCGTCACCGGCGATCCCTCGGCCTGGATGAATGCAACCGGCCTCGTGCCGACGACGATCGCGGACGCCACAGGTGCGCATCCCGCCACCATCCAGGACAAATGGTTCGCGCGGCTGTTCCTGGTCAAGGTGCTGATCATCGCGAGCCTCGTGCTGTTCTGGTGCGTCTCCGGCTTCATCGCGCTGGTCGTCTCCTATGACGCCGCCGCCGGCATCCTGAACAGCCACCATTTCCCGCCCGCACTGGTCGGCCCAATTACGATAGGGACCAGCCTGATGGACATCAGCATCGGCGTCCTGATCGCATTCCGCCGCACCGCCGCGTTTGGCCTGGTCGCAGGCATCGCCGCCTCGCTCGGCTACATGGTGGGATCGGCGATCCTCGTCCCTGACCTCTGGATCGAGCCGCTCGGAGCGTTGGTGAAGACCGGCCCTGCGATCGTGCTGATGCTGGTCGCGCTTCTGATTCTGGACAACCGATGACGAACTGGCCCGACGACGACGTGATCCTCTACGACGGCGTCTGCATCTTCTGCTCGCGCTGGATCCGGTTCGTCATCGCGCGCGATTCCGCGCACATATTCCGCTTCACGCCGATCCAGTCGGACTACGGCACACGGCTGGCGAAAGCATTCGGCATCGACCCCAACGATCCCGACACCAACGCCGTGGTCCATGGCGGCGTCGCGAGGATGAAGTCCGACGCCGCGCTGACGGTGCTGAGCCTGCTGCCCGGCTGGGGCTGGACCCGCGTGCTGTTCGCCGTCCCAAAACCGCTGCGCGACGCGATCTACGGCGTGATTGCACGTAACAGGTATCGGATATTCGGAAAGTACGAGACCTGCTTCGTGCCGGATAGCGAGATGCGGGCAAGGGTGTTGGAGTAGCAATGATGGTGCGGTTACTTGCGCTGCGAAGCCGCTACCACTTCCTTCGCTGCCCGCTCCCCCGAATCCCTTGCTCCGTGGGCCGTCGAGAAGAAATTCGGCGATGTCGCTTCACCCGCGAAGAACAGTCGGCCGTCGACCGGCGCGGCGAGCACGGCGCGCTTGTCGGCGTGGCCCGGCAAAGCGTGCGAATAGGAGCCGCGCGCGAACGGGTCGTGCGACCAGCGCGATTCCTTCAGCGGCTTCAGGCGACGGCGGAAATCGTTGCCGATCAAGGCGACGATCTCGTCGATGCTGTGGGCAGCGATCGCGCCGTCGCCGGCGTCCTCGAGCGCTTGCGCGAAGCGGCCGCCGAAGAAGCCTTCGATGCAGGGCTGGCCGAACGGGCGAATGTGATAGGTACCCATCTCGGTGCGCATGGTGGCGCCGCGCAGATTGCCTTCCTTCGGCATGTCATCGGGATGGTCGAGCGCCAGCGTCACCTTGTCGGCGAGGCCGAGCGGCAGGCCGCGCGCGGCATCGACCTTGTTGGGCAGCGCGGGTGAAAAGCGGATCGCTTCATCGGCGATCAGGTTGGTCGGCACCGTGACGATCACCTTGCGAGCGTCGAGCGTGCCGCGCGAGGTCTCGATGCGGACGCGCGGGCCTGAATGGTCGATCAGCCTGACCTCGCAGTTCAACGCAACCGGAACCAGTGCGCCATAGGCAGCGACCAGCGCGCCATAGCCGCGGCGCACCCGCCAGTTGAGGTTGGTGTCCTCATAGGCGTCGAAGTCGAGGATCGAGAGCTGGTCGAGCTCGCAGCCGTTCACGTAAGTCGAGATGGCGTCGATCATCGGGTTCCAGCGATTGCCCGGCGCGAGGTAGCGATCAGCGGGGCCGTCCTTGTCGCCGCGCGCCGCCTCTTCGAGCCGATCGTAGAACTCGTCGAGCGCCTGCATGTATTCGTCGCGATCGGCTTGCGGAAACGCCTTGCCGTAGGCGCGCTCGCGCCAGGGCGGCAGGTCCTTGTTGACCTCGAAGCCGAGCTGTGCGGCGATGCCGACGAAGCTGTTGCGGTTCGCCGAATGCAGCCAGCCGCAGCCGACGTCGAACACCACATCGGGCGCCGCCTGGATCGTGTGCGCGCGGCCGCCGACGCGGCCGCGGGCTTCCAGCACGATCGCGGAGAGGCCCGAGCCCTTCAGCGCGTGCGCGGCGCCGAGGCCCGCGGCACCTGCGCCGATGATGGCAACGTCGACTGTGGAGGGGAGGGACATGAGAAGCGCGAATGGTGAGTGGCGAATAGTGTATAGCGTATAGCGTATAGCAACGACGGGGCGGCGCAAACGCCCCTATTCGCCACGCCCCATTCGCTATTCGCGCCCTTACGCCACCGCTTCCTTGGCCTTTTCCGCGCGCTTGCGGTCGTTCGGGTCGAGGTGTTTCTTGCGCAGGCGGATCGACTTCGGCGTCACCTCGACGAGTTCGTCGTCCTCGATATAGGCGAGCGCCTTTTCCAGCGTCATCCGGATCGGCGGGGTCAGTCGTACCGCTTCATCTTTCGAGGTGGTGCGGATGTTGGTGAGCTGCTTGCCCTTCAGCACGTTGATCTCGAGATCATTATCGCGGGTGTGCTCGCCGACGATCATGCCCTTGTAGACCTTCCAGCCCGGCTCGATCATCATCGGGCCGCGGTCCTCGAGCTTGAACATCGCGTAAGCCACCGCCTCTCCCTGGTCGTTGGAGATCAGTACGCCGTTGCGGCGGCCCTGGATCTCGCCCTTGTAGGCGGCATAGCCGTGGAAGATGCGGTTCATGATCGCGGTGCCGCGGGTGTCGGTGAGCAATTCGCCCTGGTAGCCGATCAGGCCGCGGGTCGGCGCGTAGAACACCAGCCGCAGGCGGTTGCCGCCGGACGGGCGCATCTCGATCAGCTCGGCCTTGCGCTCGCTCATCTTCTGCACGACGACGCCGGAATGCTCCTCGTCGACGTCGATCACGACCTCCTCGATCGGCTCCTGCCAGGCGCCGGTCGCCTCGTCCTTCTGCAGCACGACGCGCGGGCGTGACACCGAGAGCTCGAAGCCCTCGCGGCGCATGGTCTCGATCAGGATCGCGAGCTGCAATTCGCCGCGGCCGGAGACTTCCATGGAATCCTTGTCGGCGGCCTCGACGACGCGCAGCGCGACGTTGCCCTCGGCCTCGCGCATCAGGCGGTCGCGGATCATGCGCGAGGTCACCTTGTCGCCCTCGGTGCCGGCGAGCGGCGAGTTGTTGACGATGAACGACATCGACACCGTCGGCGGATCGATCGGCTGCGCGGCCATCGGCGTGTCGACCGAGGGATCGCAGAAGGTGTCGGCGACGGTGCCCTTGGTCAGGCCCGCGATCGCGACGATGTCACCGGCCTCGGCCTCCTCGAGCGGGGTGCGCTCGAGGCCGCGGAAGGCCAGGATCTTCGTCAGGCGGCCGCTCTCGATCAGCTTGCCGTCGGCGGACAGCACCTTGACCTGCTGGTTCGGCTTGATCGAGCCGGAGGAGATACGGCCGGTGATGATGCGGCCGAGATAGGGGTTGGCTTCGAGGATGGTGCCGATCATGCGGAACGGGCCCTCTTCAACCGTCGGCGGCGGCACATGGCGCACGATCAGGTCGAACAGCGGCTGCATGCCGAGATCCTTCGGACCCTCGGGGCTTTCGGCCATCCAGCCCTGCTTGGCCGAACCGTACAGGATCGGGAAGTCGAGCTGCTCCTCGCTCGCATCGAGCGCCGCGAACAGGTCGAACACCTCGTTGATGACCTCGGTCGGGCGCGCGTCGGGGCGATCGACCTTGTTGATCACGACGATCGGCTTCAACCCGATCTTGAGCGCCTTCGAGACCACGAACTTGGTCTGCGGCAGCGGGCCTTCGGCGGCGTCGACCAGCACCAGTGCGCCATCCACCATGTTGAGGATGCGCTCGACCTCGCCGCCGAAATCAGCGTGGCCTGGGGTATCGACGATGTTGATGCGCATGTCCTTCCACTGCACCGAGGCCGCCTTGGCCAGGATGGTGATGCCACGCTCGCGCTCCAGATCGTTGGAGTCCATCGCGCGCTCGGTCACCTTCTGGTTCTCGCGGAAGGTGCCGGATTGCTGCAGCAGACGGTCGACGAGGGTGGTCTTGCCGTGGTCGACGTGGGCGATGATGGCGACGTTACGAAGGTTCATGGCTCTTCTTCTGGTCGTGCAAAGGGTCTTGAGCGCGGTCTCACCGGACCATCGGGGCCGGCCGCTCGCTAGCGCGGCCCGTCCGGGCCCGGATCACGCTCATACCTAAGAAATTTGACGGGGACGCATCGCCCCAAAAAGGAAGCCCGGTCAGCGGACCGGGCACCTTGCGCGTTGCGCCGCAATATAGTCAGAAAACGCCAAAAAACAACGGTTTATTGGTGATTTGGTTGATCGAATTTAGGGCCGGAAGGGCCGGTTTTGGCGAGTTCCGGGGCCCGATGTCACTTTCGGGAAAGCGCCCAGACGATCAACGCGACGCCGCCAAGGGCGATAAACATCACGACAGGCGTGAACGGGTCTCTGCCCGAATCACCCGCGGCGACGATCAGGACCGCGCACATCAGGCCGGGCAGCAGCAGGATGATGCCGAGGGTCAGCATGATCGCGGTCACGCAGCCGCTGCGCTGGCGTGGTTCCTGGGGGTTGGTCGGCGGCGGCTGGTCCAAGGTGCCCATGATCCTTCGCGCCTCCTGGCGGCTATCGCCCCTTGATCGCAGCCCGGATCAGCATGATGCCGGCGAACCCGACCATGAGCCCGAGCAGGATCAGGAATACGAGCACGGGCTCCATGCGCAGCGACGAACTCAGCGAGCCGACCCCGAACACGATGGCGCACAGCCCCGGCAGCAGCAGGATCAGCCCGATCAGCACCATGAACGCCGTCGCACAGCCGCTGCGTGGCGGGGGCAGTCGCGGCGGAAGCACGGGAGGTGGCGATCCGTCGGGCATGATGGGGCGGCTGTCGTCGCTCATCGCGGCACGTCCTCGCCCTGGCTGGTTTCCCGATAGGTCTGCTGTGCGAGCTCGGCGCGGATACGAGCGATCTTTCCGTTGCGGTAGAACAGATTGTAGGTGTCGAACGGGATGATCGCGCCGGACTCTGTGACGAAATGGATGCAGCTTCGCTTGACGTTGCCGACGCAGAAATTGAAGCGATCGAGGAACTGCACGATGGTGATGCGGAAGATGTTGGCGTAGGTCAGCCCGTCCGGCACCTCGAAGCCCGGCAGGCAGCACAGCAGCTCGCAGACGCGATCGCTGGTGTTCAGCGGCCCCGACGACAGCGAGAACAGGTCGACGAATTTCTCCCGCAGCATCGGATATTTCTCCGGGCTGATCGTGTTGGGCATCACGGCGACGAGCTGCTCCTGCGGGATCAGCGAGGTCAACGGCAGCACCTTCTCGCCGTTGCGCAGCCCGTAGCCGATCGAGATGCTCTCGGGGTTGCACGGCAGCGGGATCATGTCCTTGTCGCCGAACACCCCGGTCTCGACCACGCGCCGGCGGATCTCCGACAGCATGATGCGGTCGGTGTCCTTGTCGAAATTCTCGTTGCGGCCGGCGTCCTGCACCGGTTGCAGCGTCACGCCGCGCACGCAGCTCCACGTCAGTGCGTGGCGGACGATATCGCCGATCTCGCCGTCGTTGATGCCGCGCTTGATGGTGGCGACAAGCGTGGTCGAGATGCCCTGGCGCTCGAGATTCTCCAGCGCCTGCTGCCGGATCTTGCGCAGATCGGCACCGCGCAGATTGACCAGCGCCTCGCGCCTCAGCGAGTCGAATTGCAGGTAGATCTCCAGCCCGCGCCTGTTCTCGGCGAGCCTTGCCACGAAGTCCGGCTCGCGCGCGATTCTGAGGCCGTTGGTGTTGACCATGACATGACGGATCGGCCGTGCCCGCACGGCGTCCAGGATGGCGAAGAAATCCGGATGCAACGTCGGCTCGCCGCCGGAGATCTGCACCAGGTCAGGCTCGCCTTCGCTGGCCACCAGTGCGTCGAGCATCCGCTCGATCTTGTCGAGCGGCGTGAAGCGGGTGCGTGCCGGCGAGGACTCCGCAAAGCACACCGGGCAGGTGAGGTTGCAGTGCTCGGTGATCTCGATCAGCGCCAGGCAGGAGTGCTGCTCGTGGTCCGGGCACAGGCCGCAATCATAGGGGCAGCCGAATTCGGTGTGGCGCTGGACAGCCAGCGGCCGGTCGCCCGGCTTGATGAAATCCTTGCACAGCCGCCAATAGGCCTGATCGGTCGAGACCAGCGTCGACTGCACGCCGTGCCGCTTGCAGCGCTTCTCGTACCAGACCTCGTTGCCGAGGATCTGGATCTTGGTCGGTACCAGGGTCAGGCAGGTCTCGCAGAGCGATTGGGTCTGGCCCCAGAAGATGTAGGGGCGGGCCTTACGCAGCGGCGCGTTCATGCTTCAAACTCGCACTTGGTGCCGTCGCCAGCATGACGGCGGCATAGGCCACGACGAAAAGCGACAGCAGGTGGAACAGCGAGAACGGGCCGATCAGCGTGCCATATGGCTTGAGAAATTCCCAGAAGAAGCGCTGCAGACCGTAATAGAACAGGGCGAGGTAGAATCCATTGGTGATTACGGCGGCGTTTCGGTTCAATACCATCAACACGTAGAACACAGCGAACGCTGCCATCGCGATACTCTCGTAGAGTTGCACCGGATGACGCAGCGCGCCATCGCCGAAATCATGTCCCCAGGGCAGCGTGGTCGGCGTGCCGTAGGTGAAATCGTCGAGGCCGGCGAGATAGCAGCCGATCCGACCGATCGCGACGCCGACCGCGAGCGGCAGCGCGAAGCGAGCGCCGGTGCGGATCGTAATGCCGTGCAGCCATTTGTAGAGCTCGATCGCGACGATGCCGCCGGCCAATGCGCCCTCGACCGAGCGGGCGATGCCAGGCATGCCCGAGAACCACAGGTTCAGCGTGCCGAAGATGTAGGCGCCGATCCCGGCGCCGAACACCAGCGCGGCGACGTAGGGCAGCTCGAAGGATTGCCGCGGGAATTGCAGGCCGCGCACGCGCGACAGCCACCAGATGGCGGCGCAAGCAGCACCCCAGGCCGCGACATCGAAGATGGCGTGAAGTCCTGCCCCGCTCATGGGGCAAGTGTAGCGTGGTTTTTGCGCCGTGCGATAGCCGCCTCCCTCTCCCCACGCGCGGGGCGAGGTGGAGCAAGCCTCGTCAATTCGAGGGATTGTCCTCGCTCGGATAGACCCCGCGCAGCACGGTCTCGAAGTGCTCCCGCACCGCGTCGTTGCACGGGCAGGCGCGCTGCCGGAGTCCGTCGGGATTGCGGATCACGACGGCACCGCGGCGCGTGTCCAGCACTCCTTCGGCCTTGAAGCTCTGGATCACGCGGCTGGTGTAGCTGCGGCCGACGCCGAGCAGTGTGGCAAGCTGCTCATGGGTGAGCGGCACCACGCCGTCGCCATCGGTGCGCTCCATCGCCGAGATGATCCATTTGGCGGCGCGCTGCTCGATCGAGTGGACGGCGTTGCAGGCTGTCGACTGGAACATCTGCGCCAGCATGCAGTCGGCATAGCGCGCGAAGATGTTGCGGATGGACGGCGAGGCGAGCTTCGCCATGTCGAGCCTCGTGATCGGCAACCGTACGAACGGTCCGCCGAACTTGACGGTGATCCGCGTGTAGGCCGGCAGGAAGCCCTGGCTCACGATTCCGCCGACCGCGCCTTCGCGGCCGACCAGGATCGTCTCGACATCGCGGCCGTCTTCGTTGGGGACGAGATAGGACGCCAGACTCGGACCGCAGGGAAAATGCACGGTGCCGACGTCATCGCCGGGGTTGTAGAGCAGGTCACCCGCCGCAGCCTCGACCAATGAAAGATACGGCGCGAGCAACGCGAAATCGGCCGCGTTCAGTCTGCGCAGCAAATTGTTGAAGGGCCGGTCGCTGGCTCCGGCCGAAGCGTCTGGTTTTGAATGCATTGGAAAATCCGCTGGTTCCAACGCCACGACAGTGAATTGGTTCCTCCTCGGTTCCACTTCTTATGTGCACAAGTGAACAGACGGCGCGTCCCCTGATGTGGTGGTTTCATCATGGGAACAGCAGGCGTGCTCTCGGGGCGCCAGCAGCGGGCCATCCATCCGGGCTATGATCCGGATCCCTGATTCGTCCTCGAAAAATGGACCGTGCCGAGACATGAAGCCCGCCCTCCGCGCCGATATCCCCGGCGACGTCTTGATCGTCGAAGACGATCCGATCATTGCGCTCGATTTCGAGGACACAATCCTGCGCCTGGGCGCGACGACGGTTCGTACCGCCCCCAACGTGGCGCGGGCGCTCGAGATGATCGCCGAACGCCTGCCCGACTTTGCCCTGCTCGATGTCGGCCTTGTCAGGGGCGAGAAGTCGTTCGCGCTCGCCGAGCGGCTGAATGTGCTGAAGGTGCGCTACGCCTTCGTGACGGGTTATGGCGGAGACATCCGGCTTCCGCCGTCGCTGGCCGAAAAGCCACGGCTGTCCAAGCCTTGTTCGGGCGAAGCGCTCGAGGCTGCGTTGAGAAACCGGTGCTGACTGCGGGCCTAACGCCTCGCGGCCGGCGCGTTCGTCGTCTACGATCCAGGGAGTCGGATTCGGCGAAACTCGGTATCGGGAAGCCGCCATGGCGATCAGGTCATCTGCCGCTGCGCCCGCAGCAGGGCTATCTCTAGGGCTGCTCCTCTCGCCGCCGGTTGCAACGCATGCGATCGTCGGCGTGACCATCTCGCCTGCCTTAACCGTCATCGGCAGTTTCTTTTCTCCGGCGAGGGGCGAGCCGGTCGCACTCACGAGCCAGCAATCGGCGCTTGCGATCTACGACAAGGCCCGGAAGGACTTCGAGCAGATCCTGCGCCAGCGACGCGCGCAGATCGATTCCAGGCAGCCTCTGCCCGACTTGCCGGGCCAGGCCATCTACCTTGCCCGCGTCGAGATGATGAGCGCCTACAAGGATCTCACCGATGCGCTTCCATCGAGGATCGGAAGACCCAACCGATTCGGAATCCCGCCCGCATATTTCGACGCCGACAATGAACCGCTGTTCGATGAATACAGGAAGCTCTTCGACGTCATGGAGGCCCCGCCCGCCAGCGCGCAACGATCGGATACGCCATTCAAGGACGTCGTCGATCTGGCGACCGCGATCGCCCGCGCCAAGGGGCTGGATGCTGCGAATGCCGCCGCCGCAGGCCGTATCAGCCTCGGCCTCTTCTATGCCGAGACGGGCGGCAAGCAGAATGCCGGAAATGCGCGGTCCAACACATACAAGGGCAGTCTGCAGACGGGTCCGTCCGAAGACCGCAACGGTCGAAGGAAGTGGGCAGCCATGAAGGGATCGATCGCAAAGCTCGATCCTGCACTGAGCCGCCGCGACGACGAGGAAGAGGCACGGGCCGGCAACCTCGATCACAGGTTCAATCACTGGACCGCCGTGCGGGACGCCCTGATGAACGCGCACGCGGATATTTTCCCCGACATCCCGGCGATCCTGAAAGCGCTGCCTGACCCGATCGATCAAATGAAGCTGTTTGAGCTGATCCAGATCGTTCCCACTCCGACCAGGGCCGCACTGAAGTCGGGCAACCTCACGGCCTACAGGATCTCCGACACAAGGATCATGCGATACCTGCGCAACAACAGCATCTTCGCCTTCGGCCGGGCCGACAGGGCGAGAACATCAGCGACGTTCCGCGAAATCCTCGATGCGATGTGGCTGTTCAACGCCAAGTTCGAACAGGCGCTCGCAAAATTCAAGGACATCAAGGCGGGCAAGCCGGGCTGACGTCACTAGCGACCGACCTGATCGCGTTCCCTCCGGTTGCTCGGGCGATCAGAGCGGACCGAGGATGGCCCATCGCGGATCGCAGAACTCCTTGACGGCAGTCGCGACACCGCTGCTGATCATGTTTTGGCGTTCGGGCGAGTCCATCTCGAGCTCCTCGCCCCGGTTGATGATGGACCCCGCTTCCAGCAGCACAGCGGGCATCCGGGTCTTTCGCAACACGATGAGCTCATCATAGTCGTAGACGCCGGTCTCCTTGTTCAGCAGCGGGTGCTGGTAGCGACCCATGACGGGTTGGGTATACTGCTCGGCATAATGAAGCCCCTCGGCCTTCAATTCCTTGCCGATCAGTTCGGCGAATGAGAGGCTCGTCTTGAAGTCCGGATTGTCGCGGGAGACGAAGACGGAGTACCCGCTGAACCGATCGCTGTAATGGCTTTTCTTGCCCTCGAATTCCCAGTCCTCGAGCAGTTTGTCGGGCACGGAATCATGGTGGATCGACAGGAAGAGATCGGCGCTCAGATCATTGGCTTTAGCCACTCGTTTGAAAAGGCTCGGTCTGGCCTTGCCCGCAGTCAGAAGCAGTCGGGTTTCGGCAAAGCCTTCGGCCTTCAGCTTCTCCGCGATCAGCTTCGCAAGGCGCAGGTTGAAGCTGTACTCGGCGACATTGCGGGCGCTGATCGCACCTTCCGATTCAGCCGTATGCCCTACATCGAGAACCACCCGGTATGTCGAGGGATCGCATGCTGACGAGGCCGGTTTGAGAGCAGAACGAGGCAGGACGGCGGGCCCGAGGGCGGCAAGCCGCGTGCGGTGAGGCCTTGGTGAGGCGTTGCGCCTCGCCGACCGGGCTGGCCTTGCCGACTTCACGCGCTTTGGCGGTCCGGCGTGCCTGGACGAGCTCTTGAAGATATCCGGCAGCCAGCCAGCATCGCTGACTTCGATCGGCAGCAGCGCGAGCGCTGCGATGGCGACGACAATGAAGCGGCAAAGTCGAGACCCCGCGACGATGCCACCGAGCACACGAATGGACTCGCAGCGCCTCATGCTCCGCCCCTCCGGGCCCCCAGCATAATGGCTCTGATCTCGATACCGGAAGAGGTCGGTGACGTCTATCCCCGGTCAATCGCGCCCCTGGCCTTGGGCCAGGGGCGTCAGGGGACGGGGCAGTTCCGTTGTGGCCGGACTACACCTGTTTCGGATCGAGCGTCGTCGACCACAGCGCGACGTCGGCGCGGTCGCGCAGGGTCACGGTCATCTGGCCGCTCCTGCCGTCGATCTTGACGTGGCCGAAGAACTGCATGCCGGCCGACGGCGGCAGGTTCTGGTTCGCATCGCCCGGTGCCTTGACGAACTTCACCTCGGGGCCAAACGTGTTGTCGAGCTCGTTCGGGCCGAACGTGCCGGCGTGCAGCGGGCCGGAGACGAATTCCCAGAACGGATCGAACTCCTGGAACTGGGCGTTGTTCGGGTTGTAGTAGTGCGCGGCCGCGTAGTGAACGTCGGCGGTCAGCCATACCGTGTTGACGATGCCGGCGGTCTTGATGAAGCGCAGGATGTCGGCGATCTCGAGCTCGCGTCCGCGGGCCGGGCCGTCGCCCTGGGCAAACGCTTCCGAGCCCTTCTTGTTGGTCGCATCGTCATAGACGATCAGCGACAGCGGCATGTCGGAGGCGATCACCTTCCAGGTCGCGCGCGAGTTGAGCAGCGCACGCTTCAGCCAGGCGAGCTGATCGGGCCCGATGAAATAGGCGTCGGGACCGTAGGTCTCCTGCAGGTTTGCGCCGTTCGGGCCGCGATAGCTGCGTTCGTCGAGCATGAACACGTCGAGCAGCGGCCCGTAGCTCAGCGTGCGATAGACGCGGCCCGGCTCGACGATGCTCTCGCGCATCGGATACATCTCGTGGAAGGCGCGGGCCGCGCGTGCGGCCAGCAGCGTGATGTCGCGCTCCTTGTAGGCGGCGGGGAGCTGCTTCGACAGCGACCAGTTGTTGGTCACCTCGTGATCGTCCCACTGCACGAAGATCGGCACCTCGGCATTGAAGGCGCGCACATTGTCGTCGAGGAAATTGTACTTGTGGGCGGCGCGGTATTCGTCGAGTGTCTCGGCGACCTTGGCCTTCTCCGGAATGGTGATGTTCTTCCAGATCTTGCCGTCGGGAAGTTTCACCTCTGACGGAATGATGCCGTCGGCATAGATGGTGTCGCCGGAGTGCAGCAGGAAATCCGGATGGTGCTTCTTCATCGCGGCGAAGGTGACCATGCCGCCATCATCGGGATTGATGCCCCAGCCCTGGCCGGCGACATCGCCGCCCCAGACGAACGAGACATCGCGGCGGTCGCTCGGCGCGGTGCGGAAACGGCCGACCACCGGCTCGCCGACGATATCGATATGGGAGAGGTCGCGGAAGCGGACGCGATAGAAGATGTCCTGGCCGGAGGGCAGGTTCTCCAGCAGCATTTTGGCAGTGAAGTCGCTTTCCGGCATCGCCGTGATCGGCGGCAGCGCGCGGGCATCCTTGAAGGATTCTGACGTGGCGACCTCGACCATCATCTGCGAGGGTCGGTCGGCGCGCGCCCAGACCACGCCGCCGTCGACGCCGACATCGCCGGATTGCACGCCATGGGTGATCACCGGCCGATCGGCGGCGCGGGAGAGATACGGCATCGCAACGAGGCCGACGCCGGTCGCGGCCGTGGTGGACAGAAAACGTCTGCGGGTGATCTTGCGCGAAAACCGGATTGTCATGGGGGCCTCCTCGGGGTCGCGGCACAGAAAATGCGCCGCAAGCGCGCAAAGACCTAGAAAAATTCCATGACGGAGAGATTACAGGGGCGGACGAAATTTGCTCATGAAGACACCGTTGGTTTTTTGTCAGGTGAGCACGCCGGTCAGGCTCCCTCCCCCTTGTGGGGGAGGGTGGGGAGAGGGGTAAGCCCCTGGCTCCACCGCCGGGGTTCTCCTACTGAGATCGCCGCAGGGCGCTGGTTCGAAGGGATATGAAGCGTTACGCCGTCCCCGCCGCCCGGAATTGCGTCGCGGTGCGCTGCAAATTCTGCGGCATGCTGATCAGCAGCGCCTTGCGGTCGGCGACCGCGTTGTGGAACTGCTCCAGCGCGATGTTGAACGCGGTCAGCGTGCCCTGCTCGATCGCGCCGTGCTCGAAACACACCAGGGTGTCGCGCAGGATGTCGTCGGCCTCGGCCTGCATCTGGTCGAGCTCGTCGGTGGAGTCGCTATGCCGCGCCGTCCGCAGCATCTCGAGAAGGCGGTCGCGCTGCGAGGTGTTGGTGTTGCGCTCGTCCTGCTTCAGATAGCCGGCGAACCACGCACCGGCCGAGCCCATCGCCGAGAACGCCATCAGGCTCCACCAGATGTAATCGCTGTAGCGGTCGAGGAAGGTCTTCTCCTCGCCGTCGACGAAGGCGGCCGCGCCCGGATGCACGGGGATGGTGGCATCCTTGTCGGTGTCGGGCGTCTCGATCTTGGCGGCGAGCGGGAATTCGTTCTTGAGCGACTGGCGGATCGAGAACAATTGCCGGGTGAATGCAGCGACGGTCGAATCCGACAGGCTCCTTCGGGCAACGATGTGGTGCGAGAAGCTGATGGTCTTGAGCTCGTCGTCGGGCCGCTCGGCGGAGCCGAGCGAGCCGGCCGGAATTTCAGCAGCCTCATAGGCCGGATGGTTCTGCGCGATCGCCTCCGAGGCGTCGATGGCGAGGAAGGTGGGCTCGCCGCCGTCGTGGCTCGACGCCGTGATCGCGTCGATCGTGATCTTGCTGTTGGCGGGACCCGCGGCGAGATAGGCGTCGGCCTTCTGGTTGCGGATCGCCTCGACGGCCTCGTTCGCCGGGAACTGGACGATATCGACCTTCATCGGATCGACGCCGTATTGCAGCAGGATCATCTTCAGCAGATTGACGTTGGCTTGGGTGCGGCCGACGACGCCGATCTTGTGGCCGGCAAGCTGGGCGATCTTGGTGATCTTCGCGGCCTTTCTGCCCCTGCCTTTCGCGGCGGGCGGAACCCACATCACCACGACATTCTTGCGCAAGGTCGCAACCGCCTGCGCGTTCTTCGGCACTTCGAGATCGCCGCGGATGATGGCGAGATCGGCCTTGCCGTCGGCGAGCGTCTGCGCGCTGGCCGGCGCGCCGTCGGTTGGCACCGGTCGAAGCTTGACCTGGCTGTGCTGCTGATTGTTGAAAGCCTGCGCCAGCGTCTGCACCAGCTTGAGGTCGTCGCTGTTGGGCGGCCCGACGGCGATGCGCAGGGTCACCGGGCGCATCGCGAAATAATAGCCCGCGGCCAGCGTGCCGACGATCGCGAGTGCGCCTGCGATCAGCACGAATGCGATTCGCTGCCGCGCCGTACGGGGCGGTCTGGGGGGAATATTGGCGGGGCCGGGGCCGTCGGTCATCGGTCTCGCAAACGATCGATTGGGCTCAATTCCAGAAGTACCAACGCGGTTATTTTGCGTAATTGTAGCAAATTCCGCAGTCCTCAGATGTTACATCTCCGTCATGGTTACCAGCGGCGATGGGACGCGATTTCGGCCTTAATTTCGGCATGGATCCCATCCCGCAGGCGCTTTGTTGGGGTAAGATCAGGACCAAACGGGAGGGTTGCCATGGTCGAACGGCTGACAGCGGAAGCAAAAAAGGCGGCGCTCTGGGAACTGGCGGGCTGGTCGGAGACCGAGGGCCGCGAGGCGATCGCCAAGACCTTCGTGTTCAGGGATTTCAACGAGGCCTTCGGCTTCATGGCGCGCGCAGCCCTGGTCGCCGAGAGGAATGACCATCACCCGGAATGGAAGAATGTCTACAAGACGGTCGAGGTCGTGCTGGCGACCCACGAAGTCGGCGGGGTCACCAAGCGGGACATCGATCTCGCCAAGGCCATGAACGCCATCGCACGGCAGCTCGGGGTCGGCTGAGCAGCCTTGCGGCGGTCAGTCGACATCCCCAGATTCTCGCTGACCGCGGCCGGACCGGCGCGCGGCGCCGAGGGACCTTGCGATGGCAACGACCGAGCACAGCGTGGGATTTGAACCTGCCGATCGGCTGGCGCAGGACCGCGACAGCGTGCGCCGCCGCTTCTGGATCAAGTTCAAGAAGGTAGTGGCGAAATTGCCGTTCGCCGAGGACCTGCTCGCCGCCTATTACTGCGCGTTCGATCGCGAGACCCCGCGCCATGTGCAGGCGGCGCTGCTCGGGGCGATCGCCTACTTCATCCTGCCGTTCGATTTCATTCCCGACATGATGCCGATCCTCGGCTACACCGACGACGCCGCGATCCTCGCAACCGCGATCCGCCTGGTGGCAGGCCACATCACGCCGGAGCACCGCGACGCAGCACGCGCCGCGTTGAAGCGCGGCACGTTCGCGGAGGAGTGAGCGTCGCGCAGCCTTCGTGGCTGCGTAGCCCGGATGGAGCGAAGCGCAATCCGGTGTCTTTCTCGCCCGTGGGTGGACCGTCCCGGATTTCGCTGCGCTTCATCCGGGCTACGGCTCCTCAGCTTCCCGGATGCAGGATCACCTTGCCCATCGCCTTGCGGCCGGCGAGCACCTTCAAGGCTTCGGCGGTCTGTGAGAGCGGGAAGGTGCGATCGACGTGCGAGGAGATCTTGCCTTCCGCGGTCCATTGCACGAGCTTCTCGAGGTTCTTGCGGTTCTTGTCCGGATTGAGCCGGGCCCAGGCACCCCAGAACACGCCCCTGATGTCGCAGCCCTTCAGCAGCGCGAGGTTGAGCGGCATCTTCGGGATGTCGCCTGCGGCAAAGCCGATCACCAGGAAGCGGCCTTCCCATGCGGTCGAGCGCAGCGCGGCCTCGGCGTAGGAACCGCCGACCGGATCGAAGATGATGTCTGCGCCCTTGCCATTGGTCAGCCGGCGCAGGCCTTCCTTCAGATCTTCCTTGGCGTAGTTCAGCGTCAGCTCGGCACCGTGCTGCCTGGCGAATTCGAGCTTCTCGTCCGACGAGGCGCACGCGATCACCTTCAGCCCCATCAGCTTGCCGAGCTCGCAGGCGGCGAGGCCGGTGCCGCCGGCGGCACCGAGCACTGCGAGCGTCTCGCCTGGCTTCGGGCTGGCGCGATCTTCCAGGGCATGCAGCGCGGTGCCGTAGATGATGATGATGCCGGCGGCGCGATCGTAGTCGAGATTGTCGGGAATCTTCACGATGGAGTTCGCGGGCAAAGCGATCTTGTCGCGCGCGCCGTTATGGCCGCAGGAGGCGACGACGCGATCGCCGGGCTTCAGATCGGTCACGCCCTCGCCGACGCTCTCGATCATGCCGGCGACTTCCGCGGCCGGCGAGAACGGGAACGGCGGCTTGATCTGGTACTTGCCCTGGATCATCAGGATATCGAAGAAGTTCAGCGCCGCCGCCTTGATCGCGATCACGGCTTCGCCGGGTCCGGCCACCGGATCCGGAACGTCAGCCAGCACGAGATCGTCGGGTTGACAGTATTGCGAGCAGAGGATGGCTTTCATGGACACACCTGAGTTTCGGACGCAAAAGGACTGAAAGCTTCATGCCGGATTTGCGGCGGAGCGACAATATAAAGCGGAGGGATCAAACTATGTTTGAAACAGGCCTGCTGGCACGCAAGCGCATCCTGATCACCGGCGGCGGCTCCGGTCTTGGCGCGGCGATGGGCCGCCGCTTTGCCGAACTCGGCGCCGAATTGATCATCTGCGGCCGGCGGCTGGAATTGCTCGAGGAGACCGCAGCCAAGTTCCGCAGCGAGTTCGGCGCCAAAGCATCCACCGCACGCTGCGATATCCGCGATGGCGCCGCTGTCGAGGCGATGATGGACCTGATCTGGCAGGATGCGCCGATCGACATTCTCGTCAACAATGCTGCCGCAACCTTCATCGCGCAGAGCGAGCATCTGTCATTCCGTGCGGCGGACGCGATCCTGGCACCGACGCTGCACGGCACGATGTACTGCACGCTCGCCGCCGGCCGACGCTGGATCGAGGGCAAGCACAAGGGCGTCGTGCTCTCGATCCTCTCGACCTCGACCATCACGGGCCGCGCCTTCACCGTGCCGTCGTCGATGGCCAAGACCGCGGTGCTGGCGATGACCAGGAGCCTCGCCGTCGAATGGGGGCCGAAGGGCATCCGTACGGTCGCGATCGCACCCGGCGCGTTCCCGACACCGGGCGCGACCGGGCAGCTGCGTCCCGAGGGCCGCAGCGAGAGCTGGGCGCATCGCAATCCGCTCGGCCGCCCCGGCGAGCATTCCGAACTCGCCAACCTTGCAAGCTTCCTGATCTCGGACCAGGCCGGCTACATCAATGGCGAGATGGTGGTGCAGGACGGCGGCATGCACCTGCGCAGTTCCGGCGCCGAGGACCTGCTGCAATGGACCGACGAACAGTGGGAGAATCAGCGCGCGGCGCGCGCCAAGACGTGATGAAGGGTGATGCGAGGTTCCGCCGTCGCCAGCGTCGTCGTCGAACCGTAACTGCCTTCCCAAACAAGCGTTTCCCGGTTATCCACCCGCACCGGCAGTGGGGGAATC
Source organism: Bradyrhizobium jicamae (assembly GCF_018130215.1). Taxonomy (GTDB): domain Bacteria; phylum Pseudomonadota; class Alphaproteobacteria; order Rhizobiales; family Xanthobacteraceae; genus Bradyrhizobium; species Bradyrhizobium jicamae_A. The sequence goes on from NZ_JAFCKQ010000013.1 coordinate 40,838, forward strand.
GCCGGGCCATCTTCCAGTCACAATGATGGGGGAACCAATTGTCCGTGCGGGAAAAACTGACATCGCTGGTGGCAAGCGGACTGCTTTGCGGGGTCATTTCGCTCGCGTCGGCGCAGGCTGCGCCGAAGAAGGAGCCGACCAAACCTGCTCCGGCGGCCGCGACCGCCGCGGCCGGCGGTGCGGAGCCGACGCTGATCGGCCAGTTCGGCACCTGGGGCGCCTATACGGCGGCGCCCAACGGCAAGAAGGTCTGCTTCGCGCTGGCCAAGCCGTCGTCGTCGAAGACCAACCCGCCGAACCGGCCGCGCGATCCGGCCTATGCCTTCGTCTCGACCCGTCCGGCGGAAAAGGTCGTCAACGAAGTCTCGATCATGATCGGCTATGCGCTGAAACCGGGCTCCGAATCGACCCTCCAGGTCGGTGGCGCGTCGTATGCGATGTATACCCAGGGCGACGGTCTCTGGATCAAGAACGCGGCCGAGGAGGAACGGATGGTGGAAGCCATGCGCAAATCGGCCGATGTGACGGTCAAGGCCGTCTCGGCCAAGGGCACCGAGACGACGGATACGTTCTCGCTCAAGGGCCTGTCGCAGGCGCTCGACCGGCTGTCGCAGGACTGCCGGCATTAGCTTCTTGTTTTGACGCGTTTTCTTTACGCGAACCGGTATCCACTTCGCTTGAAGACGCTCGAGGCGCGCTCAATTCCGCGCATTTGATGGCTTTCCAGCCCGGTCTGGAAGGCCTATTTGAGGTTTCATGACCGACACCGTGATCACCCCAGCCGCATCGGGCGCCAGCGCGCTGGTCGAAAAGGTTCCGCTCGAAACCTATGTGCCGCCGGCGAAGCCCTCGCTGATCGGGCTGTCGCGCGCCGAGATCGCCGATCGCCTCGGCGAGATCGGCGTTGCGCCGTCGCAGCGCAAGATGCGCACGCAGCAGCTCTGGCATTGGATGTACTTCCGCGGCGCCAAAAGCTTCGACGAGATGACCAATGTCTCGAAGGACATGCGCGCCGAGCTTGAGAAGCATTTCACCGTCGACCGCCCCGAAGTGGTCGCCGAGCAGATCTCCAATGACGGCACCCGCAAATGGCTGCTCCGCCTGCCGAGCGGCGACAAGGTCGAGCGGCCGCACGAGGTCGAGTGCGTCTACATCCCCGAGACCGACCGCGGCACGCTGTGTGTCTCCTCGCAGGTTGGCTGCACGCTGAACTGCGCGTTCTGCCACACCGGCACGCAGCGGCTGGTGCGTAACCTCACCGCCGGCGAGATCGTCGGCCAGGTGATGGTGGCGCGCGACCGTCTTAATGATTGGGCCGACCGCGAGGACGGCTCGCGCCGCGTCACCAACATCGTGATGATGGGGATGGGCGAGCCGCTCTACAATTTCGACGCGGTGCGCGATGCGCTGCTGATCGTCGCCGACAACGAGGGCATCGGCATTTCCCGCCGCCGCATCACGCTGTCGACCTCCGGTGTGGTGCCGAACATCAAGCGTACCGGAGAGGAGATCGGCGTGATGCTGGCGATCTCGCTGCACGCGGTCCGCGATGAGCTGCGCGACGAGCTGGTGCCGCTGAACCGCAAATATCCGATTCAACAATTGCTGCAGGCCTGCCGCGACTATCCCGGCGCGTCGAACGCGCGTCGCATCACCTTCGAATATGTGATGCTGAAGGGCGTCAACGATTCGCTTGATGACGCGCGGCTCCTGGTCAAGCTGCTCAAGGGCATCCCGGCCAAGATCAACCTGATCCCGTTCAATCCTTGGCCGGGCACGGCCTACGAGTGCTCCGACTGGGAGCAGATCGAGAAATTCTCCGAATACATCTTCAACGCCGGCTATTCCTCGCCGGTGCGCACGCCGCGCGGCCGCGACATCCTCGCCGCCTGCGGCCAGCTCAAGTCGGAGACCGAAAAGCTTTCCGCGCGCGAGCGCCAGGCGCTGCGCGCGATGGCGATGACGGATTGATCGTGGCCTCCGTGCAATTCGTCGTTGCGAGGAGCGAAGCGACGAAGCAATCCATGTCTCGGCAAGTTGCGAGATGGATTGCCTCGCTTCGCTCGCGGTGACGGAGGAAACCTGACATGGCCTTGATCGGCCGCCTGTTCGTCGTCGCCTTCGCCTTTCTGCTGGCCTGCTTCGTGGCAGGGATCATCGTGGTCGGCGCGGTGCTCTATCCCGAGATCAGCAACCTGCCGGACGCGCCGATCGACCAGAACGCGATCGACGTCGTGCTCGGCTTCGGCTTCATCTTCATTTCCGGCTTCGCGCTGTTGCCGGCGCTGATCATCGTGCTGGTCACCGAGGCATTCGACATCAGAAGCGTGCTGGCCTATGCCGTCGGAGGCGCCATCGTCGGCGCGGCCTGCTATCTCGGCCTCGTGCCGTTCGATCCCGATACGATGCATTTCGAGGGCATCGTGCGCCGGCACATGGAGATCATGACTGGCGCCGGCATCGTCGCGGGGCTGGTCTATTGGCTGGTCGCCGGCCGCACCGCCGGCGCCTGGCGCGCGCCGTCGCGTCCCTCGCGGCCGCCGCCGCTGCCCTCGCAATCGCGCCCGCAGCCGTGAAGCTTCCCATGCCCCGCTGCCTCGGCTAAACCGCGCGCCATGAACCGGACCGGACTCGTCATCGCGCTTGCGCTAGCGTTCGTCATTGGCCTCGTGTTCGGGATCTACCCCGAGCTCGACCTGAAGCTGGCAGCGCTGTTCTACGACGTTGCGCAGAAAACCTTTCCGCTGAAGCTCGATGCGCTCGCGTCGTTCGCGCGCGATGCGGCGATGTGGATCGCCTGGGGCCTGGTGCTGCCGGCGATCGTTGCGATCGTGGTGAAGTTCATCCGGCCCGACCGCCCGATGCTGATGTCGCCCCGCGCGGCGATCTTCCTGCTCACAACGATGCTTCTGTCCGCTGGTCTGCTCACCAATCTCACCTTCAAGAGCTATTGGGGCCGGCCGCGGCCTGTGGTGGTGATGCAGTTCGGCGGTGACTTGAAATTCGTGCCGTGGTGGGATCCGCGCGGCGATTGCGCGCGCAACTGCTCGTTCTTTTCCGGCGAAGGCGCGACCGCGTTCTGGACCTATGCGCCGGCGGCGCTGGCGCCGCCCGCCTGGCGGCCGCTCGCCTATGTCGGGGCCACCGTGTTCGGCATTGCAACCAGCGGCTTACGGATGGCGTTCGGCGGGCATTTCTTCACCGACGTGGCAATCGCCGGCCTCGTCTCCTTCCTGGTGGTCTGGCTGGCCTATGCCCTGATCTACCGCTGGGCCGCGACCCGCCTGACCGATGCCCAGGTCGACTCGGCGCTGACGCGGTTGGCATGGCCCGGCTACCGGGCGATGCAGCGCTGGCGCGGCCGCGACGTCGGCCCCGCACGCGTGAGCGGCGCAGTGGCGCCAAAGGGGCTGTAAACGTCATTAAACGCGTGCTCAAGGCAGCGAAATTTGTTATTCGCGCAGCCAAACCGCAACCGACCTGACCGATTGGACGCCTCATGACCACGATCCTGAAAAGCCTGCCCAAGGGAGAGAAAGTCGGCATCGCCTTCTCCGGTGGTCTCGACACGTCAGCAGCGCTTTTGTGGATGAAGCAGAAGGGCGCCCGCGTGTTCGCCTACACCGCCAATCTCGGTCAGCCCGACGAGGCGGATTATGACGCGATCCCCCGCAAGGCGATGGATTTCGGCGCCGAGAAGGCACGCCTGGTGGATTGCCGCACGCAGCTGGTCCATGAAGGAATCGCCGCGATCCAGTCCGGCGCCTTCCACATCTCGACCGGCGGCCTCACCTATTTCAACACCACCCCGCTCGGCCGCGCCGTGACCGGCACGATGCTGGTCTCCGCGATGCAGGAGGACGGCGTCAACATCTGGGGCGACGGCTCGACCTACAAGGGCAACGACATCGAGCGCTTCTATCGCTACGGCCTGCTCACCAATCCGAGCCTGCGCATCTACAAGCCCTGGCTCGACCAGCAGTTCATCGACGAACTCGGCGGCCGCGCCGAAATGTCTGAATTCATGACCGCGCAGGGCTTCGCCTACAAGATGAGCGCGGAGAAGGCCTATTCGACCGACAGCAATTTGCTCGGCGCCACCCACGAGGCCAAGGATCTCGAGAGCCTTTCCAGCGGCATCACCATTGTCAACCCGATCATGGGCGTGCCGTTCTGGCGCGGCGATTGCGATGTCAGGCCCGAGAAGGTCGTGGTGCGCTTCGAGGAGGGCCAGCCGGTCGCGCTCAACGGCAAGAGTTTTGCCGATCCGGTCGCGCTGTTCCTCGAAGCCAATGCGATCGGCGGCCGCCATGGTCTCGGCATGAGCGACCAGATCGAGAACCGGATCATCGAGGCGAAGAGCCGCGGCATCTATGAAGCGCCCGGCATGGCCCTGCTGCACATCGCCTATGAGCGACTCGTCACCGGCATCCACAACGAGGATACGATCGAGCAGTATCGCATCAGCGGGCTGCGGCTCGGGCGCCTGCTCTATCAGGGACGCTGGTTCGACTCGCAGGCGCTGATGCTGCGCGAGACCGCGCAGCGCTGGGTGGCGCGCGCCGTCACCGGCGAGGTGACGCTCGAGCTTCGCCGCGGCAACGACTATTCCATTCTCAACACCGAGAGCCCGAACCTGACCTACGCGCCGGAGCGGCTGAGCATGGAGAAGGTGGAAGACGCCGCCTTCACGCCCGCCGACCGCATCGGGCAATTGACGATGCGTAACCTCGACATTGCCGACACCCGCGCCAAGCTCGGTCTTTACGGCAAGACCGGTTTGATCTCGAGCGGGGAGGGTGCGCAGATCTTCCAGCTCGAGAACGACAAGGACTGAGGGGCGCGGGCAGCGGCCACAAACTCAGGTCGTCCCGGCATGGGAGGGATCGTGCGCTACTTCACCCGCAACGCATCCAGCAGCGAGCGGAATGCGCGCGCGTAATCCGTGCCCGCCTTGCCGATATCGTGTCCGCCCGACACCGCGACCGCGGCCTCCGTCACTGCGCCGAGCAACAGTCGCGCCAACGGCTCGATCGGCTGCTTCGCTATCACGCCGGCCTCCATCGCAGCGGCGATCGCGCGCGGAAACTTGCCGCCGAAATGCCTGGCGTCGATCTCGCGCCAGCGCTCCCAGCCGAGCACAGCGGGGCCGTCCCGCAAGATGATCTGGCCGGTCGGGCCCTTGGAACAGGCCGCGAAATAGCCCTGCGTTCCCGCCGCCATCGCGGCGAGCGGATCGTTCTCGGCACGCGAGATGCGGTCGAGATCGGCGACGAGGTCGAGCGAGACCTGTTCGAACACCGCCTCGAACACCGCCTCCTTGGTCGCGAAGTGATGATAGACCGCGCCTTTTGCAACCCGCGCGCCCGCCGCGATCTCGTCCATCGTCGTCGCGGCAAAGCCGCGCTCGCCGAAGATGCGTCGCGCCGCCTTGACGATTGAGTTCCTGGTCTTCTCGCGCCGTTCGGCCTGGGTTGCCATGTCACCTGTCTAGCCCAGTTCCAGCGCCGCGCCAATTGACTTACCGACCTTTAGTCGGTAAATACCGACCACGAGTCGGTAAATAATCAGCCGGCTCTGACAAACCGGGAGACCTTCATGCCTTCACTCGAGACCCTGCGAGCCTTCGCCGATACCGTCGAATGCAACGACCATGTCGGCGCGATCACGAATTTCTATGCTGCCGACGCCCGCACCCAGGAAAATGACGGCGAATGGCGCGTCGGCCGCGAGGCGCTTGCGGCGCGCGAGGCGGCCGTATTGGCGTCGGTCGCCGGCGTGAAGACCAAGCGACTCGGGCCGCTGATGCTCGATGGCGACCACTCCGCAATCTGCTGGCGGTTCGAGTTCACCGGCAAGGACGGCAAGGTCCGCAGCATGGAGGAGGTCGCCTGGCAGACCTGGCGCGGTGACGAACTGATCGAGGAGCGGTTCTTCTACGATCCGCAGCAGATGGCGCGGTGATGGCAGCGTCGATGCTGCGCCCCTCGCCCCGCTCTTGCGGGGAGTGGGTTGGGGTGAGGGGCATCTCCGCGAGTGATGTGTGTTGACCAACCTGTACCCCTCACCCGGATCGCATCTGCGATCAGGGCTCTTCCCGCAAGCGAGGTGAAGCAAGCGCCCCGCTGGCTTCGATGTCTCTTCGCACGCCCAAACAAAAATGGCCGGGATCGCTCCCGGCCATTTTGATTTTTGATCCTGCACGCGCTCAGCGCGGCGCGCTGGCGTCGCCGGTGAGCAGCGGGGTGATGCGGCGGACGGTGACGCGGCGATTGATGCGGCTTGGTCCGTCGGTCTGCTCCTTCAGATATTGCGAGCCATAGCCCTGCGACGTCAGGTTCTCGGCCGGCACGTTGAACTGCTGTGTCAGCAGTTCGGCCGCGGACTGCGCACGGCGATCGGACAGCGACAGATTGTCGGTGTCGTTGCCGGTCGCATCCGTATGGCCCTCGATCAGGAACACCTCGCGCGGGTTGCGCTGGATCGCCCGGTTGAGGCCGTCGGCGATCGCCTGCAGCTTTGCCGCCTGGTCCGGTGGAATCGCCCACGAGCCGGAGTCGAAGTTGATGGTGTTGACGTCGATCGACGGCATCAGCATGCGCACGTTCGGGCTGTAGCGGATCTCCTCGAGCGTATAGCGACGGTCGATCCGGTCCACCGGCGGAGCTTCCATGGTTTCGTAGATCAGGTCGGGCGAAGCTGCGTCGGCTGCGACGATGTAGCGATCATAGGGGATACGCACCACCGGCGGCGGCAGATCGACATAGAAGCCGCCGACTGCGCGCGGATCGCGATAAGTGTTGTCGATGATGACGAGTTCGCGGCCGTCCGGACCCCTGCGGATCCGGCGCAGCAACTGGCCGTCGGGGCCGACCACCGTGATGATCTGGCTGCCGTCGGGACGGATCACGATGGTGCGCGTCTCGCCGCCGACCGTCTCGGTGCGGATGTCGCGGGCGCCGTAACGGAAGCGGTAGAGATCGTCGCCGCGGACATAAGCCTGTCCGCTCGGATCGACGACGATGACCCGATCCGGTTCGGTATAGACGGTGCGGCCACCTTCGACGACCACCTGTCGCTGACCCTGCAGGTCGGCGATGGTCGCGCCGACGATCGCGCCGGCGACGAAGCCCGCGCCGACGGCGAGTGGAGTCAGGTCACGCCGCGGCGGCGGCGGCAGCGGCGCTGCCACCTGGGGCGCGGCGCGGAAGGCCGATGAAGCCATCGGCGGGGCGTATTGCGGCTTGTTGGGCGGCGGTGTCGCCGCCGCCGACCCGGGGACGATTGTGGGTGCCGGCGGGCCGGCCGGGCGCGCGATCGTCGGCGCGGCAGCGGGCGGTGCCGCGGCGGCCGGAGGCTGCGTTCCGGGCAGCACATTGGGGCGTCCCTGCTGGCCCGGAGCCGGCGCCGCTGGGGCCGCAGCCGGGGGCTGTCCGGGCAAGGTACCGGGACGTGCAGGCGGCTGTGCGCCACCGGCCGGCGGCGTCGGGGCCGGCGCGGCGGCGGGCGGTGTACCCGGAGCCGGCCTTGCACCGGGAGCCGGCGCGGCCGCCGGTGGAGTGCCAGGGGCCGGTCGTGCACCAGGAGCCGGCGGCGCCGCGGGAGCGGGTGTGGCCGGCAATGTCGAGGGGCGAGCTGCCGGAGCCGCATTCGGGGCTGGTGTCGGCGGGACGTGAGACGGGGCCGCCGCGGGCGGCGGCGCAGCCGGACGCGCCGGTTCGGCCGCCGGCGGAGTAGGACGCGCGGGTGCCGCAGCGGGCGGCGGAGTCGGAGCCGGCCGTGCCGGCGCAGCCGCCGGCGGCGCCGGGGGAGCGGGGCGCGCGGGAGCTGCAGCGGGCGGCGGGGTTGGTGTGGGTCTCGCCGGTGCTGCCGCTGGCGGGGCCGGCGGTGCTGGACGGGCCGGTGCGGCTGCCGGCGGCGGGGCAGGATGTGCCGGAGCTGCCGCAGGCGGCGGAGGCGTCGGGCGTGCCGGCGCGGCTGGTGGCGGTGGCGCCGGATGCGGCGCGGCAGCGGGCGGCGTCGGTCGAGCGGGAGCGCCCGGCGCCGGACGCGGCTTCGGCTTTCCATCCGGGCCAAGCTCTTCCTTCGGCTGCGCCTGTGCGACGACCAGCGGCGAGGTTTGTGCGTGCGAAGCTGAGGCGGCGAACTGCATCAACGTCAGCGCAGTCGTGGCAAGCAGCACGAGACGAAGCTTTGTCATGATATCTGGAATCCTCGGCGGAGCGTCGGGGCAGGAAGGACGGGTAATAACCGAACTGTTCGGCGGGACGATGAACAGCCAGCCGTTAGGCCGGATTGTGGCGGGAAACGAATCAGGAGGGTACTTTATTTCGACATCATAACGGGTTGCATGCGCGTTTGTTCAGCACGCATTCAGAAGAAACGCCCGGACATGGAAAAGACGGCGTCGAAACTCCCTCACGAGCCGTTGCCGGGGCGGCTCACCGAGCGTCTGAACAGTCCGTCGCGGGCGGCGGTGCGGTCGGGCCGGGCGGTCCCGGCACCGGCAGTTCATCGGGCATGTTGCCTGGCAGTTCATCCGGCCGCGGCGGTTCGCCGGGGTCGTGCACCGGCGGTGGAATCTCCGGATTGGGATTGCCTGGAGGGATTCCCGGCGGCGGTTCACTCGGTGTTCCCGGCGTCGCCGGCGGAATCCCGGGCGGCTCGATCGGCTCCGGCATCAGGCCCGTCGGGTTCCTGACCATGTCGGAACGCACCGTGATCATTCATCGCTCCATCAAAATGGCGAAGCGACAACCGACGGCGGATGGCGACGTTCCCGCGCGACAAGTTCATTCCGGCGAGTGACAGACCGCCTCGATGTTGTGACCATCGGGATCGCGCACGAACGCGCCGTAATAGTTCGGGTGATAGTGCGCGCGGATGCCGGGCGGACCATTGTCGCGGCCGCCGGCCGACAGCGCGGCCTTGTAGAACGCATCCACGGTGGCGCGATCCTTCGCAACGATCGCGATGTGCACCGGCTTGTTCATCGCGCCTTCGCCGCCGATCCAGAAATCCGGCTTGCCGTTGGCACCGAAGCCGGCCGCAGGCTCATGGCCGGTCAGCTCCGCGGGCACTTCCATGATCAGGCTGTAGCCGAGCGGCGCCAGCGCGGTCTGATAGAACGCCTTGGCACGCGCATAATCCGAGACCGAGAAGCCGATGTGGTCGATCATTGCGAGCCTCCCTTCTCTGCTTCGTCGCTTCTGCGCAAAGCTGCCTTGCAGTTTTGTCGCAAGCTCCTCGCAATGACGGGGTGAGAGCGGGCAACCCTCATTCCCGCGTCAGCAGCGTATTGCTTCGCGTCCGGCCCTGCTCGACGTAACCACGCGCGTGCATGTCCGCGAGGCAATCGTCGGTCCATTCGTCCTGCGAGAGATGCTCGATCACCACCGCGTGCGGCCACAGCGCCTCGGGCGCATCGTGGAAGAAGCCGATCAGCACCCGGTCCTCGAAACCTTCGACGTCGATCTTGAGTGCGTCGACTTTGGTCGCGCCGGCCTCTTCGAGGATGCGTTGCAGCCGCAGCGAGGGCACCTTGAACGCCTTGCCGGTGGGCGTACCGGTAACGATATGGCTGGCGCCGAGATTGTCGCCGTCGGTCTCGATCATCAATTCGCCGTCGGTCGGGCCGGCTGCAGCCGCGACGAGCCGCACCTGCGCATAGCCGGAGGCTTCGGTGTTGAACTTGAGTCGCGTATGCGTCACCGGATGCGGCTCGATCGCGATCACCTTGCCGGTGGGCCCGACATCGCGCGCCAGCGCCAGCGCATAGGTGCCGACATTGGCACCGAGATCGACGAAGATGCCGCCCGCGCCGACATGCCGTCGCAGGAAGTCGAGCTCCTGGAGATTGTAGTCGGGATTGAACAGCGCGCCGCGCTCGGTCGCGCTCGCCTGATGATAGAAGCGGAACGAGGCGCCCTGATAGAGCACGTCGAGCGGTCCCGAGCCGAACAGGTTGACGAGGCGCGACAGCCACGGGCGGAATGCGCCGCGCTTAAGTCCGCTGTTGTGCGCAAGGCGGATGATGGCGGCCTGCGCCGCATTCGGCGCCAACGCGCCGAACGGCGCCGGCGACGTATCGTTACTGGGGATCAAGTGTCGTCCTCGTCGAAAGCGGCGCATGCATAGCCGGTTTTGATGGGGACTCCAACGGTCACGGGGTCTCGTTTCGTTCGCCCCTGCAGCGATAGTGAAGAGAGCGCGCTGGTCGGGCTCCCTCTCCCTTGCGGAGAGGGAACCCGTCCAGAGTGCGTCCCTCACTCGCCAAAGACGCCGACGTATGCGCGGGTGATGACACCGAATTTGCTTCGGGTCGCGTCACCCACTCGGTGCCGTCCCATCACGCCGGCGCCTGGTGCCGCCTGACCCGGTTCGAGCGTGCCGCCTTGTGCAGCGCGCGCAGCAGCTGCTCGGCGGAATAGGGTTTCTGCAGCAGCTCGAAACCGTAGCTGCCCTGCTGCGACAGCACCTGGCTGTAACCGCTCGCGAGCACGATCGGCACGTCGAGACCTTGCCGGCGGATTTCCTGCGCGAGCTCGATACCGCTCATGCCGGGCATCACGACGTCGGTGAACACCACGTCGAATCGATCGGCGTCGGTTGCGAGCTCCTCCAGCGCGTGGGTGGCGTTGTCGACCAGCACGGCGGTGTTGCCGAGCTGGGTCAGCGCATCGACGGCGAAGTTTCCGACCTCGGGATTGTCTTCGACAACCAGCACCGAGGTGCCGCTCGCATGTGCCGCCGTGTCCTCTGGGAGCAGTGATTGCGCGCGGCCGGTGCCGGTCGCGCGCGGCAGATAGAGCGTGAAGGTCGCGCCCTTGCCGACCTCGCTCGCCACGTCGACCTCGCCGCCGGACTGCTTGGCGAAGCCGAACACCTGCGACAGACCGAGGCCGGTGCCCTGGCCGACCTCCTTGGTGGTGAAGAACGGCTCGAAGATGCGGCCCAGCAATTCCGGCGGAATCCCGATTCCGGTATCGGCCACCGATACCGCGACGTGGCCGTGCGGGCTCGGTGGACTGCTGAACCCGGACGGCAGCGCGTCGGCCCGACGCACCGCGATCGTGAGCCGGCCGGTGCCGGCCATGGCGTCGCGCGCGTTCACCGCCATGTTGATCACAGCGGTCTCGAACTGGCCTGCATCGGCGTTGATCAGGCAGGGCACGTCCGGCACCTCGGTGACGATCTCGATGCGCGACCCGATCAGGGTTGCGATCATCTCGCTCAGCGTCTGCACGCTCTGGACGGCGTCGAACACCTCGGGCTTGAGGGCCTGCCGCCGCGCGAACGCCAGGAGCTGTCCGGTCAGCTTGGCGGCGCGGTTCACGGTGTTGGAGATCGCATCGATGTAATGCTGCCGCCGCGGCTCCGGCAGATCCCGCCGCCGCAACATGTCGACCGATCCGCGGATCACGGTCAGGAGATTGTTGAAGTCGTGAGCGACGCCGCCGGTGAGCTGTCCCAGCGCTTCCAGCCGCTGGCCGTGCCGCAGCGCCTCCTCGGCCTCCATGCGCCGGCTGGCCTCCCTTTGCAGATGCTTGGTTCGGCGGAAGGCCAGCGCGAGCAGCAGGAACAGCAGGGCGGTGGCCGGCACCCCGAAGATCAGATGCTGGGCCATGGCGCTGATCCAGCGCGCGCGGATCGCCGCGGTCTCGAGGCCGGCGGCGACATAGATCGGGTATTCCGCAAGCCGCCGATAACCCAACCGCCGTTCGATGCCGTCGGCCGGCGAGATCATCGTAAAGAGGCCGGAGAGCGGATTGGCGGTGAGCTGTTGTCCGAGGTCACCGCTCGGCTCGAACCGGAACGGGTGGTCGATGACAGGGAATTGCGCCAACACCGCGCCGTCGGCGCGGATCAGGGCGAAGAAGCTGCCGCGCTCGCGCCCGATCCGAGCGTAGAAATTCTCGAAATATTCGGGCAGCACGGACGCCTGGATGACGCCGCCGAAGCTGCCGTCCTCGTGGCTGCGCCGGCGGCTGACGCCGAAGAACGCCGATCCCTGATAGGGGGCACGTGGCTTCATTGCCTCGCTGATGAAGGTGCCGGCGTCGCCGTCGACCTGCGCCCTGAAGTAGTCGCGATCGGAGAAATCGATGTCGGGGGCCGGCACCGTCAGGCTGTTGGCGAGGGCGTGACCCCTGGCGTCGAAGATCCAGGCCGATTTCATCTGCGGCAGCGACGCCGTGAGCTGGCCCAGCCGCTGATGCAGGCTCTCCTCGCGCGCGGCGATGCCGTCATCGGGCAGGCCGCGGATCATCTCGGCGATTTCCGAGAGGCTGCCGTCGATGGTCTCGAACACCTTGAGGGCGTGCTCGTGGGCCACGTCGAGCGTGCGCTCGATCTCGCGGTCGGCGGCCTCGTTGGTCGAGACCCAGGACATCGCGGAGGCGAACAAGAACAGCGCCAGCGGAAGGGCCAGCGACGCGGCCATCATCCATTGCAGCAGTCTCAGCGAACTAGGTTGTGCGGTCTGCACGGGGGCTCCGACTCGAGGCGAACATTAACGCAAACCGTCGCGCCTGAGGAAGCAAATCCCAGCCCTGGAGGTTCGGAGCCGGCCGCAGCCGAGAGGCGGTCGATTGCCCGGCAGGCCGCGAACCGGTCTTGCGATCGACGGGGCCGCTGCCGGACGCAGCCGTACACGGCCCGGCTGGCGGCGAGCCGTGGTCGAGGGGAAAATCCGCCGGGCCGAAGTGGGTCGCAGCTGTTTTTAGGAGTTCTAAAACCTTGCACGGGCAAATGCTTGACCCTGTGATTAGCTGCTGAAAAACAGGCCGTATGACAGGCGATCCAAAAAGCTCGAAGGACATCCGGCTCGGTGGTGCGGATCGCGGTTTTGTCGGCAAAATCCTCAGGCTCGAGGCGCTGGTGACGGGATCGTCGCTATCGCCGCAGGAGCTGGAGCAACGGCTGGTCGAAATGGGGTTCGTCGAGGGCGCGCGCGTGGAAATCCTGCATGAGGGCATGATCCGGCGCGACCCGATCGCGGTGCGCGTCGACAACAACACCATCGCGCTGCGCCGGAGCGAAGCCATGGCTGTGATCGTCGAATGACAACGGTACCTCTGCGCCTGGCGCTGGTCGGTGCGCCGAACACCGGCAAGACCTCGCTGTTCAACAGTCTCACCGGAAGCCGCCAGAAGGTCGCCAACTATCCCGGCGTCACGGTGGAGCGCAAATCCGGCGGCTTCGTCACGCCGGAGGGCCGCAGCGTGACCGTGCTCGACCTGCCCGGCACCTACTCGCTGCGCGGCCGCAGCCCGGACGAGGAGATCACCCGCGACATCGTGCTCGGGCGCTTCGCCGGCGAAGAAGTTCCCGACCTCGTGCTCTGCGTCGCGGACGCGACCAATCTGCGGCTGACGCTCCGCCTCGTGCTCGAGCTCAAGCGCGTCGGCCGGCCGATGATGCTGGTCCTCAACATGATCGACATCGCCAGGCGCCGCGGCGTCGACATCAATCTCGAGCGCCTGTCGCAGGAGCTTGGCCTGCCGATCGTCACCTCGGTCGCGGTCCGCAAGGGCGGCGTCGACGAGCTGTTGCGCCGGACCGACGACTTCCTCTCCCGCGCGAAAGCGGAACGGGCCGCCAACCAGTGGACGACGCCGACGATCTCCGATCTCAAGGCCGCGCAGCGCGAGGCGGATCGCATCATCGCCGCCGCAGTGACGATGCCGACCAAGCCGGACACGCTGACGACGAAGATCGATGCCGTGGTGCTGCATCCGGTCTGGGGCGTGATGATCCTGGCGCTGATCCTTTTCGTGATGTTCCAGGCGGTGTTCAGCTGGGCGCAGCCGGTGATGGAGCTGTTGTCGGACGGTTTCTCGGTGATCGGGCAAGCGGTCCACGACGTGCTGCCCGATAGCTGGAGCCTGCTGCAAAGCTTCCTGCAGAACGGCGTGATTTCGGGTGTCGGCAGCGTGATCGTGTTCCTGCCGCAGATCATCATGATCTTCCTGTTCATCCTGCTGCTGGAGGATTTCGGCTACATGGCGCGTGCTGCGTTCCTGATGGACCGCATCATGGGCGGCGCCGGGTTGCATGGCCGCGCGTTCATTCCGCTGTTGTCGAGCTTTGCCTGTGCGATCCCGGGCATCATGGCGACGCGGGTGATCGACAATCGCCGCGACCGGCTGACCACGATCCTGATCGCGCCGCTGATGACCTGTTCGGCGCGGATTCCGGTCTACACGCTGATCATCTCGGCCTTCGTTCCGGCAACGAGGCTGTGGGGCTGGGTCAATTTGCAAGGGCTCGTGATGTTCGGCCTTTATGCCGCCGGCATCACCAGCGCGCTGACCGTCTCGGCCGTCGCAAAGTTCTTTCTGTGGCGCGACCACGCGCCGGCGCCGTTCATGCTGGAGCTGCCCGACTACAAGGTGCCGCAGCTGAAGAGCATCGCGATCGGCGTGCTCAATCGTGCCAAGGCGTTCCTGTATCGCGCCGGCACCACGATCCTGTCGATGATGGTGCTGATCTGGTTCCTGGCGTCGTTCCCGACTGCGCCCGATGGATCCCCTGGACCGGCGATCAATTACAGCTTTGCCGCGATGATCGGCCACGCGCTCGAGCCGCTGCTGGCGCCGATCGGCTTCAACTGGCAGATCGCGGTGGCGCTGATCCCGGGCATGGCGGCGCGTGAGGTCGCAGTCGCGGCGCTCGGCACCGTCTATTCGATCGAGGGCGGCAAGGAAGCGGCGGACCAGATCGGCCAGGTGCTGGCGCAGAAATGGGGGCTGGCGACGGCACTGTCGCTGCTGGTCTGGTACATCTTCGCCCCGCAATGCGCCTCGACCCTGGCGGTGATCCGCCGCGAAACCGGCAGTGCGAAGTGGATGGTGGTGACGTTCGTCTACATGCTTGCGCTGGCCTATGCCGCGAGCTTGCTGACCTTCCACCTGGCGCAGGCGCTGGGCATCCAATAGTCGAGCCACGGGAATCCGTCATTTCGGCTCAAAACTGCAACTGTAGAACGAAGAGCGGAGTTGCTTCGAGGGCACTGCGGCAGGCGCCTGCGCTCGTTTTCAGCGAGATCGTGCAATGTCGACCTTTGGCCTGGAACGGATATTTTTTCCACGAGGCGTGGCGATCATGGGCGGCAGCCCGCGCTCGTCGTCGCTCGGCGCAGCGGTGCTCAGAAACGTCAAGGCGGGCGGCTTCGCCGGCAGGCTCGGGGTCGTCAATCGGCGATATGGCGACGTCAGCGGCGTGCCGGCCGTTCCGGATCTGGCGTCGCTCGGCTTCGTTCCGGACCTCGTCGTCATCAGTGCGCCGGCGGATGCGGTTCCGGAGATCGTGGCGGAGGCGGGCGCGGCCGGTGTCGCCGGCGCGGTAATCCTCTCGGCCGGTCTCGGCCACGATGCGGGCTCGCTTGCGGAGACCGCCGGGCAGACGGCGCGCATGCACGGCATGCGCTTGATCGGACCCAATTGCATCGGCTTGATGGTGCCGCGCGCAAAACTCAATGCGAGCTTTGCGGCGCATCACCCCTCCGACGGAAACGTGGCCCTGATTTCGCAGTCCGGCGCCGTCGCAGCCGCGATGATCGAATGGGCGGCCGAGCGGCGGCTCGGCTTCTCCGGCATCGTCTCGATCGGCGACCAGCTCGATGTCGATGTCGCCGATCTGCTCGACTATTTCGCGCTGGACGATCACAGCAGGGCGATCCTGATCTACCTTGAAGCGGTCAAGGATGCCCGCAAGTTCATGTCCGCGGCGCGGGCCGCGGCGCGGCTGAAGCCCGTCATCATCGTCAAGTCGGGGCGGATGGCGCAGGGGGCAAGGGCGGCTGCGACCCATACCGGCGCGCTGGCGGGCTCGGATGCCGTTTACGACGCCGCCTTCCGCCGTGCCGGCATGCTGCGGGTGTATGACCTTCGCGAACTGTTCGATTGCGCGGAACTGCTTGGTCGCGGCTTCGTCCCGCGCGGCAACCGGCTGGCGATCCTGACCAACGGCGGCGGGCTCGGGATTCTCGCGACCGATCGGTTGGCCGGGTTCGGAGGCGCTCCCGCGGTGCTGACGGCGGAGACGATCGCACGGCTCGACGAGGTCTTGCCGCAGGGCTGGTCGCGCGCCAATCCTGTCGACATCTCGGGCGACGCCGATGCAGCCCGCTACGTGTCCGCACTCTCGGCGCTGCTCGAGGATGCCGACAGCGACGCCATCCTGGTTGCGAATGTGGAAACGGCGGTGGCACCGGCCGGACAGATTGCCGAGGCGGTGGCGCAGTGTGTTCGCGAACGCAGGGCAACGCGGAGTGCCGTCGCGGCGCTGGTGCTTGCGGCGTGGGTCGGCGCCGACGAGCGCACCGGCGCAACTTTCGAAGCGGCCCGCATCCCGCATTTCCCGACTGAAGACGATGCGGTGCGTGCTTTCATGTATCTGGTGCGCTATCGCGAGGCCTCCACGGCGCTCGCCGCGACCCCGCCGAGCATCGCATCGGTGTTCACGCCGGAGACGGCGGCGGCGCGGCACGTGGTCGCAAAAGCGCTATCGGAAGGGCGGTCGTGGCTCGATCCCGCCGAGATCGTCGCCTTGTTCGAGGCCTATCGTATTCCGATCGTTCCAACCGTTGCCGCCCGTGACGCCGAGGACGCCGCGGAGAAGGCGGCGTCGTTCCTGGCCGAGGGAACGGCAGTCGTGGTCAAGGTGCGCTCGCGCGACATCAGACACGAGTCCGATGTCGGCGGGGTCATCCTCGACCTCCGCTCGAAAGAGGCCGTCGTCGAAGCCGCGAGGACCGTCCTGGCGCGGGCGCGAAGCGCGCGGCCGGACGCCGACCTGCAAGGCGTGACGGTCCAGCCGATGATCGTGCGGCGGGCGGCGCGCGAACTGATCCTGGGTATCGCCGACGATCCGACCTTCGGTCCGGTGATCGTATTCGGTCGGGGCGGCCCTGCGGTCGAGGTGATCAACGACAAGGCGCTGGCGCTGCCGCCGCTCGACATCAATCTTGCGCGTGACCTCGTCGGTCGCACTCGCGTCTCACGGTTGCTCGGCGGCTATCGCGATGTGCCTGCCGTAGCGCCCGACGTCGTGCCGCTCACTCTGGTCAAGCTGGCGCAGATGGCGGCGGACATTCCCGAAGTTGCCGAACTCGATATCAACCCGATGCTCGCGGACGAGACGGGCGTGCTCGCGCTCGATGCGCGCGTGGCGATCCGCAAGCCGGCGCGACTGTTCGCGGGTCTTACCAGGCTCGCCGTCAGGCCGTACCCATCGCAATGGGAGGGAGAACTCGGCCTGAGAGACGGATCGCATGTGATGGTGCGGCCGATGCGTCCGGAGGATGAGCCGATGGTCGACAGCTTCTTCCGGCGCGTCACCGCCGAAGATCTCAGGCTGCGCTTCTTCCATGCGATGAAGGAATTCTCGCACGCGTTCATCGCGCGCCTGACCCAGCTCGATTACGCGCGCGCGATGGCCTTCGTGGCGCTGGATCCGAAGACAGGCCAGATGATGGGAGCGGTTCGGCTGCATTCGGACTCGCTGTATGAAAATGCGGAGTACGCGATCCTGCTGCAGTCCGACCTCAAGGGCAAAGGCCTAGGATGGGCCCTGATGCAGCTCCTGATCCACTATGCGCGATCGGAGGGATTGCAGCGCCTGTCCGGTCAGGTCTTGACCGAGAACACCACGATGCTGGGCATGTGCCGCGATCTCGGGTTCACGGTCACCATGGATCCGGCCGATCCCAGCATCGTCGACGTCGTGCTCGAACTCGATCGATCCACCGTCGACGCCATCGGATCAGATATCCTGATCCGACCCCATCGATGATGATCGACGCGGCTCGCGTGCCTGATCAGATCTGGCGTTCGACCAGCTTGAGCTTGAGCTCGGCGATCGCTTCGGAGGGGTTGAGGCCCTTCGGGCACGCCTTGGCGCAGTTCATGATGGTGTGGCAGCGATAGAGGCGGAACGGATCCTCGAGATTGTCGAGCCGCTCGCCGGTTGCCTCATCGCGGGAGTCGGTGACCCAGCGGGTCGCCTGCAGCAGCGCGGCGGGGCCGAGGAAGCGCTCGCTGTTCCACCAGTAGCTCGGGCAGGAGGTCGAGCAGCAGGCGCACAGGATGCACTCGTAGAGTCCGTCGAGCTTCTCGCGGTCCTCGTGGCTCTGCCTCCACTCCTTCTGCGGCGTCGGCGTGCTGGTCTTCAGCCACGGTTCGATCGAGGCGTACTGGGCGTAGAAATTGGTGAGGTCGGGAACCAGGTCCTTGACGACGGGCTGATGCGGCAGCGGGTTGATCTTCACCGCGCCGCCGGCGGCCACGTCGTGCATCGACTTGGTGCAGGCGAGCGTGTTCTGGCCGTCGATGTTCATCGCGCAGGAGCCGCAGACGCCTTCGCGACAGGAGCGGCGGAAGGTCAGCGTCGGATCGATGTTGTTCTTGATCCAGATCAGGCCGTCCAGCACCATTGGCCCGCAATCGTGGGTGTCGACATAGTAGGTGTCGACGCTCGGATTCTTGCCGTCATCCGGGTTCCAGCGATACACCCGGAATTCGCGCGTCTCGGTCGCGCCGGAAGGCTTCGGCCAGGTCTTGCCGCCGGAAATCTTCGAATTCTTCGGAAGTGCGAATTCAACCATGCTTGCTCAGCCTTCGTTGTCAGTAGACCCGCGCCTTCGGCGGGATGTACTGCACGTCGTTGGTCATCGTGTAATCGTGCACCGGGCGGTAGTCGATCGTGGTCTTGCCGGCGGGATCGAGCCACGCCAGCGTGTGCTTCATCCAGTTCTTGTCGTCGCGCGCCGAGAAGTCCTCGCGGGCATGCGCGCCGCGGCTTTCGGTGCGGTTCGCCGCCGAATCCATCGTCACCACCGCCTGCGCGATCAGGTTGTCGAATTCGAGCGTCTCGACCAGGTCGGAATTCCATACCAGCGAGCGGTCGGCCACCGAGATGTCACCGACGCCGCCATAGACCTTGTGGATCAGGTTCTGACCCTCGTGCAGCACCTCGCCGGTACGGAACACCGCGCAATTGTTCTGCATCACATGCTGCATGCTGTCGCGCAGCTTGGCGGTCGGCGTGTCGCCCGAGGCATGGCGGAAATGGTCGAGCCGGCCGAGCGCACGGTCGGCCGAATCCTGCGGTAGCTCCGGCTGCTTGGCGTTCGCGGTCAGCTTCTCGGCGAGGCGCAGCGCCGCCGCGCGGCCGAACACCACGAGGTCGATGAGCGAGTTGGAGCCGAGCCGGTTGGCGCCGTGCACCGACACGCAGGCCGCTTCACCGATCGCCATCAGGCCCGGCACCACCGAATTGTCGTCGCCATTGCGCTTGGTCAGCACTTCGGCGTGATAGTTCGTTGCGATGCCGCCCATGTTGTAGTGCACCGTCGGCACGATCGGGATCGGCTCGCGGGTGACGTCGACATTGGCGAAGATCTTGGCGGATTCGGAAATGCCGGGCAGGCGCTCATGCAGCACCTTCGGATCGAGATGATCGAGGTGCAGGAAGATGTGGTCCTTCTTCTTGCCGACGCCCCGGCCCTCGCGGATCTCGATGGTCATCGCGCGCGAGACGACGTCGCGCGAGGCGAGGTCCTTGGCCGAGGGGGCATAGCGCTCCATGAAGCGCTCGCCCTCGGAGTTGACGAGATAGCCGCCTTCGCCGCGGGCACCCTCGGTGACAAGGCAGCCCGAGCCGTAGATGCCGGTCGGATGGAACTGGACGAACTCCATGTCCTGCAGCGGCAGGCCCGCGCGCAGCACCATGCCGCCGCCGTCGCCGGTGCAGGTATGGGCCGAGGTGCAGGAAGCATAGGCGCGGCCATAGCCGCCGGTGGCCAGGATCGTGGTCTGGGCGCGGAAGCGATGCAGCGTGCCGTCGTCGAGCTTGAGCGCGATCACGCCGCGGCAGACGCCCTGGTCGTCCATGATCAGGTCGATGGCGAAAAATTCGATGAAGAACTCGGCCGCGTGGCGCAGCGACTGGCCGTACATCGTGTGCAGCATCGCGTGGCCGGTGCGGTCGGCGGCGGCGCAGGTGCGCTGCGCCTGGCCCTTGCCGTAGTCGATGGTCATGCCGCCGAACGGGCGCTGATAGATCTTGCCGTCCTCGGTGCGCGAGAACGGCACGCCCCAGTGCTCGAGTTCGTAGACGGCGTCGGGAGCGTTGCGCACCATGTATTCGATCGCGTCCTGGTCGCCGAGCCAGTCCGACCCCTTGACGGTGTCGTACATGTGCCAGCGCCAGTTGTCCGGATGCATGTTGCCCAGCGACGCCGAGATGCCGCCCTGCGCCGCGACCGTGTGCGAGCGGGTCGGGAACACCTTGGTGATGCAGGCGGTGCGCAGGCCGGCCTCCGAGCAGCCGACCACGGCGCGCAGGCCCGCGCCGCCGGCGCCGACCACCACGACGTCGTAAGTATGGTCTTCGATCGGATAGGCCTTGCCGTTCGTGGCCGGGCCACTGCCGTTGGTGGCCTTGCCGTTACCTTCAGCGGCCATGGGTCATACTCCGGAAGACAATTTGAGGATTGCGTAGATCGAGGTCAGCGCCACCGCGAAGCAGAAGAAGTTGTTGGCCATCACGCTGGCGAGCTTCAGCTTCTCGTTGTGCACGTAGTCTTCGATCACGACCTGCATGCCGATCTTCATGTGCCAGGTGCTGGCGATGATGAAGAGCAGCAGGATCACGGCGATCGGCAGCGAGCCGAGGATCTGCGCCGCGCCGGCCTGGTTGCGGCCGATCAGCATGATCACGACGGTGATCACGGGCACGATCAGCAGCACCATCGACACCGCGGTGAGGCGCTGGCGCCAGAAGTCACCCGTGCCGGAATGCGAGGCGCCGAGATTGCGGACGCGCGCCAGCGGCGTGCGCATCGATGACGGGCCGCTCATCGTCCACCTCCCACGGCATAGGCGATGATCCAGATCAGCACGGTCAGCGAGACGCCGGCGACCAGCGCGCCCCAGGTCAGCGCCTCTCGCTCATTGGCCTTGAAGCCGTAGCCGAGATCCCAGACGAAGTGGCGGATGCCGCTGACCAGATGGTGCATCAGCGCCCATGTGTAGCCGAACACGATCAGCTTGCCGATCACACTGCCGGTGAAGGCCTGGACGTTGGCGTAGGCGGTCGGACCCGACGCCGCTGCGATCAGCCACCAGGCGAGCAGCAGGGTGCCGAAATAGAGCGCAATACCGGTGGCGCGGTGGACGATGGACAGGGCCATCGTCAGGGTCCAGCGATAGGTTTGCAAATGGGGCGAAAGCGGTCGTTCGATCCTGGCGGTCATCGGCGGCTTTATGTTGTTGTGGGACCGCGGCCGGCCCATCGGGGAACGCGGTAGATGAATTCTATTTACGGAGTCGGATCACTCCGCGCAACGGCCAAATAGCCTTCGGTCGAACCGAAGTTCATTGTTAGCATTGCCGAAATCTGGTTGATCCGCAGGCTGGTATACCAGAAGAGGCGTCACATGAACTAAGAAGTGAATCGATATTCTTAGCTTATATTTGAGCCCTTCCAATGGCGCTCCGGTGCAGCGCCGAACGCCTCGAGACCGCCTTCTCGCCGGATCAGATAATCAACCATGCCTTGATCTTAGGCGGAACGTGCATGCTCCCAAGGGTGGAATTAGACGCCGTCATCTCGGCGTTGCGCTCGATGATTGGACGTTGCGAACGCCAGCGACCGGAGCCCTCGCTCCCCCGACAATCGACCCGCCGCGATGACCGCGCCCTCAGGTGGTGGTCGTGACCGAGCCGCGCATCCAAAGCCGACCGGATATGCGAAATCTCGAGCCCGGCTCGTCGGCGGCCGATAGCGGCCTCACCGGTTCTTCGACCTGACCTCGCAATGCCGCCACCTGCGGAGATCGCCGGACATACGCTGCTACGTCTTCGAATAGATATCCTTGTACTTGTCGCGCAGAATGTTCTTCTGCACCTTGCCCATCGCGTTGCGCGGCAGCTCGTCGACGACAAAGACGCGCTTCGGCATCTTGAATTTCGCGAGCCGGCCGTCGAGCGCCTTCAGCACCGCAGCTTCGCTGACATCGGCGCCCTTGTTGCAGACCAGGACGGCGGTGACGCCTTCGCCGAAATCGGCATGCGGCACGCCGATCACGGCCGACTCGATCACGCCTGGCATGGCGTCGATCTCGCTCTCGATCTCCTTCGGATAGACGTTGAAGCCGCCCGAGATCACCAGATCCTTGCCGCGGCCGAGGATATGGACGTAGCCCTTGTCGTCGATCTTGCCGAGGTCACCGGTGATGAAGAAGCCGTCGTCACGGAATTCGGACTTGGTCTTTTCGGGCATCCGCCAGTAGCCCTGGAAGACGTTCGGGCCCTTCACCTCGATCATGCCGATTGACTCAGGCGCGAGTTCGTTGCCGGTCTCGGGGTCGGTGACGCGCACCGAAACCCCGGGCAGCGCCCGGCCGACTGCGCCGGGAACGCGCTCGCCGTCGTAGGGATTGGACGTGTTCATGTTGGTCTCGGTCATGCCGTAGCGTTCGAGCACGGCGTGGCCGGTGCGGGCGGACCATTCGCGATGCGTGTCGGCGAGCAGCGGCGCGGAGCCTGAGATGAACAGCCGCATGTGCCCGGTCGATTGCTTGTTCAGCCCGGGATTCTGCAACAGGCGGGTGTAGAAGGTCGGCACACCCATCATCACGGTCGCGCGCGCCATCAGCTTGATGATCAGGTCCGGATCGAACTTCGGCAGGAAGATCATCGAGGCGCGCGCGAACAGCGTCACGTTGCTGGCCACGAACAGGCCATGGGTGTGATAGATCGGCAGCGCGTGGATCAGCACGTCCTTGTCGGTGAAGCGCCAGTAATCGACCAGCGAATACGAGTTCGATGCCAGGTTGTCGTGGGACAGCATCGCGCCCTTGGAGCGGCCGGTGGTTCCCGACGTGTAGAGGATCGCGGCGAGGTCGTCATTGCCGCGCGGAACGGTCGCAAAGTCCTTGCCCGCCTTGTCGGCGGCTTCGGTCAGCGAACCCTTGCCGCTGGCGTCGAGCGTCTCGACCTTGGCGCCGACCTTCGCTGCGATCGCCTTGATGCCTTCCAGCTTGACCGGATCGCAGACCACCAGCGCCGGTTCGGCATCAGAGATGAAGTATTTGAGTTCGTTCAGCGTATAGGCGGTGTTGAGCGGCAGATAGACGCCGCCGGCGCGCACGGTGGCGAGATAGAGCACGAGACCGGAGACCGATTTCTCGGTCTGCGCCGCGACGCGGTCGCCCGGCTTGACGCCCCTGCCGACCAGCACATTCGCCATCTGCCCGGCGCGCGCGATCAGGTCGCCGTAGGAGATATGGCTGCCGTCGGGTTGCTCGATCGCGAGCCGGTTGGGATCGTCGAGGCCGTCGAACAGGCGGGAAAACAGGTTGGCGTTGGCGGTCGTGTTCATGCAACATCCCCCGAGGGGCGAAAGGGCCGGAAGCGTCTGGCTGCATTAGCAAAAACGCCCTTCGGAAAGCAACGGAGACAGTTTGCATGACAAATCACGGGAAACGTGTGGCCTGGGTGACCGGCGGCGGTACCGGCATAGGCGAATCCGGGGCGGAATTCCTCGCGGCGGATGGCTGGACGGTGGTGGTCTCCGGCCGCCGCAGGGGAGAACTCGATCGCGTGGTGGCGAACATCACGAAAAAGGGCGGCAAGGCGGAAGCCATCCCGCTCGACGTCAGCAGCAAGGCCGACGTCAACACCGCCGCCGGGCAGATCGTCGCCGGGCACGGCCGCATCGACCTTCTGGTCAACAGCGCCGGCATCAATGTTCCGAAGCGAAGCTGGGCCGACATGGAACTGGAAGGTTGGGACAAGCTCGTCGAGATCAATCTCAACGGGGTGCTCTATTGCATGCGCGCAGTGCTGCCGACGATGCGCAAGCAGAAGGATGGCTGCATCATCAACGTCGCCTCCTGGGCGGGCCGTCACGTTTCCAAGATGCCGGGCCCGGCCTACACCACGACGAAGCACGCAGTGCTGGCGCTGACCCATTCCTTCAACATGGACGAATGCGTCAACGGCCTGCGCGCCTGCTGCCTGTCGCCGGGCGAGGTGGCAACGCCGATCCTGAACCAGCGCCCCGTCGTGCCCAGCGAAGCCGAGCAGGCGAAGATGCTGCAGCCCGAGGATCTCGGCCGCACCATCGCCTTCGTCGCCAGCATGCCCGCGCGCGTCTGCATGAACGAGATCCTGATCAGCCCGACGCACAACCGCGGTTTCATCCAGACGCCGGCGAACAGGGATTAGGCTCGCGATTCGTAGCCCGGATGGAGCGAAGCGTAATCCGGGATGGTCTTTCCGCGGAGAGCCTGTCCCGGATTTCGCTGCGCTTCGTCCGGGCTACGAGGATCACTCGATGATCTCGTTCAGCTCCTTGCCGGAGTGCTCGGGCACGAACAGGAAGACGCCGATCGCCATCGCGATCATCAGCACGGGGATGCAGAGGAACGCCAGCGCAAACGAACCGGTGTGCTGCTGCAGCGCGATGGTGACGAATGGAAACAACACGAATCCGACGAAGTACGCGATCGCCCAGACCACGCCATTGGCTGCGCCGCGGATGCGGGTCGGAAAGATTTCGGCGGTCAGGGTCGTGCTCGGGCCCCAGAAACCGAGGAAGCCGAGACACCAGGCGAGCCCGAACGCCCACAGCAGGACACGGTCTTCGGAATAGACCCAGAGAGTCATGAAGATCGCGCCTTCGATCAGCGTCACAATGAAGGTGAGCCGACGGCCGATCCTGTCGATCAGCCATCCGACCACGCAAAGCCCGAGGAAGCCGCAGAGACCATAGAATACATAGAACAGGCTGTATTCAGTCGTCGACCAGTGTTTCTCGGTCGCGAGATAGAGCGGCATCCAGGCGCCGACCGTGCCGTAGATGCAGGTGCTGGCGCAGGCCACGAACAGCGCGACGAGCGTCGCGGGCAGCACGTCGGGCATGAACACCTGGCTGATGCCGACCGATTTGGCCTTGCCGAACCAGGCGCTGTCGTCATCGCTGACCGTGCCGCCGCGCGACAGCGTCTCCGAGATGCGCCGCTTGCGGTCTTGTGCACGCACCCAGTAGGGCGATTCCGGGCAGGTGGAGCGGACATAGATCGCGAGCAGCGCGATCACGCCCGGCACCATTACCGCGACGCGCCAGCCGAAATTGGTGGCGACAAGTCCGGTGATGGCGCCGGCGAGCGAAGCGCCGAGACACCAGGCCGATCGCGTGATGCTGATCACCCGTCCGCGCAGCCGGGCCGGCCAGGTTTCGGCCACCAGCATCGAGCCGAGCGACCATTCGCCGTTGAGCGCGAAGAACAGCAGCGAGCGCGCGACCACGAAGATCGCGAATGTCGGCGACAGCGCCGCCACCGGCATCAAAAGCGAAAACAGCGCGATGTTGACGGCAAGCAGCGTGCGTCGGCCGAACCGATCCGCCAGCCACGGCCAGAAATACAGGCCGGCGATGCCGACGAAGAGCGCGATCTGCATGCCCGAGCGAAATTCCGGCAGGCTCAGCGAGAATTCCTTGATCACCATCGGGGAGACCAGCCCGAAGATCACGCCGTCCATGCCGTCGAAGCCCCAGCCGAGCGCGTTGGCGGTGGCGATGTGCCAATGGGTCTTGGTCAACTCACCGTCGCCGGCGACAGCGCGGTAATTGGCATACTGCAGATGGTGTTGCTCGAGCGGGCCGATGTCGCTGCCTGCATGGTCCAGCGCAGGGGCTGCTCGGCCATCTGCTGTGATGCTGCTCATGATCGCCTCCCCGACGCTGCCGCGACGTTGCACGGCAGGTCGAGGCTGAGCCGATCAGAAGATGTAGGCAAGCAAATTGCTCGCGGCAGCGCACTTGCCCGTTCCGTGCAACGGAATTGTCGTCGCCAGCGCGCAAGGGTGCGAGCTACGCAAAGCGTCGCGGCCGGTTTCAGGAATCACAAAGAATTATCTTTGGAAACCCCGCGCAAAACCTCCCGTAGATCGGTCAACGACGGCGCTGCGATCAACCAACACAAGCGCGGTTGTTGACCCCATCATCCCGGCGATTTCCGCCGGTCACATCACACCGGAGACCTTCCATGTCGAAGCGTATTGCCTATCTTGCTGCCGCCGCCCTCAGCGCGCTGGCGCTCACCGCAACCGTCGCCGCGCCGGCCAGCGCCGCGGAGAAGACCGTGATGGTCGGCGGCGCCGCGATGTTCCCATCCAAGAACATCATCCAGAACGCCGTCAATTCCAAGGACCACACCACCCTCGTCGCCGCAGTGAAGGCGGCCGGCCTGGTCGAGACGCTGGAAGGCAAGGGTCCGTTCACGGTGTTCGCGCCGACCAATGCCGCCTTCAGCAAGCTGCCGGCCGGCACTGTCGACAATCTCGTCAAGCCCGAGAACAAGGCGACCCTGACCAAGATCCTCACCTACCATGTGGTGCCCGGCAAGCTCGAGGCGTCGGACCTGACCGACGGCAAGATGCTGAAGACCGTCGAGGGCGAGGAACTCACCGTCAAGCATCAGGACGGCAAGGTCTGGATCGTCGACGCCAAGGGCGGCACCTCGATGGTGACGATCTCGAACGTCAACCAGTCGAACGGCGTCATCCATGTGATCGACACCGTGCTTTTGCCGGCGACCTGACACCGCCCGGCCCGGTTCAATCCCGGGCAGCACACGCGAAACAGCGAGCCGGAGCCTCGCCCGGCTCGCATTTTTGTGACCGCGATAGGCGGCGTGCATCGAATTGATAGCACCCGATCCTGTAACGGAATGGCGGTTCCCGGCGTATAAACCAGTATCGATTCCGAGTAGAGAAGAGCCATGTCGAGCCTTGCCGTCAGTGACGATCATGCAGCGACCGCGACGCAGACGAAGGTGATCCAGCCGGGCTGGGTCCGCGTATTGCACTGGGTCAACGCGCTGGCGATGATCCTGATGATCATGTCTGGCTGGCAGATCTATAATGCCTCGCCGCTGTTCAACTTCTCCTTCTCTTCCAAATTCACACTAGGCGGCTGGCTCGGCGGCGCGCTGCTCTGGCACTTTGCGGCGATGTGGCTGCTGATGGTCAACGGACTGATCTATCTGGCGCTTGGATTCGCGACCGGCCGCTTCCGCCGCAAGCTATTGCCGATCACCCCGGGCGGCGTGATCTCGGACACCAGGGCGGCGCTGACCTTCAAGCTGTCGCATAACGATCTCAGCAAATACAATTCCGTTCAGAAGCTGCTCTATGCAGGCATCATCGCCGTCGGCGTCGTCATCGTGCTGTCCGGCCTGTCGATGTGGAAGC
Organism: Bradyrhizobium jicamae; assembly: GCF_018130215.1. GTDB lineage: Bacteria > Pseudomonadota > Alphaproteobacteria > Rhizobiales > Xanthobacteraceae > Bradyrhizobium > Bradyrhizobium jicamae_A. Next base: position 68,104 of record NZ_JAFCKQ010000013.1, read on the forward strand.
CGGTGCAGCTCTATTGGCTGTCGGTGCTGTTCGGCGGCTACGACGTCGCGCGCTACGTTCACTTCACCTGCATGGCGCTGATCGTCGCTTTCCTGGTTATCCATGTCGCGCTCGCGGTGCTGGTGCCGAAGAGCCTGCGCGCGATGATCATCGGTCGTTGAGGAGATTGGTCATGGGTCGCCTGCGCAAGCTCCTCATCCCGGGTGTCGACAAGAAACTGCTGGTCCGTGATGCCATCAAGACGATGCCGGATCCGACGCGGCGCCGCTTCCTCACGACCGGCGCCAGCCTCGGCGCGCTGACGCTTCTGGCTGGCTGCGACGTGGTCGACTCGTCGTCGGCGGAGGAGATGCTGAAGAAGGTCTCCAAGTTCAACGACGCCGTGCAGGCCTGGATGTTCAATCCGGATGCGTTGGCGCCGACCTTTCCCGAAAGCATGATCACCAAGCCGTTCCCGTTCAACGGCTATTACGATCTCGACGATGCGCCCGAGATCGACGGGAAGGACTGGAAGCTCGAGGTACGCGGGCTGGTCGAGAACAAGAAGCCGTGGACGCTCGATGAACTCTACAGGCTTCCTGAGGTCAAGCAGGTGACACGTCACATCTGCGTCGAGGGCTGGAGCGCGATCGGCAGCTGGACCGGCACGCCCTTGCGCGATTTCCTCAAGCTCGTCGGCGCCGACACGCGCGCGAAATATGTCTGGTTCCAGTGCGCCGACAAGGACGGCTACAACTCGCCGCTCGACATGCGTTCGGCGCTGCATCCGCAGACCCAGATGACGTTCAAATTCGCCGACGAGATATTGCCGCGCGCCTATGGTTATCCGATGAAGATCCGGGTGCCGACCAAGCTCGGCTTCAAGAACCCGAAATACGTGATCTCGATGGAAGTCACCAACGACTACAAGGGCGGCTACTGGGAAGACCAGGGCTACAATTCGTTCAGCGGGAGCTGACGCGACGCGTCATTCCGGGATGGTCCGAAGGACCAGACCCGGAATCCAAGGCATCGCCCCGGAATGACTCAGGATTTCACCTTCCTCTGAAACGCCGACAGCACCGCGCCGAGCGCCAGCATCGCGGCCGAGACGTTCAGCGCAAATGACAGGCTGCCCACAGCGTCTGTGATCGCGCCGACCACGATTGGGCCGAGGGTCTGGCCGATGCCGAAGGCGATGGTCATCGCGGCGATCGCGGTCGGCCAGGCTTTAGGGGGGTAGTTGTAGCGCACGAAGGCGGTGGTCGAGCCGACTACCGCGAAGAAGGCGACGCCGAACACCAGCGCCGAGATCGCGAGCAAGATCGGCGAATGCCCGAAGATCGGTAGACTGGCGCCGAGCGCGTTGACGCCGAGGATGATCGTGGTCGCGAGCCCGCCGCGGTCGAGCGCCAGTACGCGGCGCCAGACCCAGGGCGTCACGAAGGCACTGACGCCGATCAGGCTCCAGAACGCACTCTGCGCCGCGGCGCCGCCGCCGCCATCGCGAACATAGGCGATCATGAACGTCATGTAGGCGATGTAGCCGGCGCCGAACAGGAAGTAGGCCGTGAGGTAGATCAGGACAGGCATGATCGAGAATTCCGTCCGCACAATGCCGCCGGTGATGCTGTCCGCATGGAATGGTGCGAGCAGCAGCGGCACGGTCATGAGGCCGGCGAGCAGCGTCATGGCCCACCACACGATCCACCACGATCCCGCACCAAAGCCCTGCAGCACGAAGGGCGCGACCAGGCCGGATGACAGGATGCCGATGCCGGGTCCGGCGTAGAACAGGCTGAGCAGGAAATTCGCGCGCTCGGGGCGCGACTGCGCGATGGTCGCCGCCAGCGCGGCGCCGCCGACGAAGCCAACCGCAGCGGCGAGGCCGGCCAGCACGCGCGCAAAGCTCAACAACACGAAATTGCCCGAGACCGCACACAGCGCCAGCGACAGCACGCAGGCCAGCGTCGACCAGCGCACCGATCTCGCAAGTCCGAAGCGCTGGATCACGCGCGAGGCGAACAGCGCGCCGACCAGATAACCGGCGGCATTGATCGTGTTCATGAAGCCCGCGGCCGAATAGGACCAGGCCAGGGAGTCGCGCATGTCGGGCAGCACGAGCGAATAGGCAAAACGGCCGATGCCGAGACCCACGGTCGGCGCCAGCGACAGGATGAGGATCAGACGCGCGGGATGCGCGTAGGACGGGGAAGGGGCTCTCACAATCTACTCCGGAAACGACGCCAGTGTGACAGGCCGCGGCGTGTCTGCCCAGCGCCCTCGGCCGCAACACTGTCTTGCGAAACGGGCAATTGGAGCTGATGTGGATCGCATCATGATCTAACCGATCAGCACCAGGGCGACGCCGACGACGGTCAATACGGTTCCGGTTACGATCCGCGCGTTGATTTCAACATGCTTGAGCATCGTCGCGCTGAGCGCCACCGTGACCAGCGGGTAGATCGCGGCGAGCGGCGCTACCAGCGTGATCGGGCCGTTGCGGACGGCGGCGAACAGGCTGAGCGCACTGAGTCCGTTGCTGATCCCGGTCAGCGCGAACCACAATCGTCCCTCTCGCGGCGCCTGCACCATGAAGCTGCCCTTGCGTATCCGCTGCACCGTCAGCACCACCAGCGAGGACATGATGTAGCCGACGAGGCACGCCCAGAGCGGGCTCGGCCAGATCGCGAGCCCGAGCTTGGCGATCGGCGGCACCACGCCGCGCACCAGCGCGCTGGCGAGCGGCAGCAGCAGGGCCCAGCTCCGCCAGTGGCCGAGGTCGCGCGGCCGGGTCACCGTGATGATCGCGGCCCCCGCGACTGCGACGATCAGGCCGACGAACTGCTGTCCCTGCAACGGCTCGTGCAGCAGGACGACGGCGGCCGTGACCGCGAACAGCGGGGCGAGGTTGCCGAGCGTCGAGGTGACGACCGGTCCGAGCGCCCGGTTCGACGCAAAGGTCAGCAGCGTCAGGGAGGCCGGGAAGAACAAACCGATCGCCATGAAGATCGGCAGTCCGCGCCAGACCACCGGTTCGCCGTGCAGGATCAGCGGCGACAGCAGCAGGAACAGCAAGGTGAAGGAGGGGACGCTGATCGCGGCGCCGGACAGCGGCTCGACGGTGCGCAAGCCAAGCTGCGCCAGCACCACCCCGGCGCCGAGGAAAATGGCCGAAGCGAAGGCGTAGAGGATGGCTGCGGTCATGAAGGCTGTCTTGGGAGCAGTCTTGTTGGCGCTTGCCGGCGCGGTTTGACGTTCACGGGCATTTTGGGCCCGTTCGGGGCGCCTTGCCAATCCGCGCCGGGCGTTTTAGCACTCGCGCCTGACGATAGCGGGCATGCCCGATTGAGTGAGGTAACGACCATGGCGACCCATAAACTGCTGCTTCTCCCCGGCGACGGCATCGGCCCCGAAGTGATGGGCGAGGTGCAGCGCCTGATCGACTGGCTGAATGCGCAGGGGATCGCAAAATTCGAGACCGAGCACGGGCTGGTCGGCGGCTCGGCCTATGACGCGCACAAGGTGTCGATCTCGGAAGGCGACATGGCCAAGGCCATCGCGGCCGATGCGGTGATCTTCGGCGCGGTCGGCGGTCCGAAATGGGATTCGGTTCCCTATGAGGTGCGCCCGGAAGCCGGCCTGCTGCGGCTGCGCAAGGATCTCGAGCTGTTCGCCAACCTGCGCCCGGCGGTGTGCTATCCGGCACTGGCGGATGCTTCGAGCCTGAAGCGCGAGGCGGTCGAAGGCCTTGACATCATGATCGTGCGCGAGCTCACCGGCGGCGTCTATTTCGGCGAGCCGAAGACCATCACCGATATCGGCAATGGCCAGAAGCGCGCGATCGACACCCAGGTCTACGACACCTACGAGATCGAGCGTATCGGTCGTGTCGCCTTCGAACTCGCGCGCAAGCGCCGCAACAAGGTGACGTCGATGGAGAAGCGCAACGTCATGAAGTCGGGCGTGCTCTGGAACGAGGTGATGACCCAGGTGCATGCGCGCGAATACCAGGATGTTACGCTGGAGCATCAGCTCGCCGATTCCGGCGGCATGAACCTCGTGAAGTCGCCGAAGCAGTTCGACGTCATCGTCACCGATAATCTGTTCGGCGACATGCTGTCGGATATCGCGGCGATGCTGACCGGTTCGCTCGGCATGCTGCCGTCGGCCTCGCTCGGAAAGGTCGATGCCAAGACGAAGAAGCGCCGCTCGCTGTTCGAGCCGGTGCACGGCTCGGCGCCCGATATCGCAGGCAAGGGCCTCGCCAATCCGATCGCGATGATCTCCTCGTTCGGCATGGCGCTGCGCTATTCCTTCGATATGGGCGATCTCGCCGACAAGGTCGACGCCGCGATCGCCGCGGTGCTGGCCAGCGGCCTGCGCACCGCCGACATCAAGTCGGACGGCACCACGCCGGCGAGCACGACGCAGATGGGCGAGGCGATCCTGAAGGAATTGCAGAAGCTGCACGCGTGACGGCTGTGAAGTCATTCCGGGAGGATGCGCAAGCACCAGACCCGGATTCCCGAGATTCCGGGTTCGATGCTGCGCATCGCCCCGGAATGACGACCAAAACAAAAATGGCCGGGCTCGCGCCCGGCCATTTCCACATCGGCTGATCGCCGAAATTCTCAGTACAGCGGGAAGGTCCGCGGATAGCCGCCGAGATCGGCCGGCGGGCTGAGCGGCTGGCGGTCGATCGGGCGGTTGTTGTTTTCACGCGCGAACGAGGGATAACCGATCTCGGGCGGGAACGCGTAGTCGGTGAACTTGCGGTCGCCTGGCAGCACTTCGGTACCGGCATCGAGCCATGAGCGGGTCGTGACGTAGACGCGGGTGCGCGGGCCCTGCTGATAGACGCGGTTCGGACCCTGCGCGCCGTAATAGCGGCGGCCGTCGCGGTCATATTGCTCCTGCTGCTTGCGCTTGGCCGGAGTCTGCGCGCTGGCCGAGGTCATGCCGAACGCGGTTGCGGTGACGGCGGCCGCGGCAAGCAGAACCACGAGCTTGTTCGCGGCAGGGAATTTCAAGGTCATCGCATCCTCGTCATTGCGGCCCCGTGCGGGGCTGGCGCGTCGCCAAATCGATCGGAACCCATTCTAGCCGCGATGGTTGCGACGTCACTAGGTCAATTGCGCCACACCGCCAGACATAATGCGGATCAAGGCGCAAAAGTTTCATGAAAACCAGTGTCTTGCCACGGTGCCGCCATCAAAGGGGGCCGCGCAATTTCGGGTTCTCGCTGCCCATGACCCAGTCCGATGACAACGCGGGCTGGCCGGAGGGTGCGCAGTCCCTGCGCTTCAGCTCGGCCCGCGCGAACAGCTCGGCCAGCTTGGGATCATTGCCGACGGCCAGCAGCGTCAGCCGGTTCAGCATGCAGCCGATCGCGGCGCGCTGGGCCGGAAGGCTGTCACCCTGGCAGGTCCAGCCGGAAATCCGGAGATTCGGCGTCTCGACCTGCTTGAGGAAGGCTAGGCAGGTTCGGCCGCCGTCGCGTGGCTCCGGTCGCAGCAGCGCCACGCTGCCGAACTTGCTGTCGATGATCCCGGCGGCCTCGAGCTCGCGCGGTTGGGCCGGATCAAGCTGCCCGGCGATTGCGGCGGCTGCAGGCTCTGGTTGCTCGCCGCCTGGGCGGTAGAGCTCGAGTTCGGCGGTTGCGTCGGGCTCGGTGCCGGTCCAGCGGAAAACATCCTTGCGGCCGCCCTCGGGGTGACGGAAGATTTCGTAAGTCTTTGTTTTATATATTGGATCCGATTGGCCGATGGCGAAAGCCGGCGCCGAACGGCCGGCCGGGCTCCAACTCACCGTAGCGGGCCCCGCGGCCGTTGCGTCCGGCAGCTGCTGCCATAGATAGACGGCGAGACCGCCGAACAGAGCGAGGGCGGCGGCGTAGGCAAGCAGCCCGGAGAACGTGGCATAGACCTCGTCGACGAAACTCGTCAGCGCCGACGGAATCTTCGTATGATGGGGGACGGCCGGACCGGGGCGAAACAGACGCATCAAAACGCTCGAACGGTAACGCTAACGTTGTCTTGATGGGCTTTCTCGCATAGAAGCGCTGCCTCTTCCCTTGCCGTTGGTCGTGGGAACGGGCTTTTTCGTCGGAGAGTGAACGATGGGTTACAAAGTCGCGGTGGTCGGAGCGACCGGCAATGTCGGGCGCGAAATGCTCAACATTCTCGACGAACGCAAATTCCCGGCCGACGAGGTTGTCGTGCTGGCGTCGCGCCGCAGCGTCGGCGTCGAGGTCTCCTACGGCGACCGCACCCTGAAGGTGAAGGCGCTCGAGCATTATGATTTTTCCGACGTCGACATCTGCCTGATGTCGGCCGGCGGCTCGGTCTCCAAGGAATGGTCGCCGAAGATCGGCGCCGCCGGTGCGGTCGTGATCGACAATTCGTCGGCCTGGCGCATGGACCCGGACGTTCCGCTGATCGTGCCGGAGGTGAATGCGGATGCGGCCGCCGGCTTCACCAAGAAGAACATCATCGCCAATCCGAACTGCTCGACCGCCCAGCTCGTCGTCGCGCTGAAGCCGTTGCACGACAAGGCGACCATCACGCGCGTCGTGGTCTCGACCTATCAATCGGTGTCGGGCGCCGGCAAGGATGCGATGGACGAACTGTTCTCGCAGACCAAGGCCGTCTACACCAATGACGAGCTGGTCAACAACAAGTTCCCGAAGCGCATCGCCTTCAACGTCATCCCCCACATCGACGTCTTCATGGAGGACGGCTACACCAAGGAAGAGTGGAAGATGATGGCGGAGACCAAGAAGATCCTTGATCCCAAGATCAAGCTCACCGCGACCTGCGTGCGCGTGCCGGTGTTCGTCAGCCACTCCGAAGCCGTCAACGTCGAGTTCGCCAATCCGATCTCGCCGGACGAGGCGCGCAACATCCTGCGCAATGCGCCGGGCTGCCTCGTCATCGACAAGCGCGAGCCGGGCGGCTACGTCACGCCCTATGAAGCGGCCGGCGAGGACGCGACCTATATCAGCCGCATCCGCGAGGACGCCACCGTCGAGAACGGCCTGTCGTTCTGGTGCGTTTCGGACAACCTGCGCAAGGGCGCGGCGCTCAACGCCGTGCAGATCGCGGAAGTCCTGATCAACCGCAAGCTGATCACGGCGAAGAAAAAAGCGGCATAGGGCGCAGCAGGGAGCCGGAACCATGTCCGAACAACCGGCTTCCGCCCCGCCAAATCCGGCGACGCCGCGCATCATGCGCGGCTTCGAATATGTACTGTTCAACAGCCGCTGGCTGATGGCGCCGTTCTATGTCGGCCTGGTCTTGGCGCTGGCCGTGCTGCTGATAAAATTCGTGCGCATGCTCCTGGAGTTCGTCGTGCATGCGCCCAGCTACAAATCGTCGGAAGTGATCCTCGACGTGCTGTCGCTGATCGACGTCACCCTGGTCGCGAATCTCGTCCTGATCGTGGTGTTCTCGGGCTACGAGAATTTCGTCTCGCGCATCGATACGTCGGGCAACCCGAACTGGCCGATCTGGATCACCAAGATCGATTTTGCCGGGCTGAAGCAGAAGCTTCTGGCGTCGATCGTCGCGATCTCCGCGATCCACGTGCTGGAAGCGTTCCTGAACATCGAGACTGTCTTCGACGCGACGAAGATGACGTGGCTCGTCGCCGTGCACCTCGTGTTCGTGATCTCGGCGCTGTTGCTCGCGATCTCCGATCGCTGGAGCAGCGGCGATCACGAATGAAGCCCGCGAACAGCGAGCAGCGAAATGGCGAATAGTGCCGTCCCTATTCGCTGCTCGCCAATCGCTGTTCGCTCGCCTGCACGTTGAGGAATTCCTTCGCGACGCGATCGAGCACGAACAGCGAGCCCCCGGCGACGCCGAAATAGGCGCCGTGCAGTTGCATCTCGCCGCGCTCGACCCGCTCACGCACGAACGGGAAGGTCATCAGGTTCTCGATCGAGCGGAACACGGCGGCCTTTTCGATGCGGACGACGAAGTCCTGCATGCTCTCATGCGGGCGCTGTTCGACCACCTCGCCCGGCTTGATGAACATCTGCATCCACTTGCCGATGAAATCACCCGGCGTCAGCGGCTGGATCTTGTCGACGAAGGCGCGGATGCCGCCGCATTGCGCATGGCCCAGCACCACGATGTGCTTCACCTTGAGCACGGTCACGGCATATTCCAGCGCGGCCGACACGCCGTGGGCGTTGCTGTCGGGCTGATAGACCGGAACCAGGTTGGCGATGTTCCGGACCACGAACAACTCACCGGGACCGGCGTCGAAGATCACTTCCGGCGAGACGCGGGAATCGCAGCAGCCGATCACCATGGTTTCGGGAGACTGGCCGCGTTCCGAAAGCTCCCGGTAGCGCGACTGCTCCGTCGGCAGCCGCTGGGTTGCAAACGTCTCGTAGCCCTCGATCAGCCGCTTCGGAAAGAATTTCATGACCTCTGGCTAACCACATGCTGATGACGGGAACAAGTCTTCCGGTGCGTGGCCTGAAGTGATACGGCAGCACTGGAGTCCGACTGCGCGCTGCCTAGACAATAGACGCCGGCCGAACCCGTTCCTGAGGAGACCTGCCGATGACCCGTCCGCGCCGCAGCCTGTTGTTCATGCCGGGATCGAATGCGCGGGCGCTGGAGAAGGCCCGGACGCTGCCGGCCGACGGTATCATTCTCGACCTCGAGGATTCCGTTGCTCCCGACGCCAAGGCGGCGGCGCGCGACCAGATCGCCCAGGCGGTCGCCGCCAGGGGGTTTGGCAAGCGCGAGGTGTTGATCCGCATCAATGCGCTCGACAGTCCGTGGTGGGTCGACGACATTGCCATGGCCGGCAAGGCGCAGCCGGACGGCATCCTGGTTCCCAAGATCTCGACCGTCGGCGACCTCGATGCCGTTGCGGGTCGTCTCGGCACCGCCGATGCCTCGATCCGGGTCTGGGCCATGATCGAGACCGCTCGCGCGGTGCTCGACGCCGACAGGCTCGCCGCGGCATCGCAGGATCCCAAGACCCGGCTCGCCGGCTTCGTGTTCGGTCCGAACGACATCGCGCGCGAAACCCGGATCCGGATGAAGCCGGGCCGCGCGGCAATGATCCCGATGATCACGCATTGCATCCTGGCGACCCGCGCGCACGGCCTCGAGATCCTCGACGGGCCCTATGGCGACATCGGCAACATCGATGGCTTTGCCGAGGAATGCGCGCAGGGACGCGATCTTGGCTTCGACGGCAAGACGCTGATCCATCCGAGCCATATCGACGCCTGCAACGCCATCTTCACGCCGCCGGAGGCGGAGGTGGCCGAGGCGCGCAAGATCATCGCGGCATTCGAGAAGCCGGAGAATGCATCGCGCGGCGCGATCCAGCTCGACGGCCGCATGGTGGAGCGTCTGCATGCGGAGATGGCCCGGCGCACGATCGCGATCGCAGATGCGATCGCCGCGATGGGGAAGTAGACGCTTCCTTTTCCCGCAACAGGAGAGGGTGGGACGGGTTTAGGCCTTGAACCTCTCCGCCGCCCAGGCATACAGGCTGCCCGGAATCGGTGCCTCCTTGCCACGTCCCTTCGGCGAGATGTGCAGGCCGATGATCTCGGGATCATCGAGGTATCTGGAAAAATCCGACGGCTCGAAGAACAGTCCGGGCTCGGCGTGCACCGCGTAGAACGACTGCTTCGGCAGTGCGTGCCGCAATTCGCCTTCGCGGCGGGCGAGGGCGGTGATCGCGGCGGGGCCGTAGATCGCGACGCGGATGTCGGACAGGCGGTTCGATTTGCCGCGCAGCCGGCGCAGCGCGAAGGTCAGGCGGTGGCGCAGCGCGAGCCAGTCCGGCGTGAGCTCGGCCTGCGCCATCAACGCTTCGAACGCGCGGACGATCGGATCCTCCGACGGCAGATACAGCACGGAATTGCCAAGCTGCCGCGGCCGCTCCCAGGCGAAATAGGGTTTGGCGGGATCGATCTCGACCGGCTTCAGGAGCAGTACATCGGCATCGAGCCAGAGACCGGCGCGTTGCGCCATCAGCTTCATGCGGAAGAAGTCGCTGAATTGCAGGATGGTCCAGTCGCGCCATGAACCGTCCGGCTGCGGCGGGCGCAGTTTTTCGGAGAATGCATGCGGCAGCACGGCCTCGGCCTCGGCGTTGCCGATGCCATCGGGCAGGCCGGGTATCGGATCGAAGCTGTAGACCGTCACCTTGTGCCCGGCCGCCAGCTGCGAGCGCAGGCAGGTCTGGCGCAACGCATCCATCGGGCCGTGCCAGAAGGTGACGACGTCAGGTAGCATGCGCGCCAGCCATGAGTGGTTTTGCGGCGATGGCAGAAGGGCAAGCAAAAGCCCCGGCGCCGCCAGCGGCACCGGGGCTTTGACCAAAGGGTGGCATCAGGCCCAGGCGCGCTCCTTGAGCTTGCTCTCATAGGCGTCGATGGAGCTCTTCTTCTCCATCGTCAGGCCGATATCGTCGAGACCGTTGATCAGGCAGTGCTTGCGGAACGGGTCGATCTCGAACTTCACCTTGCCGCCGTCGGGACCACGGATCTCCTGGTTGGGGAGGTCGATGGTCAGTGTCGCGTTGGCGCCGCGCTCGGCGTCGTCGAACAGCTTGTCGAGGTCCTCCTGCGACACGCGGATCGGCAGGATGCCGTTCTTGAAGCAGTTGTTGTAGAAGATGTCGCCGAACGAGGTCGAGATCACGCAGCGGATACCGAAGTCGAGCAGCGCCCAGGGGGCGTGCTCGCGGCTCGAGCCGCAGCCGAAATTGTCGCCGGCGACCAGCACCTTCGAATTCCGATAGGCAGGCTGATTGAGCACGAAATCCGGATTCTCGCTGCCGTCATCCTTGTAGCGCTGCTCCGAGAACAGCCCCTTGCCAAGGCCGGTGCGCTTGATGGTCTTGAGGTACTGCTTCGGAATGATCATGTCGGTGTCGACATTGATGATCTTCAGCGGCGCCGCAACGCCTTCCAGCGTGGTGAACTTGTCCATCGGATGCACGTCCCGGTCAAATGAGGGATAGGGCCGGATGTGTATCCTGAATGTGACAGCCGTAAAAGGGCCATTTCTGCAGAGCTGGAGCCCCCGTTCCGATTGGATCGAACGGGAACGGCTCTAAAGCGCGATGAGATAAGGCTGAATCGTCATCGCGCTTTAGCTCTTTGCTTGAGCACCATCTTTTCGGAAAACCGCTACACACTTTTCCGGATCTGCTCTAGTTGCCCGCCGAGGCCTCAATCGCCTCCATGTCGGCGTCCGACAAGCCGAAATGGTGCCCGATTTCGTGAATCAGGACATGGCGGACGATATGGCCGAGGGTTTCGTCGTGCTCCGCCCAGTAGTCCAGGATCGGCCTGCGGTAGAGCCAGATCAGGTTGGGCAGTCGGGCCACGTCGCCCTGGCTCTGGTGCGGCAGGCCGATGCCGTGGAACAGGCCGAGCAGGTCGAACTCGCTCTCGGCCTGCATGTCGTCGAGCACCTCGTCGGTCGGGAAATCATCGACGCGGATGATCAAGCCCTCGCAAAGGGCCCGGAACGTTTCCGGCAGGCGCTCGAAAACCTCGTGCGCCATCGCCTCCATTTCGGCGAGCGAAGGGGCTTTGGCTGTGGTCCACATGACACTCCTTTAGCGCGAGTGCGGCAGGCTTCGCCAGCGCAGTTGACCTTGGCGGCGCAATGGGAGACCGTGCGGCCCGGCAACGGGCTTTGGAAGGGCGTGATGAAGCGGATCATGGCGGTAGCGCTGCTGGCGGCATCAGCCGGGATTCTGCTTCCGGCGGCGGACGCGCAGGCGCAATCTGCCTCGGCAGAGGCGCGTTTGGGCCATGCAGCGCAATCGACCGAGAGCGACATGGTGGTGCCGCGCCGGCGGCTGCGTCGCGTGCCCATCTACCGCTCGACACCGGAACATTGGGAGCCGGACGTCATCCCGCGCTACAATCCCGGCCCGAACGCAGTGCGCGAATGCACTGCGACCTATGTGCAGGAATACCGGCCGAGCGGCACCGTGATCACGCCGCGCATGAACTGCCACTGGCGGCCGGGCTAGAGCATGATCCGGAAAAGCGTGTAGCGGTTTTCCGAAAGATCAGGCAAATCCCGCCGGCCGATCCATTAGGCAGCGCGGATCTTTTCCAGGAACGCGCTGACGTTGCTGCGCAGCTTCGCCGATTGGTGGCTGAGATCGTCGGCGGCGGTCAGAACCTGCGTGGCCGCCGTTCCGGTTTCGCCGGCAGCCTCGTTGACGCTGCCGACATTCGCCGACACCTCGCTGGTACCACGCGACACTTCCTGGATGTTCTTCGAGATGTCGCGGGTCGCCGCGCTCTGCTCCTCGACGGCAGCCGAGATCGCCGCGGCAATCTCGCTCACGCGCCCGATGGTGCCGCCGATCGTCCTGATCGCGCTGACCGCATCGCTGGTCTCCTGCTGGATGTTGGCGATTTGCGAGGAGATGTCCTCCGTCGCCTTGGCGGTCTGGGTGGCGAGCGCCTTGACCTCATTGGCGACGACGGCAAAGCCCCTGCCGGATTCGCCGGCGCGGGCGGCCTCGATCGTTGCGTTCAGCGCCAGGAGATTGGTCTGCGAGGCGATGCTCTGGATCAGCGAAACCACTTCGCCGATCCGCTGTGCGGCAGCGGCAAGGCTCTCGACGGTCGCATTGGTGCGATTGGTCTCGTCCACCGCCGCTCTCGCGGTCTCGGCCGCCTGCGTCACCTGGCGGGTGATCTCGCTGATCGAGGCGTGCAACTCCTCGGTTGCGACCGCGACCGTCTGCACATTCACCGAAGCCTCGTTGGATGCGGTGGCGACGAAGGTCGCCTGCCGGCTGGTTTCTTCCGCCGTCGCCGACATGCTTCCGGCGGTCGCATGCATCTCGGTCGACGCGGCGGTCAGGGCATTCAGCGCGTCCGAGATCTGATTGTCGAAGGTCACGATATGCCCATCGACGGCCCGCTGCCGGGCCTCCTTGCGCAACTGCTCCTCCCGCTGCTCGGCTTCGAGGCGGCGTGCCGTGATCGCATTCTCCTTGAACACGCGCAGCGATTTGGCCAGGCCCCCGACCTCGTCGCTCCTGTCATCGCCGACGACGGCGATATCGAGATCGCCCGCGGCCAGCTTCGTCATCTCCTCGGTCATGCGCGACAGCGGGCGCGCGATCTGGCTGAACGCAATCCAGGCGAGGATGTTGAAGGCGCACAGCAGCCCGGCAGCGGCGCCGAACAGCAGCACCAGGCGGGTCTGGTCGGCGGTGGCGACGCCCTGGTCACGGGCGGCCTGCATGCCCTTCACATTGGCTGATATCAGGCTGGCGACCGCCTCCATCGCGATCTGGCGATGCCTGGCCGCGACATTGCGCGAATAGGCAAAGGCGTCCTCGAGCTTGCCCGCGCTCACCAGTTCGAACACCTTTGCGCTGGCCTCGCGGCGGTCCCTGACGGCGCTGCGCAGCGTGTCGATCAGCTGATGCTGGCCGGCATCCGATGTGACGGCCGCCAGGCGGTCGATCGCCGCAAGCGTGGCGTCCGTCGCCTTGTCGTAGCTCTCGACGTTGGAGGCGACGGCCTTGGCGTCGGAAGCGCTGAGGATGACGTTCTTCTCGCTGACGGCAGCGCTGTTGAAATTGCTCTCCGCTTCCAGGCTGTACTGCACTCGGCGGGCATTGCCGTCCACGAGATCGGATGCAGTCGCCGACAGATGGCTCAGTGCCAGCGAGGCCTGGACGACGATGCCGATGGCGACCAGCGCGATAATGGCGGCGGGCACCGCGATCTTGGCGATGATGGGCAGATTCTGAAACTTGAGGGTCATTTCTGGTCCGGCGATGCTGCTGCTGGTTTCGTCGGCCCACCCGGCCGAAACGAGCCACATGTGAGGACGCGACGCCACGGCCCGGCCTGCTGGCCGCGCCATGGAAACGAAAGAAGTCCTGAATTTTCTGGTTGATTGTCCGTTAATTTTACGGACCAACCCTTAGCAAAGGGTTCACGCGAGTCCGGCTGACGGCATCCGGGCGCGAAGCGTCAGGGTGTGAAGCCATTGGCGAGCAGCACGATCGCCTGTGCGCCGGCCTTGCGATCTCTGGATATCTCGATGTATTCGGGCGACTCCGACCAGGCGCGGAATGACGCGGCATCCGGGAAGGACATCAGCACGAGCTTGTCCCGATCCCAGCTGCCTTCGAGCACTTCGGGCTGCTCGTCGGCCGACAGCAGCCGTCCGTTGAACTTTCTGAACACATCGAAGAAGCGCGCCTGGTAGCGGTCATAGGCTGCGCGGTCAGTCATCCTGAGCTGCACGATCACATAGACGGTCACGGCGACTTCCTTCCGGACGATTGATTGGAGCCGGGCGCTCATGCGGCAAGCATCAATACAGTTGGGGAACCCGGAAAGGAAACGGGCGCCCGAAGGGCGCCCGGTTTTTCCAATTGATGCGACGCCAATCCTAGTCCCAGTCCTTGAGCTTCCAGGGCTTGATCTTCCACGGCGTCAGATTTTCCATGCGCCACTGTGTCCAGCGGTCCGGCGGCCAGTGGCTGAGGCGCGAGGTTTCCTTCACCTCGGGAAGCGGATCGATGACGCGCGGCACGGCCCTTCGGCGCTTCTGTCGCGTCGCATCGCGGATCATATCGACGAATTCGGGTTTATCGGCCACGTCCGGCTCCTCGCGAAGGCTTGATTCCGCAAGGAGCCACTTTGCGTGTCGTGCGTTAACGGGCCGTTTCCGCAACGGCTCCAGCTTGAAGCAAGGCCGTGGCGTTTTCGCGCGAACCGGACCCGGTTCGCACGGAGCAAACGCGTCGAACAAGAATCGGGAGTCTCGGCTCTGATGCAATCAGAACCGAGGCTCTCGCGCTCATCGCCAGTCGCGGACGTCCACGAAGTGTCCGGCGATCGCGGCCGCTGCGGCCATCGCAGGCGAAACCAGATGGGTGCGGCCCTTGAAGCCCTGGCGGCCCTCGAAGTTGCGGTTCGAGGTCGAGGCGCAACGCTCTTCCGGCTTCAGCTTGTCCGGGTTCATCGCAAGGCACATCGAGCAGCCCGGCTCACGCCATTCGAAGCCGGCCTTGATGAAGATCTTGTCGAGGCCCTCGGCTTCCGCCTGCTCCTTCACGATGCCCGAGCCTGGCACGATCATCGCGTTGACATTGGCGTTGACCGTCCTGCCCTCGGCGATCTTGGCGGCGGCGCGCAGATCCTCGATGCGGCCGTTGGTGCAGGAGCCGATGAAGACGCGGTCGAGCTTGATGTCGGTGATCTTCGTGCCCGCGGCGAGGCCCATATATTTCAGTGCGCGATGCTTGGAGAGGCGCTTGGCCTCGTCCTCGATCTTGTCGGGATCCGGTACATAGCCGTTCACGGAGATCACGTCCTCAGGGCTTGTTCCCCAGGTGACGATCGGCGGCAGCTTGGCCGCGTCCAGCCGGATCTCATGGTCGAAATGCGCGCCGTCGTCGGAGCGCAGCGTTTCCCAGTAGCGCATCGCGGCATCCCATGCGGCGCCCTGCGGCGCCTTCGGCCGGCCGCGCAGGAAGTCGAACGCCTTCTGGTCGGGCGCAACCAGGCCGGCGCGGGCGCCGCCCTCGATCGACATGTTGCAGACCGTCATGCGGCCTTCCATCGACAGCGCACGGATCGCCTCGCCGGCATATTCCAGCACGTAGCCGGTGCCGCCCGCGGTGCCGATCTCGCCGATGATGGCCAGGATGATGTCCTTGCCGGTGACGCCCTCGGGCAATTTGCCGTCGACGACCGCGCGCATGTTCTTGGCCTTCTTCTGGATCAGCGTCTGCGTCGCCAGCACATGCTCGACCTCCGACGTGCCGATGCCATGGGCGAGCGCGCCGAACGCGCCATGCGTCGAGGTGTGGCTGTCACCGCAGACGATCGTGGTGCCGGGTAGCGTAAAACCCTGCTCCGGGCCGATGACGTGGACAATGCCCTGACGCTTGTCGAACTCGTTGTAGTACTCGATGCCGAATTCCTTGGCGTTCTCCGCCATCACCCGCATCTGCTCGATGCTTTCGGGGTCGGGGTTCGGCTTCGACCGGTCGGTGGTCGGGATGTTGTGGTCGACGACGGCCAGCGTCTTCTCCGGCGCGTGCACCCTGCGGCCCGAGGCGCGCAGGCCTTCGAATGCCTGTGGCGAGGTCACCTCGTGTACCAGATGGCGGTCGATATAGAGCAGGCAGGTGCCGTCCTCGGCTTCGTGGACCAGATGGTCGTTCCAGATCTTGTCGTACAGCGTGGTCGGTTTGGACATGAGCTTGAGCTCCAGGAGAAATTCAGTGGTCGATGGCTTTGAGCGCGATGGCGCGCGAGCAGGCGAGAGGGTTCAGGCAGCGTTATGCTGCGCGCCTAAGCTCTGACGTCGCTGAGGTCGCAAAGCGTCCGAAGAACCGGCCGGGCAGCCGCGAGCGATCGTCGATCACGACGCGCTGGCAGGGCTGGCTTGCTTGATCCGGAACCATTCTAAATTTCTATCACAGGGCTCGTGCCCGCGACAATCGACCGATGTGCGGGTCACGCCCGCGCATGACGAGTGAGGGCGGTGCTCGATATAGGCATGCCGCAACAAAAAAGCGCGGAGCCGGGCCCCGCGCTTCTGGTCACATCCCTTGCGGGGTGGATTACTCGCCGACGGCGGTCTGACGGTCCTGCTTCTCGACGATGCGGGCCGACTTGCCGCGCAGATTGCGCAGGTAATACAGCTTGGCGCGACGAACCTTGCCGCGACGCACCACCTTGATCGAGTCGATCATCGGCGACATCACCGGGAAGACGCGCTCGACGCCCTCGCCGTAGGAAATCTTGCGCACGGTGAAGCTCTCGTTGAGGCCATGGCCGGAACGGCCGATGCAGACGCCTTCATAGGCCTGCACGCGGGTGCGGTCGCCTTCGACCACCTTCACATTGACGATCACGGTATCGCCGGGGGCGAATTCCGGAATTTCCTTGGTGGCGGCGAGCTTGTCGAACTGCTCTTTTTCGAGCTGCTGAATGAGGTTCATTGAAATCTCCATCGGCGGCGCGCCCAGCCTTCGGCGGGCTGCGCAAACGTCCATCTATCCTGCGCGTGTTGCGGATTTGGCGCTCGTATAAGGCAAAGCTCGGGGTTTGTCACCCGTCTGTCGCTTTTTTTGTCCTGTCGGCCTTTCCGGCCCAGAGATCAGGCCGGCGGGCCGCCGTCAGCGCCTCCGATTGGGCCAGCCGCCAGGCCGCGACCTTGGCGTGGTCGCCGGAAATGAGGACTTCCGGGATCTGGCGGCCCTCGAACTCCTGCGGGCGGGTATATTGAGGGTATTCCAGTAGTCCTGCGGAGAAGCTCTCCTCGGTTCCGGAGGCCTGTTTGCCCATCACCCCCGGCAGAAGCCGCACGCAGGCGTCGATCAGCGCCATTGCGGCGATCTCGCCGCCGGACAGCACATAGTCACCGATCGAGACCTCCTCGAGCGCGCGGGCCTCAATCACCCGCTGGTCGATACCTTCGAACCGGCCGCAAACGATCAGCGGACCCGGCCCGGCCGCGAGTTCCAGCACCCTTGCCTGGGTCAATGGCCGAGCTCGCGGGCTCATCAAGAGGCGCGGGCGGTCGGGCGCGATGGCGGCGGCATCGATCGCGGCGGCCAATATGTCGGCCCGCAGCACCATGCCCGGGCCGCCGCCGGCAGGCGTGTCATCGACGCTGCGATGCCGGTCGGTCGCCGATGCCCTGATATCGCGTGTCTCCAGTGCCCAGAGGCCACCGGTCAGCGCCCGGCCGGCGAGGCTGGCGCCGAGCGGCCCCGGAAACATGTCCGGGAACAGTGTCAGCACGGTCGCGCGCCATGCTGCGGGCTCGGATGGTGTCGGCTCGGATGTCATGGCCTCTGGTTAAGGCACCACGGCCGTGAGGTCGAGGCTCTGCATCATCGCGGCGGCATCCACCGCGCGGCGGAAGTCTGCGAGACCGAATGTCGCGACGTTGATCTTGCGCAGGTCCAGCAGGCCTTCGGCGGCGAGGCCGGCAAGCTGGCCCGGTGCTGATCGCTCGTACATGAACTGCCCGACCACCTCCCAGTCATTGGCCAGCATCTCGCGGAACGAGAGCTCGAGCGGCACCTCGGCGCTGCCCATCAACACCATGCGGCCGCCGCGGCGCAGCGCACGCAGGCTCGACAGCGTGGTCGACGTGCTCTTCGCGGCGCCGAGCAGATCGAGCGCGACATCCGCAGTGCCGCCGGCGGCGCGGCGGATGATCGGAAGGTCGGCGGCCGCATCACCGGTGACGACGGCCGGAATGACGCGGGGGCCGAAGGCGTCGCGCAACTCGTCGAGCGCCGCCTGCTTGCGACCGACGGCGACGACGCGGCCGGCGCCCATCGCGACCGCGAGCATCACCGCGCCCGAGCCGAAATAGCCGGTCGCGCCGTTGACGATGATGGTCTGGCCGCCACGCAGCCCGGTGCGCTGCAAGCCGCCGAACGGCACGATCAGCTTGGCGAGGCCAATCAACTCGGTTGCCGGTCTGTCGTCGAGATTCGCGAGCGGCGTGACGCAGGCCGCCGGCCAATGCGCTGCTTCGGCGAACACGCCGTCGCGCCAGCGTGCCTGCAAGGCGAACGCCTCCGGCGTCGTCACGGTCGCGGTGAGGCCGATCAGGATCTGCGGCGGATCACGATCCGGCACGTCGCCGCGCAGATGCGGGCTGAGGAAGACGCGGTCACCGCTCTGCACATGGGTCACGTTCCCGCCGGTCGCAACGACGCGCGCGATCGCATTGGTACCCGGCACGAACGGCATCGGCGGCAGGCTGTAGGGCAGTGCGCCCGACAACAGCTTGTTGGTGTAGGACAGCACCATGCCGGCTTCGATCCGAACCACGACGCCATCGGGTGCGGGCTTCGGTGTCTCGACATCCTCGAAGCGCAGATCGTTGCGCGCATGCAGTCGCCAGGCCTTGTGAGTGCTCGTCATTGGGATGCTCCGTGACACCATTGCTTAAGTAGCCTGGGCGGAGCGAAGCGCAATCAGGGAATCACGCAAGCAATGAGGAGCGGTTTCGGATTTCGCCACGCTCGATCCGGGCTGCGGGCCCAGGCCCGTCATGCGTCACGCCGTCGTTGGGTCTTCGGCGAGATGCCGCGCCAGCGCGATGGCCAGCGGACAGATCGCGAGCGCGGTTGCTGCGGTTGCCGCGGTTGCGAGCGAGGGACCGAGGGCATCACCAAGCAGGCCATACAACACTGGCGCGATCGCGCCCGATCCGATGGTTCCCGTGTAGAACAGGGCGAAAGCGCGTTCGGTCTGATGCGGTGGGGTGAGCTCGGGCACTGTTCCGTAGAGTACGGATGATGTGCCGTTGAGCATCACGCCGAGCAGCGGCAACAGCACGACTGCAGGCGTCAGCGGGAGCACAAGCACGGCGAGGATCAGCGCCGCCGTTCCGCCTTCGGTGAGCAGCACGGTGCGCAGCGTGCCGACGCGCTCGCCGAGCCAGCCGCATGTGAACTTGCCGGCCGCACCGCCAATGAAGACCAGCGCCAGCGCGAAGCCGCTGGTCGGCAGCGACGCTCCCTTGTCGCGCAGCAGGAACGGCAGGAAGGTGAGAAATCCCATCCTGACCGCGGTGTCGAGAATTCCGATCGCAAGCAGCCAGTGAAAGCCGCCTGCGCGGGCGCCCGCATGCGGCGAAGCGGCAGTCGACTTGCTCGCGCGTCCCTTGCCGAGGGACGGCATCCATAGCGCGACGCAGCCGGCAACGAGCACGCCGGCGAAAGCCAGCAGCAGCAGCGTGTGCCGCCACGACATGATCACGAGCAGGATCGAGGTCAGCGCGGGAATCGCGGCCTTTCCGAGATCGCCGCTGAAATTATAGATGCCGAGCGGCCCGCGCGCTGCCTTGCCATAGGCGCGCGAGACGGCGGCAGATGCGATCGGGTGCTGGGTGCTCGAGCCCGCGCCTGACAGCGCCAGCGCCGACGCCAGCCCCAGGATGCCGCCGGACAGTCCGGCGAGCAGATAGCCGAGCGCGGACAGTGCCGTGCCGAGCATCAGGATGAGCTTGCCGTCGACCCGCTCGGCGATCCGGCCGACCGGGATCTGCAGCCCGGCCATGGCGCCTGCATAGAGCCCGCGCAGCAAAGCGAGCAGCCCGTAGCTCAAGGCGAACTCGGCCTGCCAGACCGGCAGCAGCACGTAGATCAGGTCGGTGTAGCCATCGTGGAGCGCGTGGTTCAGGCCGGCGACCGCCAGCGTGCGGGCAGCCGGGGCGCGCTCGGTGCGGGACGTTTCGGTGATTGCGGTCTGGTTCATTGCCGGCGTCCACTGCCAGGAAATCTAAAGGACGGATTGTGGCGCATCGGGTGCCTGTGTCTGAAAACAGAGCAAGGATAATTATTTGCGGTCACTATGCGCTTCGCAGGGTGTTGTCACAAATCAGTAATATTCGGATCATGAGTTAGAAAATCTGATATGAGGGGGCATGTTCGTCCCACGTCGCAGCCTTCCGCCGCTCAACGCGGTCCGCGCCTTCGAGGCCGCCGCGCGGCTCGGCAGCTTCAAGGAAGCCGCCGCCGAGCTCAGCGTGACCCATGGCGCGGTCAGTCAGCAGATCCGGCTGCTGGAGGAGTGGCTGGGGGCGCCAGCTCTGTTTCGCAGATCGGTGCGACGGGTGGTGCTCACGCCGGCTGGCGCGGCGCTGCTGGCCGAGGTGGCGCCGGCGCTCGATCGCATCTCGGCTGCCGTGCAGCAGCATCGCGAGCGCCGCGGCGATGCGGCGGTGGCCGTGCTGCGCGTCAACGCGCTCGCGACGTTCAGCCTGCGCTGGCTGCTGCCGCGGATGGGCCGGTTTCGTGCCGAGCATCCCGACATCGAGGTGCGCCTGAGCACCTCGAACGACCCGGTCGACGCTCTGCCTGATCCGTTCGACGTCGTGATCCGTGGCGGTCCGGATACCTTCCACGGCTTCTCATCGCGCTTCCTGCTGTCCGAGCGGCGGTTGCCGGTGTGCAGCCCGTCGCTGCTCGGGCAATTGCCGCTGGCCGATGTGGCCGACTTGTCGCGTCACACGTTGCTGCATGTCACGTCGATGCCGCGGCTGTGGCGCGACTGGCTCGCCGAGGCCGGTCAATCGGCGCTCGAGCCCGCGGCGTCGCTGACCTTCGATCATTTCTACCTGACGATCCAGGCCGCGCTCGATGGTCTCGGCGTCGCGATGGGGCCGACGGCGTTGATCGCGGACGACCTCGCGGCCGGGCGCCTGGTGACACCGTTTCCGCAAGTCAGCCTGCCGGCGCGGAGCTATTTCGCGTATTTTCCCGCCGGCCGCAGCAACGATCCGCACAGCGCGGTGTTCTGCGACTGGCTCGAGCAGCAGGGCCGGACGACAGGCTGAAAAGCGATCACGCCGCCGACGGATCGTCGCCGTCGATCTCCTGCGGCAGCTCGATCACGACGCGGCCGCCGGCGAGGTCGACCGTTGGCACCACGGCGTTGGTGAAAGGCAGCAGCATGGTCGCGCCCTGCGGCGGGGCGATCTCGATGATGTCGCCGGCGCCGAAATTGTGGATCGCGATCACCTTGCCGAGCGGCTGCTCCGCCGCGGTCACAGCAGCGAGCCCGATCAGGTCGGCATGGTAGTATTCGTCGTCGTCGGTCTCGGGCAGCCGCTCGCGCGGAACGTAGAGCTCGAGGCCGTTGAGCCGTTCGGCGTCATCGCGGGTAGCGACGCCTTTCAGCGTCACCACCAGATGATCCTTGGCCTCGCGCAGATGCGTGACCTCGAACCGGCGCGTGCCGTCCTTGGTCATCAGCGGGCCGTAATCCCTCACGGCCAGCGGGTCTTCGGTGAAGGTCCAAAGCCTGACGGCGCCGCGCACGCCGTGCGCAGCGCCGATGCGGGCGACACAGACCGGTGCGGTCACCGCCGTCGCCGTTCGATTTAAGCCTTGGCGGCGGCTTCGGCCTGCGCCTTGCGCTCCTTGCGCGGCACGGCCTTCTCGGGGTTGTTGCGCTTCTCGCGCTTCACGACGCCGGCGGCGTCGAGGAAGCGGGTCACGCGGTCCGACGGCTGTGCGCCCTTGGCGAGCCAGGCCTTCACCTTGTCCATGTCGAGCTTCAGGCGTGCCTCGCTGTCCTTCGGCAGCAGCGGGTTGAAGTGGCCGAGACGCTCGATGAAGCGGCCATCGCGCGGGAAGCGCGAGTCGGCGACGACGACGTGATAGACCGGACGCTTCTTGGTGCCTGCGCGCGCGAGGCGGATAACAACGGACATTCAGTTCTCCTTCGAAAGACGGTGTGTTCGGTTGATTGGTATTCCGCGCCGCGCCGGATGCTGGTGATCCGTCGCGACGAATTCCTCATTTCTTCTTGCCCGGGAAGCCGCCGAGGCCAGGCAGCATCGGCTTGCCGCTAAGCCCGGTCAGACCCGGTACGTTCGGCAGGCCTCCGCGCAGGCTGGCGGGAAGATCCTTCGGCAGGTTGGGCAGGCCGCCGCCGGCGCCGCCCTGCATCTTCTCGGCCAGCGCCTTCATCTCCTCCGGAGAGGGCGGCTTCATGCCGCCGCCAAAGCCCATCGCCTGTGCGATGCCGGCGAGCGGACCGCGCTTGCCCGAGCCCATGGCCTTCATCATGTCGGCCATGTTCCGGTGCATCTTCAGGAGCTTGTTGATCTGCTCGACGTTCTGGCCGGCGCCGGCCGCGATGCGCTTCTTGCGGCTCGCCTTCAGGATGTCCGGGTTCTTGCGCTCCTGGCGCGTCATCGAGTCGATGATCGCGACCTGGCGCTTGATGATCCTGTCGTCGATGCCGGCCGCGGCGATCTGGTTCTTCATCTTGGAAATGCCGGGCATCATGCCCATCAGGCCGCCGATGCCGCCCATGTTCGCCATCTGCTGCAGCTGTTCGCGCATGTCGTTGAGGTCGAACTGGCCCTTGCGCATCCGCTCGGCGGTGCGCGCGGCCTTTTCGGCGTCGATATTCGCGGCGGCCTTCTCGACCAGCGAGACCACGTCGCCCATGCCGAGGATGCGGCCGGCGATGCGGCTCGGATGGAAATCCTCCAGCGCATCGGTCTTTTCGCCGGTGCCGATCAGCTTGATCGGCTTGCCGGTGACCGCGCGCATCGACAGCGCGGCACCGCCGCGGCCATCGCCGTCCACCCTCGTCAGCACGATGCCGGTGAGGCCGACGCGCTGGTCGAACGCGCGGGCGAGGTTGACCGCGTCCTGACCGGTGAGGCTGTCCGCGACCAGCAGCACTTCGTGCGGATTGGCGGCGGCTTTGATCTCGGCCGCCTCCTTCATCATCTCTTCGTCGAGCGTGGTGCGGCCGGCGGTGTCGAGCAGCACGACGTCGTAGCCGCCAAGCTTGCCGGCCTCCAGTGCGCGCCTCGCGATCTGCGGCGGCATCTGGCCGGCGACGATCGGCAGCGTCGGGATGTCGAGGTCGCGGCCGAGCACCGCGAGCTGTTCCATCGCCGCCGGGCGGTAGACGTCGAGCGAGGCCATCAGCACCTTGCGCTTGTCGCGCTGGACCAGGCGCCGCGCCAGCTTCGCGGTGGTGGTGGTCTTGCCGGAGCCCTGTAGGCCGACCATCATGATCGGAACCGGAGGCACCGTGTTGATGTCGATGGTCTGGCCGTCGGAGCCGAGCGTGGCGACGAGCTCGTCATGGACGATCTTCACCACCATCTGGCCCGGCGTGACCGATTTCACGACAGTGGCGCCGATCGCCTGCTCGCGGACCCGGTCCGTGAAGCTGCGGACCACCTCGAGCGCGACGTCGGCCTCGAGCAGCGCGCGGCGCACCTCGCGCATCGCGGCATCGACGTCCTTTTCGGTCAGCGCACCGCGCCCCGTCAGACGATCGAGAATGCCACCAAGCCGTTCCGACAGATTGTCGAACAATGCCGTTGTCCTTTGCCTGAAGCAGGCGCCAAGTTCACGTCGTCGCCCGCGGGTGATGACGACATAGTCTGCCTTGGCACCGTGCCAAGACGATGGTCCAAACACTTTCGCGCCCGAGGGCGCATCGCGCTGTCGGGCGTTGACCTCCGGCCTCGAAGGGCCGGTCGGCGGGTCGAAAAGACGGATCTTTCCGAGAAAGTGGCGGCGTTAAACGCTGCCGGGGATCGGAAGTCAAGGAAAGATTGACCGCTTTCGACCGGAGTTAGACATTAAGCTACTGAAATTGCATTATTTTCCCGCAATTGTTCCGAATTGGCCCGCACCACCCATATAGACGAAGCCTTCCGCCCGGCCATTGGGAACCTGCTTGCCCGTCACCCGCCGCCGACTCCTCGCTAGCCTGACCGGAATTGCCGCGGCGATCGGCGTCCCGTCGATCTGGATGTCATCCATGAAAACCTATGACGGCCCCGTCTCCGACCATTTCGACGGCCTGCACTTCTTTGACCCGGACGGATCGCCGCCGAAGTCGCTCGGCGAGGTGCTGCGCTGGCAGTTCGGCGGCGGCCGGCAGCGTTTCGTCTGGCCGGAATGGGTGCCGAGCCCCCATGCCGATACGCCGCCGCCGCGTGTCGACGGCGCCAGGGTGCGGCTCTCTTTCGTCGGTCACGCCAGCTGGCTGATCCAGGCCGCAGGCCTCAACATCCTCGTCGATCCGGTCTGGTCGATGCGGGCCTCGCCATTCAGCTTCGCGGGGCCGAAGCGGCACAACGATCCCGGAATCGCTTTCGAGAAATTGCCAGGGATCGACGTCGTGCTGGTGTCGCACGGCCATTACGACCATCTCGACGTCGCGACGCTGTCGAAGCTCGCGGCGACGTTCGGCCCTCGCGTGGTCACGCCGCTCGGCAACGACATCACGATGCGCGAGGCGGATGCCGCGATCAAGGCCGAGGCGTTCGACTGGCATCAGCGCGTCGAACTCGGCAACGGCATTGCCGCGACTCTGGTGCCGACGCGGCACTGGTCGGCCCGCGGGCTGTTCGACCGAAACAAGGCGCTGTGGGCGAGTTTCGTGCTGGAGACGCCGGCCGGCAAGCTCTACATCGTCTGCGATTCCGGCTATGGCGACGGCCGGCATTTCCGCCGCGTCGCCGAGGCACATGGTCCGCTGCGGCTCGCGATCCTGCCGATCGGCGCCTATGAGCCGCGCTGGTTCATGCGCGACCAGCACATGAATCCGGAGGACGCGGTGAAGGCGCTCGCCGATTGCGGCGCCGCCCAGGCACTGGCGCATCATCACGGCACGTTCCAGCTGACCGACGAGGCGATCGACGCGCCGGCGATTGCACTTGGCGAAGCGCTCGACGCCGCAAAGCTGCCGCGCGAGCAATTCGTGACGCTGAAGCCCGGGCAGGTGTTCGAGATTTAACTGTCGATGCGTTGAGTAGCCGGATGAAGCGCAGCGCAATCCGGGGCCACCCATTCCGTGGAAGGGCCTTCCCGGATTTCGCTCCGCTCCAACCGGGCTACGCTTGCCAAGGCTGTCGTCACGGCTTTCGCCGGGACGCCAATCTTTACTTCTCCTTGATCGCCCAGGACACGTTCACGGTGACCGAGAGCGTTTCCTCGCCCTGTGCCACAGGCGTCGGCGCAGCGAAGCCGGCCGTGGCCATCTTGGCGTGGAACATCGGCGCCGGAGCCGCGCCGAACTCCGAAATGCTCAAGGGGGCACCGATCGTGACGCCGGCGGCCCTGGCATAGATCTCGGCCTTGCGGCGGGCGTCGGCGATCGCCTTCTCGCGTGCGTCGTCCAGCAGTTTCGAGGCCTGCGACACCGAGAAACTGATCCCGCCGATGTCATTGGCGCCGGCACCGACCAGCACATCGATGGTGGCGGCGACCTTGCTGACGTCGTGCAGCTTGATCGTGACGCGGTTGCTGGCGTGATAGCCGACGATGCCGGGCGGTGTCGTCGGTGACGATGCGGGGCGGTTGGCGTATTGCGGCTGAAGCGACAATCGTGACGTCTGAAAATCCTTCTCCGCGATTCCTGCGCCCTTCAGCGCGGCCAGCACCTTGCCCATCGTTGCATTGTTGGCGTCGGCGGCTTCGCGCGCGGTCTTGGCGTCGGTGGTGACACCGGCGTCGAGTTGCGCCTCGTCGGGCGGCGCCGAGATCGTCGCAGTGCCGGTGACCGAAATCGCGGGCGGGAAGTCGTTATCGGCGAGCGCAGGCGCAGCGAGCAGGGTGGTTGCGAGGAGAGCGGCAGCGAAGGAAAGGCCAGGGGGAAGGCCAAGAGAAAGGCCGAGAGAAAGGCCGAGAGAAGGGCGATGAGTCATCCGGCTCACTTCAGGGGTACGTAGACGTTGATCACAAGCTTGTCTTCGGCGGTCTTCAGGGGATCGGTGATATATTCCTCGATGAAGGTGTCCTTGGCTTCGAGCTTCTTGTCGTCGAGGTGATTGGTGATCGCCTCATAGGTGTTGTCCATGTTGTCGTAGGAGCCGCGATGGACGAATTTCAGCGCCTTGCCGTCGGGCGAATTGCCCATGCTCATGCCCTTGCCCAGGTTCTTCACGTCCTGGTCAACCGGCATTTCGGCGATGAAGGTGAAGCCGGTGTCGTCGGTCGAGGTGTAGACGATCATTGGATTGCCGGTCGCCTTGACGCCCTGCTTGTCGAGCAGCGCGGAGAGTTGCTTGAGGGCCTCGATCAGGGCGTCGAAGGCCGAATCCCAATTGGCCGTGCCCTTCAGCATGACGACCTTCTTCGGCTCCAGCGTGAACGGCTCGCCGAACGGATCGGCGGTCTGCACGGGCGCGGCCGGCGCAGGTGTCTGGGACGCGGCCGGGCTGTCGGCCGGTGATTTGGTCTCGGCCGGCGGCGGAACCGGGGTCGCGGTCGCCGACGGCGCGGGGGCGGGCGCCGGGCTCACGGCCGGCGCCGGGGTGGGCGAGGCTGCGGGCGACTGGGCCGGCGCCGGGCTCGCAAGCATGATCGCAGCCAATGGGAGCAGCGCGACCATGGCCGCGCGGAACGTGCTGATTCGGTTCATTCGGTATTCTCCATCCCCATCCTCGCGCGGCCGCGCGATCTGTCCCGGTGCACGGTCCGCAAGGTGCGATATTCCTAACACGCGAGTTCTGCTTTCGTCCCATGACAGATGCGTCATGGGCCCATCCGTACTGGCCAATCAGCCACCACTCGCCATATAAGCGGGCAGAAATTGGGAAAATCGATGAGCGCTCTCGCCAACCACGCATTCGCGAAGATGAACGGCATCGGCAACGAGATCGTCGTCGTCGACCTGCGCGATTCCATGGGGAATCTGGCGGCGCAGGTGACGGCGGAGGACGCGCGCGCGGTGGCCTCGCCCGCCGGCGTGCCCTACGACCAACTGATGGTGTTGCAGCCGCCGCGGCTCCAGGGCACCGAGGCGTTCATCAAGATCTACAACAGTGACGGCTCGGAAGCCGGTGCCTGCGGTAATGGCATGCGCTGCGTGGTGCGGCGGGTGTTCGAGCGGACCGGCCAGAGCGCAGTGACGTTCGAGACCCGCGCCGGCCTGCTCAATTGCTGGCAGGGTCCGGCACCCGATCTCTACACCGTCGACATGGGCGCGCCGAAGTTCGGCTGGCAGGATATCCCGCTGGCCGAGGAGTTTCGCGACACCCGCTACATCGAGCTGCAGGTCGGGCCGATCGACAATCCCGTGCTGCATTCGCCGTCGGTGGTTTCGATGGGCAACCCGCATGCGATCTTCTGGGTCGATGACGTCAACGCCTACGACCTCGAACGTTTCGGGCCGTTACTTGAGAACCATCCGATCTTCCCGGAGCGGGCCAACATCACGCTCGCCCATATCGTCGACCGCGACCACATCACGATGCGCACCTGGGAGCGCGGCGCGGGCCTGACCAGGGCTTGCGGCTCGGCAGCCTGCGCCACCGCGGTGGCCGCGGCGCGGCTGAAGCGCACCAACCGGATCGTCGAGATGACACTGCCCGGCGGCAAGCTCGGCATCGAATGGCGCGAGCGCGACGATCACGTGCTGATGACCGGCACCGCCGAGTTCGAATACGAGGGCCGGTTCGATCCGGCCCTGTTTGCCAGCGTCGCCTGATCGCGATGGGCGTCGACGTCGTCACATTCGGCTGCCGCCTCAACGCCTTCGAATCCGAGGTGATCCGGCGCGAGGCGGAGCAGGCGGGGCTTGGCGATGCCATCGTCATCAACAGCTGCGCGGTCACCAACGAGGCGGTGGCGCAGGCGCGGCAGTCGATCCGCAGGCTGAAGCGCGAGCGCCCCGCGGCGCGCATCGTCGTCACCGGCTGCGCCGCGCAGACCCAGGCCGGGATGTTCGCCGACATGGCCGAGGTCGACCGCGTCGTCGGCAACGACGAGAAAATGCGCGGCGAAGCCTGGCGTGCAGCGCGCCTGGCGTTGGACGAATCGTTCGGTGTTGCGCGGAGCGAGAAGATCGCGGTCGCCGACATCATGGCGGTGACCGAAATGGCGCCGCATTTGCTCGATGGGTTCGAGCGTGGCCTGCCGCGGGTGTTCGTGCAGGTGCAGAACGGCTGCGACCATCGCTGCACGTTCTGCATCATCCCGTATGGCCGCGGCAATTCGCGCTCGGTACCGATGGGCGCGGTGGTCGACCAGGTCCGTGCGCTGGTGGAGCGAGGCCATGCTGAGATCGTGCTGACCGGCGTCGATCTCACGAGCTACGGTGCCGACCTGCCTGCTGCACCGAAGCTCGGCCAGCTGGTGCGGCAGATCCTGCGGCATGTGCCGGAGCTGAAGCGGCTGCGCATCTCGTCGATCGATTCGATCGAGGCCGACCGCGACCTGCTCGACATCATCGGCAGCGATGCCAGGCTGATGCCGCATCTGCATCTGTCGTTGCAATCCGGCGACGACATGGTTCTCAAGCGGATGAAGCGCCGGCATTCGCGCAAGGATGCGATCGGCTTCTGCGCCCAGGTGCGCCGGCTCCGGCCGGACGTCGCCCTTGGCGCCGATATCATTGCGGGCTTTCCGACCGAGACCGAGGAGATGTTCTGGCGCTCGCTCGACCTGGTCGAGGAATGCGATCTCACCTTCCTGCACGTCTTTCCCTATTCGAAACGCCCGGGAACGCCCGCGGCGCGGATGCCGCAGGTCGAGGGCGGCGTGATCAAGGAACGGGCGAGGCGCTTGCGCGCTGCCGGCGACGCCGCACTGCAACGGCGGCTTGCAACCGAGGTTGGCGCGACGCGCGAGGTGCTGATCGAAAGCAACAGGCAGGGGCGTACCGAGCATTTCCTGCCTGTTTCGATCGAGGGTGAAGTCCCGGGCATGGTGCGTCGGCTCACCATGGTCGGTCATGACGGCGCACGTCTCACCACGTGAGTGCGGTGACTTGTGGAGAGCACAAAGCCTGAGCTGATCTAGTGGTTTCGGCGCGACCACCATGTCCGGACCATACCAACACCAAGGGGAATTGCCGCTGGAGGTCGCTCGACGCTTCGACGACATTCGTTCACCGGAGGGATCATGCTGCGCTTCGTCGCAAGTCTGACGCTTTTGATTTCCTTGATTTCCTTTCATGCGGCCGCGGCACAGGACAAGGCGCCGAGTGCTTTTCCGCAGCCCTTTGTCGGGGGCTCCACAACGCCGCCGACCGATCTGCCGTCCGGGATCGGCAATTATTGCATCTACGAGAACCTGATCTACTCGATCGGCTCGCCCATCTGCATCGGCCAGACGAGCTACGTTTGTGTTCCTTCGACAAACGAAAACGAGTTCGGTCAGCGGGGATATTGGACATCAAGACCAGCTGATCCGAAACTGATCGCGCCGGTGTGCCAGTAGACCGGCTCACATTGAATGTTCTTCGGCGCAGTGGTCACCCGAAGGTGTTCCCGGCGTGTCTCGACTCATTTCGCAACTCCTCGTTGGCTGCGGTCTGGTTCTTCACGGGCGTCGGGACGCGCGACACAACACTTCGATGCTTCGGCAAGCTGCGTAGCAGCTTGCCGTGGGGCGGTACCGGGCTGGATAGGGCGCACGGCGAAGCGCAGCCGTGCTTTATGCAGCCAGGCTCAGGCGACGACCAGATCAGGCACCAGGACCTTACCCTTGGTCTCGGGCCCGTAGAAAGCCGCTGCGGTCCAGGCGACGCAACCGATCCATGTGCCGGCAATCATCGGCATGGCCAATCCCGTGCCGAAATGTTCAGCGACAAACGTTAGCACCAGCGGCACGAAGCCGCCGAAAATGGCCCCCTGGTGGTAGCAGAACGCAGCTGCGGTCGCCCGAATCTCGGTCGGGAAGCGCTCGTTCAAGTAGGGCACCATCTGCCCATGCATGCCGCCGCCGGCGCACATTCCCTGCGCGATGAAACCCAACGCGATCCATAGAAAATCGGAGGAGAGCAGGTAGAGCGGTGCGAGCGGAAGAGCGATCAGCGCAGGAATGATGATCGCCGCGCGCCGGCCGAAGCGGTCGGACCACCAACCCCAGCCGCACGTCGAAAGGAACACGCCGAGATTGCCGAAGAAGATCGGGGTCGCGACCTGCCCTGGGGCGAGGTGCAACTCCTTCTGCAGATACGTCGCAAACAGCGCGTTGACGGAGTAATAGGCGACGAAGCCGCCGGCAAGCCAAACGCAGGCCGTCAAGGTGTTGGCGAGAACGCCACGTTTGAAGATGGAGACGAGGGGAGCACGAACCTCGCGTTGCTCGACGCGCTGGCGGCGCCTGTTCTCGAGCCAAATGGGCGGCTCCTTGACGTATTTGCGGACATAGAGAACTGATAGCGCGGGGAGGACGCCGACCCACAGCATGCCGCGCCAGCCGATATAGCTGTAGAACAGGCCATAGACCGCACTCGACAGCATGAAGCCCAGGCCCCACGAGCCTTGCAGGACGCCGCCCATGAAGCCCCGCGAACGTACCGGCCAGGTCTCCATCGCCAACGCCGCGCCGGCCGGCCATTCTGCGCCCATGCCGATGCCAAGCAGCGCGCGGAAAATGAAGAGATAGGTGAATGTTGGCGAGAAGCCGGCTGCAAAATTGCTCAGCGAATACCAGAGGATCGAGATCATCAGCGGGATCTTGCGACCGATGCGGTCGGCGAGCCAGCCCGCCCCCACGGCGCCGACCAGCCTGAGCCACAATGTCACCGACAGCACAAACGCGACTTCAGTCAACGGAACGTGGAATTCCTGCGAGATGGGCACCATGATCAGCAAAAACATCGTGAAGTCGAACGCGTCGAGGGTCCAGCCGAGCCAGGCTGCAATCCACGCCAGCCATTGATCCTTGGTGGGCTCTTTCCACCAGGGGCGTTCCGGAGAGGAATCAATTTTCAATGAGGAATTGAGTGTGCCAGACATGGGATGCTCCATTTGTTGGCCTGCTCAAAAGAAATTGCGGCCGCTGGGAAAGCGGCACGCATACGAACAAGGATGAAAATGCGAGTGGAGCGCCAAAAGAGGCGGCAATCTCCAGGGAGATCATGCCTGCCGACGGCAGCAGCCCTGCCCAACGAATGAACGGGGATTTTCGGCACGTCCCCGCTTGCGACCGTCAGACTTGATGCGACAGCTTAGTCCTCACCGACGGGCGTAGCAAAGAGTAAGGATTGCTGTCGGCTTTCCAATGCCGCCTGCCTTTCCCTGCAGGCCCGCTTGTCGTCCGGTTGCTGCCAGGCCACGCGCTGCAACAAGCCGGCGAGCCGCATCACGATCTTGGCGAACACGTGCGGCAAATTAACCCGACGGGCAAGATTCGGCTTCGCGCTTGACCCAAATCAGATGTTCAATTCCGCCCGTCTCACCCGCCTGAGGGGCGCGTCGCGATCGTCACGAGTGTTGCGGTGGGATGCGGTGGACGCCGAATGCGTGGCTGACGAGCATGCATGAGGCGGACGGCGAAGTCGTGCAGGCCTGACGCCCTAGTGGCAGGTGTCTCGTCGCAAGATGCGGAAAGCGTCTTCGCGAGGACGGTGACAAAAAAGCCCAGTCTCGCCGGGGCGAGCACGTATAAGCCGTAACCCATCGCGCAGGGAAAGCCGGAGTGTTTCCGGTTTCACCTGTGGTCCTACCCCCGAGCTACCTTTGTTGCTCGGGGCCCATGGGTGCGATCGGCACCCGGCTTTCCCTGCGCCCTCTAATCAAGAGAGGGCGAAACGAGATGCAAAGCTCGGGCAAATCATGTCGCGAGAATGCCGCATCACATCCTCGCTGCTGTTTGACATTTGAATCAGAACCCGCCCCGTCATTGCGAACCAAGCGATCTGTCGTCAGTGACCGCGCCCGCCGGTATGCGGCGGCTGGGTCGATCGGACCTGCCAGAATCGAAGCAAGCGATCGGCGTTGTCGCGCGTCAGCTTGACGAACTGGCTCTTCGCCTTGGCGAGTTCGGCCGGGCCCATCGCTCCGGTCGAATAGCGGCATTCCATCACCGCGGCGGTGGTCTCCCAGCTCAACCCCGCGGCCCGGCAGGGCACGAGCAGGCCCTCGCTGCGCAGGCTTTGCATCAGGGGCCGGATCACCTCGATGCTGGAATGTGCGAGATGCGCCAGCGCGACGACGGTCTCTTCGTATTTTCGCTGGCGGGCGAAGCCGAGCAGCATGGCCTCGTTGAGCTCGCCGCTGTCCTTCAGCTTTGCGACATGGCGCCTGGCGGCCGTGAAGTCGCGCACCCGCGACATGTCGCGCTCCACACCGGCGGCGACTGCCGCGATCGCGTGTCGGATCTCCTCGAACAAGTGCGCCGGCGCGCGTTCCAGCAGCCGGCTGCGCACCTCCTCGGTGGCCTCGTGGAGCAGCTGCAGGCGAAGCTCGGACGGCAGGTCTGCGCGAACTCCGGTTTCGACAGCGAGGTCCGGATCCGATTCGGCCTGGGCAAGGATGATCACGTATCCACCCGTCGACACCTTGGCGCCGGGATTGTTGACCACGCGACGACTCACGCTGGCAAAGCGCCGCGCCAGCAGCGCATCGGTGACCGCCTCTTTCAGCCACCAGCGGCCGGCCACGGCGAGCAAATGCTGCTCGCTCTTGGTTTTGGCGATCTCGACCAGGTCTTCCGTGCTCAGGCGCGAGGATTCCTGCAGGATCGGCCGCGCGACCCTGACCTCGTCATGCCTTGCAAGGTGGCGGACGATCGCGGGCGGCGCCTGGGCGATCGGTGCCAGTTGCTCGCTGATCTCGGCAAGCGCCATCCTGGCGCTGATGTCGCCGAGCGCGCGGAGCTCGATGGTCTTGACCAGTCGCGCGAGCACGTTGTCGAACAGCTCGACCTGCTCGCTGTTGAAGTTGCCGGCGGAGGCGAGGAAGAGGTCGGTGACGCGCCTGGCGGTTGCCACGCATTTCTCGGTCGAGCCGAGGCCGATCGCTGCGTCGACCTCGTCGACAATCGCTTGCCCAGCATGAAGCATTGCTCGTCCTGAGCCCGTCCCGATCGCTTGTTCTAAGCCGGGTTGCAGGTCTATCCGATCGGGCTGAATGTTCCGTAAAGGAGATGAGTGTCCGTAATTTTCCGGATACCGCTACTCGCCATTCCAGCCGCAGGCGCGCAGCCGCTCCTGCATGTGGGCTGGTGCCGGCGCAACGACGCGCACCGGCTGCTTGTTTCTGGAGATCGGGATACCGATCTCGCGCGAGTGGAGGTGCAGGATCGGCTCGCCGAAGCGCGGGCCGTTGCCATAGATGTTGTCGCCGACGATCGGCCAGCCGGCCGCGGCGGAATGCACGCGAAGCTGATGGGTCCGCCCGGTGACCGGCTCCATCGCAAGCCAGGCGAGACCTTGCGCGCGTCCGAGCACCTTCCAGTTGGTGACGGCCTTCTGCCCTTCCGGGTCCGGCTTTTGCCACCAGCCGCGCTCGGCGTTGAGGCGGCCGAGCGGCATGTCGATGGTGCCCTCGTCCGCGGCCGGTCCGCCCTCGACGACGGTCCAGTAGGTCTTCGAGATCTTGCCGTGCTTGAACAGCAGTCCCAGCGAAGCGGTCGCCTTGCGGTGGCGGCCGAGCACCAGGCAGCCGGAGGTGTCCTTGTCCAGCCGATGCGCCAGCACCGGCGGCCGCGGCAGGCCGAACCGCAAGGCATCGAACGATGCCTCGAGATTGGGCCCGCCCTTCGGGCCGCGATGCACCGGCAGTCCGGCGGGCTTGTCGACGACCAGCATCAGCCCGTCGCGGTGGAGCACCCGAGCCTGGATTTCATCCGCGGTCAAAGGGGGAACATCGATCAATTCGTCGAGACTTTCGTTTGTTGGGGGAAACGGCTAACACACCGGCGCCATGAACGATACCACTGCGGGAACTCCAAAACTGAGCTGGTGGCAGCGGCTGAAGGGCGGCCTGAAGCGGACCTCCGGTGCGCTCGGGACTGCGGTCGCCGATCTCGTCATCAGACGCAAGCTCGATCGCGCCATGCTCGATGACATCGAGGATGTGCTGCTGCGCGCCGATCTCGGCACCGAGGTCGCGGTGCGCATCGCCGACGCGGTCGGCAAGGGCCGCTACGACAAGGCGATCTCCGCCGACGAGGTCAAGGAGGTGGTCGCGACCGAGGTCGAGAAGGTGCTCTCCCCGGTGGCGAAGCCGCTCGAGATCGATGTATCGAAGAAGCCGTTCGTCATCCTCGTCGTCGGCGTCAACGGCTCGGGCAAGACCACGACGATCGGCAAGCTTGCGGCGAAATTCTCCGCCGAGGGCCGCAAGGTGATGCTTGCCGCCGGCGACACGTTCCGCGCCGCGGCGATCGAGCAGCTCAAGGTCTGGGGCGAGCGCACCGGGTCGCCGGTGATTGCGGGCGCGCAGGGCTCGGATTCCGCGAGCCTTGCCTTCAGCGCGCTGACCGCGGCGAAGGAGCAGCAGCGCGACGTGCTGCTGATCGATACCGCCGGCCGCTTGCAGAACAAGTCCGAACTGATGAACGAACTCGAAAAGGTCGTGCGCGTCATCCGCAAGGTCGACGCGTCGGCGCCGCATGCGGTGCTGCTCGTGCTCGACGCCACGGTCGGACAGAATGCGCTGTCGCAGGTCGAGGCGTTTCATCGTACGGCCGGCGTCACCGGCCTCGTCATGACCAAGCTCGACGGCACCGCGCGCGGCGGCATCCTGGTCGCGCTGTCGGAGAAGCACAAACTGCCGGTGCATTTCATTGGCGTCGGTGAAGGCGTCGAGGATCTCGCGCCATTCACGGCGAAGGATTTTGCCAAGGCAATTGCTGGAATTGAGGGCTGATGGACAAGACGCAACCGCATCCGCTGTTCAAGCTGGCGACCGAGGTCGGGCCGCTGCTCGTGTTCTTCATCGCCAATGCGAAATACCATCTGTTCGTGGCGACCGGTGCGTTCATGGTCGCGATCGTGGCGGCGATCATCGCGTCATACGTGGTGACGAAGCATGTCCCGATCATGGCGCTGGTGACGGGTGCGATCGTGCTGGTGTTCGGCACGTTGACGCTGGTGCTGCACGACGAGACCTTCATCAAGGTCAAGCCGACCATCATCTACGGCCTGTTCGCGGCGGTGCTCGGCGGCGGGCTGCTGTTCGGTCGCTCCTTCATTGCCATCATGTTCGACCAGATGTTCAACCTGACGCCGCAGGGCTGGCGCATCCTCACCCTGCGCTGGGCGCTGTTCTTTGCAGGGATGGCGATCCTGAACGAAATCGTCTGGCGGACGCAGACCACGGATTTCTGGGTGAACTTCAAGGTGTTCGGCGTGACGCCGATCACTATGGTCTTCGCCATCGCCCAGATGCCGCTGACCAAGCGCTATCACCTCGAGCCGATGTCGCTGGAGACCAGCGAGGCCGAAGCCGGCGACGTGCGGAATCACTAGCTCCCGGTCGCGAGCGCCTTCTCGATCTCGGCCTTGAGCACCGTGGTGACGTTGTCAGGCGTCACCGGGCCGACCAGCTTGTAGACGATCTTGCCCTCGCGCCCGACCACGAAAGTCTCGGGCACGCCATAGACGCCCCATTCGATCGAGGCGCGGCCGTTGCCGTCGACGCCGACGATGCCGAACGGATTGCCATAGCGGCCGAGGAAGCGCCGCGCATTGTCGGGCGAGTCCTTGTAGTTGATGCCGATGATCTGGAAGCGCTTGTCCGTGCCGAGGTCCGTCAACAGCGGCGCCTCGTCGTGGCAGGGCACGCACCATGACGCCCAGACATTGACCACGCTGACCTTGCCCTTGAACACGGCAGGGTCGAGCCCCGGCACCTGCGTGCCGTCCTTCACGAGCCCTTCCAGCGCGGGGAGGGGCGTCTGCGGCGCCGGCCGGCCGATCAGCGCGGATGGAATTCTGGACGGGTCGCCGCCATAGAGCCGCAGCAGGAACAGGCCTGCGAGCCCGAGGAAGACGATCAGCGGCAGCGCCAGCAGCCAGCGGCGGCCCTGCGGCGGTTGACTTGTCGCCTGCTCGCTCATCGGACGTCCACCGTGCTTCGGCCGGAGCGGCGCGTCACGCCGCTGGCCTCGAGTTCCTGCAGCCGCGCCTGCTGCCGGCGGTAGTCGGCGATGATCCAGACGATCAGCAGTACCACGACGGCGGCAACCAGCGCGTAGGACGTCACGATGAAGGAGGCATAGGGACCGAGCGACATCGCTTCACGCCGCCCCGATTTCGTTTGACGCGTGCCCGTCACGCGAACCGGCGCCCACTTCGCTGGAAAACGCGACCCGGCTGGCCTGCATCATCTGCAGGCTGCGCACGCGGCGGCGCAGGATCTCGTTGCGCATCGCCGCCAGATGCAAAGTGATGAACAGCAGCGAGAAGGCGAGCGCCATCACCAGCAGCGGCCACAGGAACGCCTTGTCGAGCGTCGGTCCACCCATGCGGAAAACGGAGGCCGGCTGGTGCAGCGTGTTCCACCAGTCGACCGAGAATTTGATGATCGGGATGTTGATCGCACCGACCAAGGTGAGGATCGCCGCCGCCCGCGCCGCGCGCGAGGGATCCTCCACCGAGCGCCACAGGGCGATGAGACCGAGATACATCAGGAAAAGGATCAGCACCGAGGTCAGACGCGCGTCCCATTCCCAATAGGTGCCCCACATCGGCCGGCCCCACAGCGAGCCGGTCACCAGCGCAAGGAAGGTGAAGGCGGCGCCGATCGGCGCGGCAGCCTTCGCGGCGACGTCGGCGAGCGGATGGCGCCACACCAGCGTGCCGAGCGCGGCCACGCTCATCACGCCCCAGACGAACATCGACAGCCAGGCATTCGGCACATGGATGAACATGATCTTCACCGTGGCGCCCTGCTGGTAGTCATCGGGCGCCATCGCCGACTGGTACAGCCCGATCGCGAGCAGGACCGTGGTCGCACCGGCCAGCCACGGCAGGATGCGCGTGGTCAGCGCCAGGAACCTGGTTGGATTGGCAAGGTCGGTCAGCGTCATGGCACCCTGATAATCGTCTGACGTGTCGCAGGCAATTGGCCGAAATCCCCTCGTCAAGAATTGATCTGACACGATGTCAGTCCAGCCCGTGCCGGAGGCTCGCGGCTGCGGCAAATGGCCCGATCACGAAGCTGATCAGGGACAATGCGCAGAGGATCGAGAACGGCGTTCCGAACGACAGGGGGCCCGAGATCGCCGCTTGCGACGCCGCCACACCAAAGATCAGCACCGGAATCGACAGCGGCAGCACCAATACCGCCAGCAACAGCCCGCCACGATGCATCGTCACGGCCAATGCCGCGCCGATCATCCCCGTGAAGGTCAGGGCCGGGGTTCCCGCCAGCAGCGTCAGCGCCACCGCGAATGTCGCGGCGCCGTCGAGATTGAGCAGCAGGCCGAGCGCCGGCGTCGCGATGATCAAGGGTAGGCCCGCGGCGAGCCAGTGCGCCAGCGCCTTGGCCGCGCAGGCCAGTTCCAGCGGCGTCCGGCTCATCACGATCAGGTCGAGCGAGCCGTCCTCGTGATCGGCCGTGAACAGGCGATCCAGGGTGAGCAGGCTCGCCAGCAGCGCGCCCAGCCAGAGGATGGCGGGGCCAAGCCGCGACAGCAGGGCCAGGTCCGGCCCGACTGCGAACGGCATCAGCACCGTGACGGTGAGGAAGAACAGTACGCCGATCAGCGCCCCGCCGCCGACGCGGAGCGCGATCCTGACGTCGCGGCGGATCAAGGCGGCAAGCGCGCTCATTTGGCGCCCTCCATTCGGAGGTTGCGCGTTTCGATCCCGAGCGGCAGATGGGTGGCCGCGACAATGATGCCGCCGCCGCCGAGATGGTCGCGCATCAGCCGTACGAACAGGTCCTGGCCGGCCGCGTCCAGTGCCGAGGTCGGCTCGTCCAGCAGCCAGACCGGCCGCCGCACCGAGAGCAGACGTGCGATCGACAGGCGGCGGCGTTGGCCGGCGGAGAGATAGGCCGCCGGCAGATGCGCGGCATGATCCAGTGCCACGGACGCCAGGCACTGCCCCGCGTCCTCCGGCCTGCCGCCGAGGAATTCCCGCCAGAAGGAAAGATTCTCCAGCACGCTCAATGCCGGCTTCAGCGCGTCGCGATGGCCGAGATAATGCGCCTGTTCAGACAGGCTCAACTCGGCCTCGCCGCCCTCGAGCGCGACCGCCCCGTCTGCAGGGACCAGCAGACCCGCGACCACGCGCAGCAGCGAGGTCTTGCCCGCGCCGTTGGGACCGGTGACGGCCAGCGCCTCGCCGGAGGAGGCCGAAAACTCAAGTCCGGAAAACACCTCGCGGCCGCCGCGCACGCATTTCAGATTTCGCCCCGAGAGCCGCATGCTTCTCCCTGTCACAGCCCTCTGAAACCTTTGGCTACCGCGTGAGAATTTTTGGGTCGCGCGACGCCGTCGCGTGTTCGTCGGTGTGGCGGTGCTTCTAGAAAGATTCTATAAGCCCGGAACTTGATGCAGCACACTATCGGCGGCCGCAAGCCATCCAGCCCACTCCTTGGGCCTAAGTCGGTCGACGGTGTTAAAATACCCTTGCCGGGTATAACTGACAATTGGGATCCCTCGCATGACCTCGCTCGACAGCTTCAAATGCCGCAAGACCATGAAGGTCGGTGGCAAGACCTACGTCTATTACAGCCTGCCCGCGGCAGAGAAGAACGGACTGAAGGGCATTTCGAAGCTGCCATACTCGATGAAGGTTCTGCTGGAGAACCTGCTGCGCAACGAGGACGGTCGCACCGTCAAGAAGGATGACATCGTCGCGGTGTCGAAGTGGCTGAAGAAGCGCCAGCTCGAGCATGAAATCGCCTTCCGCCCGGCGCGCGTGCTGATGCAGGACTTCACCGGCGTCCCGGCGGTGGTCGATCTCGCGGCGATGCGCAACGCGATGCAGTCGCTCGGCGGCGATGCCGAGAAGATCAACCCGCTGGTGCCCGTCGATCTCGTCATCGACCATTCGGTCATCGTCAACTTCTTTGGTGACAACAAGGCGTTCGGCAAGAACGTCGTCGAGGAATACAAGCAGAACCAGGAGCGCTACGAGTTCCTGAAGTGGGGCCAGAAGGCGTTCTCGAACTTCTCGGTGGTGCCGCCCGGCACCGGCATCTGCCACCAGGTCAATCTCGAATATCTCGCGCAGACGGTGTGGACCAAGAAGGAGAAGATGACGGTCGGCAAGAAGACCGGCACCTTCGAGGTCGCCTATCCGGATTCGCTCGTCGGCACCGACTCGCACACAACGATGGTGAACGGCCTCGCCGTGCTCGGCTGGGGCGTCGGCGGCATCGAGGCGGAAGCCTGCATGCTCGGCCAGCCGCTGTCGATGCTGCTGCCTGAAGTGGTCGGCTTCAAGCTCAAGGGCCAGCTCAAGGAAGGCGTCACCGCCACCGACCTCGTGCTCACGGTCACCCAGATGCTGCGCAAGCAGGGCGTGGTCGGCAAGTTCGTCGAGTTCTTCGGCCCTGGCCTCGATTTCCTATCGGTCGCGGACAAGGCGACCATCGGCAACATGGCGCCCGAATACGGAGCGACCTGCGGCTTCTTCCCGGTCGATGCCGCGACCATCGATTACCTGAAGACGTCGGGTCGCAAGGCCGATCGCGTCAAGCTGGTGCAGTCCTACGCCAAGGCGCAGGGCCTGTTCCGCACCGCCAAGTCGGCCGATCCGGTGTTCACCACCACGCTGACCCTCGACCTCGCCGACGTCGTGCCGTCGATGGCCGGACCGAAGCGTCCCGAGGGCCGCATCGCGCTGCCGGCGGTTTCGTCCGGCTTCGCCACCGCGCTGGTCGGCGAGTACAAGAAGCCCGAGGGTGAACAGAAGCGCTACGCCGTCGAGGGCCGCGACTTCGATCTCGGCCATGGCGACGTCGTGATCGCGGCGATCACCTCCTGCACCAATACCTCGAACCCGAGCGTCCTGATCGGCGCCGGCCTGCTCGCCCGCAACGCGGCCGCCAAGGGTCTGAAGGCAAAACCGTGGGTGAAGACCTCGCTCGCGCCGGGCAGCCAGGTGGTGGCGGAATATCTGGCGAATTCGGGCCTGCAGGCCGATCTCGACAAGGTTGGCTTCAACCTCGTGGGTTTCGGCTGCACCACCTGCATCGGCAACTCCGGTCCGCTGCCGGAGGAGATTTCGAAGTCGATCAACGAGAATGGCATCGTCGCCGCGGCCGTGCTGTCGGGCAACCGCAACTTCGAAGGTCGCGTCTCGCCCGACGTGCAAGCGAACTATCTCGCCTCGCCGCCGCTGGTGGTCGCGCATGCACTTGCCGGCACCGTGACCAAGGACCTCGCGGTCGAGCCGCTCGGCATCGGCAAGGACGGCAAGCCGGTGTTCCTGAAGGACATCTGGCCGACGGCGAAGGAGATCAACGCCTTCATGAAGAAGTTCGTCACCGCGACGATCTTCAAGAAGAAGTACGCCGACGTGTTCAAGGGCGACACCAACTGGCGCAAGATCAAGACCACCGAAAGCGAGACCTATCGCTGGAACATGAGCTCGACCTATGTGCAGAACCCGCCCTACTTCGAGGGCATGAAGAAGGAGCCGGAGCCGATCCGCGACGTGGTCGATGCGCGCATCCTCGCGATGTTCGGCGACAAGATCACCACCGACCACATCTCGCCGGCCGGTTCGATCAAGCTGACCTCGCCCGCCGGCAAGTTCCTCAGCGAGCACCAGGTGCGCCCCGCCGACTTCAACCAGTACGGCACGCGGCGTGGCAACCACGAGGTGATGATGCGCGGTACCTTCGCCAACATCCGCATCAAGAATTTCATGCTGAAGGGCGCCGACGGAAATATTCCGGAAGGCGGATTGACCAAGCACTGGCCAGACGGCGAGCAGATGTCGATCTACGACGCCGCGATGAAGTACCAGGCCGAGGGCGTGCCTCTGGTGGTGTTCGCCGGCGCCGAATACGGCAATGGCTCGTCGCGCGACTGGGCCGCGAAGGGCACGCGCCTGCTCGGCGTACGCGCGGTGATCTGCCAGAGCTTCGAGCGTATCCATCGCTCCAACCTGGTCGGCATGGGTGTGCTTCCGCTCACCTTCCAGGAAGGCGCATCGTGGTCGTCGCTCGGCTTGAAGGGCGACGAGAAGGTCACGATTCGCGGGCTCCAGGGTGATCTGAAGCCGCGCCAGACGCTCACGGCCGAGATCGTCACCGCCGATGGTGGCAAGAAGGAAGTCCCGCTGCTCTGCCGCATCGATACGCTCGACGAACTCGACTACTATCGCAACGGCGGCATCCTGCATTACGTGCTGCGGAAGCTGGCGGCCTAACGCGGATTTGTGATCCACGCCTCACTGCTTAGTGAGTAGCGGCTAAAAAGAAGGCGGCCTATGAAAAAGGCCGCTTTCTTGCGTTTGGGGCACGCAGTTCAAGGGACAACTTCATGCTCCGTACAAATACGGATGGAAATCATCACCACTGGTTCGCAGTATGACAGCGATGATGGCCTATAACTGTATCTCGCGATGGTCCAGCGCACTTGGTATCTGCGCAATCGTCGCGATCATCCGACCCGCTCACGCCGATCCGCGTGCTGTCGTCGAACTCTTCACCTCGCAGGGATGCTCCTCCTGTCCGCCCGCGGACAAGATCATCGGTGAGCTCGCGAAAGATCCCAGCGTCATCGCGCTGAGCATGCCGATCGACTATTGGGATTATCTCGGCTGGAAGGACACCCTGGCCGACTCGCGCTTCAGCGCGCGGCAGAAGGCCTATTCGCATGTGCGCGGCGATCGCGACGTCTACACGCCGCAGGCGGTGATCAATGGATCGGCGCACGTGATCGGCAGCGATCGGGCCAGCATCGAGAGCGCGATCAAGGACACCGACAAGAGCGCCGGCGTGATGTCGGTGCCGGTGACGATGACGCTGACCGGCAAGCAGATCAACGTCTCGGTGGCAGCGGCCAAGTCGCCGGCGGCGGCGCGCGGAGAAGTCTGGATCTGCTCGATCTCGAAGGCGGTACCGATCTCGATCGGACGCGGCGAGAACCGCGGGCGCGAGATCACCTACCACAACGTCGTGCGCAATCTCCTGAAGGTCGGTGACTGGAACGGTTCGTCCGGCAGCTGGACGGTGCCGCTCGAGAACATCACGCGTGACGGTGTCGATGCCGCGGCGGTGTATGTCCAGGACGGCAATCGCGACAAGCCGGGCCAGATGCTCGGCGCGGCGTTCACCTCGCTGCATTAGCCCCGACTGCCTGCGTCGCTCGTGCCGTCCCCAGGGAGGCGGCGCAATGCATCCGAACGGTCTGTTGTTCAAGCCGACGCTGTGCCCGCGTCCGGCTGAAGGGCACCCCAAAAACAAAAAGGACCAACTTTCGTTGGCCCAGTGTTGGGGAGATTAGTCCCCCTGCGGAACAGGCCCGATCCCGACGGCCCCGGGGGGCTGGGGGCTGAGGAATCCGGAACCGAAAGGACCGGGCCAACGCAGGATTTCGTTTTCGCAGGGCAGCAGGGCGGGCGATGGGCGGAAGTAGGGCAGCAATATGATTCCGCTAACGTTCCCGTGAATCGGGACAATCGGCCGCGTCCGGGATGGTTAAGGGCTGGTTGCGTTGCGAATGGGCCCTTGCGGCGCCCCTGACTTAGCGCAATCATGTCAGCCTCGTGACGGCGCCGAAACGCGGGACAGCGGACTTCGGAGCAGGGCCGTCACCGGGACGACAGGAGGCGCTCGATGAGCTTGATCTCGGAGGACACCGATCCGAGCGGGAACCGCGCGGTGGCCCGCGCCGCCGTCGCGGCCCCTCAGCCCAACCGCGTGACGTTCAACCGACTTGAGCTCAATCGCATCCTCAATCTCTATGGCCGCATGGTCGCCGATGGCGAGTGGCGCGACTATGCGATCGATTTCCTGAAGGACCGTGCGGTGTTCTCGGTGTTCCGGCGCGCGTCCGAAATGCCGATCTATCGCATCGAGAAGGATCCGCGGCTCGCGCGCAAGCAGGGCATCTACAGCGTGATTTCGGCGACCGGCCTGATCCTGCGCCGCGGTCACGAGCTCGAGCGGGTGCTGCTGGTGATCGATCGCAAGCTGGCTTTGGTGTAATCCCGATCAGTCGGCGCTTGGCAGCCCGGATGGAGCGAAGCGCAATCCGGGCATTTTCGCATCACGCAAAAGAAAAGCCCCGGCTGTGAGACCGGGGCTTCGATCGGTGTGATCGGGGCTTTGCGTTAATCGCGCTGGCCGAGCAGCTGCAGCAGCAGCGTGAACAGGTTGATGAAGTTCAGGTAGAGCGACAGTGCACCAGTGATCGCCGCACGCTCTGCCATCGCGCCACCCTGCGAGGCGTAGCCGTAGATGTAGTCGTTCTTCAGCCGCTGGGTATCCCAGGCGGTGAGGCCCGCGAACACCAGGACGCCGACGACAGACACGATGAACTGCAGCGCCGAGCTCGCCAGGAACAGGTTGACCAGGCTTGCGATGATGATGCCGATCAGACCCATGAACAGGAACGAGCCCATGCCGCTCATGTCACGCTTGGTGGTGTAGCCGTAGAGGCTGAGCGCACCGAACGTCGCCGCGGTGATGAAGAACACGCGCACGATCGAGGTGTGCGTGTAGACCAGGAAGATCGACGACAGCGACAGGCCCATCAGCGCCGAGAACACCCAGAACAGCATCTGGGCGGTCGAGGGCGCCAGGCGGTTGATGCCGGCCGAGATGACGAACACCATCACCAGAGGGGCGAGGATGAACAGCCACTTCAGCGGACTGACGAACATCGCGTAGCCGAACTGCGTCAGATAGGCGTTGCCAAACTTCGCGACTGCGGCCGACGAGTCACCGGTCACTGCCGCCATGTAGACACCGAGTGCGGCCAGGCCGGTAATGGCGAGGCCGATGCTCATGTAGTTGTAGATGCGCAGCATGTAGGCGCGCAGACCGGCGTCGACGGCCGCAGCGTCAATGCGCCCGGCGGCCCGGCCGAAGGGAGAAGCGTAGTTGCGGTCTAGGTCCGACATGGTCGAATTCCCGTGGTTGGTCCCGGTGGAGCGCAAGGGATTTGCGGCGCCGGTTGTAAATCTATCTCAGATGGTTCGGTTTGCCGAACATTAATTCCCTGTCATCAAACCGGCCATCCGATCCAGTTGGTATGTGGGAAATTAACACATCCGACGCAAGCTTCCACGCGCGGCGGAATGTCGCTCTGCCCCGGCATTTGCCGGCAAAACGGCCTCGGCCGCAGATACAAATTGTCACAAATTCCGCAGCACCGAAGCCGGCTTCTGGTTCAGCGCGAGCAGCGTTCCGGCCAGCCCCAATCCGACGGTGACGATCAACGCGGCGACCACCACCAGCGCGGCGCTGCCGGCCTGCCAGATGAAGCTGAGCGTCATCAGGCGCGTCACGATCATCCAGGCTGCGATCGAGCCGGCGACAACACCGAACACTGCGGTTGCGAAACCGATCAACAGATATTCCAGCGCGTAGGCGCCGAGCAGCCGTGCCCTCGTGGCGCCGAGCGTCTTCAGGATGACGGCGTCATAGACCCGGTGGCGGT
Source organism: Bradyrhizobium jicamae (assembly GCF_018130215.1). GTDB lineage: Bacteria > Pseudomonadota > Alphaproteobacteria > Rhizobiales > Xanthobacteraceae > Bradyrhizobium > Bradyrhizobium jicamae_A. The sequence continues at coordinate 112,906 of NZ_JAFCKQ010000013.1, forward strand.
GGCCGGCGGCGAGCGCCCCGCCCAGCACCAGGATGGCCGAGATCAGCGTCACGGCGCTGGCGCCGCGGATCGCGAGCACGAGGTTGCTGACGACGCTTCCGATGGTCTCAAGCGCCTCGCGGACACGGACGCTCGTCACCATCGGGAAGGCGTCGGCGACCTGCCTGATGATGCGCGCATCGCCGCTGGCATCCGGGTGGGTTTCCGTGAGGGTCGCGACATGGCTGTGCGGTGCACCCCTGAAGGCGTTCGGCGAGAACACCAGCACAAAATTGATGCCGAGCCCCTGCCAGTCGATGTTGCGCAGATTGGCGATCTTGGCCGGAATGTCGCGGCCGAGCACGTTGACGACGACCTCGTCGCCGATCTTGAGGCCGAGGCCGTCGGCGATCTTCTTCTCCATCGAAACCAGCGGCGGTCCGCTGTAGTCCGGCCCCCACCATTCGCCCTCGACGACCTTCGAGCCCTTGGGGACCTCGCCAGTGTAGGTCAGGCCGCGATCGCTTTGCAGCACCCATTCCGAATCGACCGTCGGATTGAGCTGGTCAGCCTTGACGCCGCGGGCGGCAACGATGCGCCCGCGCAGCATCGGCACGTCTTCGGTCGTCGCATCCGGTGCGATCTGCTTGAGGAAGGTGCCGAAGCGATCCGCTTCGGTCGAGGGGATGTCGATGAAGAAGAACGACGGCGCCCGCTCCGGCAGCGCGGCCATGAACTGGCGGCGCAGATTGCCGTCGATCTGGGTGATGGTGACGAGTACGGCGAGCCCGAGACCCAGCGACAGCACGACCGAGGGCGTCAGCGCTCCCGGCCGGTGGATGTTGGCGATCGCCAGCCGCAGCATGGTCATGCGGCTGCGCGGCAGGCGCCGCGCCACCGCCATCAGGATCCCGGCAATCCCGCGCAACAGCAGGAACACCGCGATCGAGGAGACCACGAACACGGTGGCGATGCGCTTGTCATAGGCGAGCCCGATGGCGACGCCGATGAGCAGCGCGATCACCACGCCCATCAGGACGAGATAGCTCCAGCGCGGCCGATGCCACTCGCTGGTGACGGTCTCGCGGAACAGTGCCGCGACCGGCACGTCGTGCACCCGGCCGAGCGGCCACAGTCCGAAGGCCAGCGCCGTGAGCTGGCCGTAGATGAAGGAGAGCGCGAGTTCGTCGGGATGCAGCGCCGGCACCACCGGCAGGGGCAGCAACTTGCCGAACAGGCCGACGATGACGAAGGGCAGCGCCGCGCCGAGCGCGAGGCCGATCACCGAGCCGATCCCGGCGAGCACCACGACCTGGGTCAGATAGATTGTGAAGACGTCGCGCCCGGTGGCGCCGAGCGCCTTGAAGGAGGCGATGACGTCGCGGCGGCGGTCGATATGGCTCTTCACAGCATTGGCGACGCCGACGCCGCCGACGAGCAGGGCAGCGAGCCCGACCAGGGTCAGGAATTGCGTGAAGCGGTTGATCGTGCGCTCGAGCTGCGGCGAGGCGTTGCTGCGGCTGCGGACTTCCCAGCCGGCTTCCGGGGCGGCGCTGCGCGCGCCGTCGATCAGCGCGGTGGTGGCGCGATCGCCGTTGGCGCCGTCGGGCAGTTTCACCCGGTAGATCCAGCGCACCAGGCTGCCCGGTTGCAGAAGCTCGGTCGCGCGCAGGCTGGTTTCGCTGACCAGGAAGCGCGGGCCGAGGCCGACGCCGCCGGCGAGCTTGTCCGGTTCCGAGTCCACGACGCTCCGGATCTGGTAGGTCGCGCTGCCGATGCTGACGCGGTCGCCGAGCTTGAGGTCGAGCCGTGCCAGCAAGGTCGAATCGACCGCAGCGCCATAGGCGCCGTCGCGCTCGGCGAGGAGATCGGCGATCGGCATGTTGGGCTCGAGCGAGAGCTCGCCGAGCATCGGATACTTGCCGTCGACCGCCTTGAGTTCGACGAGCGCCAGCTTGCCGTCGCTGCCGCGGGCCATCGCCCGCAGCGTGGCTGCGACCGAGACCTCGCCGCGCGTGCCGAGGTAAGCAACCTCGTTCGGCTTGGCCTCGCGCGAGATCAGCGAGAATGCGACGTCGCCGCCGAGCAGGGTGCGGCCCTCGCGCGACAGGCCGTCACCGAGGCTGGCTGCAACCGAGCCGACGCCTGAAATCGCCATCACGCCAAGCGCGATGCAGGCGATGAAGACGTAGAAGCCGCGCAGGCCGCCGCGCAATTCGCGCAGCGCGTAACGGAAGGCGAGCGACGACGCGCGGCCCTGGACCGCGACTTCGGACGCAATGCTCATGTCGCGGAATGCCCGTCGATGTGGCCCGAGCGCAGTCGCACCACGCGGTCGCAGCGCTGCGCGAGCGAGAGGTCGTGCGTCACCAGCACCAGCGTCATGCCGCGCTCGGCGTGCTTGGTGAAGAGCAGGTCGACGATCTGCTTGCCGGTCGCCTCATCGAGATTTCCGGTCGGCTCATCCGCAACCAGGATCGCGGGATCGGGCGCGAGCGCGCGCGCAATCGCCACACGCTGCTGCTCGCCGCCCGAGAGTTGCGTCGGATAGTGATGCAGCCGTTCGCCGAGCCCGACCGATTGCAGCTCCTGCGCGGCACGCGCCGCGGCATCCTGCGCGCCGGCGAGTTCGAGCGGCACCGCGACATTCTCCAGCGCGGTCATGGTGGGGATCAGATGGAACGACTGGAAGACGATGCCGACCTGTCGGCCGCGGAAGCGTGCGAGCGCATCTTCATCGAGGGCATTGAACGAGGTGCCGTTGACGACCACCTCTCCGCTGTCTGGACGTTCCAGCCCCGCCATCACCATCAGCAAGGTCGACTTGCCCGAGCCGGACGGACCGATCAGACCAATGGCCTCGCCCGCCGCCACACGAAGGCTGATATCTTTGAGGATATGGACTCGCGCCGCACCGCTGCCAAGCGAGAGGTTGACGTTCTTGACGGAGATGGTGTCCGGCTCGACGCCGGCCAGTGAAGAGGATTCGATGAGACTGTCCATGGTTCGGTCATATGGCACTTCCGCCGCTGCGGTCGAGGGCCGGTTGGCAATCTTCGTGCACATACTCGTGTTGCTTATGGGCTTGATGACAGCAGCGAGCGCGCAGACCTCGGCTCCGGCGAGGCCGTTCAAAATGGTGGTCCTGGGCGACTCGCTGAGCGCCGGCTACGGCCTTCCGGCCGCTGCCGCCTTCCCGGTCCGCCTGCAAAAAGCCTTGGAAGCCAAGGGGATAAAGGTCGACATGGTGAATGCCGGGGTGTCCGGTGACACCTCATCGGGCGGCCGCGACCGGGTCGATTGGTCGGTGCCCGATGGAACCGACGCGGTCATTGTCGAGCTCGGCGCCAATGATGCGCTGCGCGGCACCGATCCCGCGGTGACGCGCGCGGCGCTCTCCGACATCATCACAAAGTTGAAGACGCGGAAGATCGCCGTGCTTTTGTGTGGCATGCTTGCGCCGCCGAATTACGGAAGCGACTACGCGGCGAAGTTCAACGCGATCTATCCGGACCTGTCGAAATCGCTCGGCGTGCCGCTCTATCCGTTCTTCCTCGACGGGGTTGCGGCGGACGCCAAGCTCAACCAGGCCGACGGCATGCATCCGACCGCCGAGGGTGTCGATATCGTCGTGAAGAACATGTTGCCCACGGTGGAGGCATTTCTCGGCACACTATCGGGGCAACACAGTTGAAAAGCGGGCAGCACGCCGCCCTGACCGTAGGTTTACCACCCGTTAACGCGTTATGCTTCGCAGAGTCATATAACTCGGGTACAAAAGAGATGTCGGTGATTCGTCACCGGGGTTTGTAACAGGGCGCGGGCTCCCAAAACTCGCGCCACCGCATCGAGGATTGCAGCGATGCCGCGTCTGTTCACTGGACTGGAAATCCCGGCCGATATCGGCCAGACCCTCTCCAATTTGCGTGGCGGCCTACCCGGCGCACGTTGGATCGATCCCGAAAACTATCACGTCACGCTGCGCTTCATCGGAGACATCGACGGCATCTGGGCCAACGAGATCGCCTCGATGTTGTTTCGGGTGAACCGCAAGCCGTTCGAGGTCAAGCTGAAGGGCCTGTCGAGCTTCGGCGGACGCAAACCACGCGCAGTGGTCGCCTCCGTCGAGCCGAGCAGGCCACTGATCGAGCTGCAGGCCGAACTCGAGCGGATGATGCAGCGGATGGGGCTCGATCCGGAGGGGCGCAAGTTCACGCCGCATGTAACGCTCGCGCGGCTGCATGATGCATCGAGCCAGGATGTCGCGGACTATCTGTCCGTGCGCGGCTACTTCCCGAGCCGCACCTTCATGGCCGATCGCTTCGTGCTGTTCTCGTCTCGCGCCTCCACCGGCGGCGGGCCCTACGTGGTCGAGGACGCCTACGCGCTCTGCGCATAAGCCTCTTCACCTCGCCCCGCTTGCGGGGAGAGGTCGGATCGCATCGAAGATGCGATCCGGGTGAGGGGGTACATGTCGATCGATAGGCCACGTCGGGTGGTGAGAGCCCCTCACCCCGATCCTCTCCCCGCAAGAGCGGGGCGAGGGGGAGGAAAGTGCATGCCCCCAACGCCAATTCTCGGCTTGCATTTTTCCGCGCAGTAGGGCCGTAAGGTGGGTCATGCTCTCCACCTCGCCCAGTTCCTTCCTTGACCACTACAGGGCCCTGGTCGCCTCGGGCGCGATCGAGGCCGATCCTGCGCAGGCGCGCGCCGCGGAGGCGTTCGGCGCGCTCGACGAGCGGCTTTCGAGCTACAAGCCCCAGCGCAAGCAGGGGCTGCTTGGCCGGCTGTTCGGCGGCGACAAGGATCAGCCGCGCGGGCTCTACGTCCACGGCGAGGTGGGCCGCGGCAAGACCATGCTGATGGACCTGTTCTTCCAGCAAAGCCCGGTCGAGCACAAGCGCCGCGCGCATTTCCATGAGTTCATGGCCGAGGCGCATGAACGCATCTATGGCTACCGCCAGCAGATCGCGCGCGGCGAGATCGCGGACGCCGACGTGATCGCGCTCACCGCGCAGGCGATCTTCGACGAAGCCTGGCTGCTCTGCTTCGACGAATTCCACGTCACCGACATCGCGGACGCGATGATCCTCGGGCGCCTGTTCGCCAAGCTGTTCGAACTCGGGACCGTCGTGGTCGCCACCTCCAACGTCGCGCCTGACGATCTCTACAAGGGCGGTCTCAATCGTGCGCTGTTCCTGCCGTTCATCGCGCAGATCTCCGATCACATGGACGTGCTGCGGCTCGATGCGCGCACCGACTTCCGGCTGGAAAAGCTGTTCGGCGTGAAGATGTGGCTGGTGCCCGATGATGCCGAGGCCGGCGCCGCGATGGATGCCGCGTGGCGCAAGATGACCGGCAACGCGCCCTGCAAGTCGCGCGACATCGCGATCAAGGGGCGCGTGCTGCATGTGCCGTGCTCGTCGCACGGCGTCGCGCGCTTCGACTTCGCCGACATCTGCGAGAAGCCGCTCGCCGCGTCCGACTATCTCAGGCTCGCGCACGACTACCACACCATCCTGATCGACCACATTCCGGTGATGGACTACGCCGAGCGCAACGCCGCGAAGCGCTTCATCTCGCTGATCGACACGCTCTATGACAATGCCGTGAAGCTGATGGCTTCGGCGGCCGCCGATCCGGTGTCGCTGTACCTTGCCGACGAGGGCGTCGAGGCGATGGAGTTCAAGCGCACGTCGTCGCGGCTGATCGAAATGAGCTCGGAATCCTATCTGGCCCTGCCGCATGGCCGCAAGGACTCGGCGGCGAGCGGCGCGACGACCGGCCTGGTCGAGACCTGAGGAATGTCATTTCCGGTTCGCGCTCGCGCGCCCGGAATGACGGTGGTCTGGCATGCCTGATCGAATTCCAGGCAGGGCCGACAATTGGGCAGGCCGCGACTTGAATGGATCATTCGAAAGGGATAACCACCCTTGCAATCGACTTCCCTCCTCCCGCTACCAGTTCAAAGGACTGATTTCCCATGGCACGCGACAAGATTGCACTGATTGGCTCCGGACAGATCGGCGGAACGCTGGCGCACCTCGTCGGCCTCAAGGAACTTGGCGACGTCGTGCTGTTCGATATCGCTGAAGGCGTGCCGCAGGGCAAAGCGCTCGACATCGCGCAGTCGTCGCCGGTCGACGGTTTCGACTCCAATCTCGTCGGCGCCAATTCCTATGAAGCGCTCGACGGCGCCAAGGTCTGCATCGTCACCGCCGGCGTGCCACGCAAGCCCGGCATGAGCCGCGACGATCTCCTCTCGATCAATCTCAAGGTGATGGAGCAGGTCGGCGCCGGCATCAAGAAGTACGCCCCCGACGCCTTCGTCATCTGCATCACCAACCCGCTCGACGCGATGGTGTGGGCGCTGCAGAAGGCCTCGGGCCTGCCGCACAAGAAGGTAGTGGGCATGGCCGGCGTGCTCGACTCCGCGCGCTTCCGCTATTTCCTCGCCGACGAGTTCAACGTCTCGGTCGAGGACGTCACCGCCTTCGTGCTCGGCGGCCATGGCGACACCATGGTGCCGCTGACGCGCTACTCCACCGTCGCCGGCATTCCGTTGCCCGACCTCGTCAAGATGGGCTGGACCTCGCAGGCCCGCATCGACGAGATCGTCGATCGCACCCGCAATGGCGGCGCCGAGATCGTCAACCTGCTCAAGACCGGCTCGGCGTTCTATGCTCCGGCGGCCTCCGCGATCGCGATGGCCGAGAGCTATCTGAAGGACAAGAAGCGCGTGCTGCCCTGCGCGGCCTATCTCAACGGCGAATACGGCGTGAAGGACATGTATGTCGGCGTGCCCACCGTGATCGGCTCCAAGGGCGTCGAGCGCGTCGTCGAGATCGAACTGGCCGGCAAGGACCGCGAGGCCTTCGACAAGTCGGTCGGCGCGGTGCAGGGTCTGGTCGACGCCTGCAAGAAGATCGCGCCCGATCTGCTCGGCAAGTAATCCGGCTCGGCAATGGCCCGATAGGCGGATCCAATCGTCTATCGGGCGCAACGTGATGAAATTCTGGCTGATTTTGTGGTTGCGCTTGTCTTGGTATATGGTATGCCAGCGTCAAGGCTGACGTGAATTCGACGAAATGGCCGCACGAGGGTTTGGGAGCGTCTTTCCATGAATATCCACGAATACCAGGCCAAGGCACTGCTGCATGAATTCGGCGTGCCGATCTCGCGTGGCGTGCCGGTGCTGAAACCGGAAGACGCCGACGCGGCGGCAAAGCAGCTTCCCGGCCCGATCTGGGTGGTGAAAAGCCAGATCCATGCCGGCGGCCGCGGCAAGGGCAAGTTCAAGGAAGCCTCCGCCGGCGAGAAGGGCGGCGTCCGCATCGCCAAGTCTGTCGCCGAGGTCGATGAATTCGCCAGGCAGATGCTTGGCGCGACGCTGGTCACCGTGCAGACCGGGCCGCACGGCAAGCAGGTCAACCGTCTCTACATCGAGGAAGGCTCCGAGATCGACAAGGAGTTCTACCTCTCGATCCTGGTCAACCGCGAAACCTCCGAAGTCTCCTTCGTCGTGTCGACCGAGGGCGGCGTCAACATCGAAGAGGTCGCGCATGCGACCCCGGAGAAGATCGTCTCCTTCTCCGTCGATCCCGCGACCGGCATCATGCCGCATCACGGCCGCACCGTCGCCGAGGCGCTGAAGCTGAAGGGCGACCTGGCCAAGCAGGCGGAGAAGCTGACCAGCCAGCTCTATGCGGCGTTCGTCGCCAAGGACATGGCGATGCTGGAGATCAATCCGCTGGTCGTCACCAAGCAGGGCCAGCTCCGCGTGCTCGACGCCAAGGTGTCGTTCGACAGCAACGCGCTCTACCGCCATCCGGACGTGGTCGCGCTGCGCGACGAGACCGAGGAAGACGCCAAGGAGATCGAAGCGTCGAAATACGACCTCAACTATGTCGCGCTCGACGGCACGATCGGCTGCATGGTGAACGGCGCCGGCCTTGCAATGGCGACGATGGACATCATCAAGCTCTACGGCATGGAACCGGCGAACTTCCTCGATGTCGGCGGCGGCGCCAGCGTCGAGAAGGTCGCGGCTGCGTTCAAGATCATCACCGCCGATCCGAACGTGAAGGGCATCCTGGTCAACATCTTCGGCGGCATCATGAAGTGTGACGTGATCGCCGAGGGCGTGGTCGCCGCGGTGAAGCAGGTCGGTCTCAAGGTGCCGCTGGTCGTGCGCCTCGAAGGCACCAATGTCGAGCAGGGCAAGAAGATCATCCGCGAGAGCGGCCTCAACGTCCTGCCCGCCGACAATCTCGATGACGCCGCCCAGAAGATCGTGAAGGCCGTCAAGGGAGGCTAACGATGGTCGATCATCTCGACGCCCCGACACCGCTCGACGAACACCGCAAGCTCGCGGTCTTCGCAGGCGAGTGGTCCGGCGACGAGGTGGTCTATCCGTCGCGCTGGACCGCAGGTGGTCCGGCCACCTCGAAGGTCGTCGCGCGCATTGCGCTCAACGGCTTCTACCTGATCCAGGACAGCGTGCAGATGCGCGACGGCCAGGAGAGCTTCGCCACCCACGGCGTGTTCACCTATGACCGCGAGGATCGCGCCTACCGATTGTTTTGGCACGACTCGCTCGGCTACTATCCGCCGTCGCCGGCCTCCGGCGGCTGGGTCAACAAATCGCTGGTCCTGGTGCGTGGCTCGCTGCGCGGCAATGCGCGTCACGTCTACGAGGTCGTCGACGACAACACCTACAACATGAAGATCCAGTTCTCGCCTGACGCGGAAGGGTGGGCTGACGTGCTCACCGGCGTGTACCGGCGTATCCACTAACCCTTCACCGCTCGTCTCGCGAAAGCATCACGAACCATGTCCATTCTGATCGACAAGAATACCAAGGTCATCTGCCAGGGCTTCACCGGCAAGAACGGCACCTTCCATTCGGAAGCGGCGATCGCTTACGGCACCAAGATGGTCGGCGGCGTGGCGCCGGGCAAAGGCGGCTCGACACATCTCAATCTGCCGGTGTTCGACACCGTCGCCGAGGCGCGCGCCAGGACCGGGGCCGACGCCTCGGTGGTCTACGTGCCCCCGCCGGGCGCGGCGGACGCGATCTGCGAGGCGATCGATGCGGAGATCCCGCTGATCGTCTGCATCACCGAGGGCATACCGGTGCTCGACATGGTGCGGGTGAAGCGTTCGCTGTCGGGATCGAAGTCGCGATTGATCGGACCGAACTGCCCGGGCGTGATGACCGCTGGCGAGTGCAAGATCGGCATCATGCCGGCCAACATCTTCAAGCCCGGCAGCGTCGGTATCGTTTCGCGCTCCGGCACGCTGACCTATGAAGCGGTGTTCCAGACCACCCAGGAAGGCCTCGGCCAGACCACCGCGGTCGGCATCGGCGGCGACCCGGTCAAGGGAACCGAGTTCATCGACGTGCTGGAAATGTTCCTGGCCGACGAGAAGACCAAATCGATCGTCATGATCGGCGAGATCGGCGGCTCCGCCGAGGAAGATGCCGCTCAGTTCCTCAAGGACGAGGCCAAGCGCGGCCGCAAGAAGCCCATGGTCGGCTTCATCGCCGGCGTCACCGCTCCTCCCGGCCGCCGCATGGGCCACGCCGGCGCGATCATCTCGGGCGGCAAGGGCGATGCCGGCTCCAAGACCGCGGCCATGGAAGCGGCAGGTATCAAGGTCTCGCCATCGCCGGCACGGCTCGGGCACACCCTGGCCGAGATGCTGAAGTAAACCCTTCGAGAGATTTCGTGCCCTTCGCGGCGGTTCCAGTCACCGGAACCGCCGTTTTTTGTCGCCAATACAGGGTTTGGCGCGCCTCTTGATATTTTGAAATAACATTCATTTCTTGGTTCTTTTAGGCAGGATTATCCGACCCAGATGGGGTAAGGGTTATCCATCCGGCCGGCCCCCTTCAGACCGGCACTGCGCCGTCTGCTACGCGCGAACCGAAAAAATCACCAGGACTGCCTCATGTCTCGACAGGACGCGAACGCCGCTTTTGCCCTTTCATCGTTTCTGCAGGGCACCAACGCGGCCTATATCGACGACCTCTACGCCCGCTACGAACAGGATCCCGGCTCGGTCGACGCCGAATGGCAGGACTTCTTCAAGAGCCTGAAGGACGCCCCCGCCGACGTCCAGAAGAACGCCGAAGGCGCCTCTTGGGGACGTGACAACTGGCCGGTCACCCCCCGCGACGAACTGACCTCGGCGCTGGACGGCAACTGGGCCCAGGTCGAGAAAGCCGTCGGCACCAAGCTCGCCGCCAAGGCGCAGGCCAAGGGTGCCCAGCTGACGGACGCCGAAGTCCATCAGGCGACCCGCGACTCCGTCCGCGCCCTGATGCTGATCCGCGCCTATCGCATGCGCGGCCATTTCCACGCCAAGCTCGACCCGCTCGGCATCGAGGCGCCGCGTGACCGCGAAGAGCTCGATCCGCGCTCGTACGGCTTCACCGAAGCCGACTTCGATCGCAGGATCTTCCTCGATCACGTGCTCGGCCTGGAATACGGCACGCTGCGCGAGATCGTGCAGATCTGCGAGCGCACCTATTGCCAGACGCTCGGCGTCGAATTCATGCACATCTCCAACGCCGCGCAGAAGGCGTGGATCCAGGAGCGCATCGAAGGGCCGGACAAGGAGATCAGCTTCACCCGCGAAGGGCGCCGCGCCATCCTCAACAAGCTGATCGAGGCCGAAGGCTTCGAGAAATTCTGCGACGTCAAGTTCACCGGCACCAAGCGCTTCGGCCTCGACGGCGGCGAATCGCTGATCCCCGCGCTGGAGCAGATCATCAAGCGCGGCGGCAATCTCGGCGTGAAGGAGATCGTGGTCGGCATGCCGCATCGCGGCCGCCTCAACGTGCTGACCCAGGTGATGGGAAAGCCGCACCGCGCGCTGTTCCACGAGTTCAAGGGCGGTTCGGCCAACCCGGATGCGGTCGAAGGCTCCGGCGACGTCAAATATCACCTCGGCGCGTCCTCGGACCGCGAGTTCGACGGCAACAAGATCCATCTCTCGTTGACCGCGAACCCGTCGCATCTCGAAATCGTGGACCCCGTCGTACTCGGCAAGGTGCGCGCCAAGCAGGATCAGCATGGCGATCCGCCGGACCAGCGCATCTCCGTGCTGCCGCTCCTGATGCATGGCGACGCGGCGTTTGCGGGCCAGGGCGTGGTCGCCGAATGTTTCAGCCTCTCCGACCTGAAGGGCTACCGCACCGGCGGCTCGCTGCACTTCATCGTCAACAACCAGATCGGCTTCACCACCTATCCGCGCTATTCGCGCTCCTCGCCCTATCCGTCCGACGTGGCGAAGATGATCGACGCTCCGATCTTCCATGTGAATGGCGATGATCCCGAGGCCGTGGTGTTTGCCGCCAAGGTCGCGATCGAGTTCCGGCAGAAATTCCACAAGCCGGTCGTCATCGACATGTTCTGCTACCGCCGCCACGGTCACAACGAGGGCGACGAGCCGGCGTTCACCCAGCCGGTGATGTACAAGCGGATCGGCTCGCACCCGTCGACGCTGGAGATCTATGCCAAGCGGCTGGTGAGCGAGGGCGTGCTGACCGAAGGCGAAGTCGAGAAGGCCAAGGCCGACTGGCGCACGCGGCTCGATGCCGAGTTCGAGGCTGGCACCGGCTACAAGCCGAACAAGGCCGACTGGCTCGACGGCAAGTGGGCTGGCTTCAAGATCGCCGACCAGGAAGAGGATGCACGACGCGGCGTCACCGGCGTCGACCTTGCCGTGCTGAAGGAGATCGGCCGCAAGATCACCAAGGTGCCGGACGGCTTCCGCGTCCATCGCACCATCCAGCGGTTTCTCGACAATCGCGCCAAGGCGATCGAGACCGGCGAGGGCATCGACTGGGCGACCGGCGAGGCGCTGGCGTTCTGCACGCTGCTCGAGGAAGGGCATCACGTGCGGCTGTCGGGTCAGGATTCCGAGCGCGGCACCTTCTCGCAGCGCCACTCGGTGCTGATCGACCAGGAGGACGAGAGCCGCTACACCCCGTTCAATCATCTCGGCGGCGACAACACGGGTCACTACGAGGTCATCAACTCGCTGCTGTCGGAAGAGGCGGTGCTCGGCTTCGAGTACGGCTATTCGCTCGCCGAGCCGAACGCGCTGCCGATGTGGGAGGCGCAGTTCGGCGACTTCGCCAACGGCGCGCAGGTCGTGTTTGACCAGTTTATTTCCTCGGGCGAACGCAAATGGCTGCGCATGTCCGGCCTCGTCTGCCTGCTGCCGCATGGCTATGAGGGGCAGGGACCTGAACACTCCTCCGCGCGCCTCGAGCGCTATCTGCAGATGTGCGCCGAGGACAACATGCAGGTGGTCAATCCGACCACGCCGGCCAACTACTTCCACATGCTGCGACGCCAGCTGCATCGCGAGATCCGCAAGCCGCTGATCGTCATGACGCCGAAGTCGCTGCTGCGTCACAAGCGCGCGGTGTCGCGGCTCGACGAGCTCGGCAAGGCCGCCACGTTCCACCGCATCCTGTACGATGACGCCCAGATGCTGCCGGACGAGAAGATCAAGCTGAAGCCGGACGACAAGATCCGTCGCGTCGTGCTGTGCTCGGGCAAGGTCTATTACGATCTCTACGAGGAGCGCGAGAAGCGCGGTATCGACGACATCTACCTGATGCGGATCGAGCAGCTCTATCCGGTGCCGCTGAAGGCACTGGTGCAGGAGCTCGGCCGCTTCAAGGGCGCCGAGATGGTCTGGTGCCAGGAAGAGCCGCGCAACATGGGCTCCTGGCACTTCATCGAGCCCTATCTCGAATGGGTGCTGAACCAGATCAACGCTCCGAGCAAGCGGCCGCGCTACGCCGGCCGTCCGGCGTCGGCGGCGACCGCCACCGGCCTGATGTCCAAGCATCAGGCGCAGCTCAAGGCGCTGCTCGACGACGCACTGAACTGACGATCTTCACGAAGACCATGCCCCGCGAAAGCGGGGCATCCAGTACCCCGCGAAGCCAGCCCGATCGCTGTTCTCACGGAGCGCTGGGTCGTCTGCCTCGGCGGACGCTGGCCGCACACGTTTCATGACCGCAGGATTGATCTGAGGAAAAGACCATGACTGAAATTCGCGTTCCAACGCTCGGCGAATCCGTGACCGAGGCCACCATCGGCCGGTGGTTCAAGAAGGCCGGTGATGCCGTCGCGGTGGACGAGCCCCTGGTGGAACTCGAGACCGACAAGGTCACGATCGAGGTGCCGGCGCCGTCGGCCGGAACGCTCGGCGAGATCATCGCCAAGGATGGCGAGACGGTCGCCGTCGGCGCGCTGCTCGGCCAGATCAACGACGGTGCCGTTGCCGCCGCCAAGCCTGCGACCGCCGCAGCGCCCGCCAAGGCTGCGGCTCCGGCGGCAGCGCCGCCTGCCGCGGCACCGGCTCCTGCGGCCAAGGCCCCGCCGGCCGACGCGCCGCTTGCGCCTTCGGTGCGCAAGCTCTCCGCCGAAAGCGGCATCGATGCCTCCACCGTCCCCGGCTCGGGCAAGGACGGCCGCGTCACCAAGGGCGACATGCTTGCCGCGATCGAGAAGGCCGCCTCGGCGCCGACCCCGGTCAACCAGCCCGCGGCCGCCGTCCAGGTCCGCGCGCCGTCGCCGGCCGATGACGCCGCGCGCGAAGAGCGCGTGAAGATGACGCGGCTGCGCCAGACCATCGCCCGCCGCCTGAAGGACGTGCAGAACACCGCCGCGATGCTGACGACCTTCAACGAGGTCGACATGACCGAAGTGATGAAGCTGCGTGCCCTCTACAAGGACACGTTCGAGAAGAAGCACGGCTCCAAGCTCGGCTTCATGGGCTTCTTCACCAAGGCGGTGGTGCAGGCGCTCAAGGACATTCCGGCCGTCAACGCCGAGATCGACGGCTCTGACCTGATCTACAAGAACTACTATCACATCGGCGTTGCTGTCGGCACCGACCGCGGCCTCGTGGTGCCGGTCGTGCGCGACTGCGACCACAAGTCGATCGCCGAAATCGAGAAGTCGATCGCCGACTTTGGCCGCCGCGCCCGCGACGGTCAGCTCAAGATCGACGAGATGCAGGGCGGCACCTTCACCATCACCAATGGCGGCATCTACGGCTCGCTGATGTCGACGCCGATCCTCAACGCGCCGCAGTCCGGCATCCTCGGCATGCACAAGATCCAGGAGCGGCCGATGGTGGTCGGCGGCAAGATCGAGGTGCGCCCGATGATGTATCTGGCGCTGTCCTACGATCACCGCGTGATCGACGGCAAGGAAGCGGTCACCTTCCTGGTCCGCGTCAAGGAGAGCCTGGAGGATCCGGCACGCCTGGTGCTGGATCTCTGATCGCGGGGCGTCGTGTCGTCTGATGATGACTTGGCCCGTCCGCCCTGGATGCCGCCGGATATCCCCGACGGCAGCACGCCTCCGGCGTGGGACCAGGAAGAAGCGGACGGTCTCGTCGGTCAATTGGTTCTGGCGGGCATCACCTACGTCGCCGCGGATGGAAAGACGGTGACATCGCAGGTTCAATGTTGGGGCCGGATTGTCAGCGCAAAGCCCGAAGGGATCGCAATCGTGTGCGAAGGCAAGATGTGGATGGGTCAGACCATGACGCTGCCGCCGCACCTGGCGGCGTTTCAGGCGGCGAGGCCCGGCGAGTACAGGCTGCGGTCGACCAACGAGATGGTCGAGAATCCGGACCTGACAACGAGTTGGACAATTACGCAGCCGTCAAAGTCGTAATTTGATGGAACGAGGTTCAAGAATGCGCTTCAGACGTTGGGGGCTGATTTGACCGACAAAGTCGTTGTCATCACCGGCGGCAGCCGCGGCATCGGCCGCGCTGCTGCGCTCGCGGCCGCTGCGCGCGGCTATCGCGTTGTGGTCGGCTACGCGTCCAACAAGGCTGCGGCGGACGAGGTCGTGTCCGCAATCCAGGCGAAGAACGGCAAGGCGATCGCGGTGAAATGCGACGTCGCCAGCGAGCAGGATATCCTGGCGCTGTTCGAGGCCGCCGACGGCTTCGGGACGCTCGGCGCCCTCGTCAACAATGCCGGCATCGTCGGCAAGAGTGGCGTGCGCGTCGATGAGATGTCGGCGGAGCGAATCCAGCAGGTGATGGCGATCAACGTCACCGGCAGCATCCTGTGCGCCCGCGAGGCGGTGAAGCGCATGTCGACGAGGCACGGCGGAAAGGGCGGTGTGATCGTCAACCTGTCCTCGGTCGCAGCAAGGCTCGGCGCGCCGAACACCTATGTCGATTACGCCGCTTCGAAGGGCGCGATCGATTCCTTCACGGTCGGGCTTGGCCACGAAGTCGCGGGCGAAGGCATCCGCGTCGCAGGCATCCGGCCTGGACTGATCGACACCGAGATCCACGCCGCCGGCGGTGAGCCGGACCGCGCGCATCGGCTTGCGCCGATGGTGCCGATGCAGCGCGTCGGCACCGCCGATGAAATCGCCAACGCCATCGTCTGGCTGATCTCGGACGAGGCCTCCTATGTCACCAGCGCGACCCTCGACGTGTCGGGCGGGCGCTAACAGCTGTTACAGAGCTTACCTACAGGATTCTCATCATGGCTTCTTACGATCTCGTCGTCATCGGCACCGGGCCCGGCGGATATGTCTGCGCGATCCGCGCGGCGCAACTCGGCATGAAGGTCGCCGTGGTCGAGAAGAACGCGACGCTCGGCGGCACCTGCCTCAACGTCGGCTGCATGCCGTCGAAGGCGCTGCTGCATGCCTCCGAAATGTTCGAGGAGGCCGCGCATTCCTTCGCGAAGATGGGCGTCAGCGTTTCCGCGCCGAAGCTCGATCTGCCCGCGATGATGACCTTCAAGCAGCAGGGCATCGACGGCAACGTCAAGGGCGTCGAGTTCCTGATGAAGAAGAACAAGATCGACGTGCTCAAGGGCACCGGCAAGATCCTCGGCGCCGGCAAGGTCGAGGTCTCCGGCGGCGGCAAGACCGAGATCGTCGAGACCAGGAACATCGTGATCGCCACCGGCTCCGACATCGCGCGGCTGAAGGGGATCGACATCGATGAGAAGCGTATCGTGTCGTCGACCGGCGCACTCTCGCTGGAAAAGGTGCCCTCGAGCCTCCTGATCGTCGGTGCCGGCGTGATCGGGCTCGAACTCGGTTCGGTGTGGCACCGGCTCGGCGCCAAGGTCACCGTCGTGGAATTTCTCGATCGCATCCTGCCCGGCATGGACGGCGAGGTGGCCAAGCAATTCCAGCGCCTCCTCGAGAAGCAGGGCTTCACCTTCAAGCTCGGCGCCAAGGTCACCTCGGTCGATACCTCCGGCAAGACGCTGGTCGCCAAGGTCGAACCGGCTGCGGGTGGCGCTGCGGAGAGCATCGAAGCTGACGTCGTGCTGGTTTGCATCGGCCGCGTGCCCTACACCGAGGGCCTTGGGCTGAAGGAAGCCGGCGTCGCGGTCGACAATCGCGGTCGCGTCGAGATCGATTCGCACTTCTCGACCAATGTGAAGGGCATCTACGCCATCGGCGACGTCGTGGCGGGGCCGATGCTCGCGCACAAGGCGGAAGACGAGGGCGTTGCCTGCGCCGAGATCATCGCGGGGCAGGCCGGTCATGTGAACTACGACGTCATTCCAGGCGTTGTGTATACCACTCCGGAAGTGTCGTCCGTCGGCAAGACCGAGGAAGACCTCAAGCAGGCGGGTGTTGCCTATACCGTCGGCAAATTTCCCTTCACCGCGAATGGCCGCTCCAAGGTCAACCAGACCACGGATGGCTTCGTGAAGGTTCTCGCAGATGCGAAGACGGATCGCGTGCTCGGCGTGCACATCGTTGGCCGGGAAGCCGGCGAAATGATCCATGAAGCCTGCGTTTTGATGGAATTTGGCGGCTCTGCCGAGGATCTGGCGCGCACCTGCCACGCCCATCCGACCCGGTCCGAAGCCATCAAGGAAGCCGCGCTTGCGGTCGGCAAACGCGCCATCCATATGTGATCGACGCCCGTCCGTCGGCCGGCGAGAGCATGATCCGGAGAACTGGAAGCCGGTCTTCCGAAAAGATCATGCTCAAACAAAGAGATGAGATCATGATGCGACTAGCATCATGATCCAGAGATGACATTGATGCTGCGCCGCCTCCTCCAGCCGCTCTGGATCCTGCTTGCGATCATTTTCCTGATCGAGGCCTGGCTGTGGGATCACGTCGAGCCGATCGTGGCGCGCGCGGTGGCCTTGATTCCGCTGCGTACGTTCAAGCAATGGCTCGCCGACCGTGTCGATTCGCTGTCGCCCGCGATGACGCTGATCGTGTTCGCGGTCCCGATCATTCCGCTGTTTCCGCTCAAGCTGGTCGGGCTGTGGCTGTTGACGCGCAACTATTGGCTCAGCGCGATCTCGCTCATCCTGTTCGTGAAGGTTCTCGGCGTCGGCCTCACCGCCTTTCTTTTCGACGTGACGCGGCCGAAGCTGCTCGAAATGCCCTGGTTCCAGTCGCTGTATGATTTCGTGATTGCGACGCGCGCCAAGGCTACTGCGGTGGTCGAGCCGCTGAAGCGGCGCATCCTCGAGACCGTGCGCGGCGACGGTGACGGATGGTCGGCGCGCATGCTGCGCCTGATCGCGCGTTTCCGCAAAAGCGTGCACGAGGCACGCTAGCTCCATGTCTCTGTCGTCGTCGGGACCGGACGACCCGGTATTACGGAGCCTGCAAATCCAACCCGTAGGGCGCGGTGTACGAGGCGCGCCACCGTCTCAGTGCAGCGGCAACAAATGCGGCTGGAAGATGCCAAATGCCGTGACCGCGATACCGGCGAGAGTCAGGAGGCCCGAGATCCAGGCCAGCGCGGCGATGCCGGTGATGATGGTCGCGGACGCCAGAACGATCGCGATCTGAAAGGCGGCGGAAGCAAGCTCGAAATGGTGATACTTCGCAGTCGACTCGTCGCGCTCATGTTCGGCATGCTTGGCGCGCTCGGCCAGCTGCTCGGTGCCTTCGCCGGTCTCCGGCTCCGAGCGATAACGCGTGGCGGTCTTCTGCCATTCGTCGATCTGCTTCTGCAGCGCTGCCTTGGTGGCGTCGTCGGCCGCACCGGCGAGGCTCAGCTTGCCCTGCTCGGCTGCGGTCTGCACGGTGGTGCGGCGGATGCTCTTGGCCTGGAAGAAGGCCCAGAGGTTGGAGGCCTCGACGTTCTTGCTGATCGATTCGGTCTGCGCGCCCTTGCCGAGCGTTTCAGACAGCGCGAGGCATAGAGCGATCACGGCGATCAGGAGTGCGATCTTCTTGTTCTCGCTGGAGGCATGCTCGGCATGCTCCGCCTGCTCCATGCTTTCATGTGCGCTCATGATTCCCCCCTCCGGATGAGACCGCGCCACGATTGCCGAATGCTGGCCCCAACGCAAGGGGCGAGCCGTTTGTGTCGGACGCGTGAAGATGGAGGCGTGGTCCGGCCGGGCGGCTCAGCCGCGCGGATGAGCCGAGCGGTAGACTTCGAGCAGGCGCTCGCTGTCGATGCCGGTGTAGATCTGCGTTGTCGACAGCGAGGCGTGGCCGAGCAGCTCCTGGATGGCGCGCAGGTCGCCGCCGCGGCTGAGCAGATGGGTGGCAAAGGAGTGCCGCAGCGCGTGCGGTGTCGCACTGTCGGGCAGGCCCAGCGCGCCGCGCAGCCGCTCCATGGTGAGCTGGATGATTCGCGGGCTCAAGGGGCCGCCGCGGGCGCCGACGAACATCGGGCCGGTGGGGCCCAGCTGATGCGGGCAGATCGCGGCGTAGTCTGCGATGAGCTGCAGCACGTTGTGCAGCACCGGCACCATGCGGGTCTTGTTGCCCTTGCCGGTCACGACAAGAACATCGCCTTCGCCGGGCTTCGGCACGTCACGGCGTTTCAGTCCCAGCGCCTCGGAGATGCGCAGGCCCGAACCATAGAGCAGGGCCATCACGGCGGCGTCGCGTACGAGGATCCAGGTCTCGCGTTCCTCGCCGGCACGCTCGTCGGCATCGGCAAAACGCTTGGCCGCTTCCATGTGGATCGGTTTCGGCAGGCTCTTTGCCACTTTCGGCGCGCGAATGGCCGAGAGCGCGCCGACCTTGCCCTTGCCCTCGCGTTCCAGGAAGCGCCCGAACGAGCGCAAACCCGCCAGCGCGCGCATCAGCGACCGCCCGCCGATCTCGTCTGCGCGTCGCATCGCCATGAATGCGCGCACATCGCTCGCCTCCAATCCGGCAAATCCCGTCAGCGTGACCTGCGTGCCCCAATGCCCGGCCAAAAAGCCGAGGCATTGCCTGACGTCGCGGGCATAGGCCTCCAGCGTCTTCGGCGACAGGCGCCGCTCGGCGCGCAAATGCGACAACCAGCGCGCCATCTCCTGCGTGACGGTGCTATCGGCGCAGTCGAGCTCGATCGGTTGGATCGCCGGCTGCTTGCTTGCCTGGTTTGGTCTGGCCATGGCGCTATTGGCGTTGCGATTCGCCAGATTATATCGCACCGGTTTCGTTTACCGTTCGCTAACTTGCCGGGGTGGCGCCGGAGCGCGACGAGATCGGGTCGAATCGTCTTCGTGCTCTCTAGCTTCTTGTCAGGGCATGATCTTTTCGGAAAACCGCTTCACACTTTTCCGGATCATGCTCTAACCTCCGCGGCTCAAAGATCGATTCCGGGATGGACCATACTATCAGCAGCAGCACGGCCTCGACGTCGACGACCCGTGTCGTCGATGTGCTGGTGCCCGTGGCGCTGAATCAGGCCTATTCCTACCGCGTCCCGCGCGACATGGAGCTTGCCCCCGGCGATGTGGTCTGTGTTCCGCTCGGGCCGCGCGAGGTCGTCGCGGTGGTGTGGGCGGAGAATGCGAAGCCGGATCCACGCCTGCATAACCGCCTCAAGGACGTCAGCGACAAGCTCGACGTGCCGCCGCTGAAGGCGGAATTGCGCCAGCTCGTCGATTGGGTGTCCAACTACACGTTGTCAGCCCGCGGCATGGTGCTGCGGATGACGCTGCGCATGGGGGAGAATCTCGGGCCGGAGCGCACGCGTCCCGGCGTGCGGCTGGTCGGCGAGCCGCCGCGGCGCCTGACGCCGGCGCGCCGGCGCGTTATCGACGTGCTGTCGGATGGGCTGTTGCACGGCAAATCGGAGGCGGCGCGGGAGGCCGGGGTCAGTTCCGGGGTGATCGACGGGCTGGTCGATGAAGGCACTCTGACGGTCGAAGCGATGCCGCCGCCGCAGGCGCCGCCGCCTCCGGATCCATCCTACGCTCAGCCGGATTTCTCGCGTGATCAGCGCAGCGCGGTCGATGTGATGCGCACACTCGCGGCGAGCGGCAGCTTTCATGTCGCGCTGCTCGATGGTGTGACCGGATCCGGCAAGACCGAGGTGTATTTCGAGGCGATCGCCGAGAACATAAGGCGCGGCAAACAGTCGCTGATCCTGATGCCGGAGATCGCGCTGACCGGCCAGTTCCTCGACCGCTTCGCACAGCGCTTTGGCGTCCGGCCGCTCGAATGGCATTCGGAGCTGACGCCGCGTACGCGCGCGCGGAACTGGGCCGCGATCTCGGAAGGCAAGGCGCCGGTCGTGGTCGGCGCCCGCTCCGCGCTGTTTCTGCCCTATGCCGATCTTGGGCTCATCATTGTCGATGAGGAGCACGACCAGGCCTACAAGCAGGACGACGGCGCGCATTATCACGCGCGCGACATGGCGGTGGTCCGCGCCCATATCGCCAAGATCCCGATCGTGCTGGCGTCGGCGACGCCGTCGGTCGAAAGCGAGGTCAATGCGCGCAAGGGGCGCTATCAGCGCGTCGCGCTGCCCGCGCGGTTCGGCGGCCAGCACATGCCGCATATCGAGGCGATCGACATGCGGCGCGCGCCGCCGCCGCGCGGCCGCTTCATCTCGCCGCCGCTCGCCGAGCAGATCCGGTATGCGATCGAGCGGCGCGAACAGGCGCTCTTGTTCCTCAATCGCCGCGGCTATGCGCCGCTGACGCTATGCCGTGCCTGCGGGCATCGCTTCGCCTGTACCATCTGCGATGCCTGGCTGGTCGATCACCGCTTCCGCCAGCGCCTCGTCTGCCATCATTGCGGCTTCTCCATGCCGCGCCCGAACATCTGTCCGCATTGCGCGGCGGAGGAATCGCTGGTCGCCGTCGGTCCCGGTGTCGAGCGTCTGCAGGAGGAGGCGGCAAGCATCTTCCCCGAGGCCCGCACCATGGTGCTGTCGAGCGATCTCATCACCTCGATCGAGACCATGCGCAGCGAGCTGAACGAGATCGCCGAGGGCCGTGTCGACGTCATCATCGGCACCCAGCTCGTGGCCAAGGGCCACAATTTCCCGCGGCTCAACCTGGTCGGTGTCGTCGATGCCGATCTCGGCCTCAGCAACGGCGATCCGCGCGCCGCCGAGCGCACGTTCCAGCTGCTGAACCAGGTGGTCGGCCGCGCCGGCCGCGACAAGGGCCGCGGCGTCGGCTATTTGCAGACGCACCAGCCGGAGCACCCCGTTATCAAGGCCCTGATCGCGAGCGACCGCGAGGCGTTCTACGCGAGCGAGATCGATATCCGCGAACGCACCGGCTACCCGCCGTTCGGTCGGCTGGCGAGCCTGATCATCTCTGCCGGCGACCGTCCGACCGCCGAGGGCTTTGCGCGCAAGCTCGCGGCAACGGCGCCGCTCGACGACCGGATCCAGGTGCTCGGCCCCGCCGAGGCGCCCCTTGCGGTCATCAAGGGCCGCTATCGCTTCCGCCTGCTGGTGAAGTCGCTGCGCAACGTCGACCTCTCGCAATATTTGCGCGGTTGGCTGGCCGCAGGTCCCAAGACCAAGGGCAACCTGAAGCTCGAGGTCGACGTCGATCCGCAGAGCTTCCTGTAAAGAAAAAGCCTGCCGTCATTCGCGACGGCAGGCCATTTCTTGGCGCGCGACGCAGGCCTCGCGGCCGTTACGCAACGCAACGCTTACTGAACGCTTACGAGACGACCTCGGCGGTGACACGGCCGACGCCGGCACCGGTCAGGCCGATGGCGCGGGCTGCGCCGGTGGAGAGGTCGAGCACGCGGCCGCGGACGAACGGGCCACGATCGTTGATGGTGACGATGACGCTGCGGCCGCCATGGGTGACGCGGACCTTGGTGCCGAACGGCAGCGAGCGATGGGCTGCGGTCATGGCGTTCTGGTTGAAGCGCTGACCCGAGGCGGTGCGGCTGCCCGATTCATTGCCGTAGAACGAGGCCATCCCTGAGAACGTGTGGCCGCCGGTCGGCTGCGCAATCGAAGCATTGGCATCCCGCCAGGACGACCCCTCGGCCTCGGCGCGATGATGATGGTGGTGATAGGCGTAGCGGTGGTGTCTGGACTTTGCGGACGCCTCGGTGGCGGTGCCCCCCACCAGCAGAGTTGCGGCGACAACAGCAAGCGCCGTTCGTGACTGGGTTACATTCCCCAGCATCTTGATATTCAGCATTGATAAGACCCTCAGACAGTATTGCCACTAACGCGGCAAGTGGAACCCCCGTCCCATTGTTGACCAAGGCCGTTTGATTTTGCATTGCGGCACGAATTGGGCAGTAAATCGGGATTGTCTCCGCCTGAAATATCTTGTTACCGCGGGAGGGTATTGCCGAGAGATTCCTTAATCTTTGGCTTTAACTGAATTTTAATCCATCTAATACTTACAAATACTGCTTAACGAAGCCACGGTAAGTTTTCGGTAAGTAATCGCCAAATGGAACGTCGGTCCGCTCCGGGTTCCCGCGCTTCGATTCATGGACCTATGCGGATTGTTGCGGGAACCAATCGGGGCGAGCGCGCAGCCATACCGGCGGGGCCGAATTCCCGCGTGCCGAATTGCTTGGTTCTGCAGGCTGCGACCGTCGTCGAAAGGCTTGTGCGGCAAGGCGGTCTCGGCCGTGCCGTCATGTTGCACCTGCGCGATTGCTATGTTAGCAAAGCCGCGATTTTAACGGTCCCGGCACGTTCCGTGCCGGTCGAAAATCGAAGTCCCGCTTGAATTCCAAGGGCTTGGATCGCTAGGCGCTGCTTTGGTGGCGACGGTTTTTCCCTTGCGAGTTTGACAGCAAAAAAGAGCGAGCTCGTGGCTGCTGAAGATCCGTCCGTTTCGGGAGTGTCCGGTCGTTACGCAACGGCCCTGTTCGAGTTGGCTCGCGATGAGCAATCCCTCGATCAAGTAAAGGCCGACCTCGACAAGTTCGAGGCCTTGCTCAACGAGAGCGCTGACCTGAAGCGGCTCGTGCGCAGCCCGGTGTTTTCCGCGGATACCCAGTTGAAGGCGCTGAGCGCGGTGCTCGACAAGGCCGGCATCGCCGGCACCACTGCCAAATTCCTCAAGGTGCTCACTGCCAACCGACGGCTATTCGCCGTGTCCGATGTGCTCCGCGCCTATCGCGCGCTGGTGGCGAAGTTCAAGGGTGAGGCGACCGCTGACGTCACCGTCGCCGAGCAGCTCAGTGACAAGAATCTCGACGCGCTGAAGACCGCACTGAAGTCGGTGACGGGCAAGGACGTCGCGCTCAACGTGAAGGTCGATCCCTCCATTATCGGTGGCCTGGTGGTCAAGCTTGGCAGCCGCATGGTGGATAGTTCGCTTCGCACCAAACTCAATTCGATCAAGAACGCGATGAAAGAGGCAGGCTGATGGACATCCGCGCCGCGGAAATTTCCGCGATCCTCAAGGACCAGATCAAGAATTTCGGCCAGGAGGCCGAGGTCACCGAAGTCGGGCAGGTGCTGTCGGTCGGTGACGGTATCGCTCGCGTCTACGGCCTCGACAATGTCCAGGCCGGTGAAATGGTCGAGTTCGAGAACGGCACGCGCGGCATGGCGCTCAACCTCGAAACCGACAACGTCGGTATCGTGATCTTCGGCGCCGACCGCGAGATCAAGGAAGGCCAGACCGTCAAGCGCACCCGCGCCATCGTGGACGCTCCCGTCGGCAAGGGCCTGCTCGGCCGCGTCGTCGACGCGCTCGGCAACCCGATCGACGGCAAGGGCCCGATCCAGGCCACCGAGCGCAAGCGCGTCGACGTCAAGGCGCCCGGCATCATTCCGCGCAAGTCGGTGAACGAGCCGATGGCCACCGGCCTGAAGGCGATCGACGCGTTGATTCCGATCGGCCGCGGCCAGCGCGAGCTGATCATCGGCGACCGCCAGACCGGCAAGACCGCGATCGCGCTCGACACCATCCTGAACCAGAAGCCGCTCAACGCGCAGCCGGACGAGAACATCAAGCTGTACTGCGTCTACGTCGCGGTCGGCCAGAAGCGTTCCACCGTCGCGCAGTTCGTCAAGGTGCTCGAAGAGCAGGGCGCGCTGGAATACTCGATCGTCGTCGCGGCGACCGCGTCCGATCCGGCCCCGATGCAGTACATCGCGCCGTTCACCGGCTGCACCATGGGCGAGTACTTCCGCGACAACGGCATGCACGCCGTGATCATCTATGACGACCTTTCCAAGCAGGCCGTCGCCTACCGCCAGATGTCGCTGCTGCTGCGCCGTCCGCCGGGCCGCGAAGCCTATCCGGGCGACGTGTTCTACCTGCACTCCCGCCTGCTCGAGCGCGCCGCCAAGCTCAACAAGGAGCACGGCTCCGGCTCGCTGACCGCGCTGCCGGTCATCGAAACCCAGGCCAATGACGTGTCGGCCTACATTCCGACCAACGTGATTTCGATCACCGACGGCCAGATCTTCCTGGAGACCGACCTGTTCTTCCAGGGCATCCGTCCCGCCGTGAACGTCGGTCTGTCGGTGTCGCGCGTCGGCTCCTCGGCGCAGACCAAGGCGACCAAGAAGGTCGCCGGCAAGATCAAGGGCGAGCTCGCGCAGTACCGCGAAATGGCTGCCTTCGCGCAGTTCGGCTCCGATCTCGATGCCTCGACGCAGCGCCTGCTGAACCGCGGCTCGCGCCTCACTGAGCTCCTCAAGCAGCCGCAGTTCGCGCCGCTGAAGATGGAAGAGCAGGTCTGCGTGATCTGGGCCGGCACCAACGGCTATCTCGATCCGCTCCCGCTCAACAAGGTGAAGGCGTTCGAGGAAGGTCTGCTGTCGCTGCTGCGCGGCAAGAACGTCGAGATCCTCAACGCGATCCGCGACAGCCGCGATCTTTCCGACGACACGGCCGCCAAGCTGAAGGCGGTGGTCGAAGGCTTCGCCAAGGGCTTCGTGTAAGCGGTTGCATGAACTGGGGCGTCGCCCGGCCGCCGGCCGGGCGTGACCGATCAAGAGGCACGCGATCTGACCCCCGTGGTCGGATCGCCGGGGTGGACGAAGAATGGCGTCACTGAAAGACATGCGGGTCCGCATCGCCTCGACCAAGGCGACGCAGAAGATCACCAAGGCCATGCAGATGGTCGCGGCCTCGAAGCTGCGCCGTGCGCAGCACGCCGCCGAGGCGGCGCGGCCCTATGCCGACAAGATGGACGCGGTGATCTCCAACATCGCCGCAGCCGCGAGCGGTTCGCCGGGCGCGCCGACCCTGCTGGCCGGCACCGGCAAGGACCAGGTGCATCTGTTGCTGGTTTGCACCGGCGAACGCGGCCTGTCGGGTGCGTTCAACTCCTCCATCGTGCGCCTCGCGCGCGAGCGCGCGCTGGCGCTTGCCGCGCAGGGCAAGGAGGTCAAGTTCTTCTGCGTCGGGCGCAAGGGCTACGAGCAGCTGCGCCGGACCTTCGACAGGCAGATCGTCGAGCATGTCGATCTGCGTGCGGTGCGCCAGCTCGGCTTCGTCAATGCCGAGGACATCGCGCAGAAGGTGCTGGCCCGGTTCGATGCCGGAGAGTTCGATGTCTGCACGCTGTTCTACTCGCGCTTCAAGTCGGTGATCGCCCAGATCCCGACCGCGCAGCAGATCATCCCGCTCGAGGTGACGGCGCCGGCGGCCAACGCAAGCTCGTCCACGTCCTACGAATATGAGCCGGAGGAGGACGAGATCCTCACCCGTCTGCTGCCGCGTAATCTCGCCGTGCAGGTCTTCCGTGCACTGCTCGAGAACAACGCCTCGTTCTACGGCGCTCAGATGAGCGCGATGGACAACGCGACGCGCAACGCCGGCGAAATGATCCGCAAGCAAACCCTGATCTACAACCGGACCCGCCAGGCCCAGATCACGAAGGAGCTGATTGAAATCATCTCCGGCGCTGAGGCGGTCTAAGGCAGATTTTCGAAGGAGAACGTTCCATGGCTACAGCAGCCAACCAGATCGGTCGCGTCACCCAGATCACGGGCGCCGTGGTCGACGTGCAGTTCGAAGGCCACCTTCCGGCGATTCTCAACTCGCTCGAGACCAAGAACGGCGGCAACCGCCTGGTGCTCGAGGTCGCGCAGCATCTCGGTGAGTCGACGGTGCGCACGATCGCGATGGACACCACCGAGGGCCTGGTCCGTGGCCAGGAGGTGACCGACACCGGCGCTCCGATCCGGGTGCCGGTCGGCGAGGGTACGCTCGGCCGCATCATCAACGTCGTCGGCGAGCCGATCGACGAAGCGGGTCCGGTCAAGGCCGAAGGCCTGCGCGCCATCCACCAGGATGCGCCGACCTATACCGACCAGTCGACGGAAGCCGAGATTCTCGTCACCGGCATCAAGGTCGTGGATCTTCTCGCTCCGTATGCGAAGGGTGGCAAGATCGGCCTGTTCGGCGGCGCCGGCGTCGGCAAGACGGTGCTCATTCAGGAGCTGATCAACAACGTCGCGAAGGCGCACGGCGGTTACTCCGTGTTCGCCGGCGTCGGTGAGCGCACCCGCGAAGGCAACGACCTCTATCACGAGTTCATCGAATCCAAGGTCAACGCCGATCCGCACAATCCGGATCCGAGCGTGAAGTCGAAGTGCGCGCTGGTGTTCGGCCAGATGAACGAGCCGCCGGGCGCCCGCGCCCGCGTCGGCCTGACCGGTCTGACCGTCGCCGAGCATTTCCGCGACCAGGGCCAGGACGTGCTGTTCTTCGTCGACAACATCTTCCGCTTCACGCAGGCGGGTTCGGAAGTGTCGGCGCTGCTCGGCCGTATCCCGTCGGCGGTGGGTTATCAGCCGACGCTCGCCACCGACATGGGCGCGCTGCAGGAGCGCATCACCACCACACAGAAGGGCTCGATCACCTCGGTGCAGGCGATCTACGTGCCGGCCGACGACTTGACCGACCCGGCGCCCGCCACCTCGTTCGCGCATTTGGACGCCACCACGGTGCTGTCGCGCGCGATCTCGGAAAAGGGCATCTATCCGGCGGTGGACCCGCTCGACTCGACCTCGCGCATGCTGTCGCCGCTCGTCGTCGGCGAGGAGCACTACAGCACCGCGCGTCTCGTTCAGCAGATCCTGCAGCGCTACAAGTCGCTCCAGGACATCATCGCCATTCTCGGCATGGACGAGCTCTCGGAAGAAGACAAGCTGACCGTTGCCCGCGCCCGCAAGGTCGAGCGCTTCCTGTCGCAGCCGTTCCACGTCGCCGAAGTCTTCACCGGCTCGCCGGGCAAGTTCGTCGACCTCGCTGACACCATCAAGGGTTTCCGCGATCTCTGCGAGGGCAAGTACGACCACCTGCCGGAAGCGGCCTTCTACATGGTCGGCACCATCGAAGAAGCCGTCGAGAAGGGCAAGAAGCTCGCCGCCGAGGCGGCGTAAGCAGGCGAATGGCGAATAGGGAGTAGCGAATATCAATCGCGCACTCCCTTTGCCGCCACTCGCTATTCGCTATTCACCATTCGCAGGTTTTCCATGGCCACCTTCCACTTCGATCTCGTCTCCCCCGAAAAGCTCACCTTCTCCGGCGAGGTCGATCAGGTTGACGTTCCCGGCGTGGAAGGCGATTTCGGCGTGCTCGCCGGACATGCGCCGGTCGTGGCCGGAGTTCGTCCGGGTATCCTAACCATCACCGCCGCCGGCAAGCGCGAGAAGCTGATCGTGCTCGGCGGTATTGCTGAAGTGTCGGAAAAGGGCCTGACCGTGCTCGCCGAGGTCGCGACCGCGCTCGCTGAGCTGGATCGTGCCAAGTTCGCCGACACGGTCAAGGAGATGGAAGACAAGCTCGCCGAAAAGGAGGGCTCCGAACTCGACAATGCGATCGAGCGGCTCGATCACTTCAAGAGCATTCAGAACGAGCTCAACACGACGGCGATGCACTAGAGCCGCGCCTGGCCAAGTAGCTTTGTGGCCAGTTATCCTGGCGACCTGGTGCCACAAAAATCCGAACCGATTCAGCGCTCGCCAGCCCCTGGCGGGCGCTGAATGCTTGTTGCACCCCGGAACGTCTGACGGCATTCTCCCGGCATGCTCGTGTTTCGGGGCTGATACTCATGAAACGCAAGATCGCGGCGATCTTTGCGGCCGATATTGCAGGCTACAGCCGCCTGGTTGCGGAGGATGAGGAGGAGACGCTGCGGCGGCTCGCATCCTACCGGCAGGTCACCGATGATTTCATCGCCAAGTGCGGCGGCCGTATCTTCAACACCGCGGGTGATGCGGTGCTTGCGGAATTTCCCAGCGCGGTCGAAGCGGTGCGCTGCGCCATCGACATTCAGGAAAGCCTGCGTACCCGCAACATGGCGTATCCGCCGAGTCGGCAGATGGCGTTTCGCATCGGTATCACCATCGGCGACGTGGTCGAGCGCGACGGTGACCTGCTCGGCGACGGTGTCAATATCGCCGCGCGGCTCGAGGGCCTCGCGGAGGTTGGCGGCATCTGCGTGTCCCGCGCGGTGCACGAGCAGGTCGCCAACAAGCTGTCGGTGCAGTTCGCCGATATCGGCGCGCAGGAAGTGAAGAACATTCCGACCCCCGTGCATGCCTACATGATCGCGATGCGGCGCGAGGACGGCACCTACGCGACCCCGCAGCTCAAGAAGCCGGTCAAGCCGGGCTCTGCCGGCGCACCCGCCTGGATGTGGCCGGTGTCGGCAACCCTGGTCCTGCTCGCTGCGATCGGGGTCGGTGGTTTCCTCTACTACACCAAGCTCGAAACGTCGGTGACGCAGCCCACCATGGTCGCAAGCAACGCCGCGACACCGGCAGCTTCGCCGGGGCCGATGCCGCCGTCAGCGCCGTCAGCCACATCGTCGCCTGCGCCCGCTTCCGCGACGGCGGCGCCGGCTCCGCCGACGTCGGCACCGCCAAACGAGCGTTTCGCCGCTGACAGCATTCCCTTCATCAGCGACCGTAACCGTGTCCTTCTTGCCAATGAATATGTGAGGGCTGGTGATGCCAAGGCGCTTGCCATCAACCTCAACGGCTTCATCGGCTGGGTCGCGGGGCAGGCGAACGAGGACGCCGCGAAGGCCGCGGCGCTCGATCAGTGCCAGAAACGTGCCGATAATGTCGGCACGCCGCGCCGGTGCGAGCTTTACGCCGTCGGCAACACGGTCGTGTATGTGCACGGTCGGCCGCCGCTGCCGCCACTGCCCTGGGTCAAGCGTGATTCGCTGGTTGAGAAGCCATTCGCGTCAAAGGATATGCCGATGGTGCACGAGCCTGGCAGAAACCGGCTCGATAGCCTCTTCACGCCGGGGCGCAAGACGAAAACGATCGCGCTTGGGCCGGGCGCCCAGTTCTTCTTCAACTCCGGCATGGACACGCTCGAAGAGTCGACGCGACGTAACCTGCAGGCTTGCGGCGCACTTGCCGGTGTTCCCTGCATGATCGTGGCCGTTGACGACGTCTTTGTCGTCCCGATTCCGACAACATCGCGCGTGACCGGCTTCTTCAAGGCCGCCGATAGTTCGGTGATCACGCCGAATGAACGAAGCGATATCGCGCACAGGCTCGCGGAGGCGACGACGGGCTGGAATGCGGTCGCGGTCGGCACGCAGGGCCGGCCGGGCCTCGGACTGAAGGCGGCCAGCGAGGCCGCCGCGGTCAATGCTGCCCTTGGCGACTGTGCCAGACGCGACAGCGATTGCCATGTGATCGCGATCGGGCCATTCGCGGTCAGCCCGAATTAACGCGCGAATTCCGCGAAGCGCACGGCGACCGCGCGATAGACATCGCGGCGGAACGGGACCACGAGATCCGCGACACGGTCGAGACGCTCCCAGCGCCACTGATCGAACTCCGCGGGCTGGCCGTTGCGCGGCGTCAGCGGATCGATCTCGTCGTCGCGTCCGGTGAAGCGGAGCGCGAACCATTTCTGCCGCTGCCCGCGGAATTTCGCCAGCCGATGCGTTTGTGGTCCGTCATAGGGTGGGAATTCGTAGGTCATCCAGTCGGTCTCGCCGAGATAGTCGGCGCTGACGGCCCCGGTCTCTTCCCAAAGTTCGCGCATCACCGCCTGACGCGGATCCTCGCCCGGGTCGATGCCGCCTTGCGGCATCTGCCATTCGAGACCGGGCAGCACGATCTCCGGCCCATCATCCTTGAACCGGCGCCCGATCAGCACGCGCCCACCTGCATTGAACAGCGCAATGCCCACGTTGGGCCGATAGGGTTTGTCCGACTGCATGGCGGCGAATCTAGAGCATGATCCGGAAGAGTGCGTAGCGGTTTTCCCTCGCGACAAACGCGGAACGCGTTTGCGCGGAGATCATGCTCAAACAACGAGCTAAAGCGCGATGCCGATTCATTGCGCTCTAGCCGGTCGCGAGCCCGGCGAATTCCTTCACCACGCGCTCATAGACCGGCCGCTTGAACGGCACGATGAGTTCAGGGAGGTTCTTCATCGGCTCCCAGCGCCATGAGACGAACTCGGCCTTGTGGCCTCCACCGGGATTGGCGACGTTGATCTCGTTGTCCTTGCCGGTGAAGCGCAGCGCGAACCATTTTTGCCGTTGCCCGCGATAGCGGCCTTTCCAGGCGCGCCCGGCGACGGTGCGCGGGATGTCATAGATCAGCCAGTCGGCAACTTCACCGAGCTTCTCCACCGATTTGACGCTGGTTTCCTCGTAAAGCTCGCGCTTGGCGGCCTGAAACGTGTCCTCGCCGGGATCGACGCCCCCTTGCGGCATCTGCCAGACATGGGCTTCATCGACGTGCTCGATGCCGCCTGCCCGACGCCCGATGAAGACCAGTCCCGCCGCATTCAACAGCATGATGCCAACGCAGGTTCGATAGGGCAGGTCTTCGTAACGTGCCATGCCGCCGATACCTCGCACTTCTGAGGCCAGCCGACCCGGCCCCCCGGCAAGGTCGTACCAACAGATTGATCTTCAGCTCGATTTTGATTTCAGCATCGCCGTTGTCAATGGCACAAGCATAATGCCCTTCGAGTCCAGGCTCTTGATCCAGCTGGCCAGCCGCTCGATCGATACCGGCAGCGCCGAGGCGACGCCGATGGCGGTTCCGCGTTCCTTGGCGAGCGTCTCCAGCTTGACCAGCGTGCGGTCGATTTCCGCCGAGGTCGGCACCGCATCGATAGTGAAATCGGCCTTGGCAAACGGCATGGCCTGCCCTGCCGCCAGTGACTGGGCGACGCTCCTCGGGGTGGAACCATCGTCGAAATATCCGAGGCCGCGCTTTGCCGCCTCGCGGACGATCGGTTGCATGACGAGATCGGTCGCAACGAATCGAGCGCCCATGAAGTTCGCGATGCCTGCGTAGCCCTGCAGCCGGCTCAGGTGCCAATAAAGGCGGTCGAGGTTCTGTTCGCTTGGCAGCGTCGTCAGCAGCGTCTGCGGTCCCGGATCGTTGTCGGGGTAGTCGAACGGCTCCATCGGGATTTGCAGCAGGATCTCATGCCGCTGCGCCCGGGCGCGTTCGGCCAGCTTGCCGGGGTCGGCCCCGTAGGGCGTGAAGGCCAGCGTCACCGCCGAAGGCAGTTTGACGATAGCGTCGGCGGTCTTGGCGGCGCCGACACCGAGGCCTGCGACCACGACCGCCACCACGGGCATCCCGGCGGCCTTGGCGCGGTCGGCGTCGGCTGCATAGACGGTGAAGGGCTTCAGCCCGTCTGCGACCATGGGGATCATGCCGTAACGCGTTTTTTCCAGAAGGCGAGGGTCGACCCCTGCCATGGCTGCGACGGGCGCCGGGCTGTCGGCGTTGCCCTTGTCGGCCGGGTCACCGGCGCCGATCACGACGTCCTGGCGCTTGCCGCTCGAGCCGTCGATGATGGTGACGGTCCGTGCATCGCTTGCGGCCGGCGGCTTGGGAGCCGATTTCACGGCCACTGCGGCCTGGCTGGCCGGCGCCTGCTTGTCCACTGCCGCAGGCGTGTCCTGCTTGCGGAGCGCGATATGGGCGATCGGCTCGCCCCCGAGCGGATTGTCGTTGAACAGCGCGACGCCGACGAACCCGACCAGCACGAGCCCAAGCAGCACGGCGAGCGCCTGCATCGCCGTGAACGGCAGGCGAAACCGGCGCGTCCTGCTCACGGTGTCCTGCCCGAGCGGCGTGCTTAGTTCGTCGGCCGCCTCTGCCATGACCCTCCCCGAATCAACAGCGCAAACGATACCACGGCGCGGCGCATTCCTGTGCGTGCCCGATCCCCGTCAGAGCCCGGTGCGGACTCGGAAACGCAAAAGGGCGGCGCGAAGGCCGCCCCTTGTCGAATCAGTTCTGAACCGGGCTTGCCGGGATCAGTTGTCGGACTTGCCAGCCGGCTTGTCGCCTGCGGCCTTGTCGGTCGCCGCGGCAGGCGCCGGAGGCGTGGTCGCATTCGCGGTCGACTTGATGCCGTGTAGCAGGTCGTCAGCCATCTTGAGCGCCTTGTCGTCCTTGGCATCCGGCGGCACGTAGGATTGCGAGCCGGTCTTCTCGTCGCCGTCGTTCTTCAGATGGCCGCGCAGCGAGGCCTCGCCCTTGGTGTCGGTGCGCGCCTTCAGCTCGTCCGGCACGTCCTGCAGCACCTCGATGTCGGGAACGATGCCCTTGGCCTGGATCGACTTGCCCGAAGGCGTGTAGTAGCGCGCGGTGGTCAGGCGGAGCGCGCCATTGCCCGAGCCGAGCGGGATGATGGTCTGCACCGAGCCCTTGCCGAACGAGCGCGTTCCGACCAGCGTCGCGCGCTTGTGGTCCTGCAGCGCGCCGGCAACGATTTCGGAGGCCGAGGCCGAGCCGCCGTTGATCAGCACGATGACCGGCTTGCCCTTGGTGAGGTCGCCCGGGTGAGCGGTGCGGCGCTGCGTTTCCTCGGCGTTGCGTCCGCGGGTCGAGACGATCTCGCCGCGCTCAAGGAACGCATCGGAGACCGTGACCGCTTCCTCCAGCAGGCCGCCGGGGTTGTTGCGCAGATCGATGATGTAGCCCTTCAGCTTGTCGCCGATCTGGCCCTGCAGATTGGCGATCTCCTTCTTCAGGCCTTCGGTGGTCTGCTCGTTGAAGGTGGTGATGCGGATGTAGGCGATGTCGTCGGCCTCGACGTGGGCGCGCACCGAGCGGACGCGGATGTTGTCGCGCACCAGCGTGACGTCGATCGGATTGTCCTGGCCCTTGCGGATGATCTTGAGCTTGATCTTGGTGTTGACCGGACCGCGCATCTTCTCGACGGCCTGGTTCAGGGTCAGGCCCTGCACCTGCTCATCGTCGAGCTGGGTGATGATGTCGTTGGCCATGATGCCGGCCTTCGACGCAGGAGTGTCGTCGATCGGCGAGACCACCTTGATCAGGCCGTCCTCCATCGTGACCTCGATGCCGAGGCCGCCGAACTCGCCGCGGGTCTGCACCTGCATGTCGCGGAAGCTCTTGGCATCCATGTAACTGGAATGCGGATCGAGGCCGGACAGCATGCCGGAGATCGCGGATTCGACAAGCTTGCTGTCGTCCGGCTTCTCGACATAGTCGCTGCGCACCCGCTCGAACACGTCGCCGAACAGGTTGAGCTGGCGATAGGTGTCAGAGGTCGCGGCGCGCGCGCTCGATCCCATCAGCACAGCGCGGGGCTGCGTGACGAAAAGCGTCAATGCCGCGCCGGTGGCGGCGCTGAGGAGAATTAGAGAAGTCTTGCGCATCATCCGCGAACCTTTTCGCCTTCATTTGCGGTCCACCATGGACCTGGATCGATTGGAGTGCCGTCTTTGCGGAACTCGACGTAGAGCACTGGCTGGCTCGCATTGGTCGCGAGAATGGATGCGACCTGGGATGTGGACCCCATCGTCGCGACCGGCTCCCCCGTAAGTACAAACTGGCCGATGTTTACCGAAATACGCTCCATCCCGGCGATCAGGACATGATACCCGCCCCCGGCATTGAGGATCAAGAGTTGTCCGTAAGAGCGGAAAGGACCCGCATAGACAACCCACCCGTCACACGGGGTTGTGACCTGTGCGCCGGCCTTGGTTGCCAAGGAAATGCCTTTTTGTACACCGCCGGAGCCGTCGGAACCGCCAAAATCGCGAATCTTGGTGCCGTTAACCGGGTATGAGAACAGGCCTTTGGCCGAGGCGAAGGCGACCGCCGGGCTCATCCGGGCCGGGTCCTTGAGAGCTCCCAGGTTCGGCTTGCCGTTAACCGTCGCGGGCGCGCCCTGGAGGCTGGCCGTCGCGGCGGCCTTGGCCGCGCTCTTGAGGTCCTGCTCCATCTTGGCGATCAGGCCCTGCAGGCTGTCGGCCTGCTTGGACAGCGCAATGGCGCGGGCGCCCTCCGCCTGCATGTCCTGCTCGGCGGCGCTCTGTTGCCGCTGCCGCTCGTCGACGAGCGCGGCGAGCCGGGTCTGGTCGTCCTTGAGCTTGTCGCGGTCGCGCGCCAGCGTGTCGCGCTCGGTCGAGATGGTCTTGCGCAGCGCGACCAGCTCGCCGAGATCGGTCGCAAGCTTCTCGGCCCGGCCGCGCAATTCCGGCACCACGGCGCCGAGCAGCATCGCGGTGCGCAGCGATTGCAGCGCATCCTCGGGTCGCACCAGCAGCGCCGGCGGAGTGCGTCGTCCGGCGCGCTGAAGCGCGGCGAGCACTTCGATGACCTCGGCGCGGCGCGAATCGAGCGAGGCGCGGATCTCCCGCTCGCGACCGTCGAGCGCCTGTAGCCGCGCCTCTGCGTCGACGATCCGCGCCTCGACGCCGCGCACCTGGCCGGCGATATCGATCAGCTGCTGGTTGAGCTTGCTGCGGTCCTGGCCGATCGCCGCGATGTCGGCTTTCAGCTTCTCCTGGAGCTCGGTGGCCTTGCGCTGTTGCTCGCGCGCGGCTTCGAGCTCCTGCTCACGCTGCTTGATGGCGTCGGGCGACGTTGCGTCGGCCTGTTGCGGCGGCGGCGCGGCTTGCGCGCGCGCCGGTGTCAGCGGACATGCCGCGAGCATGGCGGCTGAAAGCGACAGCGATATCGGCAGCCAGGCGCGGCGAGCGGCGCCGGAGTGCAAAACTGTGTTCCCGTCGTGCTGCATGCGATGTGTTCAGCGCTCTCGCCCCGTCACCGCGCGCGATCAAACGCGGTGATAGGGGTGGCCGGCCAGAATGGTCGCGGCACGATATACCTGTTCCAGAAGCATGATGCGGACCATTTGATGCGGCCAGGTCGCCGAGCCGTACGCGATGCGGAGCGCAGCCTTGCGCTGCAATTCGGGCGAAAGTCCGTCGGCGCCGCCGATCATGAAGACGGCATTCGCGCCCTCGTCGCGCCAGCGGCCGAGTTGCCGGGCAAAGGCTGCGCTATCGATGCTCTTGCCGTGCTCGTCGAGCGCCACCAGCACGTGCTTGTCCGGCATCAGCGCCGAGATGGAAGCAGCCTCTTCGGTGATCCGCGCGCCGGCGTCTCGCGCGCGGCTTTCGGCAATTTCGTGGACCTCGAGGCCGCGGAAGCCGAGCTTGCGGCCGATGTCGTCGAAGCGCTCGCGGTAGCGCTCGGCGAGCTCCCGTTCCGGGCCCTGTTTCAGTCGGCCGATGCAGATCACGACGAGGCGCATTAACGCACGTTACCATGCGCCTCAGCCGATTCGCATCGGCTCCGGAAAACCTAGACCGCCGCGACCGCCGGGTTCTGAGTCCACAACCGTTCGAGGTTGTAGAACTCGCGTACCTCGGGTCTGAACACGTGCACGATCACGTCGCCGGAGTCGATCAGCACCCAGTCGCAATTGGGCAAGCCCTCGACATGGACGCTCTTGACCCCGCTTTCCTTCAGGCCCTTCGTCACATTTTCCGCGATCGCACCGACGTGCCGGTTGGCCCGGCCCGAAGTGATGATCATGTAGTCGGAATATGCGGATTTGCCGCGAAGGTCGATGGTGACCGTTTCTTCCGCCTTCATGTCGTCGAGGCGGGAGAGGATCAGGTTCAGCGTCTTGTTGGCATCCGGTTCGTGGGCGTCCGGTTGCGCCTGCAAGGCCGCGGTTTTCGTCGATGTTTTACGCGCAGTCTTGGGAACCTTGGGTAAAACAGACTTGGACAATACAGATGTGGCCAGGGACCATTCCTTTCACTGTATCGCGGGGCCGAATCCTCGGCACCCACACACCATACTACGCATGTGGGGTTAATGGTTTCAATATTCCAGTAACCCTCATGTGCTTCACGCCGTTCTCCAGCTCCCGTCCGGGTTCCGGAGTCCGGTCGAAGACAGTTTGGATTTCATGCCGGTGAGGAAGACCCAGGCCGGGGCCTGCTGGTCGGCCAGCCGGGTGGCCTGGTTCTCGGGCAAGCGGTAGCGCGCCAGCGCCAGCGCCGCGGGCGCGGCAAGGGCGCGGAAGCTCTGCGGCGGGCGGTCGATCACGGCAATCGGTACATCCGAGGCGATGCGCCGCCAATCTTTCCAGCGATGGAATTGCGCGAGGTTGTCAGCGCCCATGATCCAGACAAAATGCACGCCGGCGACGCGGCGCCGCAATTGGATGATCGTGTCGACAGTGTAGCGCGTACCGATGACAGCTTCGAGACAGCTGATGTCGATGCGCGGATCGTCGGCGACGCGTTGCGCGGCCTCCGCCCGCTCGGCGAGCGCACGCAGGCCGTCGTGGTTCTTCAGCGGATTGCCTGGCGTCAGGAGCCACCAGACGCGATCGAGCTGCAGCCGCTTGAGCGCGAACTGGCTGATCGCGCGATGCGCCGCGTGCGGCGGATTGAACGAGCCGCCGAGCAGGCCGACGCGCATGCCGTTGGTGTAGAACGGGAGCGCACGGGCTGCGGATGGCTGCGCGGTCGAAGCTTGCTGCAATGGGCTACCGCACGCGTCGAGGGATGATCACGGCCGCGTCTGTCCCGTGCCGTGAACGCGATATTTGAAGCTCGTCAGCTGCTCGGCGCCGACCGGACCGCGGGCGTGGAATTTTCCGGTCGCGATCCCGATCTCCGCGCCGAAGCCGAACTCGCCGCCATCGGCAAACTGCGTCGAAGCGTTGTGCAGCACGATCGCCGAGTCGACCTCGCTCAGGAATTTTTCCGCGGCCGTCGCATCGTCGGCGACGATCGAATCGGTGTGGTGCGAGCCGTACCTCTGGATATAGGCGATCGCGCCGTCGACGCCGTCGACGACCCGCGCAGCAATCACGGCATCGAGATATTCCTTGCCCCAATCCTCGTCGGTGGCCGGCTTGACGCGTGCATCGACCTTCTGGGCGGCGGCGTCGCCGCGTACCTCGCAGCCGGCGTCGAGCAGCATCTCGACCAGCGGCTTGAGGCTGGTCGCCGCAGCGGCGCGATCGACCAGCAGGGTCTCGGCCGCGCCGCAGACGCCGGTACGGCGCATCTTGGCGTTCAGCACGATCGATTTTGCCATATCGAGGTTTGCGCTGGCGTCGACATAGACGTGGTTGACGCCTTCGAGATGCGCGAACACGAGTACCCGCGCTTCCGCCTCGACGCGTGAGACCAGGCTCTTGCCTCCGCGTGGCACGATCACGTCGATGCCGCCATTGAGGCCCGACAGCATCAGGCCGACGGCTGCGCGGTCGCGGGTCGGGACCAGCGTGATCGCGGCTTCCGGCAGGCCGGCCTCGCGCAGACCCTGCACCAGGCAATCATGGATCGCGCGGCAGGAGCGGAAGCTGTCGGAGCCGCCGCGCAGGATCACGGCGTTTCCGGCCTTCAGGCAAAGCACGCCGGCGTCGGCCGCGACGTTGGGGCGGCTTTCGAAGATCACGCCGATCACGCCGAGCGGCACGCGTACGCGCTCGATGGTCATGCCGTTCGGGCGCTGCCAGCTTTCGGTGATGGCGCCGACCGGATCGGGAATCCCGCGCACGGTCGCAACGCCATCGGCCATGCCGTCGACGCGCGCTTGCGTCAGCGTCAGGCGGTCGAGGAAGGCGGAGGTGATGCCGGCCGCGCGTGCTTCCGCGACATCCTCGGCATTGGCGGCCAGGATCGCCGGCGCATGCGCGCGAATCGCTGCCGCGATCGCTGCCAGCGCCCGGTTCTTCTGCTCGGGCGGCGCCAGCGCCAGCACGCGCGCGGCGGCGCGCGCGTTGGCGGCGAGATCGGTCATCAGGGCGGCGAGATCGGCGTTGCCGTCGATCGCCTTCAGAGGCGCGGTCATGGACGTCCCAGCTTTTGACTAACACCATGTTCTAGCATGGCAATTGAGGGGTGGCGAGGCGCGGAACCGGCATGGCAGGTGGGCGGCCGGCTGCCGGCGGTCGGTCCGGCAGGCCATTTGGGCCTATTTGGCCGGGATCGCCCCGGCCGGGCCGATCACGAGATCGTCGCGATGGATCATCTCGGAGCGGCCGCTGGTGCCCAGGATCGCCATCACGTCGGGCGAGGAGCGGCCCTTGATCTTCTCGGCGTTATCGGCGTCGTAGGCGACAAGGCCGCGGCCGATCTCATGGGTGTCGGGGCCGCGCACCACCACGGCATCGCCGCGCGCGAACTGGCCCTCGACCCTGACAACTCCGGCCGGCAGCAGGCTCTTTCCGGCGCGCAGTGCAGCCACCGCGCCGGCATCGATGGTCAGCGTGCCCTTGGGCTCGAGCGAGCCCGCGATCCAGCGCTTTCGCGCGGTGACGGGATTGGCAGGCGTCAGGAACCAGGTGCAGCGGCTGCCGTCGGCGATCGCGGCAAGCGGATGCTCGATCTTGCCGGAGGCGATCAGCATATGGGTGCCGGCGGTGGTCGCGATCTTGGCGGCTTCGATCTTGGTGTACATGCCGCCGCGCGACAGTTCGGATTCGGCGGCCCCCGCCATCGCCTCGATTTCAGACGTCACGCTCTCGACGATCGGGATCAGTTCCGCATCCGGATTGGCCGAAGGCGGCGCGGTGTAGAGGCCGTCGATGTCGGACAGCAGGATCAGGAGATCCGCGCTCGTCATGGTGGCGACGCGGGCGGCGAGGCGATCATTGTCGCCGTAGCGGATCTCGTTGGTGGCGACCGTATCGTTCTCGTTGATCACGGGCACCGCGTGCCATTCCAGCAGCTTGGCGATCGTCGAGCGCGCGTTGAGATAGCGGCGGCGCTCCTCGGTATCCTGCAGCGTCACGAGGATCTGCCCGGCGCCGATGCCGTGATGGCCGAGCACCTCCGACCAGATCCGCGCCAGTGCGATCTGACCAACCGCTGCGGCAGCCTGGCTCTCCTCGAGCTTCAGGGGTCCACGCGGCAGCTTCAGCCGGCCGCGGCCGAGCGCGATCGAGCCTGACGAAACCACCATGATCTCGCGGCCGTCCTTGTGCAGCTTCGCGATGTCGTCGACCAGTGCCGCGAGCCAGGATGCGCGCACCTCACCGGCCTGCGAATCGACCAGCAGGGACGAGCCGACCTTGACGACGATGCGGCGGAAATTCTTGAGCGCGGGGCGTTTCATGGGTGCGGTCTGGGACGGATCGAGGGAAGCAATACGCGCCACGTCGAGACTTTGGAAGTGGCTGACTCGAGGGGCTTTCAACCCTGTGGCGGCACCGGCGTTGCCCATGG
This sequence comes from Bradyrhizobium jicamae, assembly GCF_018130215.1. Taxonomy (GTDB): domain Bacteria; phylum Pseudomonadota; class Alphaproteobacteria; order Rhizobiales; family Xanthobacteraceae; genus Bradyrhizobium; species Bradyrhizobium jicamae_A. The sequence goes on from NZ_JAFCKQ010000013.1 coordinate 152,547, forward strand.
CTCGGCCTGGCTCTTGGCCTTGCTCGATACCGGCGCCTCGCCGATCACCTCGACCAGCGTGCGCAGCGCGTCCTGCACGCCGGCGCCGGTGGCGCCGGAGAGCAACAGCGGCGTCCTCTTCGCCGCCCGCTTCAGCCGGTCCTTCTGCTTCTTCAGCTCGTCCGGCGTGACCGCATCGATCTTGTTCAGCGCGACGATCTCGACCTTGTCGGCGAGCTGGCCCTCATACAACTCGAGCTCGGTACGAACGGTCTTGTAGGCCTTGCCGGCGTGCTCGCAGGTCGCATCGACCAGATGCAGCAACACCCGGCAACGCTCGACATGGCCGAGGAAACGGTCGCCAAGGCCTGCACCCTCGTGCGCGCCCTCGATCAGGCCCGGGATGTCGGCGAGCACGAATTCGCGGCCGCCGGAGTTCACGACGCCAAGCTGCGGATGCAGCGTGGTGAAGGGATAGTCGGCGATCTTCGGCCGCGCCGCGCTGACCACCGACAGGAAAGTCGATTTGCCCGCGTTGGGCAGCCCAACCAGGCCGGCATCGGCGATCAGCTTCAACCGCAGCCAGATCCAGCGTTCCTCGCCCGGCGCGCCGGGATTGGCATTGCGCGGCGCGCGGTTGGTGGAGGATTTGAAATGCGCGTTGCCGAAACCGCCATTGCCGCCCTTGGCCAGCACGAATTTTTCGCCGAGCTCGGTGAAATCATGGAGCAGCGTCTCGCGGTCCTCGTCGAACACCTGGGTGCCGACGGGCACTTTCAGCACGACCGATTTGCCGTTGGCGCCGTGGCGGTCCTTGCCCATGCCATTGCCGCCCTTTGGCGCCTTGAAGTGCTGCTGGTAGCGATAGTCGATCAGCGTGTTCAGGCCGTCGACGGACTCGATGATGATATCGCCGCCGCGGCCGCCATTGCCGCCGGAGGGGCCGCCGAACTCGATGAACTTCTCGCGCCGGAACGCGACGCAGCCGTTGCCGCCGTCGCCCGAGCGAATATAGACCTTTGCTTCATCGAGGAATTTCATGATGGGCAACTATAGCGTTTTCAAGCGAAGTGGTCGCCGGTTCGCGTGAAGGAAACGCGTCAAAACACGAATCGAGAGCGTATCGGTTCTGATTTATCGGGACCGGTACGCCCTAGTTAGGGCAGGGTCGCGGCTGCGGCAACCCGCAAGCGCCCTGACTTCGGCCAAAAGCCTTAATTTTCGGGCCTTTTTGCGGCTCGGAAGGCTACGCCGGCCGCCGCCGCACCAGAAACTTTTGCATCCCCTCCAGCACCAGTTCGCGGCGCTGGTTGTGCACCGTCGAGCGCAGCGTCACGACGCCGGTAGAGCGACCCGGGGCGAGCTCGATCACCTCCAGCGCGGGGTAGATGGTGTCGCCGGCATAGACCGGCTTCAGGAACCTGCTCGACTGCTCGAGGAAGCCGACCAGGGATTCCTCCACCACATAGGGGAACAGGCCTGCGCCGGGCGCGGTGTGGACCAGGGTCTGGAAGCCATGCGCGAGCAGGTCCGGCATGCCGCGTGCGCGGCAATATTCGACGTCATAGTGGATCGGGTGGGTGTCGCCGCTTGCGGTCTGGAAGGCCGCGAAAACGGCCGAGGTCTGGGTCCGGCTCGGAATCACGAAGCGCTCGCCTAGCACGAAATCCTCGAACCAGCGCTGCGCGGGCACCATGCGATGCCGGGTGGGGTCGAACTCGGTCATGTGGCAATTCCTGCGCTGTTTCCTGGCTGGCAGGCCCACCGGTAGCGCAGGCGCGGGACTGCGACAATTGGCTCAATTTGCCGCCGCCGGGGTTGTCCTGCGCGGCCACCTCGTTAAAACCCGATCGTAACGACAAGCCCGACTCACGCGGCGACGACGAGCAAATGAGCCTGTTCGCAAAACTCTCCTCCTACGACGATCGATCCGCTCGGCTCGCCGGCATCGGGTTGATGTTGCTGTCGATCTTCATGTTCTCGTTCGGCGATGCGATGGGCAAGTTCATCGTCGCGACCTATTCGGTCGGGCAGCTGCTGTGGTTGCGCGCCTGTGCTGCGCTGCTCGCGCTGCTGCCCATCGTCTGGAAGCGGCGCGCGGATTTCCTGCACCTGGAGCGGCCGTGGCTGCAATTGCTGCGCGTGACGCTGTCGACGCTGGAGGTCGCGGCGTTTTTCCTGGCGACCGTCTACCTGCCGCTTGCCGACGTCATCACCTATTACCTGGCCGGACCGATCTTCGTCACCGCGATGTCGGGCCTCGTGCTCGGCGAGCATATCGGCTGGCGGCGCTGGACCGCGATCCTGGTCGGCTTCTGCGGCGTATTGATCGCACTCAGGCCGTCGGCGCAGACCATCAGCTGGCCGGCGATGATCGCGCTTGGCGGCAGCCTGTCGTTTGCCGTCCTGATGCTGATCACCCGCTCGCTGCGCGAGACGCCCGACATCGTGCTGGCGACGTCGCAGTTCGTCGGCACGTTCATCCTCGGAGCGGTGCTGTCGCCGATCGGCTGGGTGACGCCATCGGCCGGCAGCCTCGTACTGTTCGCCGCCGCCGGCATGGTCTCGGTCGCCGCACTGCTCTGCGTCAACCGCTCGCTGAAGCTCGCGCCGGCGAGCGTGGTCGTGCCCTACCAGTATTCGATGATCGTGTGGGCGGTGATCTTCGGCTTCGTGGTGTTCGGCGACGTGCCGTCCTGGGCCACGATCGTCGGCGCCGCGATCATCATCGCGGCCGGCCTCTACATCTTCCTGCGCGAGCAGCAGCTCGGGCGCGGCGACAAGGTGGTCAATCCGCCGGCGTGATCCTATCCCTCCCGCCGCGTCGAGTTGTTCCAGCTCTTCAGCGAGGCCCAGACGCTGCGCGAGAGGCGGAAGCAGTCGACCGGGGTCGACGAGCCCAGCGCCTCGAAGCGGTGCAGCTCGACGCCGCTCCACTGGAAGCCGCACTTCTCCAGGATGTTGCGCGACGAGGGATTGGCGACCCGGGCGCCCGAGATCAGCTGGTCGACGTCGAACTCCTCGAAGCAATAGTCGATGACCGCGCGGGCGGCCTCTGTGCCGAAGCCCTGACCCCAATAATCGACGCCGAGCCAATAGCCGAGTTCGGGCGTCATCCGCTCACGCCAGTCGATGCCGACCATGCCGATCGGCGTGTGGTTGTTCTCGATCACGAAGACCGTCTCGCCACCGCCGTCGGCCAGCGCGCGCACGAAATCGATGGCGTCGTCCTGGGTATAGGGATGCGGCAGGCGGCGTGTGTTCTCCGCGATGCGGCGATCATTGGCGAGGCGCGCAATTGCTTTAACGTCCGCGAGCGTCGGCTTGCGCAAAGTCAGCCGTTCGGTCTCGAGGACGCAAGCTCTTGCCTCGCGCAAGGTCGGCGTCGGGATGTCCTGCAGCATGTCGGGCTCCTGTGATGCGAAAACTGATACGCAACGCTTGGAACGCCGCGCGTGGCCGTTTCCGGACACGCGCAACAAAAAGGGGAGGCCGGTTGTCCCGCCTCCCCCTTGGAGCCCTTTTCGACTCCGCCGGTTCAACAGGACCCGGCGGACTCGTTTATGTCCACCGTCTATTCGGCCGCTTCCGCCATCGGGATGACCGATACGAATGTGCGGCCATTGGCCTTGGCACGGAACTCGACATGACCCTCGATCTTCGCGAAGAGGGTGTGGTCGGTGCCCATGCCGACATTAAGGCCGGGATGCCAGGTGGTGCCGCGCTGACGCGCGATGATGTTACCGGGGATCACGCGCTCGCCACCGAACGCCTTGATGCCAAGGCGCTTGCCCTTGGAATCACGTCCGTTGCGCGATGAACCGCCTGCTTTTTTGTGAGCCATGGCTCGTCTCCGACTTCGCTTTGATCTCTAGATCAATTCCTTGACGGAATCATTTCAATTCTGGTCACGCCAACGTGCGGCGCGATGTCACTTGTCGTCCCGCGACAAGCCTATTCGGCTGCTTCGGCGGGCGCTGCGACCTTTTCCTTCTTCGGCCGAGGGCCGATGGTCGGCTTGGCGTTATCGGCGAGGATCTCGGTGATGCGAAGCACCGTGAGTTCGTCGCGATAGCCGCGCTTGCGGCGTGAATTCTTGCGGCGGCGCTTCTTGAACGCGATCACCTTGGGGCCGCGCTTGTGCTGCAGCACCTCGGCCGCAACGGACGCGCCTGCCACGGTGGGGGTTCCGAGCACCGGCGTGTCACCGCCGAGCACCAGAACTTCGCCAAGCTGCACGATCGTGCCGACGTCGCCGGCGATCTTGCCAATCTCGAGTACATCATTCGGAACGACGCGGAATTGCCGGCCGCCGGTTTTGATGACTGCGAACATCGTTTGATTCCTTCGTGTTCGGTTCCGGCCTCGGACGGATCGCCCGGGTCGGCTTTTTGTTCAGTCGCTACGGGTTTACGATTTTCGCGCGACAGGGAACGAGTTCCCAAAAAGCTCGCGCAAAAACAAGCGGCGCGAGAAATCCTCGCGCCGGATGGCCGGACTTATAGCCGCAAACCGCGAGGAGTCAAGGCAAGGGGCGGCAAAAACCGGCCAAAAATGAAGGGTTTGGCGCGGTTTTGGCCCTCCTTGCCTGCTCGGAGCCCCGACCCGGCGTGAAACCAACGGGTTCCCAACCCGTTGTCCTCCATTCCGCGCTGGGCAGAGGGCACATGGCCGACGACATTGTAACGACCACGGGCATTGCGCGCCACGGTGGCGCGCGGCTGCCATCCGTCGACATCGACAGTTTCAACATCGAGCTGAAGGACGACGAGGGATTCGTCGGTGATCGCGCGTCCAAGGGCGCATTCCGCAAGATCTTCGATCGCTGGCGCAAGCCGCTGCGCAATTCGGGCGAGGATCCGTTCGGCGACGAGCCTTCCGACAAGATCAGCAAGAAGAAGCTCGACGAGATGCTGGTCGGCGACGACACCGAGGCCTCTGCCGTCGTGCACAGCGCGATCGAGGAATTCGCCCAGGAGCTCGCCTATGTGACGCGGCGCTTTCTCAGGACCAAGGCCTGGGCAAAGACCGAGCGCATCGTGGTCGGCGGCGGCTTTCGCGAAAGCCGGCTCGGCGAACTCGCGATCGCGCGCACCGACATCATCCTCAAGGCGGAGGATTTCAAGGTTGACCTGGTGCCGATCCGTTTTCACCCCGATGAGGCCGGCCTGATCGGCACGCTGCATCTGGCGCCATCATGGATCTTCGAGGCCCATGACAGCATTCTCGCGGTCGACATCGGCGGCACCAACATCCGCTGCGGCGTGGTCGAGACGCGCTGGAAGAAGGCACCCGATCTCTCCAAGGCGACGGTCTGGAAATCCGAACTGTGGCGTCACGCCGACGACGAACCGACGCGCGAAGGCGCCGTGAAGCGGCTGGTGAAGATGCTCAGGGACCTGATTGCCGTCACCGAAGCCGAGGGCCTGAAGCTCGCCCCCTTCATCGGCATCGCCTGTCCCGGCGTCATCAACGAGGACGGCTCGATCGCCAAGGGCGCGCAGAACCTGCCGGGTAACTGGGAGAGCAGCAAATTCAACCTGCCGGCGAGCCTGGTCGAGGCGATCCCCGAGATCGGCGGCCATGACACCGCGGTCGTGATGCATAATGACGGCGTGGCGCAGGGGCTCGCCGAGGTGCCGTTCATGCAGGACGTGGCGCGCTGGGGCGTGCTGACGATCGGAACCGGGCTCGGCAATGCCCGCTACACCAATCGCAGGAAAGAGAACGGCAAGAACGAGAGCAAGGACGACAAGGCCAGGGATAAGGCAAAGGATGGCGATGAGGCCGAAAAGACCGAGAAGAAGGCCAAAAAAGCCAAGGCCTGAGATGCCAAAGGGCTGAGATACCAAGGCCTGAAATATCGACGCCTGAAATATCGAGTCCAGAAATCAAGGCCTGAAACGCCGTCGGCTCTCGCGCGCGACTGTCGCAGCACGGTAAGGTTGACAGGTTAGGTTAAGAGCGGGTTCAGATTGCCCATCCCCGCCGTCTTGCTAGCGTGGCCTCGTCGCTCCCGCTGACCTGGAACCGCACTTCCATGGCCAGACATTGCAAGAAGCGGCGAGGGACCGCCAGTATTTTTGTCGCGTCTGGCGGTCCCACCCATTTCTACTTCCAGTTGACCTGCCCGAAGAACCCGGAGATCTCGGCCGCCGCGCGATCGGGATCCTCTCGATGCGGGAAATGCCCGACGTCGGGGAACATCTCGAGGTCGAGATTGGCAAAGGTCTCACCGAGCCGGTCGGTCCAGGCATAGGGAAACAGCGGGTCGTGCTCGGCCCAGCGGATGCAGGTCGGCAGTGCGATCGGCGGCAGCACGGGGGCCTCGCCCTGCATCATCTTCACGCGCCCCGCGTGTGCCGCGCTGTAATGCGCAAAGCCACCGGCAAGGTTGCCCGGCTTGATGAAATTGTCGGTGAAGGCGTCGAGCACGTCATCGAACGCCGCCTTGCGATGGGCCCAGTTGCGCAGAAAGTGCCCGATATAGATCCGGCATGACTCCCGCGTCGCGCCGACCAGGGCGGGCGCCATCTCCATCTGGTGGAATGACTGGTACCAGATGTGGTTCAGCCGCTCGGGCGCGGCCATGCGCACCCCGATGCCGGGATAGACGAAGTCGAAGAAGAACAGGCCCGCGATCCTGTCCGGCGCCTTGCGGGCGAGAGGTTGCATCACCGCGCCACCGACATCATGGCCGACGATGCCGGCCTTTGCGATGCCGAGCGCGTCCAGCAGCGCCAGCATGTCTTCGGTATGCTGGTCTGGACCGCAGGGCCCATTTGGCTTGTCGCTGTCGCCAAAGCCGCGCAGGTCGGGCGCGATCAGGGTGAACCGGGAGGCCAGGCGTGTCATCACCGGCTCCCAGGTCAGCCAGAACTCCGGCCAGCCGTGCAGCAGGAGCAGCGGTTGACCGTTCCCGGTCCGCGCGACGTGGAATGCCGCGCCGTTGGCCCTGACAGTGAGATGCTCCATGGCCTACTCCCGCTCCGTATGCGTCGACGCCTTCAGGTCCAAACCAGAACGGCGCCGCTAGCGCTTTGTTTCCGCGTGCTTTCTTCTGGTGCCCCGGCGCGGCCGATGCAACCTCCCTCCGTGACGGAAATATTATTGCAGCGCCTTGTCTGGCCCGCCATCCTCGCCTAGAACACGCCCCGACCGCGGGTGGCGCAAATCACCCGGGCCACTGGAGAGGTGGCAGAGTGGTTGAATGCACCGCACTCGAAATGCGGCATAGGTGCAAGCCTATCGGGGGTTCGAATCCCTCCCTCTCCGCCACCCGCCTTCTGTCCAGCCCGGACACATAGGTAACGGAACGTACCTAAGACATGGGTGACAACCTCGTGCCGAACGGATTGTCGAGG
>NZ_JAFCKQ010000130.1 GCF_018130215.1 Bradyrhizobium jicamae
AGCGCACATCCAGGAAGCCCTTGAGAGCCCCAAAGGCTATTTCACCATCGGACTTGCCCCGGAAGGTGAGATGCGCCTCTTCGACAAGATCGAGGAAGTCGCTGTCCCAGTTGTCCATTTCGACGATGCGCCACCGGCCGGCAAAGGCCTTGGCGAAGCCGCCCACCTTGGCCATCAGCCGGTCTCCCCGATCAGCTTGGGCAGCCGCACCAGATTGTAGGCGGCCGCAGCGAAGGTAAAGGCCCATCCGACCCGATCACGGCCACGGAAGCTGGTCTTCTCTTGCCCGGCGACTGTCTTGATCCAGCCGAATGCCTCCTCGATCCGCTTGCGGATGCGCTGGCTGACGGCATAACCGCCGTGCCGGGTCGTACGCCCGTCGATCGCGGAGCTACGGCCGCTGGTGTTCTGCGCAACATGCGGCGTCACGTTCATCGAGCGCAGCTCGTTGACGAAGTCTTCTGCATCGTAGGCTTTGTCGGCGCCAAGCGTGATCGCCGTCGGTCGGTCGGCACGAGGCTCGATCATGTGCAGCGCGGCCACCCGTTCGGCATGCCCATCGGCCTGCGTCAGGCAGGCGTCGACCAGCAAGCCGTGGCGGTTCTCCATCAGCCCATGCCCGATGAAGCACAGCTTCGTCTCCTTGCCTTTGCCCTTGCGGTAGAGCCTGGCCTCCGGATCGGTGGTCGAAGCATGGGTGTCGTTGGAGCGCTTCTGGCCATGGAAGTTCGCGTCGGCATTGCGCCCGCCGCCTTGGGCCGGCGGCTCGCCGGAGCCATCCTTCGGCTTGACGCTCTTCATCGACGCCCAGGCCTCGATCAGCGTGCCGTCGACCGAGAAGTGATCGCTCGACAGAAGCTTCTTCACCCTGGGCTGCGCCAGCACCGCCGCCAGGAACTTCGCCGCGATGTCGCCTTCCAGCAGCCGGTCGCGGTTCTTCGAGAATACCGAATGGTCCCAGGCTGCATCGTCGACGCCGATTCCGACGAACCAGCGGAACAGCAGATCATATTCCAGCCGCTCCACCAGAAGCCGCTCCGAGCGGATCGAATAAAACGCCTGCAACAGCATCGCCCGCAGCAGCTTCTCCGGCGGGATCGACGGCCGCCCAATCGGCGAATAAAGCGCGGCAAACTCGCGCTCCAGCACCGCCAGCGCCTCGTTCACGATCGTCCGGATCGCTCGCAGCGGATGATCACGCCGCACCCGTGCTTCCAGGTCGACGTAGCTGAACAGCTCG
>NZ_JAFCKQ010000131.1 GCF_018130215.1 Bradyrhizobium jicamae
GGCAAGGACTTCACCAAGCAGTCCGGCATCGAGATGAAGTACGAGTTCGTGCCGTGGACGAGCTATGCGGATCGCTTCCTCAACGAGCTCAATTCCCATGGCAAGCTCTGCGACCTGCTCATCGGCGACAGCCAGTGGATCGGCGGCGCCGCCGAGAACAAGTGGTACGTCAAGCTCAACGACTTCTTCGACAAAGAGCACATCTCGATGAACGACTTCGTCCCGGCGACGGTCGTCGGCTATTCGGAGTGGCCGAAGAACACGCCGAACTACTGGGCGCTGCCGGCGATGGCCGACGCGGTGGGCTGGACCTACCGCAAGGACTGGTTCTCGCGTCCCGAGATCCAGTCGGCGTTCAAGGCCAAGTACGGCCGCGATCTGGCGCCGCCGAAGACCTATGACGAGCTGAAGCAGGTTGCCGAATTCTTCCAGGGCCGCGAGATCGACGGCAAGAAGGTCTATGGCGCCTACATCTTCACCGAGCGCGGCTCGGAAGGCATCACCATGGGCGTGACCAACGTGCTCTACAATTACGGCTTCAGCTACGACAATCCGAAGAAGCCGTACCAGATGCAGGGCATCGTCAATTCGGCCGAGGCGGCAAAGGGGCTCGAATTCTACAAGGAGCTCTACAAGTGCTGCACCGCGCCCGGCATGACCAATGCCTACATGCAGGAAGGGCTTGATGCCTTCAAGTCCGGCCAGGTGGCGATGCAGATGAACTGGTTCGCCTTCTTCCCCGGCCTCTACAAGGATCCGAATGTCGGCGGCGACAAGATCGGCTTCTTCGTCAATCCGGCCGGTCCGAAGGGGCATTTCACCCAGCTCGGCGGTCAGGGCATCTCGGTGGTCGCGACCTCCGACCACAAGGACGACGCGCTCGCCTACATCAAGTGGTTCGCGCAGCCCGCCGTGCAGCAGAAATGGTGGCAGATCGGCGGCTACTCGGCCCTCAAGGCGGTGGTCGACGCGCCCGACTTCCCGAAGAGCGCGGCGTTCGCGCCGCAATTCCTGGAATCGATGGGCATCGTGAAGGACTTCTGGGCCGAGCCGTCCTACGCCCAGCTGCTGCTCGACATGCAGAAGCGGGTGCATGACTACGTCGTCGCCGACAAGGGCACGGCGCAGCAGGCGCTCGATCTCCTGGTCAAGGACTGGACCAAGGTCTTCAAGGAGCAGGGCAAGGAAGTCGCCTCGCAGTA
>NZ_JAFCKQ010000132.1 GCF_018130215.1 Bradyrhizobium jicamae
CGTTTGATCGAGGTCTCGAATTTCGATCTCGACATCTCCATCGGCATTCGCAAGCGGGCCAAGATTGCCGGTATGGCAATCCCCACAGATCCAAATCGCCGGGCCGGACGGGATATGGTCGTTTTGCTCGGACAGAAGCTCATAGAACAGGTCGGTACTGCCGCGAACGAAGGCATGCGGTGAGCGCGCCATCTTTTGCAGGCGCTGCTTTTCGAGGAGTCTGCGTCGACTGCCAGGCGAAGACGGATTTTCATCGCGCTTGCGGGCCATGGCAAAATGCGAGCCTCCCGGCTACCTGGGTTCAACGCGAGAAAGGAAATTTGTTCCAAAATAGACGCATTCGGGAACGTTTAATCTAAGGGCGGCTTTAACCCAAACGGTTGAGCCGGACGTCGTGCTTTGTCCGCCGAACGTCTGCCAATCGCGATCGATGCCTGCTTATTCGGGCGAAATACGTCGCTGCCAATCAAAATCAGCGCCTTAGGTCGCAGAAAGCAAAAAGCATCCATGCGAGATAGAGCAGGCCAATGCTGGAATTCTTCGTCCCCGGTTCACCCGCACTTTTCGTGCTGCTAATATTGTGCCTTGCCCTCGTTCTGTTTTTCGAGTTTTCGAATGGCTTTCACGACACCGCCAATGCTGTTGCCACGGTCATTTATACTCATTCACTGAAAGCGACCCAGGCCGTCATCTGGTCTGGTTTGATGAACTTTCTCGGCGTGCTCGCGGGTGGAATCGCGGTGGCTTTTGCACTGATCGAGCTCATCCCGCCGGACGTTCTAACGCCGCCCGATGGAGCTCTCGCTGTAGGCATGTTGGTCGCGCTTACACTCGCCGCATTGACCTGGAATGTTGGCACGTGGTGGCTAGGCATTCCCAACTCCAGCTCCCACGCCCTGGTCGGGGCATTGATCGGCATTGCGCTGGAATATGGTCTCGAAGGGCATAGTTTTACTGGCGCTGTGAACTGGCACCAAGTGGGCGGTGTCTTGAGTGCTCTATTGATATCTCCGCTACTCGGATTTGGGTTTTCATTCATCTTATATCGTGTGGTGTGCCGGCTGATACCAAATCGCGAACTATATCAGGCGCCCATAGATGGTAATCGGCCAGTCTGGTGGCTGCGTGGACTGCTCGTCTTGACATGCACGGGTGTTTCGTTCGCTCATGGGACGAATGACGG
>NZ_JAFCKQ010000133.1 GCF_018130215.1 Bradyrhizobium jicamae
CGATGAACCAGAGGACGAGACCCGCGATCCAGAGTCGAAGTCCGAGCCCAAGGGCTGCCGCAAGGGTGCCGTTGACGATCGCGACAGACCGTGGCGCGCCGCCCATCAAGATTGGCTCAGTGAGCGCGCGGTGAACGGGCGCGACAAAGCCTGTAACAGGATCATCCATCAGATCACCACGCCGCCGCCGAAGGAGAAGAACGACAGGAAGAAACTCGAGGCGGCAAACGCGATCGACAGGCCGAACACGATCTGGATCAATCTGCGGAATCCACCTGACGAATCCCCGAAAGCGAGCGTGAGCCCGGTCACCACGATGATGATGACGGCGATGATCTTGGCGACCGGCCCTTCGACCGACTGCAAGATTTGCTTGAGTGGCTGCTCCCACGGCATGTTCGAGCCAGCCGCCCATGCCGGCGCCGCTCCCAAAAACACCGCGCCGAAGGCGGCCAACGATACATCTCGAAGAAAGCGAAATTGCTGACGCATGTCAGTCTCCTGCTGATGAAAGGCTGTAGTCGCCGGCGGCACCAAGCCCCGTAACGAGTGCGAGTTGAGCGAGGCGACGGTCGGCGCCGCGCCCCGCAAGCACAGCAACGAGATTGATGGTCTCGGCAATCAGGGCACGCGGAACCGTGATGACGGCTTCCTGGATGAGTTGCTCGAGCCGGCGCAGCGCACCGAGCGCGGTGCCCGAATGGATAGTGCCGATGCCGCCAGGATGACCTGTACCCCAGGCCTTGAGCAGATCGAGCGCCTCGGCACCTCGGACTTCGCCAATCGGGATGCGATCGGGCCGCAGTCGCAGCGAGGACCGAACAAGGTCCGACAGCGAGGCCACGCCGTCTTTGGTCCGCAAAGCCACGAGATTAGGCGCTTTGCACTGAAGCTCGCGGGTATCCTCAATCAGCACGACCCGATCGGAGGTCTTTGCCACTTCGGCCAGGAGCGCATTCGTCAATGTTGTCTTGCCGGTCGATGTCCCACCGGCGACAAGGATGTTCTTGCGTGCGGCGACTGAGTTCTTCAGGATGTTGGCCTGCTCCGAGGTCATGATCTCCCTGGCGACATAGTCGTCGAGCGTAAACACGGCGACCGCGGGCTTGCGGATCGCGAAAGCGGGAGCGGCAACGACCGGGGGCAAGAGGCCCTCAAATCGCTCACC
>NZ_JAFCKQ010000134.1 GCF_018130215.1 Bradyrhizobium jicamae
AGCGCCGTAGCGGGCGGGCGGCTTTGCGGTGGTCACCGGCAGTTCTCCGGTAGGATCGGGTTGCGACACGCCAACGCAACCGAGGAACCACCGATGACCGACGACATGATGAACCTGCCCACGTTCGTGGAGAAGACCCCTGATGCCGATCTGCTGCGCGAGATGATCGGCTTTGCCGCCCAGCGCCTGATGGAGCTGGAAGTGAAAGCCAGACGGGGGCGGCCTATGGCGAGAAGACCCCCGAGCGTTTGGCGCAACGCAACGGCTACCGCGACCGGATCTGGGAGACCCGCGCCGGCACGGTCGAGCTTCGTATCCCCAAGCTGCGCAAGGGCTCCTACTTCCCCGGCTTTCTGGAGCCGCGCCGGATGGCCGAGAAGGCGCTCACCGCGGTGGTGCAGGAAGCCTATGTGCAGGGCGTCTCAACCCGCTCGGTGGACGATTTTGTCCAGGCCATGGGGATGAGCGGCATCTCCAAAAGCCAGGTCTCGCGGCTGTGCGCGGAGATTGACGACAAGGTGAAGGCGTTCCTCGCCCGTCCGATCGAGGGCGACTGGCCGTATTTGTGGATCGACGCCACCTACGTGAAGGTACGCCAGAACGGGCGCATCGTGTCGGTCGCGGTGATTGTCGCGGTCGGCGTCAACAGTGACGGCCGGCGAGAGGTTCTCGGCATGGACATCGGTCCCTCGGAGGCCGAGACGTTCTGGACGGCGTTCCTGCGCAAGCTCGCCCGTCGTGGCCTGCGTGGCGTCAAGCTGGTCGTCTCCGACGCCCACGAGGGCATCAAGGCCACCGTTGCCAAGGTGCTCAACGCCGGCTGGCAGCGCTGCCGCGTCCACTTCATGCGCAACGCGCTCGCGCATGCCGGCAAGAGTGGGCGGCGCGTCGTCTCCGCCTTCATCGCCACCGCGTTTGCCCAGGACGATGCCGAGGCGGCACGAGCGCAGTGGCGCAAGGTCGCCGACCAGCTCCGCCCCAAGCTGCCCAGGCTCGCGACCTTCCTCGACGAGGCCGAGACCGACGTGCTCGCCTACATGACGTTCCCACCACAGCACCGGACCAAGCTGCACTCGACCAACCCGATCGAGCGGCTCAACGG
>NZ_JAFCKQ010000135.1 GCF_018130215.1 Bradyrhizobium jicamae
CTGATGAAGGAGGAAGCGCGTTGGGAAGTTGAGCAGGCGATGCGTTTGTCGGCACTTGACGTGCTTGAGGCGTCCGCTCGCCGAGCCGAATGGTGTCGCGCGGTCCAGCGATTATTCAAGACCTACGATTTCCTGGTGCTTCCCCACTGCACAGTGTTTCCCGTTCGATGCAAGGGTAGCGTGGCCGAAAGAGATAGGCGGTTGCAAGATGGATATTTACCATCGCTGGATAGAGGTGGTGATCTACGCCACGCTCGTCGGCTGTCCAGTGGTCAACGTGCCGGCAGGATTTTCGCAGCAGGGCTTACCGATGGAGCTGCAGGTTGTAGGCCCCTGTCATGGTGATCTGGCCTGTCTTCAACTCGCCTATGCCTACGAGCAGGCGACACGGTGGAGTTCGATCAGACCCGCCGACGTGATGTTCATGACCGAGGAGCGGGCAAATGGGTGCGCTCGCGCTTAGTCACACTGCATGGCTTGCCGCGGCTCTTGCTGGAGCTGGTGCCTGCACTGGAATCCTGGCGGGATTATTCGGGGTAGGAGGCGGAACTGTCATCGTTCCTGTGCTTTATGAGGTCTTTCAGCTCTACGGCGTTCCAGATGACGTCCTGATGCCGCTCTGCGTCGGGACCTCGCTTGCCGTTATCGTGCCGACCTCGATTTCGTCTTTCACAGGCCACTACAGGAAGGGCGCGGTCGATATCCGCGTGCTCAGGATGTGGGCATTCCCGATTGTCGTCGGTGTGCTTGGCGGCGTCTATGCTGCCTCGGTAGCGAAGCCGATTGTGTTCAAGAGCGTCTTTATCATCGTCTGCATGTTTCTAGCGGTCAGGTTGCTTGCTGGCAAAGACACCTGGCAGTTAGGGAAAGTCCTGCCCGGTACGACCGCTATGGCGGGCTACGGTCTCGTCATCGGCTCGTCTGCCTCGTTGATGGGGATCGGTGGTGGGCTTGTCGCAAACGTTGTCTTGACCCTTTACCGCTTTCCGATTCATGCGGCGAT
>NZ_JAFCKQ010000014.1 GCF_018130215.1 Bradyrhizobium jicamae
CTCCGTTCAAGTGATGATCAACGACACCACTTTGGCACAGCGATGCCGTCAGGGGGCGTCCACCCCATCAATCTCGGTAGCCACAAGTCGGCGGCCCTGCGCAGCTTGATCAGAGCGGCCGGCGCCAGGCTCCGGTACCTGCCGCCATACTCCCCAGACCTCAATCCGATCGAACAGACCTTCGCCAAGATCAAGCACTGGATGCGTTCCGCCCAGAAGCGCACCATCGACGACATTTGCCACCATGTCGGCGGCCTCATCACAACCATCCAGCCTAACGAATGCAGCAACTACTTCGAAAACGCCGGATACGCTTCTATCAAAACGTGAAACGCTCTAGCTGGCAATATGGTCCTACTCCGGGCAGAGACGAATTGACGCAGCAAGCCCTCATTGCAGGGGTCCCAAGCTTCAAGGAGTTCCATCTCTGTACTGGAATTGGAAGCTCGGCTGCGCAGGCCCAGCCACCGCAGTCGGTTCGACGATTTTTCGGTTGGGATGATATGGCCCAGGGTGATTGTACGCTGGAGAACATTTTTGCAGGGGCGAGCGAGGAGCCGTCCCGACTTCCGGCATTTGGCCCAACCCGCATAAGATAGAGGGATCCATGGGCAATTCGATTGACGGGGGCGGGGCGCCGCTCCACGACGTTTCTTCATCTGCGAGCAGTTCGACTATGCGCAGCTGAAGAGCGCGCTTGCCGCCCAGGCCGGCTACAGCGTCTACGCCCAGGATGCCTACGCCACATTGCCCGCCAAAGCAGATTGCCAAGGGACGAACCGTCTTCATCGTCGCGCACCGGCTGTCGGCTGTCCGCAGCGCGGATCGGATCATTACCATCGAGCGGGGCCGAATTACGGAGGATGGAGCTCACGACGACCTGATCAGGAAGGACGGGCGTTACGCCAATCTCTACCGGATACAGAGTGGGATCCATGAAGTCCGCTAACAAGATCATCCCGCTTCCGAGCAGGCCCGTCCCGCGCGACAAGGAGGAACTCGAGTTTCTGCCGGCTGCGCTGGAAATCGTCGAGACGCCGCCGTCGCCGATCGGCCGCGCCATCGCCGCGACGGTCATCGCGGTGTTCTGCGTGGCTCTGTCGTGGGCCTGCTGGGGCAAGATCGATATCGTTGCCTCGGCGCCGGGCAAGATCGTTCCGAGCGGCCGCAGCAAGGTCGTCCAGCCTTTCGAGACCGGGGTCGTGCACGCTATCCACGTTCACGACGGTTCGAACGTCAAGGCCGGCGACGTTCTCATCGAGCTCGATCCGACGATGAATGGCGCGGAGCGCGAACACGTTCAAAGCGACCTCACCGCCACCCGTCTCGACATTGCCCGGCTGCGCGCGCTGACGTCGGATGGCGATCCCATCGCGGCATTCAGCCCACCGCAGGATGCGGCTCCGGATCTGACTGCCGTGCAGCGCAAATTCCTGCAGAACCAGATCGCCGAGCACAAGGCCAAGCTCGCCTCGCTCGACGCACAGCAGGCGCAAAAGGAAGCCGAGCGCGCTACCATCATCGCAACCATCAACAAGATCGGAGCGATGATCCCGGTGATCCAGGAGCGGGTCGACATCCGCAAGGCCCTGCTCAAGAGCGAGTACGGTTCCAAGCTGCAATATTTTCAGGAGCTGCAGAGCCTGGTCGAGCAACAACAGGAGCTGGAGATCCAGAAGAGCCACGATCATGAAGCCGAGGCCGCGATCGCCTCGATCGCGGCGTCACGCGCGCAGGCGGTCTCCGAATATCGCCATACTCTTTACGATGAACTGGCGAAGGCCGAACAAAAGGCCGCCGGTCTTGCGCAGGACCTTGTCAAGGCCGAGCAGAAAACCAGGCTGCAATCTCTGACCGCGCCGATCGACGGTGTCGTTCAGCAGCTTGCGGTCCATACCGTGGGAGGCGTGGTGACGCCGGGCCAATCGCTGCTGGTGGTGGTGCCGACGGACAGTCCCCTCGAGATCGAGGCGATGGTGTCCAATCGCGACATTGGCTTCGTCTATGTGGGCCAGCCAACCGAGATCAAGGTCGACACCTTCAACTTCACGCGATATGGCCTGCTGCACGGGACCGTCCTGAGCCTGTCGAAGGATGCGATCAGCCGCGACCTTCAGCAGGACAAGGATACGGAGAGCAAGCCGCCGACCAGCACGGACAGCAGCAGCAGCGAACCCAGGGGACGAGAACTGGTCTATTCCGCGCGTGTGTCGCTTGATCGGACGCAGATGCAGGTGGAAGACAAGATGGTCGATCTCTCGCCCGGCATGGCGGTCACTGTCGAGATCGAGACGGGGTCGCGACGGGTCATCAGCTACCTGCTTTCGCCGCTGCTCAAATACAAGCAGGAGAGCCTCCGCGAGAGATAGGGCGTCTCCGTTCTCGGCAGAATTGAGCTGGCCGCGCATGGTGACGCGGCCAGCTCGGCATCGCCGGAAGCCCAGACTGCATTCGCCGGGGCAATGGAAGCGACGAATACAGCCTTCCGGCGATCTCACCGGCATTCGTGATGCCACTCACCAGCTTGCTGACGGCCAGCCCTGCCACTCCGGTTCGGGGTAGCTCGCATAACGCTGACCGTGCATCGCAAAGCGCCGGCCTCTCTCTCGTTGCGCTCGACGTGCTGACGCCGGAGGCCGCCGGGCATGTCGAGATGTCTCGGGCGGAGACAGCCGAGTCGTCTCGGACTGCACGACTGAGGCGTGCGGCGAAGCCTCGGTAGCCAATGGAGCCGGCGGAGGCTCGGCCGCCGATGGCGCTGCGACGACGGGATTTGAGATGGCGGGAGCGACCGCGACTTGAGCGCTGGTGGTCATCCGTATCGCCTCTGGCCACTTGTGGCGCGAGTGGATGCGGATGACTGTTCGATCGATGTCGTCCCGGGCCTCGCTGATTGGTGAATCCGGAAAGAGCCAGCTGGTTAGGAACAGCAAACCGAGCAGCATTCCGCTCGTGAATACCAGGTATCGAAGAAGGGGCATCGACCTTCACCGCCACAATCAGCCGCATATCGGAATTGGCGTCGAACAACGGGACCCGATGACGATCGTTCCTAACTAGTCCCCATCAAGAACCTTTCATCTCCAAAGCGATGGTGCAGGAACTTTGACCTCATGCCGAGATTGTCACGCTGCTACGATGGAGAAGACGATGGCAACGCTTTTGGTCATGGATCACGCCGGTGACACGCGCCATTCCTTTGATGCGGGAGACAACGAGCAGCTGGCCTGGGCAGAAGCGCGCTTTCAACAGTTGATATCGGACGGCTACACTGCGGCGACCCGAACAGGACCGGGGGCAGTGGCACTGGTCCGCGCGCTGGATCCCGCTGCCGAGGAGACGCTGTTCTACCCAAGGCTGGTCGGCGGCTGACGGCATGATGGGCCGTCTGCGATATTCGCGTATGCCGGCGGCGGTCCGACGTGCGGTCAGATCGTTGTGGACGACGCTGATCGCGATACGGGAGCGCTGGCGGCACTATGAAAAGATCGAGGCACGCGGGATTGCGCTGATGCTTGCATGGCTGTCGCCAGCGCAACGCTTGCAGTTCGAGAGATACAAACGGTTCGATGTCATCGGCTCGGAGTCCGGCAAGCGCTATCGCATTTGCTACGGCACGTCGACGAACGTCTACGAAATGGACGACCAGGACCGCATTGTGCTGGGATGGTGTTTCCGGCCTGTCGGCTCACTGGTGGCAGGCGACGTGATGCTTGCTCAAAAGATCGCGCTGGAAAACGATGAGCGGGCAACCCTGATGGTAGCTCACCCGTTTCCGGGTTCCATACCACCCCGTTCCGATCTGCTGGCCCGCATCCAGTGACGAGCATCGTTCAAGGCTCGTCAAAGAAAATCCCGGAGCCTCGCGAGTTCGACAATGTGCTCCGGCGACAAGATCGACGTCTCGACTGATCCTCGAGGGGGCGTGCGGATTTCATAGAGGTGCCGGGTCTTCTCCGGCTTGGCCATGAACGCCCGGATGCATTCATCAAGCGTGCCTTCCACTAGCAAATAGGGGCCCCGGTCTTCTCGGCGTTCATTTGCGAAAGATGGCCATTTGAAAAGGCCGGCGGAAGCGCTGAAGTCCACTCAAACATCCTCAGGATTAACCCGGACCACGGCGCCGAAGCGATCCTTGGCGGAGTAGGCGGCGCTCGCCAAGGATCGCCAACCCGAGGGGGTTTTCCTCCGGTCGACTAAGGGGGGCACAAAAAAACCGGAAGCGTGCAAATCTATCCTCCGGGATCCAGGAGGTTAACGGATACGGCGCGGTACTCAATTCGAGACATGTCTTTTGGCGCGGTATTCGTCGGCCAGGATTTTTAGGCAAATCGACATCCGCCCGGCATCGCTCCAGGGTTGTGACTGTGTATAGCCGAAGGCCTTGAGGCAGTCCGGGCCGACCTGCCGCTCCTCGCCGATGACGTGTGCTCGGTAAAATTACCACTCGGCCACAGCGGGTTACTGGTAAATCATTGAATCTCAACGGTGTCTTGAAGATGCCGCATTCCGGCAACATTGTGATATGATTGCATCAGTTCGCTCACCCAGTGGACTAGCCCCCTAGCTCCATCGCCGGAATGACCAGCGCAGAGACCACGGTTTCAACGTTAGACACGTCGCCAACCGATCCGCAGGGATTCCGCCTGCGGAAGTGGCTGGCGCCGTTTGCTGCGGTCATGGCGCTGCTGTCGGCGTTCCTGACCTTTGTCGTGCTGAGCGGCCTGACGCCGATCGAGCCGTCCAAGCGCGTCGTTTACTCCTTCCTCCTGATCAACGCGGCGACCATCCTGCTGCTGATCGGAATTATCGTCCGGGAGGTCTGGAAGGTGATCCAGGCCCGCCGCCGGGGCCGGGCGGCCGCAAGACTGCACGTCCAGATCGTGGGCCTGTTCTCCATCATCGCCGTGCTGCCGGCCGTGCTGGTCGCGGTCGTCGCCAATGTGACCATCGATCGTGGCCTCGACCGGCTGTTCTCCGGGCCGACCCGCGAAGTGATCATGAATTCGTTGATCATCGCGCGCGCCTACACATATGAGCACGCGCAGCTGATCAACGGCGATATCCTCGCCATGGCCAACGACCTCGCCAATGCGCGGCCGCTCTACGATCAGGACCGGCGCTCGTTTCTGGAACTGCTGACGGCGAACGCGGCCTCGCGCGATCTTCCCGGTGCGATGCTGCTGGACAGCGACGGCAATGTGCTGGCGACTGCGCAGACCGGCATCAGGCAGAACTTCCTGCCGCCGCCGAAGGATTTTCTCGCCAATGTCGGCGAAACCAAGCCGGAGATATCGGTCTTCCCGGAAGAGAACTATGTCGCGGCGGTGGTTCGCCTGCGCGCCTTCAACGACACCTTCCTGTTCGTCGCCCGCCTGCTTGATCCGCGCGTGATCAGCCAATTGAAGCAGACCCAGGCCAGCGTCGCCGAATATGCCCAGATCGAATCGCGCCGGCTCGGCATCCAGGTCACCTTCGCGCTGATGTTCGCGGTGATCGCGCTGACCATCCTGATGGCCTCGGTCCTGATAGGGCTCAACTTCGCCAACTGGCTGGTGGAACCGATCCGCAACATCATGAGCGCGGCCAACCAGGTCTCGACCGGCGACCTGCATGTGCAGGTGCCCGTGGTCAAGTCCGAGGGTGACCTCGCCCAGTTGGGGCAGACCTTCAACAAGATGACGCAGGAGCTGCGAACCCAGCGCGACGAACTGGTCAGCGCCAGCGACCTGATCGACAGCCGCCGCCGCTTCATCGAGGCGGTGTTGTCCTCGGCGAGCGCCGGCATCATCGGTGTCGACGCCTCCGGCAGCGTCGGCATCCTCAACCGCTCTGCCGAGAAGCTGATCGGGCATGCCGAATCCGAGACGCTGGACCATCCGCTGTCGGACGTGCTGCCCGAGCTCGACGAGATGATGAAGACCGCGCGGGAAGGGACCCAGCGGCTGGTGCAGGGCCAGGTCACGATCAATCGCGACGGCCATGAGCGAAACCTCTCGGTGCGGATCTCGGCCGAGCAGACCAGCCACGCCCGCGACAGCTACATCATCACGCTTGATGACATCACCGAGCTGGTGTCGGCGCAGCGCACCTCGGCCTGGGGCGACGTCGCACGCCGCATCGCCCATGAGATCAAGAACCCGCTGACCCCGATCCAGCTCTCCGCCGAGCGCATCCGCCGCAAGTTCGGCAAGAGCATCACCGAGGAGAAGGACAAGTCGATCTTCGACCAGTGCACCGATACCATCGTGCGCCAGGTCGACGACATCAGGCGGATGGTCGACGAGTTCTCGCGCTTTGCGCGGATGCCGAAGCCCGTGATGGAGGGCGAGGACGTCGCCGACGTGGTGAAGCAGGCGGTGTTCCTGATGAAGGTCGCCCATCCCGACCTCGACATCGTGGTCGACATCAGGCAGGACCCGCTGCCCGCGCAGTTCGACCGCCGGCTGATCTCGCAGGCCCTCACCAACATCATCAAGAACGCCACGGAAGCGATCGAGCAGGTTCCGCCGGAGGAACTCGGCAAGGGCCGGATCGACGTCGTCGCCCAGCGCGAGCACGACGACATCATCCTTGACGTCGTCGACAACGGGATCGGACTCCCCAAGGTCGCGCGCTCGCGCCTGCTGGAACCCTATGTCACGACGCGGGCCAAGGGCACCGGCCTCGGACTTGCGATCGTCGGCCGCGTGCTGGAAGACCATGGCGGCCGCATCGAGCTCAAGGATGCATCCGATTTCCGGGAAGGCCAGCGCGGCGCCTGGATGCGGCTGCGTTTTGCTGTCTCGGGGCAGGCGGCCAAGGCCGAAAACAGGAAGCAAGGCGCGGACGCGAAACCGGAATTGACCGGGCAAGACGCCGAAAAAAATCCCGCGCCGGAGCCGACCGGTGCGCCGGAAGAAACGACCAACAATGACACAAAAATCCAAGAACCAAGACGCAAAGCCGCGACGGGCGAGTGACAAGGCAGGTGTAACCCATGGCAAGTGACATTCTGATTGTCGACGACGAGGCCGATATTCGCGATCTCGTTGCGGGTATTCTGGACGATGAGGGCTTTTCCACGCGCACCGCGCGCGACAGCGATTCGGCGCTGGGCGAGATCGCCAACCGCCGGCCGCATCTGGTTTTCCTCGACATCTGGCTGCAGGGTTCCAAGCTCGACGGCCTGCAACTGCTCGAGCAGATCAAGAAGGACAATGCCGATCTGCCCGTCGTGATGATCTCCGGTCACGGCAACATCGAAACCGCGGTCGCCGCGATCAAGCGCGGCGCTTACGACTTCATCGAAAAGCCCTTCAAGTCGGACCGCCTGATCCTGGTGGCAACCCGGGCGCTGGAGACCTCGCGGCTCAAGCGTGAGGTGAAGGAGCTCAAGCAACTGGCTCCGGCTGCAAGCGTTTTGACCGGCCGTTCGGCCTGCATGAACCAGCTCCGCCAGACCATCGACCGCGCCGCCAAGGCCAACAGCCGGATCCTGATCGTCGGCCCCTCCGGCGCGGGCAAGGAGCTGGCCGCGCGCACCCTGCACAATGCCTCTGGCCGGGCCGAAGGGCCGTTCGTGGTCATCAACGCGGCGGCCATCACGCCGGAGCGGATGGAGGTCGAGTTGTTCGGCATCGAGGGCTCGAACGGCGAGCAGCAACGCAAGCCCGGGGCGCTCGAGGAGGCCCATGGCGGTACGCTGTTCATCGACGAGATCGCCGACATGCCGCGCGAGACCCAGAACAAGATCCTGCGCGTCCTGGTCGACCAGACCTTCCAGCGCCAGGGCGGCACCAGCAAGGTCCATGTCGATGTCCGCATCATCTCGTCGACCGCGCGCAATCTCGAGGAGGAGATCGCCGCCGGGCACTTCCGCGAGGACCTCTACCACCGGCTCTCGGTTGTACCGATCCGCGTGCCGCCGCTGTCGGAGCGGCGCGAGGATATTCCCGAACTGATCGACTACTTCATGGACCAGATCTCGGCCGCCACCGGCCTGCCGAAGCGGCAGATCGGACAGGACGCGATGGCGGTGCTGCAATCGCATGTCTGGCCGGGCAACGTTCGCCAGCTCCGCAACAATGTCGAGCGCGTGATGATTCTCGCCGGCGGCGGGCCGGAGGCGATCATCACCGCCGACATGCTGCCGCAGGACGTCGGGTCGATGGTGCCGGCGATGCCGACCTCCAACAATGGCGAGCACATCATGGGTCTGCCGCTGCGCGAGGCGCGCGAGGTGTTCGAGCGCGACTATCTGATCGCCCAGATCAGCCGCTTCTCGGGCAATATCTCGCGCACGGCGGAGTTCGTCGGCATGGAGCGCTCGGCGCTGCATCGCAAGCTGAAGGCGCTGGGGGTCGGCTGACCCCCAAAAGGCCGGCACGAGGGTGGGACCAGGGCGTCGAACGGCAGGTCGGCCATCAGCGCCGGCGCCGGCCGATGCCACGGCAACTTATCCACCATCCTGAGAATATTCGTCTCTTTCGCTGCACTTTCTTAGAATTGCCACCGTGTTCCTACGATCTGGCGCGTGAACCGGCTTGCCTAAAAAGCGCGCGTGTCCTCTAATCCTGCGGTCATGCCTGCCGGAGGGGGATCTCAGGACAGGCAGGCACCCGGAGGAGGCTCCATAAGAGAGCAACAACCGGTTCAATAAAAAAGAAGCACAAGCCTGCGGGACAAAAACAATGGCGGCAGACCGCGCACAAAATCTACAAGACACCTTCCTGAACCACGTTCGTAAAACCAAAACTCCGCTGACGATCTTTCTGGTGAATGGAGTGAAGCTGCAGGGGATTGTCACCTGGTTCGACAACTTCTGCCTGCTGCTGCGGCGCGACGGGCATTCGCAGCTGGTCTACAAGCATGCGATCTCGACCATCATGCCGGGCGCTCCGATCCAGTTGTTTGAAGGCGGCGAGGATGCTCCGGCTTGAGAGTGAACTGATTGGAACCCTTCAATCGTGAAGGGGGCGCCGACCGGACCAAGTCTAGGCCCGGGTCGGCGGGGGGCAGCAGCACGGGGCGGGTGATCGTCATCGGTCCCTACCTGCGCACGCGCCGCGGCGACGGCGATGCGCAAACGGATTCGTCTGTCCGCGACTACGATGCGCGGATCGAGGAAGCCGCGGGCCTCGCGCGGGCCATCGACCTCATCGTGGTCGAGTCCGTCGTCGCGCCGATCAGCCAGATCCGCCCCGCGACCTATCTCGGAAAGGGCAAGGTGGAGGAGATCACCGGCCTCGTCGCGGGCGACAAGGTCGAACTCGTGGTGATGGATTGCGCGCTCTCGCCGATTCAGCAGCGCAACCTCGAGAAGGCCTGGAGCACCAAGGTGCTCGACCGCACCGGCCTGATCCTGGAAATCTTCGGCCGTCGCGCCAAGACCAAGGAGGGCGCGCTGCAGGTCGAACTGGCCCATCTCAACTACCAGCGCAGCCGCCTGGTGCGGTCGTGGACCCACCTCGAACGCCAGCGTGGCGGCTTCGGCTTCATGGGCGGCCCCGGCGAAACGCAGATCGAGGCAGACCGCCGGCTGATCGGTGACCGCATCACCAAGCTGGAGGGGGAACTGAAGAAGGTACAGGCGACGCGGCGGCTGCATCGCGCCGGCCGGCAGCGGGTGCCGTATCGCGTCGTCGCGCTGGTCGGCTACACCAATGCCGGCAAGTCGACCCTGTTCAACCGTCTGACCCGCGCCGACGTCCAGGCCGCCGACATGCTGTTTGCGACACTGGATCCCACGTTGCGCGCGCTCAACCTGCCGCACGGCGGCAAGGCGATGCTGTCGGATACGGTCGGCTTCATCTCCAACCTGCCGACCCAGCTGGTCGCGGCGTTCCGCGCCACACTGGAGGAGGTGCTGGAGGCCGACATCATCCTGCACGTCCGTGACATCTCCCACGAGGACGCCGAGGCCCAGGAGCGCGACGTCGAGGCGGTGCTGCGCCAGCTCGGCATCGATCCCGACGCCGACGGCGGCCGTTGCATCATCGAGGTCTGGAACAAGATCGACCGCTTCGATTCCGAGGAGCGCGACAATCTGCGCAACATCGCGGCGCGCCGCCCACCGGAGCGGCCCTGCTTCCTCGTTTCCGCCGCGACCGGTGAGGGGATCAACGAACTGCTCTCCGCGATCGAGGATCGGCTCGCGGCCAAGCGGATGACGCTCAATCTCTCGATCGCCGCCTCCGACGGGGCGGGCATCAGCTGGCTGCACCGAAATGCCGAGGTGCTCGACAAGCAGCTGCACGGCGAGCGGTTCGACATGACGGTCCGCGTCGACGAGACCAAGCGCGATATCGTGATGTCGCGCTTCGATGCCGTTCCGGCCGACGCCTGACCACGCCAAGACCTAGCGCCGGCCCGGAATACGACGCTTCCATGACATCGCCGTATTGCGACCTTCAGCCGCACTTTCTGTTTGAATTTCGCGCCGCCTTGGTTCATTCGCTGCTGGACGCAAGGACGAGGGCGATCGATGCAGAATTCCCATGACACCATGACCAGAGACCCGCTCGCCAGCCCGAACGCTGACCTCGCCCAGGAGCGGGCGCCCGAAATCGTGGAGGCGCTCAACGCCCAGGAGCCACCGGATGCAGCCAAACTGCTGCAGTCGCTGCCGGCCGAGAAGGCGATCGAAGTCCTGGATCTGCCCGGGCTCGACAACACCTGCGAGATCCTTGCCGAACTGCCGACCGACACCGCGGTGTCCCTGCTGTCAGGGGTGTCCGACGACCGCGCGGCGGATATTTTCAAGGAGCTCATCGAGCCGCTCCGCACCACGCTGCTGAACCGGCTCAATCCGGACACCAGGACCACCATCTCGGCGCTGCTGGCCTATCCGGAGCGCAGCGCCGGCAGCATCATGACCACCGAATTCGTCAGCGTGCCGTCGACCTGGACCATCGCTGAAGTGCTCCATCATATCCGCATGGTCGAGCGCACCCGCGAGACCGTCTACTCAATCTTCGTGATCGATCCGGTCAAGAAGACGCTGATCCAGGCGGTGCCGCTGCGGCGCCTGATCTCCGCCGATCCCCATGCCAACGTGCTCACGGCCGCGCCGGCGCGGAAGCCGCTGATGATTGCGCCGGAGGCCGACCGCATGGAAGCGGCACGGCTGATCTCGCGCTATGACCTGCTCGCGGTCGCCGTGGTCGATGGCCCCGGCCATATCCTCGGCATCGTCACGGTCGACGACGTCATCGACGCGATCGTCGAGGAATCGACCGAGGACGCCCAGAAGTTCGGCGGCATGGAAGCGATCGACGAGCCCTATTTGCGGATCGGTTTCGGCGAGATGATCAAGAAGCGCGCTGGCTGGCTGTGCGCGCTGTTCCTGTCGGAAATGCTGACCGCGACCGCGATGCAGTCGTACCAGACCGAGCTCGAGAAGGCGATCGTCCTGACGCTGTTCATCCCGCTGATCATGAGCTCCGGCGGCAATTCCGGCTCGCAGGCAACCTCGCTTCTGATCCGGTCGCTGGCCTTGCACGAGGTGCGGCTGCGCGACTGGTGGCGTGTCGCGATGCGCGAATTGCCGACCGGCATCGTGCTCGGCTCCATTCTGGGCGTGATCGGCATCGTCAGGATCACACTATGGCAAACCCTCGGCCTGTTCGACTACGGCCCGCATTGGCAGCTCGTCGCGCTGACCGTCGGCGCGGCTCTTGTCGGCATCGTGACCTTCGGATCGCTGTCCGGGTCGATGCTGCCGTTCATCCTCAAGCGCATCGGCTTCGACCCGGCAAGCGCCTCCGCGCCATTCGTGGCGACGCTGGTCGACGTTACCGGCCTCGTGATCTATTTCGGCGTGGCGGCGCTGATCCTGCGCGGGACGCTGCTATAAGAGGAGCTGCGTTCGTGACCCGTCACTGCAGCCGGGACACACCCGTTGTCGTCCAAATCATCCGACAGGTCACGCGGTGTGGGCGGCGACTTTTGCTTCGTTCCACAGCGCGTCCATCTCCTCGAGCGTCGCGCCTTCGAGCGAACGGCCCTGCGCAGCCAACGCCTTCTCGATATAGGCAAAGCGCCGTTCGAACTTCGCATTGGTGCCGCGCAGTGCGGTTTCGGGATCGGCGCCGACGTGGCGCGCAAGGTTGACGACCGCGAACATCAGGTCGCCGGTCTCTTCCGCAAGCTCCTTGGCGTCATTGCCGTCGAGCGCGGCCTCGATCTCGTCGGCCTCCTCGCGGATCTTGGCGAGCACGGCGCGCGGGTCGTTCCAGTCAAAGCCGACGGTCGAAGCCTTGCGCTGCAGCTCCATCGCGCGTGAGAGCGCCGGGAGGCCGGCCTTTACGCTGGCGAGCAGGGAGGTGTGTGCGGTGTCCTGCGCTGGACGCCGCGCGGCGCGCTCGGCCTTTTCCTCGGCCTTGATGCGCTCCCAGGCGCTCTTGACGCCGGCCGGCTTGATGTTGCCGTCCTTGTCGGCAAAGACATGGGGATGGCGGCGGATCATCTTTCTGGTGATCGCCTCGACCACGTCGCCGAACGCAAACGCGTCTTGCTCCTCGGCCATGCGGGCGTGATAGACGACCTGCAGCAGCAGATCGCCGAGCTCGTCGCGAAGGTCCTCGAAATCGCTGCGCGCGATCGCATCCGCGACCTCGTAGGCCTCCTCGATCGTATAGGGCGCGATCGTCGAGAAATCCTGCTCGAGGTCCCAGGGGCATCCGGTCACCGGCGTGCGCAGCGCGGCCATGATCTCGATCAGGCGGGAAATGTCGCGGGAAGGGGTCATCGGGCACCGGAACGTGAGGGGCACAGAACGTTATGCCAAAACGTGCTCGTCGATCCCAGCCAAACGCGCCGGAATGAGGGCGCTGTCCACCGGTTGGCCGGCCCGCTCCGGAGTGCTAAATCGCGCTGCATGAACGATCCCATCACGTCCGGCACCGCATTGGTGCTGTTTTCCGGCGGCCAGGATTCCACCACGTGCCTGGCCTGGGCCCTGTCCCGTTTCGCACGGGTCGAGATGCTGGGTTTCTCCTACGGACAGCGTCATGCCATCGAGCTCGAATGCCGCGATCGTCTGCTGGGGGGCTTCAGGGCGCTGCGGCCGGACTGGGCCCTGAGGCTCGGTGACAGTCACACGCTGGATATCCCGACGCTGTCGGAGATTTCGGACACCGCACTGACCCGTGACGTCGCGATCGCGATGGGCGCGGACGGGCTGCCGAACACCTTCGTGCCCGGCCGCAACCTCGTGTTCCTCACCTTCGCGGCGGCGCTCGCCTATCGCCGCGGCATCCGCCACATCGTCGGCGGCATGTGCGAGACCGATTATTCCGGCTATCCCGACTGCCGCGACGAGACCATCAAGGCGCTGCAGTCGGCGCTCAACCTTGGCATGGCCAGAGACTTCGAACTGCACACGCCGCTGATGTGGCTCGACAAGGCTGCGACATGGCGTTTGGCGGAAGAGCTGGGCGGGGCAGGGCTCGTCGACCTGATATGCGAGCACTCCCACACCTGCTATCTCGGTGAGCGCGGCGCCCGGCACGATTGGGGATTCGGCTGTGGCGAGTGCCCGGCGTGCAGCCTGCGCGCCAAGGGCTGGCGGGAATATGTGGCCCGGCCTTAAGCCGTGGGAACCGCCGGCCTGGGTACGGGTTCGGAGATGGCGTTCGCGGCCCGCGCGGCGAGCCGGATTGACGGCTCATCGACCGTCTTCTCCAGCACCATGGCCGCGATCAGGAACGACGGGACATAGGCGATCAGGCTGATCGCGGTCGCTGTGCCATAGGACAATCCGGCGGCGTGGCCGACCAGGAAGACTGAGCACGCTACCGAGAACAGCACCGGGATGTGCGCCAGATATAGCGGGAAGGAGAGACGGCCCAGATATTGGCCAGCCCGGCTCGCGAGCAGTCGCTGTGCTGCGGGCCAGCCGGTGATCAGCGCCACAAGCATCACGGCGGAGATCGCATGCCACATCGATGCGTCAGCTTGCATCGTCAGGCCGGGCGCAACGATCGGAACGAACGGGATCGGATCAGTGATCGCGAGCATTACATCCCAGACCGGGGTCCGCACCACGCTCAGCGGGACCGTTCCAAGGAAAAGGATCAGGACGAGGATGGCAGGGCGCCAGCGCAGGCGCGCCGTGAAGCTCGGCGCATCGAGCAGGTACAGCGCCGCGCCGAACAGGACGATCGACACGTAGGCGCGCGCGAAGACGAGGCCGAATGCGATCATGATCAGGGCCGCCAGGCGCGGGCGATTGGCGGGCAATCGTGTCGCAAACATCCCGATCAGCAGAAGCGAGCCGAGATATTCGATCGGCATCGTCCAGAGCACCGAATTATACGAGTTCTCGCGGGTCGGGATGCCCAGCAGGCTGTTCCAGGCCTGAAGAAGGGCATCGGCAAATCCCGGCTGCTGCGTGAACTGCTTGGCGAGCCATGTCGAGCGGGTGATCGCAGCGGCTTCCTGATTGAATGCAAGTCCCGATGACAGAACGATCCAGCCGAACAGGCTGGCCACGAGCACCGGAAGTCCCAGACGAAGCGTGCGCTTCACGACGAGGGCCAGGGCGGACAGATCGCCCTTGAAGAAGGACTTGGCGAGGACGAAGCCCGAGAGCGCCAGGAAGATGCAGACCGCATAATTGCCGCCTGCCGCGATGAACAGAAACGGGGCGGCCGAAAACGCCGTTTCCCAGGTCCCCTGCGCATGTTCAGGTCGCCCGGTATAGATCGCAAAATCGAAGGCCATCACGAAATGCGACAGCGCGACGTTGAGCGCCGCGACGCCGCGAAGACCGTCGAGATAGGACATCCGGGACGCAGGCATGGGACGGCTCAATGACCCCTGACGAAAGGCGATCAAATGTGGGACAAGGAGGCTAACAAAGCCTTGCGTCGTTGCGTCGAAAGGGCCGGTTCGCCGCACCCGTGAACTGTCGCCAATCACTGATTTGCCCGACGGCGCAAGCCTCGAAATGAAAATATTTCGGTTTATCGTAAAGTCAAATCAGTGTATAGAGTTTCCCGTCTCACCCGAATGAGGGGCGCTCGCGATCGTCACGAACGTTGCGGTGGGATGCGGTGGACGCCGCATGCGTGACTGACGAGAGCGCATGAGGCGGACGGCGAAATCGTGCAGGCCTGACGCCCTGGTGGCAGGTGTCTCATCGGAGGAGGCCAACGCCCCTTCCGTATGACGGTGACAAAAGAGCCCAGTCTCGCCGGGGAGAGCACGTATAAGCCGTAACCCATCGCGCAGGGAAAGCCGGATTGCTCCGGTTACACCTGTGGTCCTACCCCCGTGCTTTCTACACTGCACGGGGCCCATGGGTGCGATCGGCACCCGGCTTTCCCTGCGCCCTCTTCACATAGAGCGGCGAAGATTGCAGCAAACCTCGGACGCAACGCGCCGCGAGAATGCGGATGTTCGACTCACATACCGTACAACATGTTCGGTGTCGTCCCGGCCTTGAGCCGGGACCGATAACCACGAACGCCAATTGTTGCGCGTCGCTGGGGCCACAGCGTGTTGTATCGGCAACACGATCCTGTGGTTATGGGTCCCTGCTTTCGCAGGTACGACACCAATTGTGCGGCAGCCTCAAACACCCGCCGACGTTCACATCACCCGTGCTCACGCAACAATCATCGCATCGGCGAGGCGGTGCGGGCCGGTGCGCGGCGCCGTTTCGCGGTCGGCGCGGGGGCTTCCGGCGTCGCATCTCTCAGCGCGCCGATCCGTCGCAAGGTGGCCTCGGCGGCGCGCTCACCGCTGTCCCAGGCGCCGTCGACGGTACCCCACAGCGTCTCATGCGTTGCCTCACCCGCAAGATAGAGACAGCCGATCGGATCAGCGAGCACCTTTCGCGCGGGCTGGGCGCCGGGGGCGGCGGCCGACATCGCGCCGAGAATGAAGGGCTGCGCATTCCAGCGCGTGGCGGTGGTCTTCTTCACGGCCGCGCCGATCTCGCTGCCATAGAGCCTGGTGAGCCATTCGACCGCGAATGCGCCCATCGCCTGCTCGCCCTGCGCAGACAGGTCGCGGCCGAACGAACCCGCGACATCGATCGTGCACAGCGACGAGCCGCCGATATTGCAATAGAGCAGCGCCGTCCGGGTCGAACTGCTCTGTTCGATGATGACGTCGTCGCGCGCCAGCCCGAGCGGATTGCCGGGAAGTTGCAGCGCGATGCGATCGTAGCTGCCGAGGCTGAGCTTGGCGGCGGCATCGAGCGCGCGCTTCGGCAGCTCTGGCGAGAACTTGATGTTGCCGCTGGTCAGCACATTGCTCGACACCGTGATGATGGCTGCGCGCGCGGTGATCTTGCCCGACGGCGTCTCCACCTCGACGTCGCGGTTGCTCCAGGAAATG
Organism: Bradyrhizobium jicamae; assembly: GCF_018130215.1. GTDB lineage: Bacteria > Pseudomonadota > Alphaproteobacteria > Rhizobiales > Xanthobacteraceae > Bradyrhizobium > Bradyrhizobium jicamae_A. The sequence continues at coordinate 16,330 of NZ_JAFCKQ010000014.1, forward strand.
CGCTGCACCGGGGTCGACAGCGCCAGCGGGAGCTGCTCGGCGAGTTTCGTGATCAGCGTGCCGAGGCCCTGCCGGCAGGCAATCGCGGTGTTGCGGTCCTGCGCGCGGACCTTGTCGACGACGGAGACGTCCTTGAGATCCTTGCCGCTGAAGCTTGCGCCGAGCAGGAACTCGGCGGTGCCGGCCCAATCGCCGAGATCCTTCGGAAGCGCCGCCGCGCAGGCGATATCGCCCTTGCGCGAGGCATCGTCGATTGCGTGGTTGGCACGCACCAGCGCCGCGAGAAACTCCTCGGTCTCACCGGGGCGGGCATAGCGCCGGCCGATTCGGATCTTCTGCCCGGCAGGCGCGGCGACCATCTCGAGACCAGCCGCGTGCGCCAGCCGCACCATCGGATTGGTCTCGGGGTTGTGCAGCCAGCGCGCGCCGCGATCGAACGGCACCCCGAAGCTCGTCGTATCGGTCTGGCAGCGTCCGCCGACCTGGCTTGTGGCCTCGACGACCAGCACCTTGCGATTGGCGGCTGCGATCCGCCGCGCAGCAGCAATACCGGCAGCGCCGGCGCCGATCACGACGATGTCGGCCTCGCGCACCTTTGGCGCCGCAATGGCCCGGCCGACAAGCGCCGGCACCAGCGCCAGTCCGGTGGACGCCGACAGGAAATCGCGGCGGGTCATTGTCATGGCAAATCTTCCGGCAAGTCTTCTGGCAAGTTGTCTGGCATGGTTTCCGGCGACTTGCGGCAAATGGGAACGCTTCGCGAACTGTGCCGCATCTCTCAGGTCGCAGCAACACTCATGGTAAATCAATCATGATTGATCCGCTTGACGCATGAACTAAATTGAAACGGCTTGCGATCATGATTAAGTGAGAAACAAGCGGTCGTAGAACCGCTGGGGGGATTCCATGGGGCTCGTGCTCGATACTCTTGGCAAGTGGATCGCGGGGTACCTGCAAAAGGAGGTCCCTGGCTACGAGCCGTTTACGCCGAGCGATCCGGACCATCTGCGAGGCATCATCCAGCCCGGCGATGTTCTGCTGGTCGAAGGCAACAACCGGATTTCCGGCATCATCAAATACCTGACGCAGTCGACATGGTCCCACGCCGCGCTGTTCGTCGGACCGATCGACGGCGCGTTCGAGGCCGACGGCGAACAGCATGTGCTGATCGAGGCCAATGTCGGCGAAGGCGTGACGTCGGCGCCGCTGTCGAAATACTTCACCTACCACACCCGCATCTGCCGGCCGGTCGGCCTGTCATACGAGGACCGCACGACGGTGTGCCGCTATGCGATCAACCGGATCGGCTTCGGCTACGACACCAAGAACATCGTCGACCTGGCTCGCTTCCTGTTTCCCCTGCCGATCCCGCAGCGCTGGCGGCGGCGCATGATCGCGTTCGGCTCCGGCGATCCGACCAAGATCATCTGCTCCGCGCTGATCGCGCAGGCCTTCGATGCCGTGCGCTACCCGATCCTGCCCAAGATCACGCGCGCCGCCAGCCGCAAGGCACGCCGAGAGATCCTGCATATCCGCGATTCCTCGCTCTATATGCCGCGCGACTTCGACATCTCGCCCTATTTCGAAATCGTCAAACCTACCATCGTGCACGGATTCGACTACACGGCCCTGCACTGGGCCGACAAGCAGAAGCCGCTCCAGGAGGTAGCGGGCGAATTCGGTGTGTTTCCAGAAAACAAGTCGCCGCCGCTCGTTCCTCAAGCGACTGACGAAGCGGCGCCGCTTCCGGTTGGCGAAATGATGCGGACGGCCACGGAGCCGGTGCTGCCGTAGCCCGGATGAAGCGCAGCGAAATCTACTTGCCTCGCCCCGCTTGCGGAAAGAGGTCGGATCACATCGCGAGATGCGATCGGGGTGAGTGGGTACGGGTCCATCCGAACAGTTCACTCGCAGAAGCAGCCCCTCACCCCACCCTCTCCCCGCAAGAGCGGGGCGAGGGAGAAGAAAGATCAGGCAGCCCTCGCGTTCGTCCCGCGCGGCAGCCCTGCACGCGCGAGGCCGCCATAGAGCGGCTCGTTCGGCATCTCGGATGTGAGGATCCCGCGCACCTCGATCAGGGCGTCGATATCGACGCCGGTCGGAAATCCCTTGCTCTCGCAGAGGAAGACGAGATCCTCGAACACCACATTGCCGGTCGCGCCCGGCGCGAACGGACAGCCGCCGAGGCCGCCGAGCGAGCCGTCGAGCACGCGGGCGCCTTCGTCGAGCGCGGCGGCGGCGTTGGCGATGCCCATGCCGCGGGTGTCGTGCAGGTGGATGCAGACGGGCTTCGATCCGGCGATCCTGACCGCGCCCTTGGTCAATTCGCCGACCTGCTTCGGGCCGGCATAGCCGACGGTGTCGGCGATCGCGACCATGTCGACGCCAACTTCATAGAGCTTCTCGGTGAGGCGCAGCACCTCCTTCGGATCGACGTCACCGACGATCGAACAGCCCAGCGCCATCGAGATCGCGGCATTGACCAGTGGCTTGTGCGCGCTGGCGTCGCGCAACTCGCAGAGCCGCCTGATGTTCTCGATCGCGGAGTCGCGCGAGCGATTGGCGTTGGCCTGGCTGTGCTCCTCGGTCGCCGACACCACCGAGGCGATCTCGGCTGTGCCGGAGGCCAGCGCCTCGTTGACGCCGCGCTCGTTCAGCGCCAGCGCGACGCCGTGCGCGCCGGGGAGCGAAGCTATCGTCGCGACGACGTCACGTACGTCGACGAATTGCGGAAAGGTCTTTGCCGGCAGGAACGAGCCGACCTCGAAATGCCTGACGCCGGCGGCATATTCGTCGCGCACCCAGCGCTGCTTCGCGGATGTCGACGGGAACGTCTTCACAAGCTGCAATCCATCGCGCAGGCCGACCTCGCGCAGGGTCACCTTGTCGCCGGGATAGATATCGTGGACACGGGTCATGGCAGCCTCACGCAGCGTTTCCGGTTGGATTGTATTGATGCCCGTCGAGTTCGGCCCGCACCGCCTGGGTGTCGGCGCCGAGCACGGGGACCTTCAGGCCGTCGCCGATATGGCGCCCGTTCCATTCGACCGGCAATGCCGGAACATGGAACGGCTTGCCGTCGGCATTCACATTGCTCACGAGCCCGCCGGGGCGCAGCACATGCGGATCCTTGAGCAGATCCTCGGGCCGGTTGATCGGCGAGAAGCAGATGTTGAGCGAGTCGAGCTTCGCCGACAGGTCTGCAGCGCTCCAGCGCTTGATCTCTTCGGCGACGCGCGGAATGATCCGCTCGCGCGCCATGATGCGGTCAGTGGTGGTACGCAGCGACGGATCCTCGGCGAAATCCTTGAGGCCGAACTCGCGGCAGAAGCTCTGCCAATGACCTTCGGTGACGACGCCGATGAAGATGCGATCACCGCCTTCTGTGTCGAAGATGTCGTAGATCGGCCAGGCGTGCTCCCGCTCGGGCATCGAGCGCGGCTGGCGGCCGGTCATCTCGTACTCGACCATGTGCTGGGCTACCAGGAACAGGCAGTTCTCGAACAGGCCGATGCGGATGTCGGCACCATCGGTCCTGCCGCCGCGCTTCTGGTAGAGCGCGGCGAGGATCGCGATCACCCCGAACATGCCGCCCATGATGTCGTTGGCGGACGAACCGACGCGCTGGGGCTTGTCGCGCGTGCCGGTCATCGCCGCGAGCCCGGACATCATCTGCACGACCTCGTCGAGCGCGGGCCGGTGATCATAGGGGCCCGACAGGAAGCCCTTGTGTCCGGTGACGATCAGATGCGGATGCCGCTTGCGCAGCTCGTCCGCACCGAGCCCCTGCTTCTCGAGCAGGCCGTCGCGAAAGTTTTCCAGGAACGCGTCGGCGCTGGCGAGCAGCCGGTGCATCGTCTCGCGGTCCTCAGCCTTTGCAAGATCGAGCACGATGCTGCGCTTGCCGCGGTTGAACAGCGGGAAGAACGAGGTCCCCATGCCGCCGAGCGCGCGCGTCTTGTCGCCGGCGGGCGGCTCGACCTTGATCACCTCGGCGCCCAATTGGGCCAGGATCATGCCGCAGGTCGGACCCATCACCATGTGGGTCATCTCGACGACCCTCACGCCTTCCAGCGGCAGTCCATTTCCGGTCATCGGTTCCTCCGAGCTCGTTGGTATCGGCGCAGACTAGGCTTCCGCTTGCCATCTGAAAAATATAATCTGTCGAATAGTGTATTCGCGGTTCTAGAACGCTAGAGGCCATGGACTCGCGCCAGCTACGCTATTTCATCGCCGTCTACGAGCAGCGCAACCTCTCCCGCGCGGCCGACCAGGCCAACGTCGCGCAATCCGCGCTGAGCCACCATATCGGCAACCTCGAGGCCGAATTCTCGACGCCCCTGTTCGAGCGCAAGCCACGCGGCATGGAACCGACCGCAGCCGGCGAACGGCTCTATGAGCATGCCCGCATCATCCTGCGCGCGATGGCCGCGGCCGAGCGCGAGATCAAGGAAGGCGGCAGCGCCATTGCCGGCGACATCTCGATCGGCATGGCCAATTCCGGGATGAAGGCGATCGGCGTGCCGCTGATGCGGACTGTGCTGACCAAATATCCGAACCTGAAGCTGTCGCTGACCGAGAGCCTCTCCGGCGCGACGCTGCTGCATCTGATGAGTTCGGAGGTCGACCTCGCGCTGGTCTACAATCCGCCGTCGGAAAAGGACCTGATCGCCGAACCGGTGCTGGAAGAGCAGATGTTCTGCGTCGGCACTGCCAAGCTGATTGGCAATACCGGGGCGCCGATCACTCTCGAGGAGGTGGCGCAGTTGCCGCTGATCCTGTTGCGGCAGGGGCTGTCGGCCCGCGCCCTGCTGGACGACCCCGTGCCGCTGAAGCGGCTGGAGGCCAACGCGATCATGCATCTCAACTCGACCAGCGGCATGATCGGCGCGCTGACCGCGGGCTTGGGCTGCACGATCGCGACGACGCACTTCGTCAGCGAGCCGTTGAAGGCCGGAAAACTGGTGGTACGCGAGGTGATCGAGCCGAAGCTGATCCGCACGCTCTATCTCTGCCGCCTGCGAAACCGTCCGATGACCTATGTGATGGAGGAAATGCGCCGGTTGATCGTTGCACTGATTGCCGAAGAGGTCGGTCGCGGCGCCTGGGACGCCACCCTCCATGCCTGAAATCGAAATTATCGAACGGTCCCTTCGATATGTTCGTCTGGATTTCTGGCTCCCGGCTGCCAAACATGGCGCGACCGGCACGCCTTCGCAAGAAAGGCGGCCATTGGACCATTCGGGAGGACCAGCATGAGCGCCGTCGACGTCGGCTCAGTGATCGATCATGCCAGCACGGCAAATGGGCCGGACGATATCTCGCGGCGGCTCGAAGCCCTGCCCGCGTCCGGCTATGTCTGGCGGCTGGTGATCCTGCTGTCGCTCGGCGGCTGTTTCGAAATCTACGATCTGTTCTTCACCGGCTACATCGCGCCGGGCCTGGCCCGCAGCGGGTTGATGACCACGACCACGCAGGCCTTCTTCGGCTTCTCCGGCATCGGCGCCTTCGTTGCCGCGACCTTTGCGGGCCTGTTCGTCGGCACCTTCTTCCTCGGCTTCCTGGCCGATCGTTTTGGTCGCAAGGCGGTCTTCACCTGGTCGCTGCTGTTCTACAGCGCAGCTTCCGTGATCATGGCCTGCCAGACCACGCCGGGCGGCCTTCTGCTGTGGCGTTTCATCGCCGGGATCGGGATCGGCATCGAGGTCATCACCATCGATGCCTACATCACCGAGCTCGTGCCAAGCTGGATGCGCGGCCGTGCCTTTGCGATCAACCAGGCGGTGATGCTGTCGGCGGTGCCGATCGTTGCCGCGCTGGCCTGGTGGCTGGTGCCGCTCACGCCTTACGGCGTCGACGGCTGGCGCTGGGTCGTGCTGATCGGCTCCGCGGCGAGCATGATCATCTGGGTGCTGCGGCTCTACGTGCCGGAGAGCCCGCTCTGGCTTGCCCGGCACGGCCGCGCGCGCGACGCCGACGCAATCATGCGGAAACTCGAGGCGACCGCCGGCACGGCCACGACGCGCCCGGCGCCGGCGGTTGCGATGACGCCGGCGCGCGCCCCGATGACGTCGGGCTTTGCCGATCTGTTCAAGCCGCCTTATGCGTCGCTCGTCGTGCTGTTCATGGTCTTCAATCTCTGCCAGGCGTTCGGCTTCTACGGTTTCTCCAACTGGGTCCCGGCCTTCCTGGTCGAGAAGGGCATCAACGTCACCAAGAGCCTGCAATATTCCTTCATCATTGCGATCGCCTATCCGCTGGCGCCCCTGCTCGCTGCGACCTTCGCCGATCGCTTCGAGCGAAAATCGATCATCTGCGGCGCAGCTGCCGCGACCATCCTATTCGGCCTCTCCTTTTCGCAATTCACCGAGCCGGCTCTGCTGATCGCCAGCGGCGTGCTGTTGACCGGCACCAACATGACGATGTCCTACGCCTATCATGCGTACCAGACCGAGGTGTTCCCGACCGCGATCCGGGCGCGCGCCGCCGGCCTCGTCTATTCGATGAGCCGGCTCAGCGCGACCTTCTCGGGTTTCATCGTGGCCTTCATGCTGAAGCAGGCCGGCGTCGCCGGGGTGTTCGGCCTGATCACGGCGGCGATGGTCATCGTGGTCGTCGCGATCGGTATCTGGGGCCCTGCAGTCCGCGGCAGGCCGCTCGACGCTTGATCGAAACACAAACGGCACTTGCCGAAGCCACATTGGGTGTCTACCTCTCGCGAGGAATTTTGCAGAGGTACCCCGGTCATGTTCGACGCCGCCGTCAAGGCGCTTTCGCAAATCCTGTCGCCGCCGATGCGCTCGATCCTTTGGCGCTCGATCGGGCTCGCGCTGGTGCTGATCATCGTGCTCGCGATCGGGTTGCAGCGACTGCTGAGCTGGTTTGCCGGCTATGGCGAGGTCTGGGCCGAAGGCATGCTCGGCCCCAACTTCCATTCCGCGCTGAACGTGCTGTCCTGGATGATCTCGATCGCCGCCGGTCTCGGCGTCGTGCTCGGCGGCATCTTCCTGATGCCTGCGATCACCTCGCTGGTGGCGAGCTTCTTCGTCGACGACGTCGCCGACATCGTCGAGCGCGAGCACTATCCCGCCGAGCAGCCGGGTGTCGCACCGCCCTTCGCGCTCTCGATGACCCAGGGCGTCAAAACCGCGCTGCTGACGGTTCTGGTCTACCTTATCGCGGTTCCCTTCGTCCTGTTCGCCGGCGCCGGCTTCATCGTGTTCTTCATCGCGACCGCGTGGCTGCTCGGGCGCGAGTATTTCGAGCTCGCGGCGATGCGATTCCGCTCACCCGAGGACACCAAGGCGATGCGCCGGGACAATGCGTCGGCCGTGTTTACCGCCGGCCTGTTCATTGCAGCCTTCGTCTCGATCCCGATCGTCAATCTGGCGACGCCGCTGTTCGGCATGGCCTTCATGGTCCATATGCACAAACGCCTGTCCGGCCCACGGCCGGAATTGCTGGAGCGGGCGCGACGTAGCGGCGTACCCATCGTCTAGCCCGCCTCCGGTGGCTTCGATGCCGGGGGAACCGCCGAATCGCGCGCGAGCTGCACCAATAACAACCCCATGATCGCAATGCCCGCGAGCATCGCCCATGCCTCGTTGACGGAGAGCGCGAGCGACGCCCTCTCGACCAGCGGGCGGACAAACGCAATCGTGGCATCGTCGGGCGGTCCCGGCGGACGGTCGATCAACAGCTTCGGATCGAGGCCGATGGCCTGCGCCGCGGTGAGGTCTCCCGCCAACAATCGCGCACGCAAATCGTCCGCGTGGATCGGACTGCGGCCATAGAGGATCGTATCGATCAGGGCGATGCCGATCGCGCCGCCCAGATTCCGCGCCAGGTTGAACAGCCCGCTGGCGTCAGCCACCTCGGCCTCGGGCAAGGCGCCCAGCGCAATTCGTGTCGGCGGCAACAGGCAGAACATGATCGCCACTCCACGCACGATCTGCGGCCAAAACATCTCACCGAAATCAGCGGTGCGCGGCTCCAACGCGCTCAGGCCGAGGCCGATTGCGAGCAGCGCAAAGCCTGCGCCGGTCAACAGGCGCGCGCCAATGCGGTTCTCGAGGATCGCGGCAAGCGGCGCTGCCACGAGCTGTGCGATGCCAGTCACCAGCATAGTCGTGCCGATCTCGAAGGCGTCGTGTCGGCGGACGAAGCCCAGGAAAACCGGCAACAGATAGACCGAACCGTACAGCGCGACGCCCAGGCAAAAGCTCAGCGCGCAGCCGACCGCGAATGACCGCCGCCGGAATATCAACAGCCGCGCGAGCGGCTGCGCCGCGCGCAGCGTGCGCCGGATCAGGATCGCCATCCCGGCTGCGCTGCCGGCCAGCAAGCTCAGACAAATCACCGAGGCCCATCCGCGCTGCGGCGCCTCCTTGAGCCCGATCTCGAAACTTGCGAGCACCGCCGCCAGCAGGACCAACCCCCATTTGTCGAGCTTCGACAATTCGCTGAAATCGGCCGCGTCGCGTGGAAGCAGAAATGGCGTGATGGCCGCAACAATCACTCCCGGAACGACATTGATCAGGAAAAGCCATGGCCACGACCAGGTCTGCGTGATCCAGCCGCCCACCACAGGACCGACGGTGGGCGCGAGTACCGCCACGACACCGCCGATCGTGGTAGCCACGGCATGGAGACGTTGCGGAAACAGCATGAACACGGCGGAGAACACCACGGGAATCACGACGCCGCCGGAGAAGCCCTGCAGGATGCGAAACGCGAGCAGCAGGGCAAAGCCACTACTGACGGCGCACCCGATGGATGCGACGGTGAACAGGATCACGGCCGTGACGAACAGCCCGCGCAGCGACAGCGCACGCGTGAGCAATCCGGTCAGCGGAATTGCGATCACCTCCGCGATCAAATAGGCGGTCTGGATCCAGCTCATGGCCTGCCGTGAAATCTCGAGGGCGCGCTGGATCGCCGGCAGCGAGGTCGCAACGACCTGAATATCGAGGATCGCCATGAACATGCCAACGCACATCAGGAGAAATCCCGTCCAGGTCGCAATGGATGGGTTCTCGGCGCGGCACCCGGTCGGCTCGCTCATGGGGCGCTGGTGCGTGGCCCGCCGACCATGCGGAGCGCGCGCGTCTCGGCGCGGACCCGGATGGCGAGGACCGCGAGATTGAGGAGTGTGAAGATCACGGCCAGCGCGGGCAGATGCAGCGCAAGCGGCAGCAGCGCGATCTCCCCGACGACGACCGCATAGTTCGGATGCGAGAAATACCGGTATGGCCCTGACAGAGTCAGCGGCTCGCCGGGCAGGACGATAATCCGCGTGGTCCATCGTGGACCGAGGCTAGCGAGAACCCAAACGCGCATTCCCTGCAGCGCCAGGTAGGCGGCAATTGCTGCCAGATTAACGTCCTGGCCGCGACCCCAGATCCACAGCGCAATAAGCCAGCCGGCGTGCACCGACACAATGAGCGGATAGTGACCAGCGCCGACTTCGACCGCGCCGCGGGCCAGCAATCGGCTGGTATTATGACGCGACAGCACGAGTTCGCCCAATCGCTGAAGCGTCACCAAGGTGAGAATAAGCGATGCAGGGCTCACGCCGCATGCCTCAGCGCGACACAACTGAGCGTAAAGCCGGGGCCGAGCGCGGTCAGGAGCGAACGCGGCGGCAGCCCTCGCATCCACGCACGTTCAAGGACAAAGAGGACGGTCGGCGCCGACATGTTGCCGCAATCCGCGATCACGTCGCGCTCATGATCGAGCGTACCCTGGTCCAGCGCGAGCGCCCGCTCCAGCGCCGCAATGACCTTGGCGCCGCCGGGATGACAGAGGAAGCGATCGACATCGTCGACCGCCAGTTGCATCCGGGCAAGGATGTCGGCCACCGCGGTCCCCAGGTGCTGACGGACAAAATCGGGAATGGTCCGCTGAAAGACCACGCCGAATCCTTCGCGATCGACGGTCCACCCCATTATGTCGAGCGTGTCCGGCCAAAGCTGCTCGCCGGTCGCTTCGATGCGCGTCGCGCCGCCATCGCCGGCGCGGAGCACGATCGCCGCGGCCCCGTCCCCGAACAGGCTGGCGGCAACGATGTTGGCCTTGCTGAGTTCGTCATGCCTGACCGCGAGCGTGCAGAGTTCGAGCGCGACCAGCAGCACGTTTGCGCCCGGCCGCGCTTCCGCGAGCCGGGATGCGATCGACAGGCCCGAAACACCTCCCGCGCAGCCGAGGCCGAACACCGGCACGCGTGACACGTCGGGCCGAAGGCCGAGCCTGCCAGCAACGCGCGCCTCCAGGGTCGGCGTCGCGATTCCGGTCGAGCACACGGTGACAACGACATCGATGTCGACGCCGGACAGATTTGCCCGGACCAGTGCCTTGCGCGCGACGTCAACGAAGAGCGCTTCGGCGCCTTCCAAGAAGGCCTGTGTCCGCTCCGGCCAACCGCGCGGCTCGAGATACCATTCGACCGGCTTCACGCCATAGCGGCGCTGGATGCCGGTGTTCGCGAAAAGGCTCGATAGCGTCTCGAATTCCGGATAGCGGTCGGCCAGAAGATTGCGTGCGGCCTGCAACACCTGCTCCTGACGGAAGAGATGCGGCGGGACAGACGTCGCTACCGCGACAAGCGCGGCCGTTTGCTTCATGAGGCTCATCCCGATTTGATTTCCCGGTATGTGAAACCGCCGGGCGAGCGAAATATTTCGTGCGCCGCCGGTAACGGACGCCGCGCAGTATTCACTATAAATTGAGGATACCAACTAGGGACGAGGCGGCGCCGTCTTCGCGCCGCGCTTCCACGGCACCTTGATCGCAAGATCGACGGGCACGGGCGACAGGGGACCGGCTGGCGCGCGCTTGATCAATGCGACCAGGAAAAGCGCCAACATGCCGAACCAGAAGCAAAGCCAGAAGCCATCGATGTAAGCCAGCACGTTCGCCTCGCGCTGCACCAGCGCAGCGAGCGTGCCGACCGCTCGCCCCAACGCCGTCCCCACGCCATGTGCCGAGAAGCCCTCCGCCAACTGTTGCAGCAATTGCCTGACGTCGACATCGCCGTTCTGGACATGCAAGCCGAGATAGGCAGAGTGGATCTGCTCGCGGACGCGCAGCCAGGTACCCATCAACGCGATGCCGATCTCGGCACCGCCAAGCCGGCAGATCTGGATATAGGCCGCGAACGCGGTCGCCCGCGATGGGTCGGAGTTGGCGAGCGCCATGATGATGATCGGCAGCAGCGTGAGCGCCTGCCCGACCGACTGCAGCAGAACGATGCCGATAAAATCCTCCCGCGCCCATGCGTGGGTCAGCTGCGTGCCCCAGAGATTGGCGGCTGCGAATGCCGAGAAGCCGAGCACGACGACGATGCGCGGATCAAGGTGGCGGAGAAGCAGGATCGAGATCGGCACCAGCACGAACATCGGCAGCGCCCCGTAGGCCAGCAGCAGTGCGCCGGATTGCTCCGGCCGCAGCGCCGTGATGGTGCCGAGGAAGTTCGGTACCAGAGACGAGTTCGACAGGCTGGTCAGTGTGTACAGGACAATGACGATCAGCGAGAGCCCGATATTGCGCGAGAACAGGATGTTGAAATGCGCCCAGGGCCGGAGCGCCAGCATCTCGTTGATCATGAAGGCGAGGATCAACGCGCCGCCACCGAGCAACAACGCCATCACCGTGCCCGATTCCAGCCAGTCGAGCCGGTTGCCCTGATCGAGGCCGGCATAGACCATCGCGACACCGGCACCGAGCAGCAGCATGCCGCCCCAATCGGCATCGCGCAGCAGATCGCGATTGACGGGCTCGTTCGGCGTGCCGAGATAGACCATCAGGCCCATCAGCGGCGCGACCACCGCACCCTGCCAGTACAGCCACGGCCAGCCAAGATGCTCGACGTAGAAGCCGACCAGCGAGCTCGAGGAGTCAAGCGCGAAGCCGACCCGGATCGAATAGAGCGAGATCGCCGGCAGCCACCAGCGGATCGGCAGGTTGCGCAGGACGATCATCAGCGTCGCGGGGACGAAGGTGCCGAGCAGCATGCCATGGGCGATGCTGAGCACCATCAGCGTCGGATAGTCGTGCACGAACGGGATGATCAGCGAGACCACCGCGTAGATCAGGCTCGGTATCCCGAGCACCCGCCGCAGGCCGAACGCGGTGGCGAGCCAGGCGACGGCCGGCGCCACGAAGATCTGCGAGCCGATCGCGGCGGTCGATAGCCACGCCCCCTCGTCGAAGCCGAGCGAGAACGCGCCGCGCAGATCGGGCAGGCCGACCGTGGTCAGGCGGCTGTCGAAATTCGCCAGGAATGCGCCCAGCAACACCGCACCGACCGCGAACAGCGGCTGCGGTCCGATCCCGCCCTGCGATACCGGGCCGTGAGTGCGGTCGTCATTTTCCGTCATTCGCGGCCGCCCCGCCGGTGTCGATGCTGGTGACGACCGACATGCCCGGCAGCAGCCGCTCGAGCAGCGGCTGGCCCTTGTCGAACTGGATGCGCACCGGGATGCGCTGCACCACCTTGGTGAAATTGCCGGTGGCGTTGTCGGGTGGCAGCAGCGCGAATTGCGATCCGCTCGCCGGCGCCACGCGCTCGACGCGGCCGTGCAGCTTCTGGCCGGGGAACGAATCGATCGTGATCTCGACCGCCTGGCCCGGCTTGACGTGCGTGAGCTGCGTTTCCTTGTAGTTGGCGATCACATAGACGTTCGGCAGCGGCACGACATTGACCAGATTGGTGCCGATGTTGACGTAGTCGCCCGGCTGCACCTGCCGCTCGCCGGTGACGCCGTCGAACGGCGCGGCGATCCTGGTGTAGCCGAGCTTGAGATTTGCCGCTGCAAGCTGCGCCTTCGCGGCGTCCAGATCGGCAGCACGCTGTTTCTTGGTACCTTGCAGGACGTCGAGCTGATGGCGCTGGGCTGCAATGACAGCGCGGCTCGCGGTGACATCTGCCTGCGCCTTGGCATAGGCGGCGGTCGCCTGTTCAAGCCGTTGCCGTGTGCCTGCATCGGTTTGTGACAATGACTGCTGACGCTCCTGCTCCTGACGCGCCTCGGTCTGCTGTGCCTCCGCGGACAATCGCGCGGCTTCGGCCTGCGCAATCGTCGCGTATTGCAGCTCGACCTGGTTGCCGAGGTTGTCGAGCGCCGCCTGTGCGCCGACGACGCCTGCCTCAGCCTGGGCGGCCTGCGCCTGATAATCGGCGGGATCGATCTGCACCAGCAGATCGCCGGCCTTGACGCGCTGGAAATCGCTGACGGCGACCGTGAGCACCTCGCCCGAGACCCGGCTGGCGAGCTGGGTCAGCTCGGCGCGGACATAGGCATCATCCGTACTCTGGATTGTGGCATTGCCGACCCAGGCGTCCCAACGCATGGTCGCCAGTGCGACGAAGGCGAGCGCGACGAGCACGGCAAACAGCGGGATCGCGAAGCGGCCCCAGAAGCCGCTGGACGCGGCCGGAGGCGTTGACGGCGCAGCCGGACTGGCGGGTGGCGCGGTGGTCTGAACCTGCTCTGTCACGACATCCCCTTCACTCAAGCTACATACCGGTCTGGCAAGGCATGGCGTCGAGCATGCCTCAGACGGCCTTCTCCGGCCACCGGCAGAGATCATTGATCAGGCAGACCCCGCAACGCGGTCCGCGTGCCAGGCAGGTGTAACGGCCGTGCAGGATCAGCCAGTGATGGGCGTGCAACATGAACTCCGGCGGGATCACCTTCTCCAGTCCGAGTTCGACTTCGAGCGGCGTCTTGCCGGGCGCGAGGCCGGTGCGATTGCCGACGCGAAACACATGGGTATCGACCGCCATCGTGTGCTCGCCGAAGGCCATGTTGAGCACCACGTTTGCGGTCTTGCGGCCGGCGCCGGGCAGCGACTCGATCTCCGCGCGGGTGCGCGGCACCTCGCCGCCGAACTCCGCGATCAGCTTCTCGGACAACGCGATGACGTTCCTGGCCTTGTTGCGGTAGAGCCCGATCGTCTTGATGTAGTCGCGCACCTTTTCCTCACCGAGCGCGAGCATCTTCCCGGGCGTGTCGGCGACCGCAAACAGCGCGCGCGTCGCCTTGTTGACGCCGGCGTCGGTGGCCTGTGCCGAAAGCACAACGGCGACCAGCAGCGTGTAGGGGTTGAGATGTTCCAGCTCGCCCTTCGGCTCCGGATTGGCTTTGCGGAACCGACTGAAGGCCTCGTAGACCTCGGCCTCCGTCCATGGCTTTGGTTTCGCGGCCTTCCTGGCCGGGCGCTTCGGCGATGGCTTGACCGACTTCGCGGCCTTTTTCTTCGGCGCGGAGCGAACGCTGGCTGTCTTGACGCGTTGAGATTTGGCGCGTTGAGGGCGGGTGATTTTGGCCATGTTCCGGATATACTGATACGTCATGACCGCAGGCAACGACTTTGATCCCACCAATGATCTTGAGCCCGAGCCGATGCTGTTCTCGGCGTTGCTGACGCCCCACCGCTCGCTCAACCGCACCGGCTTCGTCGTGCTGATGACCGCGGTCACCGCGATCAGCTTCATCGCCGGCGCGGTGTTCTGGTGGCTGGGCGCATGGCCGATTTTCGGCTTCTTCGGGCTCGACGTCCTGCTGGTTTATTGGGCGTTCAAGGTCAATTTCCGCACCGCCAAGGCGAGCGAGGAGATCAGCGTGACGCCGTCGGAGCTGCGGGTGCGCCGGGTCAGCCACCGCGGCCATGTCGTGGAATGGGTGCTCAATCCGCTCTGGGTGCAGTTCGAGCAGAAGTCGCATGCGGAATTCGGCATCGAGCGGCTTTACCTGATTTCCAGAGGCCGCCGGGTCAGCATCGGCAGCTTCCTCAGCCCGGATGAAAAGGCTAGCTTTTCCAAAGCCTTGATCGCGGCATTGAACACCGCCAAACGTGGCCCCACCTACAATCCGGTCGCTTGAGCGGGCTTGTCAGAAATCGGGTGGTTCGAACGCGCCATGGCTCCTAAATCAGATCCCATGATGACACTCGCCATACATGACCAACGCCTGGCCAAGCCGGGCCCGCAGCACGCCGCGCTGCGCGACTACGATTCGGTGCGGCGTGCGATCGCTTTCATCTCGGAACACTGGCGGACGCAACCGACGATCGAGTCGATGGCGGACGCAGCCGGCGTCACACCGGATGAACTCCACCACCTGTTCCGCCGCTGGGCCTCGCTGACGCCAAAGGCCTTCATGCAGGCGCTGACGCTGGACCACGCCAAGGGCCTGCTGCGTGACTCCGCAAGCGTGCTCGACGCGGCACTCGATTCCGGCCTGTCGGGGCCGGGTCGGCTGCATGATCTGTTCGTGACGCACGAGGCGATGTCGCCAGGCGAATGGAAGAACGGCGGCGCCGGCATGACGCTGCGCTACGGTTTCCATCCCTCGCCATTCGGCACCGCGATCGTGATCGCGACAGGCCGCGGGCTGGCGGGCCTTGCCTTCGCCGACCCCGGCGACGAGCAGACCGCCTTCGCCGACATGAAGCGGCGCTGGCCGAACGCGACCTATGTCGAGGATACCGACGGCACCACCGCGCTGGCCCAGCGTGTGTTCGACACCCGGCTGTGGCGGCCGGACCAGCCGCTGCGCGTGGTGCTGATCGGCACCGATTTCGAGGTGCGGGTGTGGGAGACGCTGCTCAAGATCCCGATGGGCCGTGCGGTCTGCTATTCCGACATTGCCAACAAGATCAGCAACCCGAAGGCCTCGCGCGCGGTCGGCGCCGCGGTGGGACGCAACCCGGTGTCATTCGTGGTGCCGTGTCACCGCGCACTCGGCAAGAGCGGCGCGCTGACCGGGTATCACTGGGGCGTCACCCGCAAGCAGGCCATGCTCGGCTGGGAAGCCGGGCAGGTGGGATTGCATTGACAACCACTTCGTCATTCCGGTCTGGTGTGACAGCATCAGGCCCGGAATGACGCGTTCAATTATCACGCCAGATCCACTTTTGACGCGACGGTGGAATCGGCGTTGAGCCGGTAGACCACCGGCGCGCCGGTAGCGAGTTCGCGCTTGAGGATCTGCTCGGGCGTCAGCTTTTCCAGCACCATGATCAGCGCGCGCAGCGAATTGCCGTGGGCGGCGACCAGCGTGCGCTGGCCGCGCAGCACGCCGGGCAGGATCTCCTGCACGTAATAGGGCAGCGCGCGTGCCAGCGTGTCCTTCAGGCTCTCGCCGCCGGGCGGCGGCACGTCGTAGGAACGGCGCCAGACCAGAACCTGGTCCTCGCCCCATTTCTTGCGGGCGTCGTCCTTGTTGAGCCCCGAGAGATCGCCATAGTCGCGCTCGTTGAGCGCGAGATTCTCTGTCGTCGGCAATCCGGACTGGCCGATCTCGGCGAGCATCACCTTCAGCGTGTGCTGTGCGCGCGTAAGGTCGGATGTGAAGGCGACGTCGAACGACAGGCCCTGCGCCTTCAGTTTGCGGCCGGCTTCCTTGGCTTCACTGATGCCCTGCTCGGTGAGATCGGGGTCCTTCCACCCGGTGAAGAGATTCTTCAGATTCCATTCGCTTTGGCCGTGCCGCACGAGGACAAGGAGACGATCGCTCATTCCAAAGTTTCCGTTCTTGCTTCAGAGGGGTTTATTCGCTCAGCCCGAGCACATCGGTCATCGAATACATGCCGGGCTTCTTGCCATGCGCCCACAGGGCCGCTTTCAGCGCGCCTTGCGCGAACAGCGCGCGGTCCTCGGCGTGGTGCGACAGCGTGATGCGCTCGAATGGACCCGCAAAGATGACGCTGTGATCGCCGGCCGCGGTGCCGCCGCGCAACGAGGCAAAGCCGATGTCGCCGGCACGGCGCGCACCGGTCAGCCCGTCGCGACCGCGCGCCGAATGTTGCGCCAGCGCGATCTGGCGTCCCGCCGCCGCGGCCTCGCCGAGCATCAGGGCGGTACCGGACGGCGCATCGATCTTGGACTTGTGATGCATCTCGAGGATTTCGATATCAAAGGCCTGGTCGAGGGATTGCGCGACGCGCCTGACCAGCGCGGCGAGCAGATTGACGCCGAGGCTCATATTGCCCGACTTCACCACGATGGCACGATCGGTGACGCTCCTGATCACGGCATCGTCCGACGGCGACATGCCGGTGGTGCCGATGACATGAACGAGGCCGCGCTGGGCCGCGATCGCGACATTGGCGATGCTCGCTGCCGGCACGGTGAAATCCAGGATGCCGTCGGCATTGGACGACATCGACCACAGGTCGGCCGACAGCGGAATGCCGTTGGCCGGCAGACCAGCGAGCACGCCGGAGTCTTTGCCCAACAGTTCCGAGCCCGGCGCCTCGAGCGCACCCACCAGGACCGCACCCGGGGTTTCGGAAATCACGCGCGTCAGCGTGCGACCCATCCGGCCGCCGGCTCCCGCAACAATCAGACGCATGTCAGCCATGGCTCACCTCTCACCGCCGTATAAAGCATGATCCGGAAAAGTGGAAACCCGGTTTTCCGATCGAGATCATGCTCAAACAATGGCGGCCATAGCTGTTCCGGCAACCGAGCCGGCTGCCCGATATCAGGGCTGCGGGCCGTCATAGCCCTCGATGATGATGAGATCGGCCATCGAATGCGGCTGCCGGACCTTGATGTTGGCCTGGTATTCCGGCGAGTTGTAGCAGGCCATCGCCGTTTCGTAGTCGGGGAATTCGATCACGACATTGCGCGAACGGCTCTGGCCTTCAGGGTTGTTGAATTTGCCGCCGCGGACGATGAATCTGCCCCCGAACTTCTGGAAGATGCCGGGATTGGCCACCGCATAGGGCTTGTAGCCTTCCTCATTGCTCACATCGACGCGCGCGACCCAATATCCTTTTGCCATCTCTGTTCTCCCTCATTGGTGGTCAGGCGATCGCCTCTGCGATCTCGGCCTGAATGGCGTCTGCCGCGGCCTTCGGATCCGATGCGTCCACGACCGGTCGCCCGACCACCAGATAGTCGGCACCGGCGGCAATCGCACGGGCCGGCGTCATGATCCGTTTCTGGTCGCCGGTGGCCGCACCTGCCGGACGGATGCCCGGGGTCACCAGGTTCATCCGGTCGCCGATGATTGCGCGCAACGCCGCTGCCTCCTCGGGCGAGCTCACGATGCCGTCGACACCGAGCGCCTGCGCCTGCCGGGCGCGCGTCTCGACGAGATCGGAGACGTTGAGGCGATAGCCCGCCGCGTGAAGATCATTGTCGTCGTAGGAGGTCAGAACGGTGACCGCGAGGATCTTCAGGCCCGAGCCGGCGCGGGCGTCGACCGCGGCCTTCATGGTCTGCGGATAGGCGTGCACGGTGAGGAAGGTTGCGCCGAGGCTCGCGACGCTCTCGACGCCGCGCGCTACCGTGTTGCCGATGTCGTGCATCTTCAGATCGAGGAACACCTTCTTTCCACTGCCTGCAAGCTGCTTCGCCATTGCCAGGCCACCGGCATAACCAAGCTGATAGCCGATCTTGTAGAAAGTCACGCTGTCGCCGAGCTTGTCGATCATCGCCTCCGCGGCTGCCACCGAGGGCAGATCGAGCGCCACAATCAACCGGTCTCTGGAAGCGATCCTGGCAGGCTGCATGTCACCTCACATCATGCGTTGGGAATGGTCGATCAACTGCTGCACCAGCGCGCGCATCGCCTCGATGTCGGCCTGGTGCTTCAGGCGATCCATATCGTCATAGGCCTGCTCGGCGAATGACAGCGCGAGCTGGTTCGGGATCACGGCGGCGTGGCATGCGGACAGGATCAGGCGCAGCGCCGCCAGCGCGCGGGTGCCTCCGAGCCGGTTGCCGGACGCAGCGGCGATCGCGAACACGCGGTCGCGGAACACCTGGCCGCGGGCCTCATTCGGATCCTGCACGCGGCTGACCCAGTCGATCGTATTCTTCACCAGCGCGGGCACCGACGAATTGTATTCCGGCGTCACGATCAGCACGCCATGATGGGCGCCGATCATCCGCTTGAGATTGACGGCGTGCTGCGGCACGCCCGACTTGGCCTGCAGATCGCCGTCGTAGATCGGCAGCGGGAAATCGGCGAGCGAGATGCGGGTAACGTCGGCCCCACACTGCGCCAGTTGCTGCGTCAGCACAGCGGCCAGCTTCGCGTTGAGCGAGCCGGCGCGAAGCGATCCGGGGATCACGAGGATTTTCAGCGCGGACATTTTGAAATCGCGGTTGGGGCCGAGCCCGCCCGCGCAGGGCGCGCAGCGAGCATTGTCGCAGAAAATGCTCTTAGCCAATATTTTGCGCGTATTCCATTCGCAAAACCGGCATCCACTTTTGCGGAATACGCGCCGAAGATCAGCCTTTGCGGTACACCCAGACCCGGGCCGGCGGAAGGTTCATCCAGATTCGTTCAGAGGCCTCTGTGGACACGCCCGGCAGCGATTTCGGGATCGGGGGCACCACCGAATAGGTGAACTGAACGAAGGGGGCGCCAGGCGCGAGCGCGAGGAATGCGTCGCGGACCAGCTTCAGGCGCGTCAGCATCGGCTTGGTAACGAGCGGCAGGCCGGAGACGACGGCCGAGGCGGGAGATTTCAGGGCATCCCACAACGTGTCCCGAAGCCGGTAGGCATCGCCTTGGACGACCTTGGCCTGTGGATAGCGCTCACGCAGCAGCGCGCAAAATCCCGGATTGTACTCGACCAGTACGAGCCGCTTCTGGTCGACGCCGTGCTCGATCAGCGCGTTGGTGATCGCGCCGGTGCCGGGTCCGAGCTCGACAACCGGCCCTTCCGCGTGCGGATCGACATACTGCGCCATGGTGCGGGCCAGCAGCCGGCCGGACGGCATCACCGCGCCCATATGCAGCGGCTTCTCTATCCATGATCGGAGAAAACGGACCTCGTCGTCGAGACGGAGGGGCTTCTTCAAAACACGCGCGGACGATTGCAAGGGCATGTCGCTACCAGGCGGGACCGCACAATCGAGCGGTTGTCAGAAAACAGTCACAAAGACGTATAGGTCGGAGCCGTTACGGTCAAGCATGACGACTATTGCTGCGCGGAACGGTTTCCGAAGAAGTCCTTGACCTTAGAGAAGAAACCCTCAGCCTCCGGCTGGGTGGCCCCGTTCGACAGTTTCTGGAATTCCATCAGCAGTTCTTGCTGCTTCCTGGTCAGATTCTGCGGCGTTTCAACCATGACCTGGACATACATGTCGCCGGTCTGGCGCGACCGCAGCACCGGCATACCCTTTGATGCGATGCGGAATCGACGGCCCGACTGGGTACCCGAGGGCACTTTGACCTTGGTCTTGCCCTTGTCGATGGTCGGCACCTCGAACTCGCCGCCAAGCGCTGCAGTCACCATCGAGATCGGCACGCGGCAATGCAGATCGGCGCCGTCGCGCTGGAAGAACTGGTGCGTGGTCAGCGACAGGAAGATGTAGAGGTCGCCGGGCGGGCCGCCGCGGACACCGGCTTCGCCTTCGCCGGCAAGACGAATGCGCGTGCCGTCCTCGACGCCCGGCGGGATGTTGACTGAGAGGGTGCGGTCGCGCGTGACCCGGCCGGAGCCGGCACAGGCGCCGCAAGCGTCCTCGATCATCTGGCCACGGCCCTGGCAACCGGGGCAGGTACGCTCCAGCGTGAAGAAGCCTTGCGCCTGGCGGATGCGGCCGGCGCCGCCGCAATGCGAGCAGGTCTTCGGTTTGCTGCCGGCCTTGGCGCCGGTGCCCGAGCAGGATTCGCAAGTGACCGAGACCGGGATCTCGATTTGCGCGGTCTTGCCCTGGAAGGCTTCCTCGAGCGTGATTTCCATGTTGTAGCGCAAATCGGCGCCGCGCTCGCGGCCGCCGCTGCGGCGCTGCCCGGCCATGCCGAACAGGTCTTCGAAGATGTCCGAGAAGGAGGAGGCGAAACCGGCGCCGAAGCCCGGGCCGCCGCCACCCATGCCCTGCTCGAAGGCGGCATGGCCGAAGCGGTCGTAGGCGGCGCGCTTATCGCC
Organism: Bradyrhizobium jicamae; assembly: GCF_018130215.1. GTDB lineage: Bacteria > Pseudomonadota > Alphaproteobacteria > Rhizobiales > Xanthobacteraceae > Bradyrhizobium > Bradyrhizobium jicamae_A. Next base: position 37,228 of record NZ_JAFCKQ010000014.1, read on the forward strand.
GTCCTTCAGCACCTCATAGGCCTCGTTGATTTCCTTGAACCGGACTTCGCTTTGCGCATCGCCGGGATTGCGGTCCGGGTGCCATTTCATCGCGAGCTTGCGGAAAGCCGACTTCAGCTTGGTCTCGTCCGCATTCCGCTCGACCTCGAGGGTCTCGTAATAGCAGCGCTTGGTGGACATCCTTCAATTCCGTCCGAAGTTCGTCGCCATCGCCAGGATCGCGTCCGGTAAAAAAGATGCAGCGATCGGCTTAACGAAAAATGACCCCCACCCCATCGAGACGCCTGGCGTGCTCTTTGGCGTGAGGGTCATCATCTCCAGCCCGCCGTTAAGCAGACTTCTTGTTGTTCTTGTCGTCGTCGACCTCGGTAAACTCCGCGTCGACGACGTCGTCCTTTGCAGCGTCCTTGGCCGCATCGGCCTCGGCCTGCTGCTTGTACATGGCCTCGCCGAGCTTCATCGAGGCCTGCGCCAGCGTGTTGGTCTTGGCCTTGATCGCCTCGGCATCGTCACCCTTCAGCGCTTCCTTGAGGTCGCTGACCGCGTCTTCGATGGCGCGGCGCTCGGTATCCGCGATCTTCGAACCGTGTTCGGCCAACGCCTTCTCAGTCGAATGCACCAGACCGTCGGCGTGGTTCTTGGCGTCGACAGCCTCGCGCCGCTTCTTGTCCTCGGCCGCGTTGGCCTCGGCGTCCTTGACCATCTTTTCGATGTCGGCTTCGGACAGGCCGCCGGATGCCTGGATCCGGATCTGCTGTTCCTTGCCGGTCGCCTTGTCCTTCGCCGAGACGTTGACGATGCCGTTGGCGTCGATGTCGAAAGTCACCTCGATCTGCGGCATGCCGCGCGGAGCCGGCGGAATGCCCATCAGGTCGAACTGGCCGAGCATCTTGTTGTCGGCCGCCATTTCCCGCTCGCCCTGGAAGACGCGGATGGTGACGGCGTTCTGGTTGTCCTCGGCGGTCGAGAACACCTGGCTCTTCTTGGTCGGGATCGTGGTGTTGCGGTCGATGATGCGGGTGAACACGCCGCCCAGCGTCTCGATGCCCAGCGACAGCGGGGTCACGTCGAGCAGCAGCACGTCCTTGACGTCGCCCTGCAGCACGCCGGCCTGGATCGCAGCACCGATCGCGACGACCTCGTCGGGATTGACGCCCTTGTGCGGCTCCTTGCCGAAGAACTGCTTCACGACTTCCTGGATCTTGGGCATGCGGGTCATGCCGCCGACCAGCACCACTTCACCGATCTCGCCGGCAGTGAGGCCGGCATCCTTCAGCGCCTTGCGGCACGGCTCGATGGTCTTCTCGACGAGGTCGGCCACCAGCGCCTCGAACTTGGCGCGGGTCAGCTTCATCGTCAGATGCTTCGGACCGGTCTGGTCAGCCGTGATGAAGGGCAGGTTGATCTCGGTCTGCGTGGTCGACGACAGCTCGATCTTGGCCTTCTCCGCAGCCTCCTTCAGGCGCTGCAGAGCGAGCTTGTCGTTGCGCAGGTTGATGCCCTGCTCCTTCTGGAACTCATCGGCCAAATAGCCAACGAGGCGCATGTCGAAGTCCTCGCCGCCGAGGAAGGTGTCGCCGTTGGTCGACTTCACCTCGAACACGCCGTCACCGATCTCGAGGATCGAGACGTCGAAGGTGCCGCCGCCGAGGTCGTACACGGCGATGGTGCCGGCCTTCGACTTGTCGAGGCCATAGGCGAGCGCGGCAGCCGTCGGCTCGTTGATGATGCGCAGCACCTCCAGCCCGGCGATCTTGCCGGCGTCCTTGGTGGCCTGACGCTGTGCGTCGTTGAAATAGGCAGGAACCGTGATGACGGCCTGATCGACCTTCTGGCCGAGATGCGCCTCAGCGGTCTCCTTCATCTTCTGCAGGATGAAGGCCGAGACCTGCGAGGGCGAATAAGTCTTGCCGTCGGCTTCGACCCAGGCGTCGCCGTTCGATGCCTTGACGATCTTGTACGGAACGAGCTTCTTGTCCTTTTCGACCATCGGGTCGTCATAGCGGCGGCCGATAAGGCGCTTCACCGCAAAGAACGTGCGCTCGGGATTGGTCACCGCCTGGCGCTTGGCCGGCTGTCCGACGAGGCGCTCGCCATCGTCAGTGAAAGCAACGATCGACGGTGTCGTCCGCATGCCTTCCGCGTTCTCGATCACCTTGGCATTTTTGCCATCCATTACGGCGACGCACGAATTCGTGGTGCCGAGGTCGATCCCAATGACCTTACCCATGGTTTTCATATCCTTCTTGCTGCGGCAGGTTGGTTGAGCCCTGACGGCGCCCCGAACCGAACCCCCAGACGATCACATACTCGCGATATTGCGACGGTGAGCCTGATATAGGAGAGAGGGTCCTGCCCGCAAGGACTGGACGCAACGTTGAGGCCTGAAAAGACTGACGTTTGAAAGATTGTGTCAGCCCGGGCGTCGCGCCGGTTCAGCCTCCAGTCAAGTTAACAAATCGGCAATGATATCTCCCGCGCCCACGCGCGACGGATGCCTGGCGCCGCTTGCGCTTGTTGAGTGAACGCTCACAACGGCCGGTCAGCGATCAGCTCATCGGTACCGGGCGCGCTGTTTGGCCGCTGCCGGAGGCCTCCGGACGGGGCGATCAGTTGCCGGACAAATGTCGGCAAACCCCGGAAACAGGCGGATTATCGGGGAAAAATCATGCGGAATCGAAGGCGCGCAAGACCGAGACGGATCGACCGCGGACCCTGTTGCAGGGTCATCAAAACCGCTAAAAGCGGGCCGACTGATGACGCCCCCAGTCCTGCGCAGGCCCGATGAGCGGCCTCAAAGCCAAAGCCGGTAGATCCTTCATGACGCCCTTTCGAGTTCTCGCTGCGGTTGCCGCGCTGATTGCCGCCACCTGTTCCGCTTTCGCGGCCGACGTGGTCTTTCCGCCGGGCGCGCATGTCGGCATGAAGCCGCTCGTCGGCCTCGTCCGCGCGAAGACGTTCATTGGGTTCGAGACCGAGGATCAGGGGGTGAAGGTCCTGGTCGCCGATCTGCCGGCGGATGCCTATGGTGAGGTGGTCAGCGCCTTCAAGGCCAACCCCGCCGGCAGCGGCGGCATCAAGCCCGAAAGCCTCGAGACCCCGGCAGGGCTCGGCTACTACACGATCGAGAGCGGGCGGGACGGCGCCACCAATGTGCGGCGCTATTCGATGATCCTGCCCGGCCCGACCTTCTCCGGCTACGTCGCGGTGCAGGTGCCCGAGAACGCCGCCAAGATCTACACCGACGACGCCGTGCGGCAGATGTTCGCTACCGCCGTGGTCCGCAACGAGGTTCCGGTCGACGAGCAGCTCGGCATGATGCCCTTCAAGATCACCCAGCTCAGCGACTTCAAGAACGTCCGCATGCTGGTGCCGGGCGCGGCGCTGATGATTGCCGACGGCGACGAGAAGAGCGGCCTGGAAACCAAGCCGTTCATGATCCTCGGCGTGATCGGCTCGACCGCAGCCAGTCCCGACGATCGCGGCCGTTTCGCGCAGCAGATCGCCACCACGATCCCCGGCATACGTGACGGGCACATCACCATGTCCGAGCCGATCCGCATCGACGGCCAGCCCGGCTACGAGACCCGGATCGACGCCACCAGCGGCAAGGACAACACCCCCGTCACCGTCGTGCAGTGGCTGCGCTTCGGCTCGAATTCCTCGATGCGCATCATCGCCAGTACGCCGCGCACCGACTGGGAGAAGGCATTCCCGCGCTTCCGCGCGGTGCGCGACGGCATCGAGCCGCGCGGCTGACCGGAATTTCCTCAAGCCCCGCCGAAAAATCGGCCTTTCGTTTGTACGCAAACGGAACTAGCCTTCCCGCGCGGTTTCACCCCAGCGAGGAGAGGCACGATGTTGGATCGACGACGGGTTGTTGCAGGCCTGGTTACGGGTCTCGGGGCGACGGCTCTGGCAACACTGGTTCCTGGCGAGCTTTGGGCAGCTGCAATCAAGCCGGATGACGGCTCGGTGCTTCTGGTGATCGACGTCCAGAACTGCTTCCTGCCCGGTGGCAGCCTCGCGGTGAAGGACGGCGAGCAGGTGGTGCCGATCATCAACAAGATCGCCAAGAGCTTCGCCAATGTGGTGATGACGCAGGACTGGCACACGCCGGGCCACATCTCCTTCGCCTCGGTCCATGCCGGCAAGAAGCCGTTCGAGACGGTCGACCTCGCTTACGGCAAGCAGGTGCTGTGGCCCGACCATTGCGTGCAGGGCACCGACGGCGCCTCGCTGTCGAAGGATCTTGCGATCCCGCAGGCCGAGCTCGTCATCCGCAAGGGCTTTCACAAGGACGTCGACAGCTACTCGGCGTTCACCGAGGCTGACGGCAAGACCACGACAGGGCTCGCCGCCTACCTGAAGGCACGCGAGGTGCAGCGCGTCTTCGTCGCGGGCCTCGCCACCGATTTCTGCGTCGCATGGACGGCGCTCGATGCACGCAAGGCCGGCTTCGAGACCTATGTGGTGGAAGACGCCTGCCGCGGCATCGACACCCAGGGCTCGCTCGCCAAGGCCTGGGCCGACATGGACAAGGCCGGGGTCAAGCGCATCCAGTCGTCGGACATCGCCTGAACCGCGTCGCGAGCGGACCGACGATCAGGCCGTGAAATCGGCCGCCGGGGCGGCCTTTGCGCCGCCCTTGGAAACGCCGACCAGCGCCGGACGCAAAATGCGCTCGCCGATCATGTAGCCGGCCTGCATGACCTGCACCACGGTGCCCGACGGCACCGACGGGTCGGGTACCTCGAACATCGCCTGCTGGAAGTTCGGATCGAACTTCTCGCCGATCGGATCGAACTTCTTCACGCCGTTCTTTTCCAGCGCGTTGAGCAGCGAACGCTCGGTCAACTCGACGCCTTCGATCAGCGCCTTCAGGCCGGGATCAGCGGCCTCCTTGGTCTCGGCCGGGACCGCATCGAGCGCGCGCTGCAGATTGTCGGCGATCTCGAGCACGTCGCGGGCGAAGCCGGTGATGCCGTAGGTCTTGGCATCGGCGACCTCACGGCGGGTGCGCTGACGGAGGTTCTCCATCTCGGCCAGCGTGCGCAGCGTCCTGTCGCGCGCCTCGGCCAGTTCCTTGCCGAGAGCCTCCGCCGATCCCGCTTCCGGGTCGTCGGGCATGATGTAGGGCTTGGAGACCACAGGCTCGCCCGTCGGCGCCGAATTCTCGGCATTGTCATTTGTCCGGTTCGGATCGGTCATAGCGTGCCTTCTCGAAAACTCGCGTCGGTTCAAATCTTGGGGATTGGCTTGCCGGGATATCGTGCTTTGGGCGCCGAAAATCAAGCGCTACGTGGCGTTTCGGGTGGCCTCCGGTTCGCGTGACATCAACGGGTCAAAAACGAGCCTCGGTACGGTCAGCCGCCCAGAATCCTGCTGACGATGCGCGCGGCGTAGTCGACAGTCGGAATCACTCTCGCATAATTCAGCCTGGTCGGGCCGATCACGCCAAGGACGCCGACGATCCGGCCGTGCGCGTCGCTGTAGGGCGCGATGATGGTCGAGGAACCCGACAGCGAGAACAGCTTGTTCTCCGAGCCGATGAAGATCCGCACACCCTCGCCACGCTCGGCCCGGCCGAGCAGATCGATCACGCCGCGCTTGGTCTCGAGATCGTCGAACAGCGACTTGATGCGCTCCAGATCGTCGAGCGCATGCAGATCCTCCAGCAGATTGGCGTGGCCGCGCACGATCAGCTGGCGGTCCTCGTTCTCGCCGCCCGACCAGCTTGCGATCCCGGCGGCGACGACCTTTTGCGTCAGTTGATCAAGCTCGGCGCGGTTCTGCGTCAGCGCGGTCTCGAGTTCGAGACGGGCTTCGGCCAGAGTCCGGCCACGAATCCGCGCATTGAGGAAGTTGGTCGCTTCCATCAGCGCCGAGGAGGGAACACCCGGCGGCAGCGCGAGCACCCGGTTCTCGACCTGGCCGTCTTCGCCGACCAGCACGACCAGCGCCTTCTCGGGTTCCAGCCGTACGAATTCGATGTGCTTCAGCCGTGCGTTCGACTTCGGCGTCAGCACCACCGCCGCGGCCCTGGTCAGCCCCGACAGCCGGGTCAGCGCTTCACCGAGCGCAGCCTCGACTGTCTGTGCGCGGCCGACCGAGGCGAGCTGGGTCTGGATCGATTGGCGCTCCGCCTCGGTGAGATCACCGACCTGCATCAGGGCGTCGACGAAGAAGCGCAAGCCAAGTTCAGTCGGCAACCGGCCGGCGGAGGTGTGCGGCGCGTAGATCAGGCCGAGCTGCTCGAGGTCCGACATCACGTTGCGCACCGATGCCGGCGATAGCGGTAACGCGATCAGGCGCGAGATGTTGCGCGAGCCGACCGGCTCGCCGGTCGCCAGGTAACTTTCGACGATCTGACGAAAAATGTCGCGCGAGCGCTCGTTGAGCTGGGCGAGCCCCGCATGGGGCGCGATCAGGCCAATCGGATCGTGGTGAGCCAAGCTCTACTCCCTCACAATTACCCCCTAATTTGTCGATCTGCGGGGCCCAAGACAAGCACCAAGACAAGCACCATGACGAGCATGCATTCGCCCCGGGAAACCGGGCTGCAAGCGGGGTCGAAAACCGCGCCCAAAACGCTCCCAAAACCCTTGCCGCTGCCCCTTCCCCCTCCTACAAGCACGGCCAGCCATTTCTCTCGGATTTTCGGAGGATTCCATGCGGCCAAGCCGCCGTGCGCCCGATGAGCTGCGTCCCGTCTCGCTGGATCGCGGTGTCGTCAAATATGCCGAGGGTTCCTGCATGGTGAAGTTCGGCGACACCCACGTGCTCGTCACCGCCACCCTGGAGGAACGGCTGCCGCCATGGCTGAAGGGCCAGGGCCGCGGATGGGTCACCGCCGAATACGGCATGCTGCCCCGCGCCACGCTGGAACGGACCCGCCGCGAGGCCTCGGCCGGCAAGCAGGGGGGGCGCACGGTCGAGATCCAGCGCCTGATCGGCCGTTCGCTCCGCGCCGCGGTCGACCTGGAAGCGCTGGGCGAACGCCAGATTACGGTCGATTGCGACGTCATCCAGGCCGATGGCGGCACCCGCACCGCCTCGATCACCGGCGCCTGGGTGGCTCTGGCCGATTGCATCAGCTGGATGAAGACCCGCAACATGCTGAAGGCCAATGTGCTGCGCGACAATGTGGCGGCGATCTCCTGCGGCATCTACCAGGGCACGCCGGTGCTAGATCTCGACTATGCGGAGGATTCGGAGGCCGAGACCGACGCCAATTTCGTGATGACCGGCGATGGCCGCATCATCGAGGTGCAGGGCACCGCCGAGAAGACGCCGTTCTCGCAGGACGAGTTCCTGGCGCTGATGGCGCTGGCGCGCAAGGGTGTCGCGCGTCTGGTCGACTTGCAAAAGATCGCCGTGGCGTAGTCTGATTGGCCATGCACCGCCGAATCACCGGAAAGCTCGTGATCGCGACCCACAATCCGGGCAAGCTCGCCGAGATGCGGGAATTGCTGGCGCCGCACGGGGTGGAAGCGGCGTCGGCCGGCGAGCTCGACCTCGCCGAGCCGGAGGAGACCGGCGACAGCTTTCGTGCCAACGCCGCGATCAAGGCGATCGCGGCGGCAAAGGCCGCCGGGCTGCCGGCCTTTGCCGACGATTCCGGCATCGTGGTCGACGCGCTCGACGGCGCGCCCGGCATCTATTCGGCGCGCTGGGCCGGCGAAGCCAAGGATTTCATGGCGGCGATGACGCGCATCGAGCGCCTGTTGCAGGAGCGCGGCGCGACCACGCCGGGCGAGCGCAAGGCGCATTTCGTCTCGGCGCTGTGCGTGGCATGGCCCGACGGTCACCTCGAGGAGGTCGAGGCCCGGGTCGATGGAACCCTGGTCTGGCCGCCGCGCGGCACCGCCGGCTTCGGCTATGATCCGGCGTTCCTGCCCGATGGCCACACACGGACCTTCGGCGAGATGACCAGCATCGAGAAGCACGGCCTGCCGCCGCTCGGCCTCGGCCTGTCGCATCGCGCCCGCGCCTTCGTGAAGCTCGCGGAGATCTGCCTTGAGCCTCGCTGACCAAGCTGCCTTCGGCGTCTACGTGCACTGGCCGTTCTGCCTGTCGAAATGCCCATATTGCGATTTCAACAGCCATGTCCGGCACGCGCCCGTCGACGAGGTGCGCTTCGTGCGCGCCTTTGCCCGCGAGATCGAGACGACGGCCGCCCGCGTGCCGGGACGCCAGGTCTCCTCGATCTTCCTCGGCGGCGGCACACCCTCGCTGATGCAGCCGGAGACCGTCGGCGCGGTGCTGGATGCGATCGGCAAGCACTGGCAGGTCGCACGCGACGTCGAGGTCACGTTGGAGGCCAATCCCACCAGCGTCGAGGCGACGCGCTTCCGCGGCTATCGCGCAGCCGGCGTCAACCGCGTCTCGCTCGGCGTGCAGGCGCTGGACGATGCATCGCTGAAGGCGCTCGGCCGCCTGCATACCGCGCGCGAAGCGCTTGACGCGGTTGCAATCGCGCGCACCGCATTCGAACGTTATTCGTTCGACCTGATCTATGCCCGGCCCGACCAGACACCGCAGATGTGGACCGCCGAGTTGAAGCAGGCGATCTCGGAAGCCGCCGAGCATCTGTCGCTCTATCAGCTGACGATCGAGGAGGGCACGCCGTTTTTCGGGCTGCACGCCGCCGGCAAACTGAAGACGCCCGACGAGGCGACGGCGCGCGCGCTCTACGACGTGACGCAGGAGGTTTGCGCGCGCGAGGGTTTGCCGGCCTACGAGATCTCCAATCACGCGCGGGCCGGCGCGGAGTGCAGGCACAACCTGGTCTACTGGCGCGGCGACGAGTATGCAGGCATCGGCCCAGGCGCACATGGCCGCCTCGACATCGACGGCGTCAGGCACGCAACCGCGACCGACAAGCGCCCCGAGGCGTGGCTGCTGCGGGTCGAGACGGACGGCCACGGCGTCATGACCGATGATTGCCTCAACAGCGAGGAGCGCGCCGACGAATTCCTGCTGATGGGATTGCGGCTCGCCGAGGGCATCGATCCCAAGCGTTATGCCGCGCTCTCCGGCCGCACGCTCGATCCGCACCGGATTGCGATGTTGCGCGACGAAGGTGCAATCACCGTCGACGCCGACGGTCGGCTGCGCGTGACCAAGTCGGGCTTTCCAGTGCTCGACGCTGTCGTTGCCGACCTAGCCGCTTAAGCGCCGAAACTCTTCGGCGATCCGGCAACTGCCGTGCCGCCGCCCGAGGTCACCTTCATCACCGCAAGACCGCGCTCGTTGGTGCCGTCGGAGCGGAAGCGGAACAGGCCATCGATGCCGGCAAAGCCGGAAGGGTTGGTCAGCGTCTCCGGCGCGAAGCGCTGCCCGCCCTGGGTGCGCGCGAGCGCCGCGACCAACGCGACGGCGTCATAGGCCAGGGTTGCCGTGCGCACCGGCTCGCCTCCGAACTTGGTGCGGTAGCGGCCGGCGAAGCTGCGGAAGCCGGACGGATCGGGTGCGGCATAGAGGCCGCCCTGCAGGGCTGGGCTCGCGAACACGCGCGGATTGTCCCACAGCCCAGTGCCGAGCAGCTGGATATTGTGCAGATTGGAACCCGCGGCCGTCAGCGCATCGGCGGTCGCGACGACCGAATCACCATCATCGGCGAGCAGCAGCGCGTCCGCCTGGCCGAGTGCCTGCGCCACCGTCCGCGCCGGGGCGGCCCGGTCGGCGCCGTATTTCTCGAACGCGACGACGCGCCCGTTCTTGCGGCCGACCGCCTGCTTGAAGGCGGCCTCGACCACATTGCCATAGGCATTGTCGGGCACCATCGCCGCGAACGAGCGCTTTCCGATGCCGATCGAATAATCGACGATCCGGTTGATGTCGGATTCCGGCAGGAAGCTCAAAAGATAGACACCATGGCCGGCCACGCTCGAATCGGTCGAGAACGCGATCTCGGAGGTTCCCCGCGCGCGCGCCAGTTGCGCGGTGGCCGGCACCGAGCCGGCAAACAGCGGCCCGAGGATGATCTCGGCCCCCTCGGCGAGCGCCTGCTGGGTACCCTGCGACGCGCCCTGCGGGCTGCCGCCATCGTCCTTGATCAGGAGCTGGATGTTCGGGTTCTGGAATTCCGCAAGCGCCATCTCGGCCGCGTTCCGCATCGACTGCGCGGCGACGCCGGCATTGCCGGACGCCGACAGCGGCAGGATCAGGCCAACCTTGACCTGCCCGGTCCCGACCGCCTGCGGCTGCTGCGGCGGACCCGAGGGTCCGGCGTCCGGGGTTGAGAAGCTCTGCTGGATGCCCGAACAGGCCGACAGCAGCGGCGCGCCAATGATGAGGCCAAGCGCTGTGCGCCGGGTCGCGCCCGTCGGCGTGGACTTGCGGTGATGCGGGCCTGCCATCGTCTCTCTTCTCTTGACCGACCGTGATCGGCCAGGACTCCATCCAGCCCTGATGAGGGGGGTGGATTTGGGCATATTGTCGGCGAATAGTTAACCAAAACAAAAGGATTATGGCGCCGCTGCCGGCACCTCGGTTTCGGCGCGGCGGCGCGCCGTCCTCAGCCACCTCCGTGTGGCGTAAGCACTGTCATCCCTCTAGATTGGCATTATGCGCGCAAAAACCAGTTCCCTCCAGCATTCGGACGCCGCGGCAGGTTCCGCCGATCGCACCTTCGCCGTCGGCGGCCAGGTGCTGACGGCGCCCAAGGCCGCGCCCGGACTGCATCTGGTGGCAACGCCGATCGGCAATCTCGGCGACATCACCCTGCGCGCCCTGGAGACGCTGGCCGGCGTCGACATCATCGCCTGCGAAGACACCAGGATCACCCGCCGCCTGACCGAGCGCTATGCAATCGCCGCCGAGCTGAAACCCTATCACGAGCACAACGCCGCGCAGGCGCGGCCGAAAATCCTGGAACGGCTGGCGCAGGGCGCGTCGATTGCGCTGGTGTCGGATGCCGGCACGCCGCTGATCTCGGATCCCGGCTTCAAACTGGTGCGCGAGGTCTGCGCCGCAGGATATCGCGTCGTCGCGGTGCCCGGGCCGTCATCGGTGCTGACGGCCCTGTCGGTGGCGGCACTGCCGACCGACCGGTTCTTCTTCGAGGGGTTCTTGCCGGCGAAGGAGCATGCGCGGCGCGCGCGGCTTGCCGAGCTCGCCCGGATCTCCTCGACGATCGTGATGTTCGAGTCCGGCAATCGCGTGCAGGAGACGCTGCGCGATCTCGCCGCGACCATGGCGGGCCGCGACGCCGCGATCTGCCGCGAGCTGACCAAGCTGCATGAGGACATCAAGCGCGCTCCGGTCGCGGAGCTGGCCGCGCGGGCGGATACGCTGGAAACGCGCGGCGAGTTCGTGCTCGTCGTCGGCCCGCCGGCCGACGATGCCGGCGTGATGGGCGAGGACGCCCTCGACGACCTGCTGCGCACGCAGCTTGCGCGCAGCAGCGTCAAGGACGCCGTCGCGCACGCGGTCGAGCTGTCGGGCCGGCCGCGCCGCGAGGTCTATGCCCGCGCGCTGGAGCTCGCCAGGACGGCCAGGGGCGATGATGCCGAAGACTGACAGCGCTTCCCCCCAACGCGTCGCGGCCTTCCGCACCGGCCTCTCCGCGGAGACCCGCGCCGCAGCCTATCTGATCGCCAAGGGCTATCGCATCCTCGCAAAGCGCTTCCGCACGCCCTATGGCGAGATCGACCTCGTGGCGCGCCGGCGCAATCTGATCGCCTTCATCGAGGTCAAGGCCCGTGCCAGCCTCGACGATGCCGCCTACGCAGTGACGCTCCGCCAGCAGCGGCGCATCATCGATGCCGCGCAGGCCTGGCTGATGGCGCATCCCGAGCATGCCGAATTCGACTTAAGATTCGACGCCGTCCTGATTGCGCCGCGCAGCCTGCCGCGCCATCTGTTAGCGGCATTCGACGCAAGCCGGTAAATTCCTTCTCCAGACCTCGCGGGAAACGCCATGAAATTGAAAGTCGCAGTCCAGATGGATCCCATCGCGCGTATCAACATCCGCGGCGATTCCACCTTCGCGCTGCTGCTCGAGGCGCAGAAGCGCGGCCACGGCATTTCCTATTACACGCCGGACAAGCTGTCGCTGAACGGCGACGAACTGGTGGCGCCGGTGCAGCATCTGACCGTGCGCGACGAGGCCGGCGATCACTTCACGCTCGGCGAGCCGAAGCGCGAGGCGCTCAATGCCTATGACGTCGTGCTGCTGCGCCAAGACCCGCCCTTCGACCTCGCCTACATCACCTCGACCCACCTCCTCGAGCGCATCCACCCCAAAACCCTGGTGGTCAACGATCCGGCCAGCGTGCGCAATGCGCCGGAAAAGCTGTTCGTGATGAATTTCCCGCAGCTGATGCCACCGACCCTGATCTCGCGCGACCTCGACGAGATCAACGCGTTCCGGGATCGGCATGGCGCCGTCGTCATGAAGCCGCTGCACGGCCATGGCGGCGCAGCGGTGTTCCGCGTCATGCCGCAGGACATGAATTTCGGCTCGCTGTTCGACATGTTCTCGGTGACGTTCAAGGAGCCCTGGGTGATCCAGCGCTTCCTTCCCGAGGTGAAGCACGGCGACAAGCGCATCATTCTGGTCGACGGCGAGTTCGCCGGCGCGGTCAACCGCGTGCCGGCCGCGGATGACCTGCGCTCCAACATGGTGCGCGGCGGCGCGGCCAGGGCGACGGAGCTCTCCGACCGCGAGCGCGAGATTTGCGCCGCCGTCGGCCCGGCGCTGCGCGAGCGCGGGCTCCTGTTCGTCGGCCTCGACGTGATCGACGGCAATCTCACCGAGATCAACGTGACCTCGCCGACCGGCATCCGTGCGATCGCGCGGCTCAACGGCCCCGACGTCGCGGCGATGATCTGGGATGCCATCGAGGCAAGGCGCGCTGCGAAATAAGCTCGCGTTGTTGATCCGGAAATCCCTGTTTCATTCAAGAAGATCATCCGCGCCAATGCGAGGCGCTCCGATCGGGTGAGCAGAAGCGCCACACCGGATGTTCCCAAAAAGTTCTAATCTGGAATCGGTAATGCCTTGGAGGCATTGCCCTCGAGTCGCCGCGTCCGCTACCGTCGATTGCAGAGGATAGGGCAGCGCGGTTCAGCGGGTTTCCGACTTCCCTTTCAAAGCCGGTACAACAGGCAATATTGATTTTTCATCTTCGGGTTGCGTATGGCCGTACTTGGTGCGCTCCCTCTCGACCTTAGCTGTCGACCAATTCGCGAGAGTGATTGGGAAGGAGTGATCGATTGTCTCTGCAGGGGTTTCCCGGGACGCGGACGGCGTTACTGGGCACAGGCGCTGACCCGCTTGTCGCAACGGCCTGCCGTCGCTGATTTCCCGCGATACGGCCTTGCCCTGGAGAAATCCGGCCGGATCGTCGGCGTGGTTATGACGCTCTACTCCCTCCACGCGGGACGGGACGGCGACGAAGTCCGCTGCAATCTTTCAAGCTGGTCCGTCGATGCGGGGTTCCGTCCCTATGCCGCCAAGCTGGTCGGAGCGCTTCTCAGACAGAAGGGGGTGACCTTCACAAACATCTCACCCGCGCCCGCGACATTGAAAGCCAACGAGGCGATTGGATTTCGCCTCTTTTCCAACGGACAGTTCGCGTTCGTGCCCGCGCTCAATCCGGTGCGGCGGTCTTGCCGGGTGCTTGAAGCTCGTTGCGACCTTGCTGAAATGGCGCTGCTGTCCGAGAGCGAGAGATATACGCTCTCGGAACACTCCGCCCTGGGGTGCCTCTCGCTGATTTGCGTCTGCGATGGCGCAGTGTTTCCCTTCGTGGTCGTGGCGCGCCGGATAGGCCACGGCCTCATCCCGTGCGGCCAGATCGTCTACTGCCGCTCTCCGGCGGATCTGGGCCGGTGCGCCGGCACGATCGGGCGTTTCCTGCTGCGACGCGGCATCCTGCTTTGCCTGGTCGATGCCAAAGAGAGGATTCCAGGTCTGTTCGGCCGGCACTTCCCGAACAGGGGGCTGAGATATTTCAAGGGTCCCAAGCCGCCGCAGCTGGGGGACCTGACCTTCACCGAACTGGTGATATTCGGCCCCTGAACGAACAGCGGACATCAAACCCACGGCTTTGCAGCGGCCATTTCCGGTTGGATGGCAGATGACGCCCGATGAATGTTCCCTTAATGTTCTTGCCTTGGTGATCCGCTTCCGCTACCTTTGATTGCAGAAGATAGGGGCAGCATGGTCCAGCGGGTTTCCACCGTCGCGTTCGAGGGGATTGAGGCCCGCGCGGTCGACGTACAGGTGCAGGTTGCACCGGGCCTCCCGGCCTTTGCCATCGTCGGCCTTCCCGACAAGGCGGTGTCGGAGGCTCGGGAGCGGGTGCGCTCGGCGCTGATCGCATCCGGCCTGGCACTGCCCGCCCGACGGATCACCGTCAACCTCGCCCCCGCCGACCTGCCCAAGGAAGGTAGTCATTACGACCTCCCGATCGCGCTTGGGCTGATGGCGGCAATTGGCGCGATCCCGCCGGATGCGCTGAGAGGCTTCACCGTGCTCGGCGAACTCGGGCTCGACGGCTCGATCGCCCCGGTGGCCGGCGTGCTGCCGGCCGCGATCGGCGCCAATTCGCGCGACGAGGGGCTGATCTGCCCGGCAGCCTGCGGCTCGGAAGCGGCCTGGGCCAGCCCGGACATCCAGATCATCGCCGCGCAGTCGCTGATCCAGATCGCCAACCACTTCAAGGGCACGCAGGTGCTGTCGCGGCCACAGCCGAAGGTGCATGAACGCGGGGAGGCGTTGCCCGACCTGCGCGACATCAAGGGCCAGGAGAGTGCGAAACGCGCACTCGAGATCGCGGCCGCCGGCGGGCATCACCTGCTCATGTGATTGTCTCACTGCCCATGGTGGGCTAACAGAGACCCGCAATGAACCGCATCACCATTCCCGCAGCAGGCCAGGCGCCTCCGCCGGACACCCAGCAGCAACCCAGAGCCTACAGCTACAAACGCTTCTCTACGCCTGCACAGGCGCTGGGAGACAGCCTGCGGCGACAGACAGCCATAGCACAGGCGTGGGCTAACCGCATGGGTGTCCCGCTCGACACCGAATTGAACCTCACTGACCGGGGCGTCTCTGCGTACACAGGAGCCAACCGAGACGTTGGAAACCTCGGTGCGTTCCTCAAGGCGGTGGAGGAGGGCACTGTGCCGAAGGGCTCATGGCTGCTTGTCGAAAGCCTTGACAGGTTGAGCCGAGAGCCAGCAGCGGATGCTTCATTCGAGATGCAGAAGATCATCCGCGCGGGCATCACCGTCGTTGATCTGTCGGACAACGGCGGCCTTGGGCGCGAATACAACATGGAGACCCTACGCAGCCAAGATGGCCTGATGCACCTCATCGCAATGGTGCTCTCGTTCGCACGCGGCAACCAAGAGAGCGCAGTGAAAGGTATGCGGGTCGCCCAGAAGTATGCCGAGAAACGCCGCGTGTTCGCCAGCGAGGAGAGGCTGACCAAACCCTACACCCGGAGGCTACCCGCGTGGATACGCTGGAACACTGAGAAGAAAAGCTATGAGTTGATCGACGAGCGGGCGGAGAGGCTGCGCTGGATATTTGAGATGGCTGACGATGGCATGGGACAGCACACCATCGCGGCACAGCTCAATGAGGCCAAGGTTGACACATGGGGCGCGGGGGGATGGAAGGCCAAATTCTGGCACAAGTCATACATCCGCAAACTACTGACCAACAAAGCGGCTATCGGCGTATTTGTCCCACACACGGTGCGGAAGGTGGACGGTAAGCGCACCAAGGAACGGACACCCCAAGAGCCTATCCTGCACCGCTTCCCCGCCGCCATAGACCGCGAACTATTCGAGCGGGTGAATGCCCGCCTGAGCACCACTGGGGCCAGAGGCAAGAACACCAACGCCCCGGTGCAGTCCATATTCGCGGGGGTTCTGAAATGTCGGCATTGCGGCGGCACTGTAACTCGGGTCAACAAGGGAGAGCATGTGTACCTCGTGTGCTCAGCAGCGCACGCGAAGTCGGGAACGTGCAAGTACGAAAGCATCCCGTACCACGATGCAGAGGAGGAGATGCGCCGGATAATTCGCCTCGTCTTGGAAGAGGCTCCAAGGGGCAATGACACCGCAGAGATGGACGAGAAGATTACACAGCAGCGCGCGGCAATTGATGACGGAGAGGACAGGGTACGCGAGCTTTTGGAGATAACTATCACCGATAAGAGCAGGGCGGCGAGACAGGCGTTGAACACGTTGGATCAGGCGCTTGAGGAGGCCAAAGAGAACCTGCGGGAGATGCTGGCGCGGCGGGACACCATGACTAGCACCAACGTCAAGCTACGGCTGGCAGCAGTCGAGGAGGCGCTCACAGCGGAAACCATAGACACCGAGGAGGCCAATAAGGCGCTGCGGGGCGCGGTGCGCAAGCTGGTCATGAGGCCCGCTGAGGGAGGCCTGGAAATACACTGGCACCACGCCGATGAACCGCAGGAAACGGCGTTCATTACAAGGCGCTACGACTGGGACGCTAATCAGATTGAGAAGAACGCGGAAGAAACGGGACAATGAAGAAGCAAGCCACCAACACCAAAGCTAAGAAGGACCCGTGGGACAAAGTGAGGACCCGCCGCGTACTCAAAGAGAACGTGCAGACGCCAGCGGACAGCGGAAGGACCGCCGAACAACTACAGGCGCATATTGAGGCCAGCCGCAAGGCGGGCAATGGGGCGGCGGGCAACGCCACCAGAGGGCCCGATAGGCGCAAGGTCGCACGGGCAGACATTTGCATTGCTGAGCGGGTGTTTCAGTGGAGAGGGAGCGAAAGCGCGGATCAGTGGAGCAGGCGTGACCATATTCACACGCTCGCCAAGGCAATCGAGGAACAGGGCAAGCCACTAGCGCCCCTGTTGGTCATGCCGGTGGGGCAGAGTTTCTACGTGATTGATGGGCACCACCGCCTTGCAGCCTATGACACCGCAGGGTGGGACGGGGGGATACCTGTGGAGGTGTTTCCGGGGGACCTAGCTGCGGCGCGGCTGCTGGCACTCTCCTGTAACGTCAAAGATAAGCTGCCGATGACGAAACACGCCAAGAGCGAGGCCGCTTGGCAGATAGTGAAGGAGGACCTCGGGGGCCTTACGGCACAGGAGATAGCTGACCGGACATCCGTCTCTCTGCGACAAGTGAAGTACATGAGGGCAGCCTGGAAGGGGCTACCAAAGGCAATAGAGGCGGCAGCAGCGGCAGCGGGGGAGCAGCCAGTGGACCCCATGAAGCTGTCATGGCCCAAGGCGAGAGATATTTGGCAGGGGAAGTCGGCAGCGGCCTACACCGATGAAGAGCGGGACACTTGGAAGGAGCGGAAGGCCCAAGAGATTGTGGACCTCATCCAGAGGACCAATGTTGCTGCCGGGATCATGAAGGACATGGAGGTCACGGCGTTGGCCTTCCAAATGCTTAATGCGGAACTGCCGAGGGCATTGATGCAACACTGGGCAGGGGACTACTCGGAGGATATTGAGGAACTGGCGGCCCAAATCGCCATGCCAGACGACAGCCCATTTTAGGGGTGCAAATACAGGGAGTGCATTTTGCACCCTTCGCCAAGCGTATCGAGCGGAGGACACGAGGGGCAAGGCAGTAATATTCAGTAGCAATTACAATAAGTTACAGGCATGGTCCCGTTCCGCTCACATATAGATGCCAAATGGGCGGCGGGTCAGCTTTGGCCCCGCGTAGGCATCCCCACAATGCCCCTGTGGGCCCCTCGGGAGCCCGTGGGGCGGGTAGGCGCTAGGAGGCAGGGTCCCACGGGGGGCACCCAGCACCTTCCGAAGGGGCACCTAGGGGGGGCATTGGCACCTGGGTGCCGTGCATCCCCAATGTTTCCCGGAAGCGGGCACCGCCCTGTGAAGCCCAGCATAGGCTTTTGGCTTTAGCTCAACTTTTTGAAGCCAAGGGGTAGGGCGCGCCCGGAAATGGTACCATGTCCGGAAGGGGGCCCCAAGGTCGCGCCGCGACGAGGGCCGAGCAAAAGCGTGCCCGGGGAGCCGCATGAGACCAGATGGCTTGCGAAGCACGGTGACGCGTGTTTATGTACTGGTGGCCCGGGGGAGACTTGAACTCCCGACATGCCGTTTAGTAGACGGCTACTCTATCCTGCTGAGTTACCGGGCCGAGAGCAGCGCCGAACCGAGCTGGGCGGGGAGTAGTGCCCCCAACCACAGCCCGACCCGGATTAGACGCTGCTGTTGACCATGTGCCACATGGTGCTGGTCTCCTTTCTCTACTTGAGCATATCGATAAGCCCCGGCGTGCCACCGCCGGGGTTCTTCGTTTCGCCTGAGTTAGACGAGACGTAGAACCAGGTGCGCCCCTCACGACGAGCGAGTTTTTCCCTCGAGAGGCGGTATAAAGTCATTCCGATAGTCTTTTCGTGCAGCTTGGTTGAGAACGTGTCTTCGTAGTACTGACGGGCCTCAGCAGCTTTCAAACCCTTGTCACCCGCTGCCTTGAGCCTTTCGAGAACGGTATCTCTTACTTTTGGCGGCTCACTCTCGGAGCCTTGTGGCTCTTCAGACGGGCTCTCGGCGACCGTATCGCCGCCCTCAGTGTTGCCACCAGCGACAGCTTCTTTTGCGGCAGCTTCGGTCGCCTCTGCGCTGATGCTGGTGCTCTCGGCGCTGATGCTCTCAACACTGGCGCCGGTGCTCTCGGCGCTGCTGGCCTCGGTGTTGGCGGCCTCGGTGTTGGCGGTCTCGGTGTTGGCGGTCTCGGTGTTGGCGGTCTCGGTGTTGGCGGTCTCGGTGTGGGTGGTCTCGGTGTTGGTGGTCTCGGTGTTGGTGGTCTCGGTGTTGGCGCCGGTGGTCTCCGCGTTATCGGGAGCTTCGGCGGTCTCAGCGACTTCGGCCTGCGCATAGGGGGGCGGGGGCGGGGGTGGAGGCGGTGGTGGGGGCGGAACAGCGCCCTTTGTTTCGACCATGAAGGCCGTCCCCGAGTTAGTTTTGACTTCGTAGTCCCAAGCAATGCTACGGGCTGAAGCCTTTCCTTCAGCAATCGCCTCGGCGTAGGCAGCAGAGCCAATACGGGCCGTTACTTCTTTCCAAACCTCGTCCTTGTGGGGGTCTAGGCCGAATACGGTCATCGCCGCCTGGATGTTAGTGATCAACCTGCGCTCTTCCGCTCCACGCTTGCCGGCTTCGGCGGCGACCCGATCAGCAAAATCGCGCCGCTCGGCGGCGCCCATGAACCGCGCAATGAGAGCCTGCAAAGCGATGCTTTCGTCGATGGCCATACTAGGTTGTTCCTGTAGCGGGAACCACTACAGCACAGTTTCTTAACTTTGGCAATCTATTTCAAAGTCAATCCAGTAAAGAAATCACAAATGTGATTTAGTTATGACATCAAGGAAACTCACTCTGATTGACATTGAAAAAATGATATGCTGATGATCGGCTCACCCGGCGCCGGCAAGTCGATGCTGGCCGCGCGGCTGCCCTCGATCCTGCCGCCGCTGTCGCCGTCGGAACTGCTCGAGGTCTCGATGATCGCCTCCGTTGCCGGCGAGATCCGCGACGGCGCGCTCACTGCGCGGCGCCCGTTCCGCAGCCCCCATCATTCCGCCAGCATGGCCGCGCTGACCGGCGGCGGCATGCGCGCCAAGCCGGGCGAGATCTCGCTGGCGCACCAGGGCGTTCTGTTCCTCGACGAATTGCCGGAGTTCGATCCGCGCGTGCTGGACTCGCTGCGACAGCCGCTGGAGAACGGCGAGGTCGCGGTGTCGCGCGCCAACCACCGCGTCACCTATCCTGCGCGCTTCATGCTGGTCGCGGCGATGAATCCGTGCCGGTGCGGTCGCGCCTATGAGCCCGGCTATTCCTGCAAGCGCGCGCCGGTCGACCGCTGCACCGCCGACTACCAGATGCGGATCTCGGGTCCGTTGATGGACCGCATCGACCTGCGGATCGAGGTGCCTGCGGTCACCGCAGCCGACTTAATCCTGCCGCCGCCGTCGGAAGGCTCGGCCGAAGCGGCCGCCCGGGTCGCGGCGGCGCGCGACATCCAGCTCGCGCGCTATGCCGCCGCCGGCATGCCGCAGGTCCGCACCAATGCGGAAGCCCCGAGCGCACTGCTCGAAACCATCGCGCAGCCCGACAGCCACGGCCAGAAACTGCTGCGCGAGGCCGCCGAAAACATGCACCTCACCGCGCGCGGCTATCACCGCGTCCTGCGGGTGGCGCGGACGCTCGCCGATCTCGACGGCGCCGACAAGATCGGCCGGCTGCATCTCGCCGAGGCGCTGTCCTATCGTGCATTGGCCGATGATCTCAGGCGCGCCGCCTGATTTCCCTGCCTCGGGTCGGTCGTCAGCCACGTCAACGTGACGGTAACCACTCTCATTTACGCTCCGCAAACCATAAGCACCGCGGTCGGCGGGGCTTTGGTGGAAGCGAGTTGCGTCATGTTGCGTTTCAAGGTCCTGGCCTCGGTGATCCCGCTCGCCGTCGCCGCAGTGTTTGCCCACGCCGAGATCCTGCCTGGTCCACGGCCCTGCATCGAGGTTGGCGGCGCGGCGATGCAGATCGCCTCGATCCCGTGGCTGGCGCAGCTCCATGTCAGCTTCACCGACGACCCCGCTCTTGCCACCGTCCGGGTGCAGATCGCCGACCGCGCTGATACCGCCGACTTCGCCGTGATCGACGACACCGACGACGTTGAGTCCGGCGCATGCGAGAGCAACGCGGTTCCGCAGTTGATCGCGATCTTGCGCAGTCCATCGACGTCTGATCCGGTCATCTATCTGTCCCATGACGGTCCGTTCGACTACCGCGTCTTCGTGCAGTCGAGTACATTCTCGGCACGCGATGCCGCGGCCCTCATCGTCAGTGCCCATGGTGGCCATCGCCGCCTCGACGCAGCCTCCCTTTAACCCGATTAACCGGTCGTTAACCCTGTTCTCAGGGCAGCGCCAAATGGCCGTCTGCCTCAAGCACTTTGCAAGGTGGGCGACGCATCGTCGACCGACCAGGCTATCTCAGGGTTACTGTCGATGGGGCGTTTCTTCAGGATCAAGTTGCGCTTTCTCCGGTTCCTGCGGCGCCATCGCTGGATCACGCTGATCGTCCGCTCCTTCACGATCTTCTCCGCCGCGTTCGGCGGCGCGTTTGGATTCATATCGGGCATCCTGTCGCAGCGGAAAGACTACGATCCGAATACGTTCGCGATCGGGGTCAGCTTCCTGTTCGCGCTCGCCTGCCTCTGGATCGTGACGCTCGGCATTCGCCTTCGGCTGCTGCGCCGGAAGCTGCGCACGATCGCCACGCACAATGAAGCGATGGCCGACCGCAACTGGGAACTGCAGGAGGCGGAACAGCGCGTCCGCAATTTGTTTGAGGCGCAGGGCGACCTGATCGTGCTGCGCGACGCCGAGGGCCACATCACCTACGCGAACGACGCGTATTGCGAGCTCGCGCAGATCCCGCGCGACGACCTGATCGGCAGCAAGAGCGTGCTGAAGGTGCTCGAGCAGGGCGACACCGCACTCGAATCCAACGGCACGCGCGTGCATGACCAGAAGATCGAGGGTGCGCTCGGGCCGCGCTGGATCGCCTGGCGCGAGGGTCTCGTGCGCAACGACGCCGGCGGGCCGGCGGAAATGCAGGGTGTCGGCCGCGACGTCACCGACCGGACCGAAAGCGAGCGCGCGCTGAGCGAAGCGCGCGACCAGGCCGATGCCGCCAATCGTGCCAAGTCGCGGTTCCTCGCGATGGCGAGCCACGAGATCCGCACGCCGCTGAACGGCATCATCGGCATGAGCGGGCTGTTGATGGATACGCAGCTGACACCGGAGCAGGCGACCTACGTGAAGGCGGTCAAGAGCTCAGGCGACGCGCTGCTGGCGCTGATCGAGGAGTTGCTCGACTATTCCAAGATCGAGGCCGGCAAGATCGACCTCGAACATCGCGCCTTCGCATTGTCAGGCCTGATCGAGGAGATCACCGAGTTGCTGGCGCCACGCGCGCAGGCCAAGGGCATCGAGATCGCCGCCTATGTCGACGAGCAGCTGCCGCCGCAGGTGATCGGCGATGCCGCTCGACTGCGGCAGGTGCTGCTCAACCTCGCCGGCAACGCCATCAAATTCACTGCGACCGGCGGCGTGGCGCTGATCGTCGAGCCGGGCATCTGGCCGAACGAGATCAGCTTGCTGGTTCGCGACACCGGCATCGGCATCGCGCCCGAGGCGCAGCAGCGCATTTTCCGCGAGTTCGAGCAGGCCGACGAACGCATCGCGCGCAGCTATGGCGGCACCGGCCTCGGCCTGTCCATCAGCGATCGCATCGTCAAGCGGATGGGCGGGCGGATCGCGCTCGCAAGCACGCCTGGCGCGGGCTCGACTTTTGAGGTCTCGATTCCGCTTGCCGCCGCCGACACCGGCGAAAGTGCCGGCTTCGCCGCGCCCGACCTCTCCGGCCGGTCGATCATGCTGGTCGCGCCGCAGGGCATCGAAACCTCGCTGATCTCGCGGCGGCTGCAGCGCTGGGGCGCGCAGACCTGCATGGTACCGGATCCCGGCGTGGCCGAGGCGCTGCTGCCGGAGCGGACATGGCACGCGGTGCTGATCGACCATGGGCTCGGCACCACGGTGATGGAGGCACTGGCCAATGCCGCACGCACCCATGCGACCCATCGGATCGTGATGTTCACGCCGGCGACCCGTCAGGAGCTGCTGGCGTCCTCGGCTGCGACCTTCACCGGATATCTGGTCAAGCCGCTGCGCGCGGCCTCGCTTGCCGCGCGGCTGACCGCTTCGCCCGACATCGCGGCGCCGAGCCTTGCGATCGATGCACTGACCGAGCCTGCACCCGCGACCGCTCCCGCTGCGGCGGTGGACAAGGGGCTTTCGATCCTGGTCGCCGAAGACAATGAGATCAACGCGCTCCTGATGCGCTCGCTGCTCTCCAGGCTCGGCCACCAGGCGGTCATCACCACCAACGGCGAACAGGCGATGGAATCCTGGCTGTCCGCGACATCAGCCGGTACGCCCTATGATCTCGTCCTGATGGACATCCAGATGCCGCGCCTCAACGGCATCGAAACCACCAAGCAGATCCGCGCGCTCGAGGCCGGCCAATCCGGCCGCCGCACACCGATCCTGGCGCTGACCGCCAACACGCTGGTTGAGGATCGCTATGCCTGCTTCGAAGCCGGCATGGATGGCTTCCTGATCAAGCCGCTCGATCGCGAAAAGCTCGAAGAGGCACTCGCAGGTCTAGCCGCGTCACGGCATATCGCGGCTTAGCTGCAGCCGATCCCGTCGTCATCGGCAATGACGACCGAGGCGGCGTGCCGCTACAACCGTCGAAGCGCGACGGATTCCACCACGTGGTCCGCGCCCTTCTTCAGGATCAAGGTCGCTCGCGGACGGGTCGGCAGGATGTTGTCCTCGAGATTGGCGAGGTTGGTGCGCTCCCAGATCGCGATCGCGGTCGCAGTTGCTTCCTCGTCCGACAGCGGCGCGTAGCGGTGGAAATAGGACCTGGGATCGGTGAACGCGGTGTCGCGCAGCGTCAGGAAACGCTTGATGTACCATTGCCGCAACGCCGATTCGTCGGCGTCGATATAGACGGAGAAATCGAAGAAGTCCGAGACGAACGGCACCGCCTTGCCGTCACGGGGCAGTCGTCCGGCTTGCAGCACATTGACGCCCTCGACGATCAGGATGTCGGGCTGATCGATCTCGACATACTGGTTCGGCACGATGTTGTAGGTCAGATGCGAATAGACCGGCGCGCGCACGTGGCGGCGCCCTGCCTTGATGTCGCTGAGGAACGCCAGCAGCGTCGGCAGATCGTAGCTCTCGGGAAAGCCCTTCTTCTGCATGATGCCCTGCCGCTCGAGCACCGCATTCGGAAACAGGAAGCCGTCCGTCGTGATCAGGTCGACCTTCGGCCGCGGCGACCAGCGAGCCAGCATCGCCTGCAGCACGCGCGCGGTGGTCGATTTGCCGACCGCCACCGAACCTGCGACGCCGACGATGTAGGGCATCTTGCGGTCGCGGATGCCGAGGAACTGGCGCTGTGAATAGTAAAGCCGCTGCGTCGCATCGACATAGATCGAGAGCAACCGCGACAGCGGAAGATAGATGTCCTCGACCTCCTGCAGGTCGAGGCGGTCATGCATCGAACGCAGGCGGTCGAACTCGCCTGGCTCGAGCGTCATCGGCGTGTCGTCGCGCAAATGCGACCACTGCTGACGCGTGAAGACGCGATAGGGGTTGTATTGCTGTTCAGGTGCCCGGATGTCCATGAGGCCGCCCCTTGCTCAGTCGCGCTTGCGCGACGCCTTCTCTTCCAGTCCGGACATCGACGTGCGCTTCTCTAGCGCCGCCTCGACATCCTCCAGCTTCACGCCACGCGATTTCAAAAGAACCAGGAGATGGAATACGAGGTCGGCGCTCTCGGCAACGAGATGATCGCGATCATTCCCGATCGCGGCGATCACGGTCTCGACCGCCTCCTCGCCGAGCTTCCTGGCGCAGTGCTCCGCGCCCTTGTCGAGCAGCTTGCGGGTGTAGGACGCCTCGCCGCCCGTCGCAGCGCGGGCATCGATGGTGGCGGCCAGATCGTGGACCGTGAAACGCGACATCAACTCAACTCACGCATGAGCGCCGGCACCGTGCCGGCGCCATCCCCAACGTGGGATTTTAGCATTTCCGTCACAAGGAGTCCTAGGGATCGAGGCGCATCGGCAGCCCGGCGCGTACCATGTGATCCTTGGCCTGGCGGATGGTGAACTCCCCGAAGTGGAAGATCGAGGCGGCCAGCACGCCGGTGGCGTGGCCTTCGCGAACGCCCTCGACCAGATGATCGAGGTTGCCGACCCCGCCGGACGCGATCACCGGTACGGGAACACTGTCGGCGATCGCGCGGGTGAGCGGCAGGTCAAACCCCTGCCGGGTGCCGTCGCGGTCCATCGAGGTCAGCAGGATCTCGCCTGCGCCGAGCGCAACCACCTCCTGGGCGTATTCGATGGCGTCGATCCCGGTGGCATTACGTCCACCATGAGTGAAGATCTCCCACCGGTCCGAGCCGCCGGCGCGCTTGACCCGCTTGGCGTCGATCGCGACCACGATGCATTGCTCGCCGAACTTCTCCGCCGCTTCCTTCACGAACTCCCGGCGGCTGACCGCCGCCGAATTGATCGAGACCTTGTCGGCGCCGGACCGCAGCAGGGTCTTGATGTCCTCGACCGTGCGGACGCCCCCGCCGACCGTCAGCGGCATGAAGCAGGCCTCCGCCGTCCGGCGCACCACATCCAGGATAATGCCGCGGTTCTCATGGGTGGCGGTAATGTCCAGGAAAGTGAGTTCGTCGGCGCCGGCGGCGTCATAGGCGATCGCAGCCTCGACCGGATCGCCGGCATCGCGCAGGTCGACGAAATTGACGCCCTTCACCACGCGCCCGTCCTTCACGTCGAGACAGGGGATCACGCGAACCTTGAACATATTCCTCTCCTAGGCCGCGGTTCGAGCGTTCTTGATCAGGGCCAGCGCGGCTGCCGGATCGAGGCGGCCGTCATAGAGCGCGCGGCCCACGATTGCGCCGGCCAGCTTCCTGGCACGCGGCTCCAGCAGCGCCTTGACGTCGTCGATCGAGGCAAAGCCACCGGAGGCGATCACCGGGATCGAGATGCGCTCGGCGAGCCCTATCGTCGCATCGAGGTTGAGACCCTTGAGCAGGCCGTCGCGCGCGATGTCGGTGAAGATGATCGCGGCGACTCCGGCGTCCTCGAAGCGCTGCGCGATCTCGAGTGCCGTGACATGCGACGTCTCCGCCCAGCCTTCGACCGCGACCTTGCCGTCGCGCGCATCGAGACCGACGGCAACCCGGCCGGGGAATTTCTTCGCTGCGCCCTTCACGAGCTCCGGATCGCGCACCGCGGCGGTGCCGATGATCACGCGCGTGATGCCCTTGTCGAGCCACGCCTCAATGGTCTGGAGATCGCGGATGCCGCCGCCAAGCTGCACCGGCATGGTGACGGCCTTCAGCATTGCCTCGACCGCATGCGCGTTCATCGGCTTGCCGGCAAAGGCGCCGTCGAGATCGACGACATGGAGATATTCGAAGCCCTGCGCAGCGAAGGCCCGCGCCTGCGCCGCCGGATCGAGATTGAAAACGGTGGCGCGCGCCATGTCGCCCTGCTCCAGGCGCACGCACTGGCCGTTCTTCAGGTCAACCGCGGGAAAGAGGATCACGGCTTCCACTTCAAGAAATTCGAGATCAAAGCGAGGCCGAAGCGCTGGCTTTTCTCGGGGTGAAACTGGGTGCCAACAGCGGTGTCCTTGGCCACGATCGCGGTGACTGGACCGCCATAGTCGGCGCGTGCCAGCACGTCCGCCTCATTGGCGGCGTTGAGGTGATAGGAGTGCACGAAATAGGCATGACGCCCCTTCGGCCCGAGCGGCAGCCGCTCCACCACCGGGTGCTCGCGGACGAGGTCGAGCGTGTTCCAGCCCATGTGCGGGACCTTGAGGCCTTCATCGCGCGGCTCGATCTTCACGACATCGCCCGTGATCCAGTCAAAACCCGCGGTCGTGACGTGCTCCTTGCCGCGCGTCGCCATCAGCTGCATGCCGACGCAGATGCCGAAGAACGGCCGCGCCTTGACACGCACCGCTTCGGTGAGCGCCTCCAGCATGCCGTCGACCGCGTCGACACCACGACGGCAGTCGGCAAAGGCGCCGACGCCGGGCAGCACGATGCGGTCGGCGCGATACACCGCATCGGGATCACGGGTCACCTTGATGGCTTGCGGATCCTCCATGCTGCGGGCGGCGCGCTCGAAGGCTTTCGCCGCGGAATGCAGATTGCCGGAGCCGTAATCGATGATTGCAACAGTCATCGCGATCCTCCTGGCTCTGGAAACAATCCGATAATGCCGCCCTGCGGCAGCGGCGGTGCTTTCGAGAACGGCTGGCCGGGAATGGTCCGGGTCGGCGGCGGTGCGCCGCGGTCGACCGACCTCTGATCGTTGACGAGGCCGCGATGCCCCGCCGTCCAGCGCTCGAAGAAGCGGCGCTCGGCGGCCTCCTCGCAGTCCGCCACCACGATGTCGAGCTGGCGCCATTTGCGCCGCGACAGCGTCCAGCGCCGCAGGCTCGCCGCCTCCAACCCCATCAGCAGTGCCAGCACCAGGTCGACAAAAAAGATCGCACCGCGCCCGACGCCGAGCCAGGCAAGAGCGAAATCGATCGCAAAGGTCAGGACGATCCAGCCGAACAGCGCCAGCCACAGCCGATGCCAGGCAAGCCAGATCACGCTCGCGACCGCGGCCCAGAAATGGAAGCCGTCGCGCACGAAGGCGAACTTGTCGGTCGCCGCAAGATCGGCACCGTTCCCCGTCGGGGCATGCACTGTGTAGACCGGCATCCGGAACTCCGCCGAATTGGTAGGCCGAAATGGTAGATGGTCAGCCGCCGAGCTGACCCTTCGTCGAGGGCACCTCGCCCGAGGCGCGCGGATCGATCGCGACAGCTGCCCGGAGCGCCCTGGCCAAACCCTTGAAGCAGGATTCGGCGATATGATGGCTGTTCTCGCCATATAGGGTCTCGACGTGCAAAGTCACGCCCGCATTCATCGTGAATGCGTTGAACCACTCGCGCACCAGCTCGGTGTCGAACTCGCCGATCTTGTCGCGCGGGAAGTCGGCCTTGAACACCAGCACCGGACGGCCGGAAATGTCGATCACGACGCGCGACAGCGTCTCGTCCATCGGCATGTGGATCGAGGCATAGCGGGTGATGCCGGCCATGTTGCCGAGCGCCTGCTTCACGGCCTGACCAAGCGCGATTCCGACGTCTTCGGTGGTGTGGTGGTAATCGACATGGAGATCGCCATCCGCCTTCACCGTGATGTCGATGCGCGAATGGCGGGCCAGGAGGTCGAGCATATGGTCGAAGAAGCCGATTCCGGTCGAAACCGTGGACACGCCCGTTCCATCGAGGTTCACCGTCACCTCGATGTCGGTCTCCTTGGTCTTGCGCCTGATGGTTGCGGTGCGCATGAAGATTAAGCTTTCCCGTGCCGAAAACGCCGGTCTTTTAACAGGCCGATGTCACCTTCGCTACTGCGGGATGACGCCGAAAAGCCCAAAACTTCCGGCCATGGTGAGCAAAATCCCCCGATTGTAACCCCCTGCCCGACCGCCTAAATCTGCCCCCAGAGAGAGGTAACCTATGCAAGCATCCCCAAACGAGCTGCCGGTCTGGCATGGCACCACGATTTGCACCGTCCGCAAGGGCGGCAAGGTCGTGATCGGCGGCGACGGGCAGGTCTCGATCGGCCAGACCGTGATCAAGGCCAATGCAAAAAAGGTCCGCCGGATCGGCAAGGGCGACGTGATCGGCGGCTTTGCCGGCGCCACCGCCGATGCCTTCACCCTGTTCGAGCGGCTCGAAAGCAAGCTGGAGCAATATCCGGGGCAGTTGACCCGGGCGGCCGTCGAGCTCGCCAAGGACTGGCGTACCGACCGCTATCTGCGCCGGCTCGAGGCCATGATGATCGTCGCGGACAAGGACGTCTCCCTGGTCTTGACCGGCACCGGCGACGTGCTGGAGCCTGAATCCGGCGTCATGGCGATCGGCTCCGGGGGGAACTATGCGCTCGCCGCCGCCCGCGCATTGATCGACACCGACAAGGACGCCGAGACCATCGTGCGCCGCGCGCTCGATATCGCGGCCGATATCTGCGTCTTCACCAACAGGAACGTGACGATCGAGACGATCGGCGGCTGAGCATGGCTGGCCCCTATCGCTTTCGCCCGATGACGACGGACGACCTGCCGCTGGTCAAGCGGTGGCTCACGCTGCCGCATGTCCGGGAGTGGTGGGGCGATCCGGCAGAGCAATATGCGCTGGTCAGCGGCGACCTCGACGAGCCGGCGATGGACCAGTTCATCGTCACGACCACGGAGCGCGATTTCGGCTACATCCAGTGCTATGACCTGACCGCGTGGGATTCCGGCTTCGGCCGCCAGCCCGGGGGAGCGCGCGGCATCGACCTGTTCATCGGCGAACCCGGCATGATCGAGCTTGGTCATGGTGCCGCGCTGATCCGCAGCTTCGTCGAGGAGCGGCTGGCGCAAGGCGTCCCGCGAATCCTCACCGATCCCAGCCCGGCGAACGAACGTGCGGTCCGCGCCTATGAGAAGGCGGGCTTCCGCAGGACGCGCATGGTCGAGACACCAGACGGACCGGCGCTCTTGATGGTCCGCGACGCATGACACCAAGGTCGCAGGCACGGAACAGCGCTTGCCGACGGCTTTCTTTCAACCTAGCTAGAGCCCATGACCGACTTCTCCCCCCGTGAAATCGTTTCCGAACTTGACCGCTTTATCGTCGGCCAGGGCGACGCCAAGCGTGCGGTGTCGATCGCCCTGCGCAATCGCTGGCGGCGGCTGCAGCTTGCCGGTTCCTTGCGCGAGGAGGTTCTGCCCAAGAACATCCTGATGATCGGGCCGACCGGCGTCGGCAAGACCGAGATCGCGCGGCGGCTGGCCAAGCTCGCGGGCGCGCCGTTCCTCAAGGTCGAGGCCACCAAGTTCACCGAGGTCGGCTATGTCGGCCGCGACGTCGAGCAGATCGTCCGCGACCTCGTCGAGGTTGCGATCACGCAAACCCGCGAGCGCAAGCGCAAGGACGTCCAGGCACGTGCCCAGCTCGCGGCTGAAGAGCGCGTGCTGGATGCCCTGGTCGGTGCGTCCTCCAGCCCTGCGACGCGCGAATCGTTCCGCAAGAAGCTGCGCGCAGGCGAGCTCAACGACAAGGAAATCGAGATCGAGACCCAGTCGTCCGGCAGCGGCATGCCGATGTTCGAGATCCCCGGCATGCCCGGCGCCCAGATGGGCGCGATCTCGCTCGGCGACATCTTCGGCAAGATGGGCGGGCGCAGCAAGACGCGCCGCCTCACGGTCGAAGGCTCGCACGAGATCCTGGTCAACGAGGAATCCGACAAGCTGCTCGACACCGACCAGCTGGTGCTGGAAGCGATCAGCGCGGTCGAGAACAACGGCATCGTGTTCCTCGACGAGATCGACAAGATCTGCGTGCGCGAGAACCGCGCCGGCGGCGACGTCTCGCGCGAAGGCGTGCAGCGCGACCTGCTGCCGCTGATCGAGGGGACCACGGTCTCGACCAAGCACGGCACCGTCAAGACCGACCACATCCTGTTCATCGCCTCGGGCGCATTCCACATCGCAAAGCCGTCGGACCTGCTGCCCGAGTTGCAGGGCCGCCTGCCGATCCGCGTCGAGTTGCAGGCGCTGACGCGGGACGACATGCGCCGGATCCTGACCGAGCCCGAGGCGTCGCTGATCAAGCAATACGTCGCGCTGATGAAAACCGAGGGCGTGACGCTCGAGATCACCGATGGCGCGATCGACGCGCTGGCCGACATCGCCGTTGCCGTCAATTCGACGGTCGAGAACATCGGCGCGCGGCGATTGCAGACCGTGATGGAGCGGGTGCTGGACGACATCTCCTTCACCGCGCCCGACCGCAACGGCGAGACCATCCAGGTCGACGCCGATTACGTGACCCGGCATGTCGGCGACCTCGCCAAGAACACCGATCTCAGCCGGTTTATTTTGTAGGCCTTGCAGCTAAGATCGCCCGTCCCTGCGCAAGCAGGGACCCATAACCACCGGCGACCATTATGGAAGCGCGTAGCGGCCCCGGCCTTCGCCAAATGCAGGCTGGTGGTCATGGGTCCCGGTTCGCCCTTCGCCTGGCCGGGACGACAATGAGTCTTGATTTGAGATTTTGGCAAAACCCCTGGCGCCTGCTGCTGGCCATCAACGCCGCCGTCATGCTCGGGGTGTTTCTGGTCAAGATCCGGCTGCCGCCATACGTCCCCTACATCCACCTGCTGGTCGACTATCACTACGGCTTCACCAAGCGCGCGCTGGTCGGCGCCATCGTCTCACTGTTCACCGACAAGGTGCCGGTGTGGCTGGTGTTTGCGCTCGCCGGCGCGATCTGGCTGGTGACGCTCGGCCTGTTCGCAAAGCTGTTTCGCCGCACCTTCGGCTTTGACGATGCGCATTTGCCGCTGTTCGTCTTCATCGCGGGATCGCCGTTCTTCCTGAAGAATTTCATGCACACGCTCGGCCATTTCGACATCTATGGCTGCGCGCTGACGATCGTGCTGCTGCTGATCCCGGCGCGCTCCATCGCCTATGTGCTGGTGGCCGCGCTGATGTCGGTCGTGCTGATCCTGATCCATCACATCTTCGTCCTGATGTACGTGCCGACCATTGCGGCCATCGTGGTGCTGCGCCTCTACCTCGTGCAGGGTGTGACGCCGCGCAATGCCGCGGCCGGGATCGTGGCGCTGGCAGCAGTCGGCATCCTGTTCCTGGTCGCGCAATTCGCCGGCACGGTCGATGTGCCCTATGACGAATTCCTTCGCCATCTGCGGGACCGGATGGTCGATCCATCGCGGACCGATCTGCTTCAGTTCGGCTACATCTGGTATCAGCCGCTGTCGAAGGAGATCACCGATACCTGGGCCCGCATGCCCTCGAACATCCTCGGCATCCCGGTGTTTGCGCTCCTGATCTGGCTGCACGCACCGCTGTGGCGCTATTTCGCACGGCTGATCGGCGCGCTCGGCAGCGACTTGCATCGGAAAGTCGTGATAGCGGCGATCATGATGATCAGCGCCGGCTACCTCATCATGTTCGCGGTCGTGTTCGACTATTCGCGCTGGATCTCGAACTGGGCGGTCTGCATGTTCCTGATGCTGCATGCGGTGAAGATGCTGCCGTCGTCGAAGGACGTGCCGATGATCCCGCCAGACGATCGCGGCACGAACACCTTCGGCTGGGTCGTCACGCTGATCCCGCGCGTCGGGATCGTGCGACCGTTCTAGCCGCGGGCTCTCCGCACGCGCACATAGAGGGCGCCCTCGCCGCCGTGGCCGATATGGGCTTCCTCGAAGCCGACGACCAGCGAGCGGAATTCCGGCAGGCTGAGCCATTCCGGCACCTGGCGCCGCAGCACGCCGCGCTCCGGGTCCGCCCCGCCGACCTTGCCCTTGCCGGTGATGACGAGCACGAAGGTCAGCCCGTCGTGATGGGCGCGCTGCAGGAAGTCGAACAGCACCCGATGCGCGCGCGTCTGCGTCATCCCGTGCAGATCGAGCCTTGCGTCGATCTCATGCCTGCCGCGCGACAGTTTCGCGCGCTCGCGGCGGCCGATCGGCGCCAGCGGCGGCACTTGCGGCCGCGGTACCGGGACGGCCTTCACGGGCGTTTGCGGTTTGACCGGCACGGGCTTGGCCGCAATGTGGGGCGTGGCCGCGTCGTGGGATGCGGCATGAGCTTTCGCCTGCGCGGGCTTCTTGCGCAGCGGCTTGACCTGTTTCGCAACGCTCTCCCACAGCGCGCGCTCCTCCTCGCTCAGCGCACGCTTGCGCCGCGATGGGGCGGAGAGATCGGGAATCGGTGCGGGGCGCTTCATTGGTAGCGGTGATGGCGATAGCGCCGGAAACGCCGCTTCTCCTGGACTTGCGGAATGTCGGGCCGGGCGGCCGGCAGCGGCACCGGTTCTGCCACAGGGGCAGCCTGCGCAACAGGGGTCGTCGCAGGAGGTGCCGCCGGCCTGGCAGGCGCGGCACCCTTTGCCGGAACCGCCGGGTTGACCGCATCCTTGGCCGTCGTCTTGGCGGCGGACACGGCTTGCGTATCCGCGGACCTGTCCTTCTGCGGATCGGTCTGCGGAAACAGCTTTGCGATCCTGGCCGACGGCCGCGCATCCGGCACCGGCAGCTTGCGCCCGCGCGCGACGGGGTCGAGGCCCTTCGGCACCAGCATCACGAACTGCATGTTGTGGCGAAGCCGGCCCGAGACCTTTCCCGCATCGGCGCCCGCCCCGAAATAGAGATCGGCGCGCGCCGGACCGACGATGGCCGAGCCGGTGTCCTGTGCGATCATCAGCCGGTGGAACGGCGTCTTCGATTGCTCCGATTCAATAGGCAACTCGCCCGCGATGAAGAACGGTGTGCCGTAGACATGCAGCGCCTTGTCGACGGCGATCGAACGGCCCGGCGTCAGCGGCACGCCCTGGGCGCCAACGGCCTCGTCCTTGTCCGACAGCGGGACCTCGCGGAAGAAGACATAGGCGCGGTTCTGCCGCCGCAGTTCCTTGGCGCCGTCAGGGTTCTGGTCCATCCACTCCCTGATCTTCTGCATCGACATCTGGTCCCTCGGGATGATGCCGCGGTCGATCAGGATGCGTCCGACCGGCGTGTAGGGATAGCCATTATGGGCGTCGTAATTGATGCGCAGCGTGGTGCCGTCGGTCAGCTTGATCCGCGCCGAGCCCTGGATCTGCGCGAACAGCAAATCGGTCTGGCTCTTCAGCCAGCAGATTTCGAGGCCGCGGCCGGCGATCGCACCATCCTCGATCTGGGCGCGGTCGTAATAAGGCACGAGCTTGCGCCGGCCGATCTTGCGGTACACCGGACCGCTGTTGGGCAGGCCGACCGAATCCTGCGTCTTGCCGCGCACGAACAGGTTGGACGGGCGGCGATAGACCGGTACGTTGAACACGTCGGTCTGCGTCCGCGAGCCCTCGAGTACCGGCTCGTAATAGCCGGTGACAAAGCCGGCATCCTCGCCGAGCCGCGAGATACGCAGCGGCACGAAGTTCTGTTCGAAGAAATCCCTGGCCTCGGCGCTGTCGCTGAGCTCGAGCGCTTTGGCGATCCGGCAGGGGTCGCGCAGCGAGCTGCCGAGCGCTTTCGGTTCGGCCGGCGTGCCCTGCTGGGCTGCGATCGGCTTGCAGCTGGCGCGGAACGCCTTGTAGGCCGCAAGATGATCGTCGTCGTTCCAGCCCTGGAGTTCCGCCCAGGAGACCGGCTGGTACTGGCTGCCGTTCACCTGCAGCGGCAATTCGAGATTGGGATAGGGAATCTGGCGCGCATGCTCGTGTGGCGACGCGTGACGATTCAATCTGTAGCGCGCGGCTATCGCCGCCGTGGAACACAGAACAGCCAGCGCGCAACACGCAATGGCGAGGCGCCCATAGCTGAGACGTCTAGTGAGCGCTTCCAGTACCAACCAGCTTCCAATTCGGATCGCGGGATGTCGCGTCGCGGGCGAAGGTCCAGACATCGGTGATGTCGGCAACCTTGTCCGGACTGCCGTCGACGATCGTGGCCGCCTTGTCGCGCGTAACCGAGATCATCTGCGACACGAAACGGACCGTGAGCTGGGCCAGACGATCGCGTGTTTCCGCGCCGACGATCTCGGCCTTGTCGATCGACACGAATCGTGTCTCGGTCTTCTGCTCGTGCTTCTCGCGATCCTTGATCGCGGTCTCGAAGCTTTCGTAGACCTCGGTCGACAGCAGGTCCTTCAGTGCGCGGCGATCGCCATTGGCAAAGGCCAGCACGATCATCTCATAGGCCGAGCGCGCGCCCGACAGGAAATGCCGCGGATCGAACGAGGAGTCCTGGGCGGCCACCGCGTCGAGGCCCTGCGCCAGCGGCGTTCCCGGCTCGGCAACGCCCTTCCAGCGATCCGACGGTTCAGCCGGCTCGGCTGACGGAGCCATCGGCGGCTGGTCGATCACCGAGCCCGGCATCGGGACAACATTGTTATCCTGGCTGCGCTGCACGACGTTGGGCGCGGCACGATCATAAGGCGGCCGCTCGCTTCCCGTGCGCTGTCCGAGGACGCTGCGCAGGCGCAGGAAGATAAAGACAGCCAGCGCCAGGAAGATGATGGTGTAGATGTCCACGTCGAATTCGCTTTCTGGTCTCTGCCGGCAACCGGCCGGCCGTCCAAGTGCTTCCGGTCAAACGTTCCCGGTCAGGAACGGCAGAGATTACATCGCCGATTGAGTCCGCAGCATGTAGGCACGAAACTATGCCCGGCCAATGGCGCTTTTTGGCGCGCCCAATTGTAGCGCGTTTTAATGGTGGGGGGAAACCCGTTACTGCCCGGAAATCGCGCATATTCAATAATTTAGGAAGTCGTTAAGGGATTGCGCCAGAAGCTTGGCAACCTCCCGCGCCGCAAATACTCCGGGCGCAGTTTCGGTTCGTCGTCCTTGTCGACCGAGCCGGGCCTATGATAGCCACTCGCGCGGCATCGACTTCCAACACCTTAACGCGTGCCGTCGGACACCCTGTCCATCGAACGCCGCTTCAGGAGACATTTCATGACCAACGGCAACGGCGCACCCGTCGAACAGGCCCCTCCCCAGCTCAACGTCCTGGCGCAGTACACCAAGGACCTCTCGTTCGAGAATCCGAACGCCCCGTCCTCGCTCGGCCCGCAACAGCAGCAGCCGGCGATCAACATCCAGATCAATGTCGGCGCCAACAACCTCTCGGAGAACGAGTTCGAGGTCATCCTGTCGATCGAGGGCAAGGCCGAGAGCGCGGGCAAGGTGATGTTCAGCTTTGACCTCGCCTATGCCGGCGTGTTCCGGATCGTGAACGTTCCGAAGGAAAACCTGCATCCGCTGGTCATGATCGAGTGCCCGCGCCTGCTGTTCCCGTTCGCGCGCGAGATTGTCGCGACCTCGGTCCGCGACGGCGGCTTCCCGCCCCTGATGCTCGATCCGGTCGATTTCGTCGGTCTCTACCGCCAGAACATGGAACGGCAGGCCGCCGCCCAGGCAGCGTCCGGCGTCAAGCCGAGCTGATCGGCGCGTTTGGGTGAGATCTAGGCGGCCGGCGCAGCAGCCGGCGCCGGCAAATAGTCGTTCCAGATCGGCTTGTCGCCGAGCGTAGCGACGAACGCCCGGTGTGCGTCGCGATCGGCGTCGCTGACCCGCGCGACGAGCGGAACTTCGCGCTGCCGCCGCGGTGAATCACCATAGCTGCCGGCGCGCGTATCCGACGTCTCCGATGCCAGGATGAGCTGGGACTGCCGGGCGCCGATCAGGTCGATATAGACCTCGGCGAGCAGCTCGGCGTCGAGCAGCGCGCCGTGCTTGGTGCGGCGGGAATTGTCGATCGAATAGCGCGAGCAGAGATCGTCGAGCCGGTTCGACACGCCGGGATGCTTGCGGCGCGCGAGCAGCAGAGTGTCGACCAGGCGGTCCTTCGGGATCGCCTGCTTCTTGATCCGGTCGAGTTCGGCATTGATGAAGCTGACGTCGAACGACGCGTTGTGGATCACCAGCGGCGTATCGCCGATGAAGGCCAGGAACTCGTCGACCACCTCGCTGAAAAGCGGCTTGCTGGCGAGGAATTCGGTCGACAGACCGTGCACGGCGAACGCTTCCGCCGGCATGTCGCGCTCGGGATTGATGTAGACGTGGTAGGTCTGTCCCGTCGGCATGCGGTTGAAGATCTCGACGCAGCCGATCTCGACCAGCCGGTCGCCGCGCAACGGATCAAGGCCGGTGGTTTCGGTATCGAGAACGATTTCACGCATGGAGTGTAAGGACCAGACCGCGGCGAATCAGGCGCGCCGCTTCGGCATCTTAGCAACCTCGCCCAGAATGTCGCGGATGCGAGCGCGCACCGGATCAAGCCCGTGCGAGGTATCCACTATGAAATCCGCGCGCTTGCGCTTCTCGGCATCCGGCATCTGCTTGGCGATGATGGCGTCGAGCTTTGCGGCATCCATGGTGCCACGGGCCAGCACGCGCTCGCGCTGCAGCTCCGGCGACGTGGTGACGACAACGACAGCGTCGACGCGCTTCTCGCCACCGGTCTCGAACAGCAAGGGAATGTCGACGACGACGACCGGCGCGCCGGCGGCTTCGGCTTCGGCAAAAAATTTCTGGCGGGACGCCCCGAGCATCGGGTGCACGATCTGCTCGAGCTGCTTCATCGCGGCGGCATCGCCCACCACGCGCGCCGAGAGCCTTGCACGATCGACCTTGCCGTTGGCCGTCGTGCCGGGAAATGCGGCCTCGATCGCCGGCGCGGCTTCGCCCTCGTACAATTGATGCACCGAAGCGTCGGCGTCGTAAACGGGAACGCCGGCTTCCGTAAACAGCTTTGCGGTGGTGGATTTCCCCATCCCGATCGAGCCGGTCAGTCCAAGGATCAACATCTTTGCGCCGCCATGTCTCTTGAAAGCAGCCTACACTGCAAGCAGCTTCTCGCCGCGCAGGAAGGCGAGCAAGGAAAGCAGCGGCAGGCCCAAAATGGTGAAATGGTCGCCCTCGATGCGCTCGAACAGATGCACTCCGAGGCCTTCGAGCTGATAGGCACCGACGCTGGTGGTGACCGCGTCGCCCGCCGCATCCAGATAGGCATCGATCTCACCGGCGCTGAGCCGCCGCATCGTCATGCGCGCAACGCTCACATCCGCAAACAGTATCTTGCCATCGCACGCGACCGAGACGGCCGAATGCAGCTCATGGACCTGGCCGGCAAGCAGGTGCAGCTGCTCGGCGGCCTGGGCTCGTCCGGACGGCTTGCTGAACATCCGCAACCCCAGCGCCAGCGTCTGGTCGGCGCCGACGACAAAGTGTCCAGGCCGCCGCCTCGAAATGAACAGCGCCTTCTCACGCGACAGCAGAGAGGCGACCTCGCCCGGTGCCGAAAGCCCGGAATCCCGCTGCACGGCGCGCTCGTCGATATCGGCAGGCAGCGCCTCGAAATCGAGGCCGGCATTCTCGAGTAGCATCTTCCGCGTGCGGCTTTGCGACGCGAGAATCAGTCTGCTTTGGCCGCGCCAGATGCTCATGACGGGATCGTCACTCCGACGGCCGCGCCCGTTGGCGGTCGGCATAGAGCTTCATCACCGCCGCGGCCGTCTCCTCGATCGAGCGACGGGTGACGTCGAGCAGCGCCCAGTTGAATTTCGCGCTGAGTCGCCGCGCGAAAGCGACCTCGTCGGCGACAGCCTGCTTGTCGATATAAGTTTCGTTGTCGCGGTCACCCATGGTGAGCAAGCGGTTCTGCCGGACCTGAATCAGCCGTTCCGGAGTTGCATGCAGGCTGACCACCAGTGGCTTCGTCAAGGTCTCGAGTTGATGCGGCAGCGGAATGCCCGGCACCAGCGGCACGTTGGCGGTACGGATGCCGCGGTTGGCGAGATAGATCGAGGTCGGCGTCTTCGATGTGCGCGATACACCGACCAGCACGACATCGGCCTCCTCGAGGCCTTCGACATGCTGACCATCGTCATGCATCATGGTGAAGTTCAGCGCATCGATGCGGCGGAAATATTCGGCGTTGAGCACGTGCTGGGCGCCGACACGCCCGGTGGTCGCTGCACCGAGATAGGCCTCGAACAATTGCATCACCGGCCCGATGATCGACAGGCTCGGGACGTTGATCTCCCTGCACTTCGCCTCGAGCCGGCCGACCAGGTCCTTCTCGAGCAGCGTGAACAGCACGATGCCGGGTGACTCCTCGATCTCGTCAAGCACGCGATCGAGCTGCTTCTGGCTGCGCACCAGCGGATAGACATGCTCGACCGCAGTGACATTGGCATATTGCGCGGCGACCGCGCGCGCCACCGTGATCAGCGTCTCGCCGGTCGAGTCCGACACCAGATGCAAATGAAAATAATTGGAGTTCGTCGCCACCAAAACCCCTGTCTATCCTGTGAGTCCCTGTGGAGGTCGGGGACGAGAATCCGAGCCGACCGCCCGGCCCCGGGATATCTCATCCCTTTCTTCACAGCACCTCGCAAAAGGATAAGTCCACGTCATGGCCGTGATGATAGTGAGAAGATGTGGATTTGTCTCTTCATAAGCTGGCCACGGGCCTGCGCAAGCAATTGAGTCGAACGGCCAAAACTGAACGAGGGTGCCGGCAAGGCAGAATGTTGAGGGATGTGAACAAGCCGGCACCAACGACGGGATCGCCTTGCATGAGTCAAATCCACCGCCATTCAGACTCAAACCTTAGATTCTAAAATTAATAGGTTTAGGAGAGCCGAGCTTGCGGATATGTATCCGTCCCTCGCCAGGACGGCTTCGCTTGCAACGCCAAGACCGTCCGAGCTGTTCCCTGAAAGGCACCCCCTCGATGTATGAGTGGATCAAGGCGCTGCACATCATTGCCGTTATCTCCTGGATGGCGGGCATGCTGTATCTGCCACGGCTGTTCGTCTATCATTGCGAGGCCGAGGTTGGCTCGAAGCAGTCCGAGACGTTCAAGGTGATGGAATGGCGGCTGCTCAAGGCGATCATCAACCCCGCGATGATCGTGACGTGGCTCGCCGGTCTCTATCTGGTATGGGCCGGACACTGGTACCTCTCCGGCTGGTTTCACGCCAAATTGACGCTGGTGCTGATCCTGTCGGGCGTCCACGGCTTTTTTTCCCGCTGCGTGAAGGATTTCGCCGCCGACCGAAATCGGCGTACGCAGAAATTCTACCGTATTATCAATGAGGTACCGACGCTGTTGATGATCCTGATCGTGATCTGCGTGGTCGTGAAGCCATTCTAGGCGCGTTGATGCTCAAGAAGCGTGCTTCAGTCCTTCTTGCGGAGGTTGGATCGATTTTCTATATAGATGTTGTCCCACCCTACGCAGGCGGATGTGGTCGCGTTCCGGTTCTTTTTGGATCGGCGCCGCATCAGGTTTGAAGCCCCAACGGCACTTTCCTGGCTGAGACCTGCGGACCTTCCTTTGGCGTCCGCTTTTTCCAAGCCACCTCGCATCCCTTCCCTACTTACTTCCTCACAGGACTACCCCAATGCGGGAAATCAAACTCCAGGACCTCAAATCGAAAACGCCGGCCGAGCTCGTCTCGTTCGCGGAAGAGAACGGGGTCGAAAATGCCAGCACCATGCGCAAGCAGGAGCTGATGTTCGCTATCCTCAAGCAGCTCGCGATCGCTGAGACCGACATCATCGGTGAGGGCGTCGTCGAGGTTCTGTCTGACGGCTTCGGCTTCCTTCGTTCGCCCGATGCGAACTATTTGCCCGGCCCCGACGACATCTACGTCTCTCCCTCGCAGATCCGCCGTTTCGGCCTGCGCACCGGCGATACCAT
Organism: Bradyrhizobium jicamae; assembly: GCF_018130215.1. Lineage (GTDB taxonomy): Bacteria > Pseudomonadota > Alphaproteobacteria > Rhizobiales > Xanthobacteraceae > Bradyrhizobium > Bradyrhizobium jicamae_A. The sequence continues at coordinate 77,166 of NZ_JAFCKQ010000014.1, forward strand.
CGAAGGCCATATTCGCAGTCCGAAGGAAGGCGAACGCTATTTCGCGCTGCTCAAGGTCAACACGCTCAATTTCGAAGATCCCGAGAAGTCGAAGCACAAGGTCAATTTCGACAACCTGACGCCGCTGTTCCCGAATCAGCGCTTCCGCATGGAGCTCGAGGATTCGACCAAGAAGGACCTGTCCGCCCGCGTCATCGACATCGTCGCTCCGATCGGCAAGGGCCAACGCGCCCTGATCGTGGCGCCGCCGCGTACCGGCAAGACGGTGCTGATGCAGAACATCGCGCACTCCATCACCGCCAATCATCCCGATTGCTACCTGATCGTGCTCCTGATCGACGAGCGTCCTGAAGAAGTCACCGACATGCAGCGCTCGGTGAAGGGCGAGGTGGTGTCGTCCACCTTCGACGAACCGGCGGTGCGTCACGTCCAGGTCGCCGAGATGGTGATCGAGAAGGCGAAGCGCCTGGTCGAGCATGGCCGCGACGTCGTGATCCTGCTCGATTCGATCACGCGCCTCGGCCGCGCGTACAACACCGTGGTGCCGTCATCCGGCAAGGTGCTGACCGGCGGCGTCGACGCCAATGCGTTGCAGCGGCCGAAGCGGTTCTTCGGTGCGGCCCGAAATATCGAGGAGGGTGGTTCGTTGACCATCATCGCGACCGCACTGGTCGATACCGGCAGCCGCATGGACGAAGTCATTTTCGAAGAGTTCAAGGGCACCGGTAACTCCGAACTGATCCTCGACCGCAAGGTCTCGGACAAGCGGACCTTCCCGGCGATCGACATTGCGCGATCCGGCACCCGCAAGGAGGAGCTCATCACCGATCCGCAGGTGCTCAAGAAGATGTATGTTCTGCGCCGCATCCTCAATCCGATGGGCACCATGGATGCGATCGACTTCCTGCTCGACAAGCTGCGGAATACGAAGAGCAATTCGGAGTTCTTCGATTCCATGAACACCTGAGGCCAGGGTCTCGAATGAAAAGGGCGCTCCGCGAAGACGGGGCGCCTTTTTTCATGCTGCGGTTTTGCTGCAGCTGAGTGCAGCATGAATTGGAGAGCGGTTTCGGACAACCGTCCATTTTAAGATATTGAATTATTTATATATTTCAGTAGGTGGAAGGAATTGGGGGGCGATCGAGGCGCGGCGCCTGCAACATAATTGCTGCAGATTTGTTGCAGCTGAAATTCGTTCTGTTGCAATGCAACATATCGCGGGACAGATTGGGACCACAATCGCGTTGCCTTCGCAACGGCTCGGGAACAAATAGGCGATGCATCCGCGTGACCAAACCATCTTTGCCCTGTCCTCTGGGCGACCGCCGAGCGCTATCGCGATCGTCAGGGTTTCTGGGCCAATGGCCGAGACGGTCGTTTCCCGGCTGGCTGGCCGGATGCCGGTGCCACGCATGGCGACGCGCGCGCTTCTCCACGGTCAGGATCAGCGGCCGATCGATGACGCCGTCGTGCTGTGGTTTCCAGGTCCCGCGAGTGCGACCGGCGAGGACGTCGCCGAATTCCATGTCCACGGAGGGCGTGCGGTCCTCGCCGCACTGTTCAATGCGCTCGCGGCATTTGAGAATGTGCGCGCCGCCGAGCCCGGTGAATTCACCCGCCGGGCCTTTGAGAATGGCAAGCTCGATCTGACCGAGGCCGAAGGCCTGGACGATCTCATCCATGCCGACACCGAGCGGCAGCGGCGCCAGGCTCTGCGCCAGTTGAAAGGCCTGCTTGGCGATCGGGCGCGCGACTGGCGCGAGCGGATCATTGCGGCGTCGGCGCTGATCGAGGCCGGGATCGATTTCTCCGACGAGGGCGACGTGCCCGCCGAGCTGATCGCGCCGGCGCTGGCGAAGGTCGAATCGCTGCGCGACGAGATCCGGAATGTGCTTGCCGCCCAGGGTCAAAGTGAACGGCTGCGCGACGGACTGGTGGTCGCCATTGCTGGTCCACCGAACGTCGGCAAATCGACCCTCATCAACCAGCTCGCGCGGCGCGACGTCGCGATCGTCTCGCCGCATGCCGGAACCACGCGCGACGTGATCGAAGTGCAGCTCGATCTCGACGGCTATCCCGTCACGGTCATAGATACCGCCGGCATTCGCGAGACGGATGATCCAGTCGAGCAGGAAGGCGTGCGTCGCGCACGGCTACGCGCCGACGAAGCCGATCTCGTGCTGTGGCTGGCGGACGGTGCAGGTGAGGTGGGTGCGCATGACGGAGCGGCGCCGGTCTGGCTGGTGCGCAACAAGATCGATCTTGACGCGATGCGGCCGAACGAGCCGGGCGAGGGGAGTGTACGGCCCGAATTCGGGATCTCGGCGGCGCGCGGCGACGGTCTTCCGGAACTGATCAAGGCCCTGGTTGGCTTCGCCCACGATTATTTTGGCACGAGCGAGGGCGGCTTGATTGGCCGAGCCCGACAGCGCAAATTGCTGCAGGAGACAGCTGAGTCGCTCAGCCGCAGCCTCGATGTGATCGAATTGGGCGAGGAACTCGCCGCCGAAGAGCTCCGCCGGGCGGCTATGTCCCTCGGCCGGCTGCTGGGCCGGGTCGACGTCGAGGACATCCTCGACGTGATTTTCCGGGAATTCTGTGTAGGCAAGTAATAATACTTCATTCGCAGCTCGGACGGCTTCGTTTCACGTGAAACATCGGCCTCGGAAGGGCTTGGAAAGTTCCGTGTTTCACGTGAAACGCATCTGAGGTCCAAGTTGGGTGCCCTTTGTTTCACGTGAAACAGTCGACCTTTCAACTTCGTTCTTCCGGCATTCATCACTCCGCGATAGAAGTCCCGCCATGAACTCTCGGGCGGACACATTTGATGTCATCGTCATCGGCGGCGGCCATGCCGGCTGCGAGGCCGCGAGCGCTGCTGCCCGGATGGGCGCGAAGACGGTACTGGTGACCCACCGGTTCGCGACCGTCGGCGCGATGTCCTGCAACCCCGCCATCGGCGGGCTTGGAAAGGGGCACCTGGTACGTGAGGTCGATGCGCTCGATGGCCTGATGGGCCGGGTTGCGGATGCCGGAGGCATTCAGTTCCGGATGCTCAATCGGCGGAAGGGTCCGGCCGTCCGCGGGCCTCGGGCGCAGGCGGACCGCAAGCTTTATGCCGCGGCGATGCAGGCCGCGATTGCAGAAACCGCCAATCTGAGCGTGGTTGAGGGCGAGGCCGACGAGCTGATCGTCGCGGAGCGCCGCGTCACCGGCATTCGCCTTGGTGATGGACGTCTCTTCGCTGCCGGCGCCGTCGTGATCACGACCGGGACCTTTCTACGCGGCCTGATCCATCTCGGCGAGGAGAATTGGCCGGCCGGCCGGGTCGGCGAGGCGCCGGCGATGGGTCTTTCCAAGTCTTTCGAGCAGGCCGGGTTCACCTTGGGACGGCTCAAGACCGGAACACCGCCGCGACTCGATGGGACCACGATCGACTGGTCGGTGGTCGAGATGCAGCCGGGCGATGATCCTCCGGAGCCGTTTTCGGTGATGACTGACCGGATCACGAACCCGCAGATCCAGTGCGGCATAACCCGGACCACACCCGCCACCCATGACGTGATCCGGGCCAATGTCCATCGCTCACCGATGTATTCCGGCCAGATCAAGAGCACCGGACCCCGCTATTGTCCGTCGATCGAGGACAAGATCGTCCGCTTCGGAGATCGCGACGGCCACCAGATCTTCCTGGAGCCGGAAGGGCTCGACGACACCACGGTCTATCCGAACGGCATCTCGACCTCGCTGCCGGAGGAGGTTCAGCTCGCGATCCTCGCCAGCATTCCCGGCCTTGAGCGGGTGAAGATGGTGCGACCAGGTTATGCGATCGAATATGATCACGTTGATCCGCGGGAGCTCGATCCGACCCTGCAGACCAAGCGGCTCAAGGGCCTTTTCCTGGCGGGTCAGATCAACGGTACCACGGGGTACGAAGAAGCAGCCGGGCAGGGCATCGTTGCGGGGCTCAATGCTGCATTGGCCGCTGGCAGCGTCGATCCGATCGTGTTTGATCGTGCGGATGGCTATCTCGGGGTGATGATCGACGACCTCGTGACCCGCGGGATCACTGAGCCCTATCGGATGTTCACTTCGCGGGCTGAGTATCGGCTGACGTTGCGGGCTGACAATGCGGATCAGCGGCTGACCAGCAAAGGCATTGCGCTCGGCTGCGTCGGGGCGGCGCGCACGGAGCGCCATCGGGCCAAGATGGCGGCGCTGGAGACAGCGAAGATGCTGGCGCGGTCGCTGTCGATCACGCCGAACGAAGCCGCAAAGCACGGCCTGTCTCTGAACCGGGATGGCCACCGCCGCTCGGCCTTTGAGCTGCTGGCCTATCCGGAGATCGAGTGGTCCGCGGTCCAGGCGATTTGGCCGGAACTGGCGGCCGTTGAGCCTGATATTGCGGTGCATCTCGAGATCGATGCCAAATACGATGTGTATCTGAAGCGCCAGACCGCCGACGTCGATGCCTTCCGTCGCGACGAGGGGCTGGTTCTGACCGACATCGACTATGCCGACGTCCCCGGCCTCTCGAACGAAGCGCGTGCCAAGCTCCAGAAGGCGCAGCCGCGGACGGTCGGGCAGGCGGGTCGCATCGACGGCATGACGCCGGCGGCATTGGGGATTCTGGCGGCCTATCTGCGACGCGAGGCGCGGCGCAAGGGTGCCAGGGCGTCGGCCTGACGTTTCACGTGAAACACGGTAGGCCCCTGGCCTATCAGAGGTCATTGCGAGGTCCATCGTTCCCCGGAACGGCCATCATGGATTGTTTCGCTACGCTTTCGAACGGATCGGCGATCGAACGAATGGCTCCAACATCGCATCCCGCAACTGTTGCTGTCTCGGCGCCCGACAAAGGCGCGGCGCTCGCGCTCACCCCTGTTTCACGTGAAACGGAAGCGCGGCTGGACCGGTACGTCGCGCTCCTCCTGGAGTGGCAGGCCAAGACCAACCTCGTGGCGCCATCGACGCTTCCAAATCTCTGGACCCGCCATATCTCCGACTCGCTGCAGCTCCTGAGCTTGGCGCCATTGGCCAAATCCTGGGTCGACCTCGGCAGTGGCGGCGGCTTTCCGGGTGTGGTGCTGGCCTGCGCATTGGCTGAGGTGCCCGGTGCCTCGATCCACCTGGTCGAGCGAATCGCCAAGAAGGCCGCCTTCCTGCGCGAAGCGATTCGCGTCACCGCCGCGCCGGGGACTGTGCATCTGGCTGATATCGGGGATACTGTGGATAGAATCTCTGGTCCGATCGATTGCGTCACCGCGCGGGCGCTGGCTCCATTACATCAACTCATCGGCTTCGCGGAGCCGTGGGTCAGAAGGGGCGCGAGAGCGCTGTTTTTGAAAGGTCAAGATGTAGAGGCTGAATTGACCGAGGCCACTAAATATTGGAATATTCAGCCAGAACTTCATGCCAGCCGCACCGGCGGACACGGCTGGATCGTCGAGCTCGGGTCAATCGAGCGGCGCTAGGGGGCTCCGCACCAGCAAATGGTATTTTGGTATGACCGTGATGGACGAGGTTTATCAAGAGGATAGGGCGCCCCGAGCGCCAGCCCATCCGCGCATCCTCGCGCTCGCCAACCAGAAGGGCGGCGTCGGCAAGACCACCACAGCGATCAATCTCGGCACGGCACTCGCTGCGATTGGCGAACGCGTCCTGGTCGTCGATCTCGATCCCCAAGGCAACGCCTCGACCGGCCTCGGCATCGACCGTCGCAACCGCAACTGCTCGACCTATGACGTGCTGATCGGCGAGGCGCCGCTGCGCGACGCCGTGGTCGCGACCGCGGTACCGCGGCTGCACATCGCGGCTTCCACCATGGATCTCTCCGGCCTCGAGCTCGAGCTCGGCACCACGCCCGGCCGCGCCTTCCGGCTGCGCGATGCGATCGCGGCGCTCAACACCAACGTCTCGCCGGACTCCGACTACACCTATGTGCTGATCGACTGCCCGCCGTCGCTCAACCTGCTCACCGTGAACGCGATGGCGGCCTCGGATGCGATCCTGGTGCCGCTGCAGTGCGAGTTCTTCGCGCTCGAAGGCCTGTCGCAATTGCTGCAGACCGTGGAGCAGGTGCGCTCGACGCTCAATCCGAACCTGTCGATCCACGGCATCGTGCTGACCATGTTCGACTCGCGCAACAACCTCTCCAACCAGGTCGTCGCCGACGTGCGCCAGTTCATGGGCGCCAAGGTCTACAACACCATGATCCCGCGCAACGTCCGCATTTCGGAAGCGCCGTCCTACGGCAAGCCGGTGCTGGTCTACGATCTCAAATGCGTTGGCAGCGATGCGTATCTGAAGCTCGCGACCGAGGTGATCCAGCGCGAGCGCGAGCTGCGCACGCACTGATGATGCGTCGGATGGGTGGAGCGAAGCGATACCCGTCCTCGCCGCCCGCAAACAGAGCGATGGGTTTCGCTTCGCTCTATCCATCCTACGATTCCTAGATTTAAGTCCGGAGTACTGCGCGTGAATCCAAGGGAGCTGGCAACAATGGCTGATGAAGCGCGTTCGCGACTGGGACGCGGGCTTGCAAGCCTGATCGGGGATGTCGGCGGCGAGGCCGCGCATGTCGAGCGGCCGCGTACGCAGCGCAAGGTGCCGATCGAATTCCTCAAGGCCAATCCGCGCAACCCGCGGCGCACCTTCGCCGATGCCGAACTCGGCGAGCTCGCCGAGTCGATCAAGCAGCGCGGCGTGATCCAGCCGATCGTGGTGCGCGCGATCAAGGGTGTGCAGGATCGCTACGAGATCATCGCCGGCGAGCGCCGCTGGCGCGCCTCGCAGCTCGCCGGCCTGCACGAAGTGCCGATCGTGCCGGTCGAGGTCGGCGACTCCGACGCGCTCGAGATCATGATCATCGAGAACGTCCAGCGCGAAGACCTCAACGCGATGGAAGAGGCGCAGGGCTATCACGCGCTCGCCGACGAGTTCAAACGCAGCCAGGAGGACATCGCCCGGATCGTCGGCAAGAGCCGCAGCCACGTCGCCAACATGATGCGGCTGACCAGGCTGCCGGCCGAGGTGCAGGCGCTGATCGCCAGGGGAGATCTCTCCGCCGGTCACGCCCGCGCGCTGATCGGCGTGCCCGATCCGCTGGCTGCAGCGAAGCGCATCGTCGCCGAAGGCCTCAACGTCCGCCAGGCCGAGGCGCTGGCGCATGAAGAGGGTGTGCCGGAGCGCAAGCCGCAGAAGGCACGCTCTGGCGCCGCGGCCAAGGCCAGCAAGGATGCCGACACCATCGCGCTGGAGAAGCGCGTCAGCGATGCGCTCGGCCTTGCCGTCACCGTCAGCCATCGCGATCCCGGCGGCACCGTCCAGATCAGCTATCGCAACCTCGAGCAGCTCGACGAGGTGGTGCGGCGGCTGGAGGGCGGTTAGCCATTCTGTCATTCCGGGGTACGTGTCAGCGCGAACCCGGAATCTCGCGCCATTACCTCTGGATTCCGGGGTCATGCTTCGCATGTCCCGGAATGACTCATTCAAACTCACCCCCTTCGCTTCGCATTCGCCGCGATCGAGAGCAGCGCGCGCTGTCCGATCACGGCGGCGAGCGAGGCCTGCTTGCGCATGTCGAGCGCCGCAGTCGCGAGCTGATCGATGATCGTGACCAGGCGCGGCGCGCTGAAATTGCGCAGGGCGATCTCGACCGCCGGCTTGCGCGAGAAGTGCAGTCGCGGAAATCCGCCCTCGAGCACGGCCGATGCAGGCGTCCCATCGGCGATCGCGAGCGCCGACTTGTGCAGCCATGCCGCCTGGCGCTGCGCGGCCGAGATGATCACGCCGGGATAGGTGCCGGCCACCATCGCTTTCGCGAACTCGCTCTCGACCAGCGCGGCGTTGCCGGCGAAGGCTCCGTCGACGATCGGGTCGAGCTTCAGGTCGGAGGCGTCGGAGACGACAGTCATGACATCGTCGAGCGTGATCTCGCCCTTGCCGTGAGCGAACAGCGCGAGCTTGCGCAGCTCGTTGCGCGAGGCCTGGCGGTCACCGCCGAGCAGCGACATCAGGACCGCGCGCGCGTCCTGCGAGAGCCGCAGATTCGAGACACGCAGTTCGTCCTCGATCAGTTTCGCCAGGTCGCGCTCGGTGTCGGGATAGCAGCCGATCGCGACGGCGTTTTTCGCGCGCTCGCAGGCCTTGCGCAGCGGCGATTCCGGCCGCAGCTCGCCGGCCTCGATGACGATCCGGCAATCCTTCAACGGCGAATCGGCGAGCGTATCGACGCCGCTGGCAAAATTGCGCGAGCCGGCGCGGACGCGGATGGCGCGGCGGCCGCCGAACAGCGGCACCGTCATTGCCTCGTCGACCAGGCGCGACGGTTCCGCGGCGAGCTCGTCGCCATCGAGCCGCACCAGCGAAAAGGGATCGTTGGGATCGTCGACGGCCGAGGCCATCAGCGCGTCGGCGCGCTCGCGCACGAGGCCGGCGTCCGGTCCGTAAAGCAGGATGATCGGCCGGCCGGCGTCGGGCCGGGCGAGGAAGCTGTCGATCTCTTTTCCGCGAAGCGCGACCAATGCGGCGATCAGGTTCCGGTGGCGAAATAGGAGGCGAGCCGGGTCTGGATGTTGTCGGCGATCTCCTGCGCGGCACGGTCCTCGGCATCGCGCAGGGCGCGCGCGCGGGCGAAGCGTTGATAGGAGCCCGGCATGTCATACGACACGCGCGAGAAGGTCGTGCCGGTCATGACCGACTTGTTGGTTGCGATCTCGACCAGGTTGAACTGCGCGTCGATGTTGTAGTTTTCGCTGGTCGGCAAGGCGGTATTCGGATCGATCATCAGCGACGAGCGGCCGCTGTTGAATCTCAGCACCAGCCGGTGGGTCGGCGCCATTCCGGTGGCGTTGCCGTAAAGCTTGAAGGCGAGCGCATTGCGGATCTCGACGCCGACGCGGGCCTCGCGCGAGGCATTGGCCTTGTCGACCGGCGGAACCTCGACGCCCATCAGCCTTTCGCGCAGGCCGGGAGTGCCGTCGGTATGCTCGGCATACATCGGCTGGAAGCAGCCGGCCGTCATCGCGGCCAAGGCGGCCACGGCAACCAGCCGGGCGACGATCCTGATCCTAGCCGACGACATTGACGATCCTCATGGGCACTACGATCACCTTGCGGACGGCTTTGCCGCCCAGGGCCAGCTTTACCGCATCAAGGGCCAAAACGGCAGCCTCTATATCCGCATTTTGGGCGGTGCGTGGCACGGTAACATCACCCCGCTTCTTGCCGTTGACCTGGACCACCATGGTCACGTTGTCTTCGACCAGCAAATCGCGTTCGATTTGGGGCCAATCCGCCTCCGACACCAGCCCGTCCTGGCCGAGGACCACCCAGCACTCCTCGGCAAGATGCGGCATCATCGGCGAAACCAGCTGGACCAGGATGGTTGCAGCTTCCCTGACGGCCCATGCGATGTCGGGGACCGGCTTGCCGCCCTTCGCGGCCTGCCTGTCGGCTTCCCTGGCCAGCAGATCGGCCAGCGCGTTGGTGAACTCCCGGATATGGGCGAGACACACGTTGAAATGCAGCCGCTCGATCCCGGACGACACCTTGTCCAGCGCGCCATGGGCCGCCTTGCGCAGCGCCAGAGGCTCGGGGCCGAACGACGCCGGGCGTTCCGCCGGTGCCGACTTCGCAATCTCGGCCGATTCGTTCACCAGCCGCCACAGCCGCTGCACGAAGCGCGCGGCGCCCTGCACCCGCTCGTCGCTCCAGATCACGTCGCGGTCCGGCGGGGAGTCCGACAGCATGAACCAGCGCGCGACGTCGGCGCCATAGCTCGCGATGATGTCGTCGGGGTCGACGGTGTTCTTCTTCGACTTCGACATCTTCTCGATCGGGCCGATCGAGATGTCCTCGCCGGTGGCCAGCAGCACCGCGCGACGGCCATTGCCGCCGACCTCGACCTTCACCTCGGCCGGCGTGACCCAGGTGCCGTCGGCCTTCTGGTAGGTCTCGTGCACCACCATGCCCTGGGTGAACTGGCCGGCGAACGGCTCGGCCATGTCGATATGGCCGGTGGCCTTCATCGCGCGGGTGAAGAAGCGGCTGTAGAGCAGATGCAGGATCGCGTGCTCGACGCCGCCGATATACTGGTCGACCGGCATCATCCGGTTGACGATCGCGGGCGTCGTTGGCGCCGCTTCGTTCCAGGGATCGGTGAAGCGCGCGAAGTACCACGATGAGTCAACGAAGGTGTCCATCGTGTCGGTTTCGCGCACGGCCTTGCCGCCGCATTGCGGGCAGCTGACGTGCTTCCAGGTCGGATGATGGTCCAGCGCGTTGCCCGGCTTGTCGAATGTCGCATCCTCCGGCAGCGTCACCGGCAGCTGGTTGTCAGGCACCGGCACCACGTCGCATTTGGGGCAATGGATCACAGGGATCGGGCAGCCCCAGTAGCGCTGGCGCGAAATGCCCCAATCGCGCAGGCGGAAGTTCACCTGCCGCTCGGCCACTGGCGCATTGCCGCGCAACTCGCTTTCCAGCCGCTTCGCGACCTCTTCCTTGGCTGCGTCGATGGTCATGCCGTCGAGGAAGCGCGAATTGATCATGCGGCCGTCGCCGTCATAGGCAACGTCGGTGATCACGAACGTCTTCGGGTCCTGGCCCTCGGGGCAGACCACCGGCACGTTGCCGAGGGCATATTTGTTGACGAAGTCGAGGTCGCGCTGGTCGTGCGCCGGGCAGCCGAAGATCGCGCCGGTGCCGTATTCCATCAGCACGAAGTTCGCGACATAGACCGGCAGCTTCCAGCTCGGGTCGAACGGGTGGAGCGCCTTGATGCCGGTGTCGAAGCCCTGCTTCTCGGCGGTGTCGATGATCTCCTGCGCGGTGCCGATCTTCTTGGTGTCGGCGATGAACTCCGCGAGCTTGGGGTTCTTCGCGGCTGCGGCCTGCGCCAGCGGATGATCGGCCGAGATCGCCATGAATTTGGCGCCGAACAGCGTGTCCGGCCGCGTGGTGAAGATCTTCAGCTCGCTCTCGCCGGCCGGCGTGGTTGCCGCATCCAGCGCGAAGCGGATCAACAGGCCTTCGGAACGGCCGATCCAGTTGCGCTGCATCAGCCGCACCTTGTCGGGCCAGCGATCCAGCGTGTCGAGCGCATCCAGCAGTTCTTGTGAGTATTTCGTGATCTTGAAGACCCACTGGCTCATTTCCCGTTGTTCGACAACGGCGCCCGACCGCCAGCCGCGGCCGTCGATCACCTGCTCGTTGGCGAGCACGGTCATGTCGACGGGGTCCCAGTTCAGCTTGCGCTTCTCGCGTTCGGCGAGGCCGGCGCGCAGCATGTCCAGGAACATCTTCTGCTGATGCTTGTAGTAGCGTGGGTCGCAGGTCGCGAACTCCCGGCTCCAGTCGAGCGACAGCCCGATCGACTTGAGCTGCTTCTTCATCGCGGCGATGTTGTCGTAGGTCCAGGCCTTCGGCGCCACCTTGCGCTCGATCGCGGCGTTCTCCGCCGGCAGGCCGAACGCGTCCCAGCCCATCGGATGCAGCACGTTGTATCCCCTGGCGCGCATGAACCGCGCCAGCACGTCGCCCAGCGTGTAGTTGCGGACGTGCCCGATATGGATGCGCCCGGACGGATAGGGGAACATCTCGAGCACGTAGTATTTCGGCCGCGGATCGTCGTTCTTGGAGGCGAAGATCGCCTTCTCATCCCACTCGCGTTGCCAGCGGGGCTCGGATTCACGGGCGTTGTAGCGTTCGGAGGTCATGAAATCGCAGGGTTTTTGGGTGGTTTTCGGGTCCCATTGGGGACGGCGGACTAGGCCACAGAAACGCCCATGGGGTCAACGGCTTGGGACGTGCCAAAAGGAGCATCGCTGGGACGGGGCCCCTGCAGATGGTGCGGGGGAGGGTGGGGCGCTGACCGAAGTCTCGGTTTAGGGCCCGTTGAGGAACTGCCGCCGGAACGACACTGAATCTCGGGCGCAGCCAGTGACTCATGCGCTCATACCCTCGCGACATGAATTGCCCGAGCTTTGCATCTCGTTCCGCCCTCTCCTTGAACTGAGGGCGCAGGGAAAGCCGGGTGCCGATCGCACCCATGGGCCCCGTGCAATGTAGAAAGCACGGGGGTAGGACCACAGGTGTAACCGGAGCAATCCGGCTTTCCCTGCGCGATGGGTTACGGCTTATACGTGCTCTCCCCGGCGAGACTGGGCTTGCTTGTCACCGCCGTCAGCAAGAGACCTTGGTCTCTTGCTGACAGGACACCTGCCACCAGGGCGTCAGGCCTGCACGATTTCGCCGTCCACCTCATGCGCTCTCGTCAGTCACGCATGCGGCGTCCACCGCATCCCACCACCACGTTCGTGACGATCGCGAGCGCCCCTCGATCGGGTGAGACGGCAAATTCTATACACTGATTTGCCGTTACGATAAACCGAATTATTTTTGCGACGGGGGCTTGCGCCGTCGGGCAAATCAATGATCGTGATTTGCGCATCAACGATAGGACGAGGCCCGCTCCGTACCACAGTCGCGCGCCGGCCGCCCCGGCTATCCCGTCAAGACCGAGCGCACCTGTTCGATGTCAGTGACGATGAAGTCGAAGAACGCGCTGACGCGCGGGACGTGCCGGAGATCGGGGTGGGTCAGCAGGTAGATTGGAGAGTACAACACCGGCAGCGGCCCAAGCACGCGCTCGAGGTCGGTTTCTCTCGCCGCAAGCGGCATCGGCAAGGGTGCCAAACCCGCCCCCGATTTCACGCTCATGAGCAATCCCGGCACGGTGTCGCTGCTGGCCACGACTCTTGCCGAGGGTGCAACTGAGCGAAGCCACTTGGCTGCGTGATGGTCCTTGATGTCGCCATCGAAACCGATCACCGCGTGAGCGGCGAGATCCTCGATCCCCGTGATGCGTCCGTTTCGTTCCAGATAGGCGCGGCTGCCATAGAGCGCCCACGGTACGTCGGCGATCTTGCGCCCGACCAGCGTCTCTTCGTTGGGGATCCCGGCTCGTATCGCGACGTCGGCCTCGCCCTTGGCGATATCGAGGAAATGGTCGCTCATCACCAGCTCCACCCGCATTCCGGGATGCCGGTCCTGAAAGGTCTCGAGCAATCGGGTTTGCACCAGCCGATAGCCGATCGATTCCGAACAGGTGACTCGAACGGCGCCTGGCTTTTCATCGGCGGCTGCAAGATAGCGCTCGATCGCGCCGACCGCCTTCTCAACCTGTTCGACGAGAGGGCGCAATTCGGCTCCGAACTCGGTCAGCCGATAGCCGGTCGCATGACGGACGACGATGTGACGCCCGATCCGCTTCTCCAACTCGGCCAGCCGGCGATGGACGGTCGATTGGCTCAGGCGAAGCGACTTTGCGGCCGCGATCGTGCTGCCCTGGCGGGCAACGGCCAGGAAATGCCGAAGATCGTCCCAGTCGAACATGAGCTATTCACTCTTGACTGCACCAAACGCAATCTTGCGGCTGCCAGGGACGGACAGGAAAGTCCAAGCTGGCCCCGATAATTGCTCATATTTTTCATATTATTGGAGGCAGGCCGCCATGCGCAGGAAATCTTTGCATTTGCTCGCTCTGTCAGCAGCCATCGCGCTTGGAGCGCCGTCTGTCGGCACGGTTGCAGCGCAAGAAGTCGTCAAGATAGGGCTTATCATGCCGATGACGGGGGTCCTGGGGCCCGTCGGCAAGCAGGCCGTGGCTGGCGCCCGCCTTTATGTGGCACAGCACGGCGACGTGGTCGCCGGTCGCAAGATCGAATTGATCGTGAGGGATGACGCAAGTCTCCCGGACAATTCCAAGCGCATCGCTCAGGAAATGCTCGTTACCGACAAGGTCGCCATTCTCGGCGGCGGCCTGACCCCGAACGTCCTGGCCATCGCGCCGCTGGTCACCGAGAGCAAGACCGCCACCGTGGTCATGGTATCGGGGACGTCCATCGTCACGGAGCGCTCACCCTATTTCGTCCGCACCAGCTGGACCCATGCGCAACAGGCGAGCGTGCTGGCCAAATGGGCGGCCCGGAATGGCTCGAAGCGGGTCACCATCATCGCGTCGGACTGGGCTCCCGGGCACGAGGCGTCAGGCGTCTTCGCGTCGACATTCACGCAAGCGGGCGGCTCCGTCGTCGAGACCCTCAAGGTCCCCCTGGTCAATCCGGACTTCTCGCCGTTCTTGCAGCGGGCACATGACGCCAATCCGGACACCCTCTTTGTCTTCGTTCCCGCCAGCCAGGCTGCGATCCTCGCCAAGCAGTTCGTCGAGCGGGGGCTCGACAAATCCGGCATCAAGCTGATCGGCCCGGGTGACATCGCCGATGATGAAGACCTGCCGGGCATGAGCGAGGCCATGGTCGGCATGGTGACGGCCGGCTTCTACTCCGCCTACCATCCCTCAAGGATCAACAGGGACTATGTGGCTGCGTTCCGGAAGGCCAATTCGAACGTGCGTCCGAACTTCATCAGCGTCAGCGCCTATGACGGCATGCATCTGATCTACGAGGCGCTCAAGAAGACGGCAGGCAATTCCGACGGCCCGGCGCTGGTGGAGGCGATGAAGGGGATGGCGTGGGAAAGTCCGCGCGGCCCGATGTCGATCGATGCGAAGACGCGGGACGTCGTTCAGGACATCTATATCCGACGCGTCGAGAAGGTGGAGGGTGCGCTCTACAGCGTCGAATTCGAAACGTTCAAGGAGGTCGCAGACCCGACAAAGCTGGCAAACAGATAGCGATGACGCAATCTCTCGAGCCTGTGCAACCGGCTATGTCGGCTCGGCATCTTCCCGAGGTGTCCGTGGTTCATGGACCTCGTCTCGTCCGAGGAAGTAGCTCTGCAACGCAGGCACGATCACAAGCAGCATGATCGGGCCGATCAGCATTCCGCCCACGATGACCGTCGCAAGCGGTCGCTGAACCTGGCTGCCGATTCCGGTCGAAAGCGCGGCCGGCAGCAAGCCGATGCAGGCTGACAGCGTCATCATGAGGATCGGCCGCAGCTGCTGGTCGGCGGCCTCGAACATGGCGTCGGCCGGGTTCACCCCCCTGCCGGCGACCCGATAATAACCGTGGATGATGAGAATGCCGCTCATCACCGACACGCCGAACAGCGAGATGAACCCGATCGCGGCCGAGATGCTGAAATTCAATCCGAAAATGTACAGGCCCAAAATGCCGCCGCTCATCGCGAACGGAAGCCCGAGCAGCGCCAGCAGGCTGTTACGGAACGAATTGAACAGCCCGTAGAGCAGCACCATGATGAAGGCGAACGTGACCGGAAGAATGATGGCAAGCCGCTTCTTGGCCTGCTGCAGCCATTCGAATTCTCCGGCCCAATCGATCCGATAGCCGGTCGGCAGCTTCACATTCTGGGCGATACGCTCCTGGGCTTCCTCGACCGCGCCCGCGAGGTCGCGGCCACGCACGCTGAATTTGATCGGCACGAAGCGCTGGTTGCGCTCGCGGAAGATATAGGACGCGCCGGTGTCGAGCGTGATGGAGGCGATCTCGCTCAAGGGAATGTACGCATTGCCATTGGGGGTCTGAACCCCGACCTTGAGATTGCGTACACTGTCGATGCTGCTGCGATATTGGGGTGCGAGCCGCACGACCACGCCGAATTGGCGGTCCGCCTCCAGAAGTGTGGTCGCCGTCGTTCCGCCAAGGGCGGCTTGAACGACGGCATTGGCGTCGCCGACGCTCAGGCCGTAGCGCGCCACCTTCTCGCGATCTGGCTTGATATTCAGATTGGCCTGCCCGAGGACCCAGAACGCGCCAAGATCGGTAATGCCCGGCACCTTGGCCATTTCGGCCATCGCCTCTCTGGCGATCCGTTCGAGGGTCGCCAGATCGGGACCCACGATCTTGATCGAATTGGCGCCTTTGACGCCCGACAGCCCTTCCTCGACGTTGTCCTGGATATATTGCGAGAAATTGAAGTTGATGCCGACGAATCTTTGCGCGAATTCGGCCTGCAGCTCCTCGACGAGCGTTTCCTTGGTTACCCCCGCCGGCCATTCGTCGAATGGCTTCAGCGGCACGAAGAACTCCGCATTGGAGAACCCTGCCGCATCGCTGCCGTTGTCGGGACGGCCATGCTGCGAGACCACCGTGATGACCTCGGGATGGCGCAGCAGAATCTCCCTGATCTCGGTCACGATCGGCATGCCCGCTTCGAGCGACATCGTCGGCGGCAACGCGGCGCGAATCCACAGATTGCCTTCTTCGAGCGTCGGCAGGAATTCGCTGCCGAGGCGCGAGCCGAGCACGCCGCTGACGACGAGGAATACGAGCCCGATCGCGATCGTCACCGGCCTGTTCCGCAGCGACCAGTGCAGCGCCGGCCGGTAGATCCGGCGCAGACTGCGTACCACCACCGTTTCCGCCTCGCTCACATGTTCCGGGAGCAGCAGCGAACAGAGACACGGCGTCACGGTAAATGTCGCGATCAGCGCTCCCACCAGCGCGTAGGCGTAGGTCCGCGCCATCGGACCGAAGATCTGGCCCTCGACCCCTTGCATCGTGAACAGCGGGATGAAGGCCGCGACGATGATCGCCGTGGAAAAGAATACCGCCCTGTCGATTTGCAGCGCGCTGATCAGGATGAGCCGCAGCCGGTCGGTCCATACCTGGTCGGCCGATCGAAGTCCGGTTCCCGTGGGATCGTCGCCCCATCGCTTTTCGGCAAGGTGCTGGAATAGCTGCTGCTGTCCCGGGGCGCCCGTCTGGAAGTTGCGATAGACATTCTCGACCAGGATGACGGCGGAATCGACGATGATACCGAAGTCGACGGCACCGACCGACAGCAGGTTGGCGTCTTCGCCCCTCAAGACGAGGATGATGATGCTGAAGAACAGTGCGAAGGGGACATTGGCGCCCACGATGATGGCGCTGCGCAGGTCGCCGAGAAACAGCCATTGAATGAAGAAAATCAGCAGACAGCCGAACAACAGATTGTGCAGGACCGTGCTGGTGGTGACGGCGACCAGCGTGCTGCGGTTATAGAACGGAACCAGTTTCACGCCGGGAGGCAGGCTGCCGTCGGAGTTGATCTTCCGGATCTCCGCCCGGACGCGTTCGATGACGTCATTGGTGTGCAGCGTGCGATTCATGATGATGATCGCGGCGACCACGTCGTCGTCATGGTCGCGACCGGCCTTGCCGAGCCGCGGCACATAGCCCACCGAGACCTTTGCGACATCCTTCACGAATATCGGCAGTCCCTTGGTCGACGAGAGCATGACGTTCTCGATGTCCTGGACCTTGTAGCCCTGGGTCAAATCCGTTTCGCCGCCGCTGTCCATCAGTCCGACGCCGCGGACATTCACGGACTGCTTCCCCACGTTGATGGTGCGACCGCCCACATTGATGTTGGCGTTGCCGAGTGCGGTAATCACCTGTGGCAGCGTCACGCCGTAGGTCTCAAGCTTCTCCAGGTCGACGTCGACGTCGTATTCCTTGGTCGTGCCGCCCCAGGTGTTGACCTGCACGACACCGGGAACCGAAAGGAGCCGCCGTTGCAATATCCAGTCCTGGACCGTGCGCAGATTGCTCAGCCCGAAATGCGGCGGTCCGACCACCTCATAGCGGTAGATTTCGCCGACGAGGCTGGTCGCCTGGATTTGCGCCGTCACCCCGCCGGGGAGACTGACGTTCTGCTGAAGGTTGATCGCAGTCTGCGTGAGGGCAAAGTAGTAGTCGACGCCGTACTGGAACACGACGCGAACGAAGGACAGGCCGTAGAATGAGGTCGAACGAATGACGTCGACGCCGGGCGTCGCTGCAAGGCCAACCTCGATCGGGATCGTGTAGTAGCGTTCCATCTCCTCGGCCGACAGGCCCGCAGATTGCGCAGTGATCTCCAGGATCACCGGTGCCGGATTGGGATAGGCCTCGATGTTGAGCCTGGAAAACGCGAACGCGCCGGCGCCAATAAAGGCGAGCAAGCCCAACAGCACCAGCGGGCGTCGGGTCAGGCTGAAAGTGAGAAGCCCCTTGAGCAGAGATTATCTCCGGATCCAAGCACCCTGCGAGGAGGGGGCGAGAATCGCATCCCCGAACGCATCCAATCGCTGAATGGTAGAGAAGTTTGGCTCTGTCTTGAAGTTCAAATTGGCCGGACGCTGGACGATCCTGCCGAGCGCGCCGCCAGTGGCGCTGCATTCGTTGAACTTTCGTCTATCAGGTCAGGGTTGTGCGCCAACGGCTCCACGCCCCGTGGATCGGGCTTCAGCTCGCAAGCGCCATCCCGGCTTCACCTGCGACCTTGACGGCGCCATGCTCGACCACCGCATTCCGGCCAATACGCTTGGCGGCATAGAGGGCGGCATCGGCCGCTTCGATCAGGTCGCCGGGGCGCTGGACGTCGTTCGGCTTCGTGGTCGCGACGCCGACGCTGACCGTGACGATGCCGTGGCTCGAGGTCGCATGCGGCAGGCCGAGGCCGAGGACCGCGGTGCGCACCGTCTCGCCGATCGCAAGCGCATGCGCGGCGTCGGTGTTGGGCAGCATCAGGCAGAATTCCTCGCCGCCATAGCGGCCGGCAAAGCCCATCGTGTCGGCGGCGATGGCGGACAGCGTTTCGCCGAGACGGGTCAGGCAGGCGTCGCCCTCGGGATGGCCGTAGGTGTCGTTGTAGAGCTTGAAGTGATCGACATCGATCATCAGCAGGGACAGCGCGCAGTCTAATTGCTGCGCCTTCATCCATTCGAAGTCGAGCCGGCTCTGGAAGCCGCGGCGGTTGGCGAGGCCGGACAGCACGTCGATCGAGGCCATCACGGTGAGGCGATCATTGGAAGCCAGCAGCTCGCGCTCGCGCTGGCTGAGCTGCGCGGCCATTGCGTTGAAGGCGCGCGCCAGCGGAACGAACTCGGACGGCAGCTTGCGCTTGGCGACGCGCGCCGACCAGTCACCCTCGCCGAAGCGTCGGGCCATTCCGGTCATCAGCTCGATCGGATTGATGATCAGCTTCTCCGCGCCGACGAGCGCACCCAGCAAAACGAAGAGGCAGACGAAGCCGAGCTGAAGATAGGCGGTGCGGATCTGCTGACGGATCGCCTCCGTCACCTTGGCTTCATCCATGCTGACGATCAGCCGCGACTCCGTTCCGGAGATCTTGGCGAAGCTCAGCGTGCGATCGGACCCATCGGATGCCGTGAACGAGACCGAGCCCGACGGCGCATCATAGCTCAGCGCCTTCTCCGCGATCGCCGACATCAGCGGGATGGTGTCGAGCGAGCGGCCGATCAGGTTCGCATGATCCGCCGGCGCGGCGATCACGACGCCGGTCGAGTCGACCAGCACGGCCGTCATGCCCGGCTGGCCGCCGAGATTGGCCATGATCTGCGACAGCCAGTCGATGTTGATGCCGGCGACGACGACCGCGTCCTCTTCCGGGTTGATCGCGGCCACGGGATAGGCAGCCATCATCATCGGCCGCCCGTTGGTCTTGCCGAACAGATAGTCGCTGAACACGAAGCTGCGGGTGTCCTGCGCCTTCTTGAAATAGTCGCGATCGCCGAGATTGAGGCCGACCTGGACGTTGAGGGTCGAGCACTGCACGAGACCGTCCCTGGAGACGAACATGATGCTGAGGATCCACGGCAAATTGGTCGGCAGGCTGGCGCGCAGCACCTCGCAGCTCCGGGCGATGCCGCCGGAGGCGCGGATATAGGCGGCCGATTTCAGCATGGTCTCGACCGACGACACCACCTCGCGCTGGGTTTCGGCGGCGTGGCTGGTCAGATTGGCGTAACTCTCGGCGGCCTGTGCGATCTGCTTGGCCCTGAAATCCTCGAGCATGCGGACGCGGTCGAGCATCAGGGGGACGACCAGCAGCAATGCAAGCAGGGTCAGCCGGGCACGTATGCCCAGAACCGTCTTGAGTCTGACCCGGTTGCGGTTGAAAGTGACGCCAGACATTTTTTCCCTTGCCCGTGCGCCAAGGTAGAATGCAGGCTTCAAGAAGCCTTTCCCGAATTTGGTAAAATTCGACCCAACATCACTATCTGTCAGAAATCGGCACAAGCATGATGCAAAGCTCGACCACGCCATTATCAGCCCATTCACCAAGCGGGCTCGCCGCCGTCCAGGAGGAGGTCGCGCGCGCCTGCAAGGAAGCGCGGCGCGATCGCGCCTCGGTGACGCTGATCGCCGTCTCGAAGACCTTCGACGCCGGCGCCATTTCACCCATCATCGACGCCGGACAGCTTGTGTTCGGCGAAAATCGCGTGCAGGAGGCCAAGGGCAAGTGGCCGGCGCTGCTGCAATCCCGTCCCGGCATCGCGCTGCACCTGATCGGGCCGTTGCAGTCGAACAAGGCCAAGGAAGCGGTCGCGCTGTTCGATGCGATCCATTCGGTCGATCGGCCCAGCATTTGCGAAGCATTGGCCAGGGAAATCAAATCCCGCGGCAAGCAGCCGGAACTGTTCGTCCAGATCAACACCGGCGAGGAGCCACAGAAAGCCGGCGTCGCGCCGCAGGACGCCGATGAATTCATCGCCGCGTGCCGCGAGAAGTACGGCCTGCAGATTTCCGGGCTGATGTGCATCCCGCCGGTCGAGCAGGCGCCGGCGCCGCACTTCGCGCTCTGCGCCAAGATCGCCGCGCGCAACGGATTGAAGAATCTGTCGATGGGGATGAGCGCGGATTTTGCGACCGCGATCCAGATGGGCGCTACGCATGTGCGCGTGGGCTCGGCGATCTTCGGGACAAGGACGGTACCGCACGCTTAGTCATCGGCTTTACGCGAACCGCACCGACACCTTTCCGAGCACGCCGAAATCCGCGGCGAAGTCATCACCCGCCGCGATCGGCAGCGGTGGGTGGCAGGTGCCCGTTGTGATCACCTCTCCGGCCCGCAACATCAGTCCAAGCCCGCGCAGCTCGTTGACGCACCAGGCGAGCGCGACCCGGGGATCGCCCAGCACGTTCCTGCCGTGGCCCGTGTATCGCTCGCCGCGCAGCGTGATCGTCGGCCGCTCCTCGACGAGATCCATCGTTCGCCAGTCGGCCGAGGTCGCAGGTCCCAGCACGAACAGATGCGCGCAGGCATTGTCGGCGATCAGTTGCGCCTCACCGGCGGCGGTGAAGTCGGCGAAGCGCGAGTCCGGGATCTCGATGGCCGGATGCAGCGTGCCGACGGCGTCGAGCGCCTCCTGCACCGAATAGGCCGATGATCGCGGCGGCAGGTCGTGCGCCATGCGGAAGGCGAATTCCGGCTCGCCGACGCGCATTTCGTTGCCGGTCATCGACGCGATGCCACCGTCGGCGATCACGGTCTCGGCGAGGATGCGCCCGGCCAGCGGCCCCGCGACGTTGATGTGCTTCTGGCCGGCTTCGCTGGTCGCCGCGATCTTCCAGCCGAACAATTTTTCGCGCGAGGTTTTCTCCAGTGCGGCCTGCACGGCGTAGCCGTCGGCGCGATCGCGCGGCCGGATCGCATCAACGAGCGCACGGAGCTTGGTGCCGGCTCGCCAGTGGTCGTGGAGGATTTTTGACGCTGCGGCGATCTGGCTGGTGTCAAGCATGGGCGAATTCCGGGCTGTGTCGTTTGTTGCGTCCTGGACCTGCATCACCGTCATTGCTCGCAATGACGGTGATGCAGCCGTACGTAAACCTATCCGATGATGATCCTGGTCCGCGGGCTCATCCGTCGCAACAGGCGCAGCATCGATGCCTTGGTCATGGAGACGCAACCTGCCGTCGGCGAAAAGTTCGTACGCGCCAGATGCAGGAACACCGCGCTGCCGCGGCCGGCGATCCGGGGCGCGGCGTTGTGGTCGATCTCGACAATGAAGTCGTAGAGATGATCTTCGCGGGCCAGGCGGTCGCCGCCCTGGCCCGGACCGAGCCTGATCGGCTGGTTGTAGTGGCGGTCGGCCGGATCCTCGCACCAGGCGTCCTCGGGCCGGATCGGCCGGCTCGGCAGCAGGGATTTTGGCCGCCGGTGGCGGTCGGCGCGCCACCACAGCTGCAGGGGATGGAACGTGCCGCGCGGTGTGCCGCCGTCGCCCTCGCGCTTGTTGGCGAGGATGCCGCCTCGGCCAAGCGCCACCGGCACGGTCCAGCCGTCGGCCGTCAGCCAACCCCGGCGCGGGTTGCCGGCGGCGGGGCGGACGCAAATGGCGGAGAGCGGGCGATCACGGGCTTCTATCATATAAGTGATTGAAATAGCTTGCCTTCCTTTCAGAATCGCTCCAATCCTGACTTGCCTTAAGCGGCCGACCCGTTCTATCCCCCGGCATTACAGGACATTCACCTCGCCCCTGCCGATTTTGGGATAGACTGCAGTGCCTTGTGAATCGGTAACAATCGCCTACCTGAAGCCCTATCTAGCCCAACTGCGGCCATAGGCGCTGTCTGCTTCTGTCCGCCCCTGCTGCCCCCGAAGGATCGTACCTATGGCCAATGCCCGCAAGATCTTGATCGTGGATGACGATACCGATCTGCGCGATACGCTGGTCGAGCAGTTGTCGCTGCACGAGGAATTCGAAGCCTCCGCAGTCGACACCGGCGCCAAGGGCGCCAGCGCCGCCAAAGCCAATTCCCCCGATCTGGTGTTGATGGATGTCGGCCTGCCCGATACCGACGGCCGCGAGGTGGTCCGCTCCCTGCGCAAGGGCGGTTTCAAGGCGCCGATCATCATGCTGACCGGCCATGACACCGATTCGGACACCATTCTCGGACTCGAATCCGGCGCCAACGACTATGTGGCCAAGCCTTTCCGCTTCGCGGTGCTGCTGGCCCGCATCCGGGCCCAGCTCCGCCAGCACGAGGCCAGCGAGGACGCCGTGTTCTCGGTCGGCCCCTATTCCTTCCGGCCCGGCTCCAAGATGCTTACCGGGGCCAACGCCCGGAAGGTGCGGCTGACCGAGAAGGAGACCGCGATCCTCCGCTTCCTCTACCGCGCGGGCCAGATGCCGGTATCGCGGGAGACCCTGCTGCAGGAGGTCTGGGGTTACAATTCCGGCGTGACCACCCACACGCTGGAGACCCACATTTACCGTCTGCGGCAGAAAATCGAGAAGGATGCCGCCAATCCGGAAATCCTGGTCACGGAAGCCGGTGGCTACAAGCTGGTGCCGTGATACGTTCGCGCTCAACGATTCGTGAAATCGAGGCGCACCCCGGTTCCCGGCCTGAATGTCGATCGACGATGATGTAGCCCTGCTCGAGCGGGTCCCGACGATGCGTCTGTTGGGAGATACCTCGTTGCGCATGTTGGCGATCGGCTCCGAGCAACGCGATTTCAACCAGGGCGACCTGCTGTTCAAGGCCGGCGACGACGCCGATGCCGGCTATGTCGTGCAGCGCGGTGCATTCCGGGTCGAGGAAGGTGGCGCCGAGATCGTCGCCGGTCCCGGCGCGCTGATCGGCGAGCTGGCGCTGATCGTGGCGATGAAGCGGCCGTCGACCGCAACCGCGATGGAGCGCACCTCCGTCATCCGCATTGCGCGCAGCCTGTTCCAACGCGTGCTGGAAAGCGACCCCGCCGCCGCCCGCCGCCTGCGCGACGAACTCGCGATGCGCACCAGCCAGCTCGCCAGCGATATTCTGATGGCCGGCGCGAAGCTGAGCACGTAGTTCGCCTCACACCTCCAGCACCGCCGTCACCGGCACATGGTCCGACGGGCGCTCCCAGCCGCGGGCGTCGCGGGTGATCCTGAAATCGCTGACCTGGTCCTTCAGCGCGCGCGAGACCCAGATGTGGTCGAGCCTGCGGCCGCGGTCGCCGACGGTCCAGTCGGCGGCACGATAGCTCCACCAGGTGTAGACCTTCTCCGACATCGCAATCCGCTCGCGCGCGATGTCGAACCATTCGCCGTGCGTTTGCGCGGCGAGCAGCTTCTCGGTTTCGACCGGCGTGTGCGAGACCACCTTCAGGAGCTGCTTGTGCGACCATACGTCGTTCTCGTGCGGCGCGACGTTGAGGTCGCCGACCAGGATGTGGCGATCATCGCCGCGCGGATGCAGCGGTTCGCAGGCCTTCATCTCGTCGAGGAATTGCAGCTTGTGCTCGAACTTCGGATTAAGCGCGGGATCGGGAATGTCGCCGCCGGCCGGCACGTAGAAATTATGCAGCACCAGCGGCTTTGCCAGCTGCGCCTTCTCGCCGAACGAAACGGATATGTGCCGCGAATCGATCTTGTCGCAGAACGTCCTGATGTCGGTGCTCTCGAACGGCAATCGCGAGACGATGGCGACGCCGTGATAGCCCTTCTGCCCGTTCAGGGCGACATGCTCGTAGCCGAGCCGCTTGAAGCGCTTCAGCGGAAACGCATCGTCGATGCATTTGGTCTCCTGCAGGCACAGCACATCCGGCCGCGCGCTCTTCAGGAATTTGGCGACGATGTCGATGCGCAGGCGCACCGAGTTGATGTTCCAGGTGGTGACGGAGAAACGCATGAGGATCGCGTCTTAGCACGGTTCGCGACCGGCGAATTCCGATTGTCCACAGCGCCGTTGGATGGGGAGAGCGGAGTGCGCAGAGAGATCCGGAAAAGCGTGTAGCGGTTTCTCCGAAAAGATCATGCTCTAGCCCGGCGAGGCGCCGGGATAGGTCGTGAAGTCGATCTTGAACAGACTGGGATCTGGCTTCTGCGTCGAGTCGAGATTGTAGACGGCGACGGTGGTGTCGTAGCCCTGCGGGTCGGTGACGGTCCACTGCTTGAGCTTGCCGTCCTTGGCGCCGATCATCAGCAGGAAGCGGCTGGTGCCGATCAGCGCCTGCTTCTCCTCGATGGTGATGCTGACGAAGACGTCGTCGGCGGTGACGCTGACGACATTGGTGTCCTTCATCAGGTCGATGCGATCGGACAACAGGTAGCGCAGCGGCGTCTGCGACAGCGGATAGATGTCCTGGGTCGCGAGCCTGCGGTCGCGCACCGCGACCGACGAGCCGTCGGCGATCACCTCGATCGGGCTCGGATCGTCATATTCGAAACGCAGCTTGCCCGGCTTCTGGATGTAGAAATCGCCCTTGGTCTTGGTGCCGTCGGGGCCGACCTGGACGAAGTTTCCGACCAGCGACTGCAACGACGACAGGTAGGCCGACACCTTGGCGGCCTGCGCCTTCTGGTTGGCGTCGAAGGTCTGAAAGATATTGGCGGGCACGTTGCGGCGCGGATCGGGAATGACCGGTGTCGGCGGCGGCTGGGTCGCGCCTGTGGTCGACGGGCCCTTGTCCTGCGCACTCATCTGCGTGCCGCCGTCGCGGCCCTTCGGCGCGGGCTTCGGCGTCGGCACGTTCTGCGCTGCGGCGGGATGTGCAACGCCGGTGATCGCGGCTGCGACGAGGAGGGCCAGCGCATGGCGCAAGCGGCGGTGAATGAGGTGCTTTTCCATCAGATGTGTCTGGTCTCTGTTCGACGCGACCCGCTTCGCCCGACTTTATCGCGCCTCTTCCGAAGGAGATATGGCTTTTCCGTGATGATGGGCCCGATCAGAACTGACCTTCTTCTTCTCCGACCAGGATTTCACGTTTTCCGGCGTGATTCGCCGGACCGACGATGCCTTCCAGTTCCATCCGCTCCATCAGCGACGCGGCGCGGTTATAGCCGATTTGCAGCCGGCGCTGAATGTAGGACGTCGACGCCTTGCGGTCGCGCTTGACGATCGCAACCGCCTGCGCGAACAGGTCGCCGCCGCCGTCTCCGCCCATGCCGGTGGCATCGAACACCGCGCCGTCCTCGTCGGTCGGCTCTTCCGCGGTGACCGCTTCGAGATATTCCGGTGCGCCTTGCGTCTTCAAATGGCGCACCACCTTCTCGACTTCCTCGTCGGAAGCGAACGGGCCGTGCACACGGCTGATACGGCCGCCGCCAGCCATGTAGAGCATGTCGCCCTGGCCGAGCAGCTGCTCGGCACCCATCTCGCCGAGAATGGTGCGGCTGTCGATCTTCGACGTCACCTGGAAGGCGATGCGGGTCGGGAAGTTCGCCTTGATCGTGCCGGTGATGACGTCGACCGAGGGACGCTGCGTCGCGAGTATCACGTGCAGGCCTGCGGCACGCGCCATCTGCGCGAGGCGCTGCACCGCGCCCTCGATGTCCTTGCCGGCGACCATCATCAGGTCGGCCATCTCGTCGACGATGATGACGATGTAGGGCAGCGGCTCGAGATCGAGCTTCTCTTCCTCGTAGATCGCCTTGCCGGTCTCCTTGTCGAAGCCGGTATGGACGGTGCGCGTCAGCTCCTCGCCCTTGCCCTTGGCCTCGACGAGGCGCGCATTGTAGCCGTCGATGTTGCGCACGCCGAGCTTGGCCATCCGCTTGTAGCGCTCCTCCATCTCGCGCACGGCCCATTTCAGCGCGACGACGGCCTTCTTCGGATCGGTGACGACGGGCGTCAACAGGTGCGGAATGCCGTCATAGACCGACAGTTCGAGCATCTTCGGATCGACCATGATCAGGCGGCACTGATCGGGGCGCAGCCGGTAGACCAGGCTGAGGATCATGGTGTTGATCGCCACCGATTTGCCGGAGCCGGTGGTACCGGCGATCAGCATGTGCGGCGTGCGCGCGAGATCGATGATGACGGGGTCGCCGCCGATGGTCTTGCCGAGGCAGAGCGGCAGCTTGGCCACCGACTCGGTGCTTTCCTTCGCGACCAGCAGCTCGCGCAGATAGACCTTCTCGCGATGCGCGTTCGGCAGCTCGATGCCGATCGCATTGCGGCCGGCCACGACGGCGACACGCGCCGACAGCGCGCTCATCGAGCGCGCGATGTCGTCGGACAGTCCGATCACGCGCGACGATTTGATGCCGGGGGCGGGCTCGAGCTCGTACAGCGTGACGACCGGGCCGGGATTGGCCTTGACGATCTCGCCGCGCACGCCGAAATCCTGCAGCACGCCTTCGAGCGCGCGCGAATTGGCCTCCAGCTCCGCCTTGCTCAGCGGCTGACGATCGCTTGCCTTCGGCGCGGTCAGCACCGAGACCGACGGCAGCTCGAACCTGTCGGAGGACTTCTTCTTGACGCGCGGTTCCGCCTTCTTGCGCGGCGCGCGGGCGACGGGAGCTTCCTCTTCCTCCTCGTCATCATCATCGTCGATGTCTTCCGCAGGCTCGTGTGCGTCGTCATCGTCTTCGGCGTGGGGCGCGATCGACGGCGCGGCGCGGCCGCCACCGATATTCGGCTCCTGGCGCTCGAAGGCCCCAGCGCGGCCCTGCGGCGCGCTCGACACCAGCGACTTATACGCGGTCGCAAACAGCCAGCCGAGCCGCGCCTTGGCGCTCATCAGCGCATGGAACAGCCAGCCCAGCGAGACCGAACTGCGATCGTCGTCTGTTTCCTCGACGAACGGCTCGTCCTCGTCCGATATGGACGCCAGCTCCGGCTCGCTTTCCTTGGCGCCCCAGCCGGAGGCGAACAGGAAAGTCACCGTCATCGCCGAAAACAGGATGATGCCGAGCACGAAGCGATAGAAGAAGCCGGGCGGCCCAAGCACGACGGCCGGCGCGCGCACCAGCGCATCGCCGACCACGCCGCCGAGCCCGGTCGGCAGCGGCCAGGCGGTGTTGTGCGGCCAGCAGCTGGCAAAGCCCGCCGCGATCACGGTGCAGAGGATCCAGCAGCCCAGCCGCAGCGCCTCGCGATCGAAGGGGCGGTGCGTCAGCATCCGCCAGCCCCACACTGCGACCGGCAGGATCAGCATGATGGCGCCGAGACCGAGGATCTGCATCAACAGGTCGGCGCCGATCGCGCCGGGATAGCCGAGCACATTGCGGATCGCGCGCGAGGTGGCGTGGCTCAGCGAGGGATCCTGCACCGACCAGGTCATCAGCGCGGCGGCGAGGATGCCGGCAAGCGCGATCAGGCCGAGCCCCATGAGCTCGCGTAACCGCCGCGCCAGCGACTCGCGGAGCGAGTGCGGCAGATGGCCGACCAGGGGAATGACACGTTCGATCGCTGGCATGCTCAATCTTCGCGCTTGGCGATTAACCCAGGGTTTCGACCAGCCGGTGCATGGCCTCGGCCGTTGATTGACTGTCGGAGACGAGCGCGAGGCGAATATAGCCCGCGCCCGGATTGGAACCGTCGGCCTGCTCGCGTGCCAGGTAGCTGCCGGGGATCACCCGTACACCGGCGTCGCGATAGAGCCTGATGGAAGCGGCTTCGTCGCCGCCGCGGTCGGAGACGTCGAGCCAGACGCAGAAACCGCCGGCGGGCCGCTTGTAGCCGTAGCGGTTGCCGAGGATCTGGTCGGCGAAATCGAACTTGACCCGGTAGAGCCTGCGATTCTCCTCGACATGCGCTTCGTCGCTGTAGGCGGCGACCGCGACGTGCTGCAGCGGTACCGGCACCTGTGGCGCGGCGACATTGCGCAGCTCGTGGAAGGCGGCCAGAAACGTCTTGTCGCCGGCGGCGAACCCGACCCGCATGCCGGGCAGGTTGGAGCGCTTCGACAGCGACTGGAACGCGACCACGTTGGTGAAGTCGGGCCCGGCGCATTCCAGCGCGCTGCCCGGCGCTTCGCGGGTGTAGATCTCCGAATAGCACTCGTCCGAGAGGATCATGAAGCCGTAGCGGTCGGCGAGCTGCTTCAGCCGCGTGAAGTATTCACGCGAGGCGACCGAGCCTTGCGGGTTGGCGGGCGAGGCGATGAAGAACGCGACCGTGCGCGCCAGCGTCGCCTCGTCGATCGAATCGAGGTCGGGCAGGAAGCCGTTGGCGAGCGTGGTCGGCAGATAGATCTGCTCGCAGCCGGCGGCGCGGGCACCGGCGCCATAGGCCGGATAGAACGGGTTCGGCATCAGGATCGCGGGCCGGCCCTTGCGCGGGGCGACGTAGCGGGCAGCGGTGATCGCGGCGAAGAACAGCCCCTCGCGGCTGCCGTTCAGCACCATGACCTCGCTCTCCGGATCGACCGGGCGGGCCAGCTGGAACCGGCTCGACAGCCAGGCCGCGACCGCCCGGCGGAACGGCTCGATGCCCTTGGCGATCGGATAGCGGCCGAATTCGGCAGTATGTCCTGCAAGGACCGGCCCGACGAAATCGGGCACGGGGTGCTGTGGCTCGCCCAACGACAGCGTAATCAATGGCTTGGCCGGCTGATAGGGAGCCAGCAGCTCGGTTGTGCGCAGGAACGGCGAGCGCTCGGCCTGGCCGGCGGATGCGAGGTTGCCGGCGCCCAGCGCCGCGCCGGATGAGGCGGTCATTGCCATGGTTGAAACGCCAGCACTTTCACTGCGGTCGGGGATGGGAAGATTCGACCGTAAACCGATCAAATCACCATAGATAGGGCGAGGTTAAGACGCGATTAACCATCGGCCCCGGGGTGGCGATCCGCGAGGACGTCCGGGCTACGCGTCGTGGTTCCGGGGTTGCTTGCGCCCCATGCCGGATCCCGTAGCCCGGATGAAGCGAAGCGAAATCCGGGACAGGCCTATCCGATGATGGAGCGCCCCCGGATTGCGCTGCGCTCCATCCGGGCTACACGCTTCGTTCGCTCGCTCGCTCGCTCTCTACCTACCGCCCCGGCAACTTCTCGAAAGCCGGCTTGCCTTCGAGCACGTGGTGGAAGGCCTGCTTGTCGCAGGTGTATATGGTCAGTTGCGGGGTGAATATCGAAGGATCGTCGAAGGTGCCGACCTTCAGGATCGCGGCGGGCAGGCCGGGCGACCTGGTCACCAGATGCGTTCCACATTCCGGGCAGAATTCGCGCGTCACGGCGCGTGCGAGGTCCTTGCGCGTGTATTGCTTGGGCTGGCTTGCGGTGTATTTGAAGCCCGCGACCGGCATCGCCATGAACATGTTCGGGCCGCCGCCGCTGATGTACTGGCATTCGCGGCACAGGCATTGCGCCGCCATCATCGGCTCGCCCTCGGCCTGGTAGCGAACCTGGCCGCAATAGCATCCGCCTTCGAGCTTCATGACGTCCTCCCTTTTATTGGTTTGGCATGCCGCTCCGCGATGGCAGGCCTTCCCGACATTATTTTCTCATGAAGGCGAAAAAGAAAGGGGCTCCAACTTGCGCTGGAGCCCCTCAACGGTCGGGGCATTGCCGGGTATGTGCCCGAACCGTAGTTCTGGACCTGGCGCCGGAGGGAGCCAGAGTCCCGGGAGAGATCACATGTTGTAGGCGCGCTCCGTGTGCTCGGTGATGTCGAGGCCTTCACGCTCGGTCTCGACGTTGGCGCGCAGGCCGACGATCACGTCGACGACCTTGTAGAGGATCGCCGAACCGATGCCCGACACGACCAGCGTGGTGCAGACGGCCTTGCACTGCGACAGCATCTGTGCGGCGAAGTCGTAGTCGGCGACCTTCGGCGGGATCGCGGTGTAGTCGATGATGCCGGCACCACCGAGCGCCGGGTTGACCAGGATGCCGGTGCCGAGCGCGCCGATGATGCCGCCGACGCAGTGGACGCCGAACACATCGAGCGAGTCGTCATAGCCGAGCGCGTTCTTCACGACGGTGCAGAAGAACAGGCAGACCACGCCGACCACGAGGCCGAGCACGATTGCGCCCATCGGACCGGAGTAGCCGGCCGCCGGGGTCACCGCGACGAGGCCCGCGACCGCGCCGGACAGCGCGCCGAGCAGCGAGGGATGACCCTTGACGATCCATTCCGCGAACATCCAGGCCAGCGCCGCCGCGGCCGTCGCCACGAAGGAGTTGGTCATGGCGAGCGCAGCGCCGCCATTGGCTTCGAGGTTGGAACCGGCGTTGAAGCCGAACCAGCCGACCCAGAGCAGCGAGGCGCCGATCATGGTCATGGTCAGCGAGTGCGGAGCCATCAGCTCCTTGCCGTAGCCGGTGCGTTTGCCGATCAGCAGCGCGCCGACGAGACCGGCGATGCCCGCGTTGATGTGCACCACCGTGCCGCCGGCGAAGTCGATCGCGCCCTGCTTGAAGATCCAGCCGGCATCTGCGTTGACTTCATCGAGCTTGGCCTGCGCCGCGGTCTTGGCGGCACCGTCAGCCGCAGCTGCAAGAGCCTTGGCGGCGTCCTGGATCGCGTCCGGACCGGCCCAGTACCAGACCATGTGCGCGATCGGGAAGTAGATCAGGGTGACCCAGAGCGGGATGAACAGCGCGATCGCCGCGAACTTCATGCGCTCGGCAAAGGCGCCGACGATGAGGGCGGGCGTGATCGCCGCGAAGGTCATCTGGAAGCAGACATAAACCAGCTCCGAGATGTTGGCATCGACCGAGAACGTCGCCGCCTTCGAGTCGGTCGTGACGCCCATCAGGAAGGCCTTGGAGAAGCCGCCGATGAAGTCGGAACCGCCGGTGAAGGCGAGGCTGTAGCCGTAGAGGGCCCAGATCACGGTGACGACGCAGACGGTGTAGAACACCTGCGCCAGCACCGAGAGCATGTTCTTGGAGCGGACCAGGCCGCCGTAGAACAGTGCGAGGCCCGGAATGGTCATCAACAGCACCAGCACCGTCGATGTCAGCATCCAGGCATTGTCGCCCTTGTTGACGGTTGGCTCGGCGTGGGCGGCGGTGGCGGCGAGAACGCCGATTGCGAGGGCCGCCAGTCCCGCGCCATAGGGACGCTTGAACGTCATGTTGTTTTACTCCTGAGGTCGTAAAGGTTTGAAATCAGAGGGCCGCGGCATCGGCCTCGCCGGTGCGGATGCGCACCGCATGCTCGAGGCTGACGACGAAGATCTTGCCGTCACCGATCTGTCCGGTCTTGGCGGCTGAGGTGATGGCGTCGATGGTCTTGTCGACCTGATCGGAGCCGACTGCGACCTCGATCTTGATCTTCGGCAGGAAGCTCACGGCATATTCGGCGCCGCGGTAGATTTCCGTGTGGCCTTTCTGACGGCCGTAACCTTTGACTTCCGTCACCGTGAGTCCGTGAACGCCAATGGCGGTCAGGGCATCACGGACTTCCTCGAGCTTGAATGGCTTGATGATCGCCATAACAATTTTCATGAGTCCTATCCCCGCTTGGGCCCGGCGCAACGAACACCGGGAGATTTGCGACTGAGATCCACCCACCACGCGGAGAACTTCCACAACGCGGGCACAGCCGGGACCCTTAGAATCAAATGCCGTGCCAGATCGGCCGCCTCGGCTAATGGATTATGAATCCGGACCTTTTCCCGCCTTGCGGGAGGCCTTCGCAGCTGCGACATCCTGGCGCGCCTAAAATATGGTCACGTCTGATTAAAACGCGAGCGCGACAGACTCCGGACACAATCGTGCCCAGAGCAGTGGCAAAGAAGAGGTAATTAGATAATGGTCGGGACTCGTGCCCCGGCGCGACGACGCCGACCTATTGGGCAGCGTCGCGCACCGTGAGGACCCTGTCGATCAGGCCCCATTCGCGCGCCTGCTGCGCGCTCATGAAATGATCGCGGTCGAGCGTGCGCTCCACGTCCGCTTCGGAGTGTCCGCAATGCTGCGCATAGAGCCGGATGATGCGCCGCTTGGTCTCCTGCATTTCGGTGGCATGGATCAGGATGTCGGTCGCCTGGCCCTGGAAGCCGCCGAGCGGCTGATGCACGTGAAGGCTGGCGTTGGGAAGGGCGGCGCGGTGCCCGGGCTCGCCGGCCATCAGCAGGAACGACCCCATGGAGCGCGCGGTGCCCATGCACAGCGTATGTACCGGCGCCTTGATGAACTGCATGGTGTCGTACATCGCGAGCCCGCTGGTGACCACGCCGCCATAGGAGTTGATGTAGAGGTTGATCGGCTTGTTCGGGTTGTCGGCCTCGAGGAACAGCAGCTGCGCGCAGACGAGCCCGGACATGGCGTCATTGACTTCGCCGTTCAGGAAGATGATGCGTTCGCGCAGAAGCCTCGAATAGATGTCGAACGAGCGTTCGCCGCGGCTGGATTGCTCAACGACCATGGGGACGAGCTGCATCATGTCGCGCATCGGCGACCTCCGTTTCAGCAGGGGAGGAAACTGATTGTCAGGCCGCGCGCATCAGGGCGCGACCGTTGGTGTTGGCCGCCTGCGGCAGCTTTCGTCGTTCGTCGCGCGCGTCCTGAATGATGCGAAAGCGGGTGCCGCCGGCCTCGTTCGGTTCGATCCGGAAGGTGACGTGGCTCTCGCGAAACGGTGGCTCGGGATCGCGCAGCCGATAGCGCACCTCTTCGCCCGGCACCGACGATTCGGGCTCGGCTGCGGCGAGGTCGGCATCGGGAAGCCAGCGCTCGCGAAGCGCGGGAATGGTGACGGCGCGCCAGACTTTGTCGGGCGGTGCATCGAGGTCGTATTCAAGCACCAGGGCCGCGTCGGCGTGATCAGGCTTGATTGCGTCGCTCATTGATCCATGTCCTTCAGCAGGTCGGCGAGCGCTTCGATGCGCTTCGGCCAGTAGGCGCGGTAGCGCGCAAGCCATGTCCCGATGCTGGCGATACCGTCCGGGTCGACCTCGTAGTTGACAAAGCGGCCCTGTCGCTGTTCGCGCACGAGCCCGGCCCCGCGCAGCACCGCGAGATGCTGCGACATCGCCGGCTGGCTGATCTCCATTCCGTCGCGCAAGGCGCTGGCGTTCAGGCTGCCGCCGGCGAGCTTCTCAAAGACCTTTCGGCGGGTCGGGTCGGCCAGCGCCTTGAAGATGTCGGTTTCGATCATGTCGACACATAAGCACGTGCTTATGTGTTGCGCAAGCCCGAAGCGACGCGAAGGTTGGCCGTCGTCGCGAAACAGCCCGGCACAAGGCGCTCTACTGCAACGCCTCGCCGTGCTGCGAAATGTCGAGGCCCTCGAGCTCCTGCTGCAGCGAAACCCGCAGCGGCACGAAAGCGCTGACCAGCTTGAGCAGCACGAAGGTGACGCCGCCGCACCACACGAAGGTGACGGCGACGCCGTAGAGCTGGATCAGGAGCTGCTGCGGATGGCCCTCGATCAGGCCGGCGGTGCCGCCGATTGCAGAGCTCGCGAAGATACCGGCGAGCAGCGTGCCGGTCAGGCCACCGATGCCATGGACGCCGAACACGTCGAGCGAGTCATCATATTTGAAACGGTGCTTCAGCGAGGTGCAGGCCCAGTAGCAGACGAGGCCTGCGATGACGCCGATGATGACGCCGTGCCATGGCGCGACGAAGCCGGAGGCCGGCGTGATGGTGCCGAGCCCGGCGACCGCGCCCGAGATCATGCCGAGCACCGACGGCTTGCGCCGCTTGGCCCATTCGATCGCGCCCCAGGTCAGCGCGCCGGCGCAGGCCGCAAGATGGGTGGCGATGATCGCCATCACCGCACGCGAATTGGCCGCCAGCGCCGAGCCGCCGTTGAAGCCGAACCAGCCGACCCAGAGCAGGCCTGTGCCCATCACCGCAAGCGACAGGTCGAACGGCGACAGGTTGTCACTGCCATAGCCGTGGCGGCTGCCCATCACCTTGGCCGCGACGAGGCCGCTCATGCCTGCGGAGAGGTGCACCACGAGGCCGCCGGCGAAATCCATCACGCCCGCCTGGGCGAGGAAGCCGCCGCCCCACACCCAGTGCGCCAGCGGCACATAGGCGAAGATGAACCAGCCGATCGAAAACAGCAGATAGGCGGAAAAACGCATGCGGTCGGCGACCGAGCCGGCCACCAGCGCCACCGTGATGATCGCGAACGTCATCTGGTACAGCATGAACAGCGCTTCCGGAATCGTCTTTGCCGCCGGGTTGACACTGTCCATCGTCATGCCGGCGAGGAACCAGCGGCCGAACCCGCCGAGCCACGGTCCGTCGCCGACGAAGCTCAGCGAATAGCCGAAGGTGACCCACAGGATCGAGACGATCGCGACCGCGGCGAGGCTCTGCGCCATCGTCGCCAGCACGTTCTTCTTGCGCACCATGCCGGAGTAGAACAGCGCGAGCCCCGGGATCGTCATCATCAGCACCAGCGCGGTGGCGACGATCATCCAGGCGGTGTCGGCGGGGTTGATGGCTGAACCGGCCGTCGAATCCTGCGCTGACGCGGGCGTCCCCAGTGCGAACATCATTGCAGCATTGATCGGCGCAGCGAGTTTAGCCGCACGAAGAGCCCGTGCCCCCATCATTGTTCCCCGGCGTGTGTATCGTTTCTTGTCCCACCGGCGTCGTTGCCGGCGGTGATCGCGATAGGAAGGATCTTACAGCGCGTCCTGATCGGTCTCGCCGGTGCGGATGCGCAGGGCGTGGTCGATCGGCGTGACGAAGATCTTGCCGTCGCCGATCTGGCCGGTGCGCGCGTTCTGGGTGATGACGGCGACGGCCTTTTCGGCGAGCTCGGAATTGACGGCGATCTCGATCCTGAGCTTGGGCAGGAAGTTCACGACATATTCGGCGCCGCGATAGATCTCGGTGTGGCCCTTCTGGCGGCCATAGCCCTTCACCTCGGTCACCGTCATGCCATGGACGCCGATCGCGGTCAGCGCCTGGCGCACCTCATCCAGCTTGAACGGTTTGATGATCGCGACGACGAGCTTCATGGTCAGGCCTTCATTTCTCGAGGAGGTCGGCTTCTTGAGGTGGTCGGTGCGGAACCCGCCGGCAGAGCAACATTTGCGTCCGTCAAATCTGGCATCTTTCTGGGCAAATGGCACAAAAAAGTTGCAGGTTGAAGGGGAAAACGTATGCCGCCGGTGAACCGCGTCACTGTACGGGACGAAAACCCTCCGTCAGAATGCGGCTTTTCGATCCCGCCGGCGGTCCTGCCGGCCCGTTTTCGCCCCCAGCGTGCACGCGCGCCTCGAGGAAACAAAGATGTCGAACCGAAACTGGTTTTATGCATCCGAAGGCCAGCAAAAAGGTCCCCTGCCCGAGGTTCAGCTGCGGGATCTGATCGCCCGTGGGACGATACGGCACGACACGCTGGTGTGGACCGAGGGCATGTCCGGCTGGCAGAAGGCGGCCGAAATCCCGGGCCTCATTCCCGGCGCCGCGCCGCCGCCGGCGTTTCCGCAGGCCGGTGGGCCGCCGGTGGTGGCTTCCGGCGGCTATAGCGGCGGACCGCTCTCGATCGATTTCGGGATTTGGGAGTTCACCTGGCGCAGCATCGTGTTCGCAATCGCCAGCGCCTTCGTCATCCCGCTGCCATGGATGCTGGTCTGGTATCTCAAATGGCTGATTCCGTGTGTGCGCGTGCCCGGGCGGCCGAACCTCAGTTTCGAGGGGACCGCGATGGCGGTCGTTCCCTGGTTCTTCGGCGCCGTCGTGCTCTTCATCGCGGTACGGCTGCTCGACATCCGGGTGCTCGATATTCTGATCTTCCTGGCCGAGATCGCGCTGTACTGGCTGTTCTTCAAATGGGTGATCGCGAACATCGCCTCAAACGGGCAGCCGCTCGGACTGAGTTTCGTCGGCACGCCCTGGGCGTTGATCGGCTGGGCACTCCTGGCAACCATCTCCTTCATCACGATCATCGGTTGGGCGTGGGTTTACGCCGCGGCGACCCGATGGTTCTGCCGCAACATCGAGGGCACGCGGCATGAGGTGATCTTCAACGGCAGCGGACTGGAGTTCCTGTGGCGCGTGATCGTCGCGGCAATCGGCGCCGCCTTCATCATTCCGATCCCGTGGGTCTATCGCTGGATCTGGCGATGGCTGGCGTCCCAGACCGTGCTGGTCGAGCGCGGATCGCAGCCGGGTGTCTAAACCTTTCGCTCGCGCACCGAGCCTTCCTGCGCGACGGATGCCACCAGCGTGCCGTCGGGCTTGAAGATCAGGCCGCGGGTCAAGCCGCGGCCGGATTGTGCGCTCGGCGAATCCTGCGCGTAGAGCAGCCATTCGTCGGCGCGGAACGGGCGGTGAAACCACATCGCGTGGTCGAGGCTCGCCGGCATCATCCGCCGGTCGAACAGCGTGCGGCCGTAGCGTGCCATGACGGCATCGAGCAGCGAGAAATCCGACGCATAGGCCAGTGCGCACAGATGCAGCGCCGGGTCGTCGGGCAGTTTCGCAGCCGTCCGAATCCAGACATGGATGCGGCCGTCGTCGATCTTCTGGCCGAAATAGCGGCCGAGCTCGACCGGGCGCAGCTCGATCGGGCGATCGGATTCGTAGTAGCGGCGGATGAACTCCGGCATCTCCTTGAACATCGGCTGCTTCGACACTTCCTCGGCCGTCAGCTTCTCCGGCGGCGGCACGTCGGGCATTGTCTCCTGATGGTTGAAGTTGCTCTCTTCCTCGGCGTGGAATGACACCATGATCGAGAAGATCGCGTTGCCGTGCTGGATCGCGGTGACGCGGCGGGTCGTGTAGCTCTTGCCGTCGCGCAGGCGCTCGACCTCGTAGATGATCGGGACCTGCGGATCGCCGGGCAGGATGAAGTAGCAATGGATCGAATGCGGCAGCCGGCCCTCGACGGTGCGGCACGCCGCCACCATGGCCTGCCCGATCACCTGGCCGCCGAACACCCGCTGCCAGCTCGTCTTCGGGCTGTTCCCGCGGAACAGATTCACCTCGAGCTGTTCGAGATCGAGGATGGACAACAGGTCGATCAGGCTTTTGGACATGAATGGCTTTCGATTGCTTGAGGCCGTCATTCCGGGGCGATGCGGCAACATCGAACCGGGAATCCCGGTCATTCCCGGTTCACGCTCCGCGTGCCCCGGAATGACCGGTCGGCCTTGTTTCAAGCCCCTGTTTCGCCCAGCTATTATCAGGTAGCAAGCACAGTCTGAGTGCGCCGAGCGCGTAAGGGAAGAGCATGCCGGGTCAGCGAAGTCTGGTTATATGCGGGGGCGCTTTTGCCGGTCTGGCGCTGGCCGTGGCCTTGCGCCAGGGGCTTGGGCCCGACGTTCCCGTTATTGTGGCCGATCCGGCGCTCGGCCAGCGCCCAAGCCGCGATCCGCGCGCCACCGCGATCGTGGCGGCCTGCCGGCGGCTGTTCGAGACGCTTGGCGTCTGGGGCCAGGTCGCGCCGACCGCGCAGCCGATCACGGACATGGTCGTGACCGACTCCAGGCTGGAGGACGCCACCCGTCCGGTATTCCTGACCTTTGCCGGCAATGTCGAGCCCGGCGAGCCTTTCGCGCACATGGTCGAGAACCGCTATCTGATCGACGCGCTCGCCGCGCGCGCGGAGGCCGAAGGCGTCGAGCTGCGCGCGACCGCGGTGTCGAGCTTCGATACGGGCGCCGACGGCGTCAGCGTGACGCTCGCCGATGGCGCCGTGATCGATGCGAGCCTGCTGGTCGCCGCGGACGGTGCGCGCTCGAGGCTGCGCGAGCGGGCGGGCATCGCCACCCATGGCTGGGATTACGATCAATCCGGCATCGTCGTCACCGTCGGCCATGAGCGCGAGCATCATGGCCGCGCCGAGGAACATTTCCTGCCCGCCGGCCCGTTCGCGATCCTGCCGCTGACCGGAAATCGCTCCTCGCTGGTATGGACCGAAACGCGCAAGGATGCCACGCGCATCGTCGCGCTCGATGATGCGGAATTCCACGCCGAGCTCGAGCAGCGCTTCGGGCTGCATCTCGGCGAGATCAAGGCGCTCGACAAGCCACGCGCATTTCCGCTCGGCTATTTCGTGGCGCGGTCCTTCATCGCCGAACGACTGGCGCTGATCGGTGACGCGGCGCATGTGATCCATCCGATCGCAGGGCAAGGGCTCAATATGGGCCTGAGGGATGTCGCGGCGCTCGCCGAAGTCGTGGTCGACGCGGCGCGGCTCGGCATGGATCCGGGGCAGGCCGACGTGCTCGAGCGCTATCAGCGCTGGCGCCGCTTCGACACGATGGCGATGGGCCTCGCCACCAACTCCTTGAATTTCCTGTTCTCCAACGAATCGACCCTGCTGCGCACCGTGCGCGACATCGGGTTGGGTCTGGTCGATCGCACGCCGCCGCTGAAGAGCATGTTCATCCGCCAGGCCGCGGGATTGTCGGGCGAGGTGCCGCGGCTGTTGAAGGGCGAGGCGTTGTAAGAGCGTCTAGAGCATGATCCGGAAAAGTGTGTAGCGGTTTTCCGAATAGATCATGCTCAAGCCTGACCGCGGATGGTCTGCCCCGGAGCGGGCTACTGTTCACCACGATCGCCTCGACCCTGCCCAATGAAGCTCGCCACCGCGTCGATCATGTCAGGATCGAGCGGCCGCTCAGGCTGGTTGTAGCTGGCAACATCGTCAGCATCGTCCGTCACGTCGACCAGCACGTGATTCATGTCCGGCAGCCACAGGGATTTCGCGGCGATGTCGGCGGTGGTGAGCGCGAGGAAGTCGAGCCGCACCAGCTGATGGTCGCGGCCGCCGGCGATGACCAGCACGGGCCCCGTGATCTTCCTCAGCGGGTCGATCGGATCCTCGGTGAAGGCGGACGTCATGCCGGGCTGCATTGCGGGCGGGATCGCGAGCTCGACCGGCGGCGGATCGACGATCTGCCCGGCCATGATGCTGTCGATTGCCTTGCCGATCGGTTCGAACCTGTCCCGCGGCAGCTGTTTTTCGAGCTGCGCCTTCAGGAGGTCACCCTGCTTGCGCGCCGCCGTTACCAGCAGCACCAGCCGGTCGACCGGCTCGCGCTGTGCGGTGAGGATCGCAACCAGGCCGCCTTCGCTGTGCCCGACCACCGCGATGCGCGAGAACCTGCCGCTGACGCGCAGGTAACCGACCAGCGACGCGGCGTCGTCGACAAGATCCCTGAAGCGAAAATCCTCCGGCCGGCCGAACTCCTTCTTCCAGCCGCCGGCGCCGCGCTTGTCGTAGCGCAGCGTCGCGATGCCGCGCGCGACCAGTTGCTCGGACAGCTTCTTCAAAGTCGCCGGCTTGAGCTGCGGCCCGTTGCCGTCATGATCGGTCGATCCGGAACCGGCGATCAGAAGCGCGACCGGCGGCTTTGCAACGTTGGGCGGAACCGTCAGCACCGCGTCGATCGGGCCGACGCGAACGTTGCTCTCGTCGGCCGCCGCGCTCGTCAGCGAGACGAGCAACAGCAGCCATGTTGCGATCGCACGCATCCGAGGGTCAGTCGATCTTCCGCGCCTCTTCCGGCAACATGATCGGAATGCCGTCCCGGATCGGATAGGCGAGCTTGGCAGAGCGCGAGATCAGCTCCTGCCGTGCGGCGTCGAATTCCAGCGGGCCCTTGGTGATCGGGCAGACCAGGATTTCCAGGAGCTTCGGGTCGGTGGTGCTTTCGAGATGGTCGGGCGTGGAATTCATGGAAATCTCCGGCTCGCTGTCGTGTATCACATCCGGATACGCGGTGTCATGGCGGCGGTCGCGTCGCCATCCGCAGCAGCTCGTCGAGCACGGCACGCTGCCTGTCCTGAGGCAACGTCTGCTCGGACAGGGCGAAGCCGAGGAATGTCCAATAGAGGATCTGCGCGCGGGCGCGCGCGACGGCGTCAGGCAGCCCGACCCGTCTCAGCAGGATCTCGACATAATCGAGCCGCCTGCGGTCGATCGCCTGCACTGCGGCGCGCGCCGCGGAATCATGCGCGGCCCAGCTGCGCACGGCGCGCTCCAGTGCGAGCTTGTTGATGAAGGTCAGACGCAGCAGCACGGCCACCGGGTCTTCGCCCTTGGCGGCCTCGATGCCCGCGATGATCTGCTCGGCAGCGATGTCGCGCCAGCGCTTGAGGATCGCGGCATGGTAGGCGCCGATATCGGCGAAATGCCAGTAGAAACTGCCGCGTGACACGCCAAGCGCCTTGGCCAGCGGTTCCGCCTTCAGCGCCGTGAAGCCGTTCTTCGCCAGCGTAGTGAGGCCCTGGTCAAGCCAATCCTGCGCCGAAAGCTGGTCTGCCATTGTTCCTCGCCGTGCCCGGTTCCACCATACAGAAGTGTATTGACAGGCGCCACCGTCGCGACATATCACCATACAGTACTGTACGGTGAGATGGAGAACTTCCATGGGAAATCTCTTGCTGCAAGCCGCAGGCGTCATCGTGATCGTCATTAGCCTGATCCATGGCGTGCTCGGCGAGACCAGGGTGTTCGCGCGCGCCACCGTCGAGCCGCCCCGGCTGCGCCTCCTGCTCCGGTTGGTCTGGCAGGCCGGCACGATCGCCTGGATCGGCGGCGGCGTGCTGCTGCTCGCAGCAGCCTCGACGACTGACGCTGCCGCGCGCCACTGGATCGTCGCCACGCTCGCCGTGGTGTTCGGTGCCGCTGCGCTTGCCAATGCGATCGCCACCCGTGGACGTCACTTCGGCTGGATCGGCATGAGCATCGTCGTCGCTCTCGCGGCTGCCGGCTATTAACGGAAGGCCTCCAGATGATTGATAACCGCATCACGTTCAGCGTCGCCAATGGCGTCGCCGACGTCAGGCTGAACCGCCCGGACAAGCTGAATGCCCTCGATCCAGCGATGTTCGAGGCGATCGCGGCAATCGGCGAGCGGCTCGCGCAGGATCGTCGCGTACGAGCCGTGGTGCTGTCGGGTGAAGGCAAGGCCTTTTGCGCAGGGCTCGATATGGAACGGCTGGTGGCGACGACCGAAGGTGAATCGATCCTGCCATTCGCCGACCTCGGCCAGCGGACGCACGGCATCACCAATTGGGCACAGCATCTGGTGTGGCTATGGCGCGAGCTGCCGATGCCCGTCATCGCGGCGGTGCACGGTGTCGCGTTGGGCGGCGGCTTTCAGCTCGCGCTCGGCGCCGACATCCGATATGTCGCACCGGATGCCAGGCTTGGCATCATCGAAGCCAATTGGGGCCTGGTGCCCGACATGGCCGGCACGCAGCTGATGCGGCACCTCGCCCGCGAGGATATCATTCGCGAGCTGACCTTCACGGCACGAATCTTCGCTGCGGAGGACGCGTTGGCCTACGGTTTTGCCACGCGGATTGAAAACAATCCGCGTGAGGCCGCCCTGGAGACGGCACGCATCATCGCCGACCGCAGTCCTGATGCGATCCGTGCCGCCAAGCGACTGCTCAATCGCGTCGCCGATCGCGACGCGGCTGCCGGACTGGAGGCCGAGACCATGGCGCAGAAGGCTTTGCTCGGCTCGCCCAATCACGTCGAGGCCGTCCGGGCCCATCTC
Source organism: Bradyrhizobium jicamae (assembly GCF_018130215.1). GTDB lineage: Bacteria > Pseudomonadota > Alphaproteobacteria > Rhizobiales > Xanthobacteraceae > Bradyrhizobium > Bradyrhizobium jicamae_A. Next base: position 119,006 of record NZ_JAFCKQ010000014.1, read on the forward strand.
GACCGTCGCACACCGAAATGGAGCCTTGCATGACCACAGGTTCGGGATTCGATCTGCAGCGCCTGATCGCGACCAATGCGTCGGCCGCGTTCAACGGACTGATCGGCCTCGAGGTCGTCGCGGCCGGCGACGGCGAGGTCGAGCTACACATGGCGTGGCGCGATGACCTCACTCAATATGCCGGTCATCTGCACGCCGGCATCATCGCGGCCCTGCTCGACACCGCTTGCGGCTTCGCGGCGGCAACCGTCGTCGGCAACGTCACCGCATCGCATTTCTCGATGAACTGCCTGCGGCCGGCCGTTGGCCGCAGGTTCGTCGCCAGGGGCACCATTGTGCGGCCGGGCCGCAAACAGGCGTTTGCACGAGCGGAGCTGTTTGCGGAGACCGAGGATGGGGAGACGGTGCCGGTCGCGACTGGCGAAACGGTGCTCGTCCCGCTTGGAGCCTGATCGAGTCATCATCAATGGAGACTGGACATGTCCCTCGTCCTCGTCACCGGAGGCACGGGCCATCTTGGCCGTGATCTCGTCAGCCGCCTCGTCGAAGCAGGGCACCGCGTGCGGGTGTTGACGCGGAGGCCGCAGCCGTCGCCCGGCGTCCAGTGGGCTACGGGCGATCTCGCGACCGGCGATGGGCTGCGCGACGCATTGCGCGGGGTGCACACCGTGATCAACGCCGCGACCTGTTCGCCGATCGCTCGTCGCGGCAGCATGCGGCCGATCGACTTCATCAAGTCTCCCGCGGTCGTGGATGTCGACGGGACCGCGCGGCTGCTCGCACTCGGCCAGGATGCCGGAGTGCAGCACTTCGTCCACGTCTCGATCGTCGGACTTGAAGACGCCACGCTGCCTTATTCCCGCGTGAAGCTGGCGGGCGAGCAGCTGGTACGTCGGTCGAACCTGCCTTGGTCGGTCGTCCGCGCGATGCCGTTCTATTATCTTCTCGAGAACCTGTTCGCCGGACTGTCGTGGCTGCCGGCGTGGCCGGTGCCGACGACCATACTCAATCCCGTCGATACGTCCGATGTCGCCGATCATCTCGTCGCTTGCGCCTTCGACGGCGGATGCGGCGTGCGCGCCGAGATCGGCGGGCCGGACGATCTGAGCTTGGTCGCGATCGCGCGGGACTATCTCAGGACGCAGGGCCGGCGCCGCATCGTCCTGCCCATGCCGCTTTCGGATAAGTCTGCGCGTGGCATGGGTTTCGTCGTGAGCCGCGGCGTCCGCGGCACACGGTCATGGATCGATTGGCTGAACCGGAATCGCGTGCGGGCCAATCGCGGCTGAGGCCGCAACGACGGAATTGTTTGCGTCGTTATGCACGGCTTTGTGCATACGCGCCGGGGATTTATGGGGTCATCAATTTCAACGAGGGTTCGGCTTACGCGCGGATAACCATGCCACTGAAAGCTGCGGAATCTCATCGACAAGGCAATTATCGAGAAGGCAATTCAAGCGGACTATTCGTCGGATTGAACCATCGTGGGCCGACGAGATGTTTCGTGTTTTTACGTGCCTGACCGGCGAGCATGACTGGCGGCTCGTTCTGCTCGCCGGCCTCGTCTGCTTCGTCGCGAGCGTCGCCGCGGTCAACATCTTCCACCGTGCGATGGCCGTGCATGCGAGGACTCGCCTGATCTGGATTGCGATCGCAGGCGCCGCGATCGGCTATGGAATCTGGGCGACGCATTTCATTGCCATGCTCGCCTACGAGCCCGGTATTCCGACCGGATACAACATCGCGCTGACGGCGGTGTCGCTGGCCGCGGCGATGATCGTGACCTCGGGCGGACTGGGCTTTGCCCTCGGAGAGACCAACCCCTGGCGAGCGCCGATTGGCGGTGCCATCATCGGTGCGGGGATTGCCAGCATGCACTATCTCGGCATGTGGGCGCTCGAAGTGCCGGGCCATGTGGTCTGGGCGATGCATCTCGTGGTCGCCTCGATCGCATTCGGGATGCTGCTCGGCTATGCCGCGCTCGCGGTCGCGGTTCGTTACCAGAGCCGGCTGGCGACATCCGCCGCCGCCCTGCTGCTGACGCTTGCCATCGTCGCGCATCACTTCACGGCGATGGGTGCCGTCGACATCGTCCCCGATCCGACGCTGGTGCCGGAGGCGCTGTCGCTCTCTCCAACCTTCCTCGCCGTGGCGATCGCGGGCGTCGCGCTGTCGGTGCTCGGGATGAGCCTGGTCGGCGTGCTGGCCGACCGCCGCCTCGCGCGGCGAACCCGCCGCTTCGAGGAGATCATCAGCCAGCTGTCGCTCGCCCGCCACCAGGTCGAGGTCTCGCAACGCGAATTGCAGGAGCAGAAGCTCAGGCTGGACACCGCGATCAACCACATGGGCGAGGGCCTCTGCATGTTCGACGCGGAGAAGCGGCTCGTCGTCTGCAACGAGCGCTACGCCAAGATGTACCTGTTGCCACCCGAATTGCTGCTGCCCGGCACGGCGCATCGCGACATCATCACCCACCGCATCGCGACCGGTGTGCTCAAGGGCGACACCAGCGCCACCGCGGCGACGCAGGTTCTGGCGACGCTGAATGCGCTGCCGTCCAGCGAGATCAGCAGCCGGGTCGACGAGCTGGCGGACGGACGCCTGATCTGCGTCACTCGGCAGCCGATGGCCGGCGGCGGTTGGGTGGCGACGCACCTCGACGTCACCGAGCAGCGCCGCTCCGAGGCCAAGATCACCCATATGGCCCAGCATGACGCGCTGACCGATCTGCCGAACCGGGTGCTGCTGCGCGAACGTCTCGATCACGCGCTGTCCGTCACGCGCGGCGGCGGGCAAAGCCTCGCGGTGCTGATGCTCGATCTCGATCGTTTCAAGGAAGTCAACGACACGCTCGGACATCCCGCGGGCGATGCGCTGCTGCAGGCGGTCGCCGCACGGCTGCGCCGGTGCGTCTGCGAGACGGCGCTGGTTGCGCGGCTCGGCGGCGACGAGTTCGCCGTGCTCGACTATGTGAGCGACCCGGTCGCGGACGCCAGCCTGCTCGCCGAGAAGATCGGCAAGGCGCTGAGCGGGCCGGTCGATCTCGGCCATCATCAGGTGACCGCCGCGACCAGCATCGGCATCGCGATCGCACCGCAGGATGGCGCCGATTCGGACGAGATCCTGCGCAGCGCCGACCTTGCGCTCTACTCGGCCAAGAGTGGCGGCCGCGGCTTGTTCCGCTTCTTCGAGCCGCAGCTCGATCACCAGCTGCACGCGCGGCGCAACCTCGAGCGCGACATGCGCAGCGCGCTGATGAACGGTGAGTTCGCGTTGCATTATCAGCCGTTCATCGACGTCGCGAGCGGGGAGACCAGCGGCTTCGAGGCGCTGCTGCGATGGAATCACCCGCAGCGCGGCATGGTGCCGCCGGCAAAATTCATCCCGCTTGCCGAGGAGACCGGCCTGATCGTGCCGCTCGGCGAATGGGTGCTGCGAACCGCCTGCGCGGACGCCGCCAATTGGCCCGACGATCTCAAGATCGCGATCAACCTGTCGCCGGCCCAGTTCAGGAGTCCGGAGCTGGTACCGGTCATCGTGCGCGCGCTGGCGGCCGGCGGGATCGCGCCGCAGCGGCTCGAGCTCGAGGTGACCGAGACGGCGATGATGCACGACAGCGCGACCGTATTCGCGGCGCTCGGCCGGCTGCATGATCTCGGGGTGCGGATCGCCCTCGACGATTTCGGCACCGGCTATTCGTCACTGAGCTTCCTGCAGCGCTTTCCGTTCGACAAGGTCAAGATCGACCGCAGCTTCGTCCATGAGCTGTCGGGACCGGCCGAGGAGGCGCGGCGCATCGCGCGCGCGGTGGTGCGGTTCGCCGTCAGCCTCGGCAAGACGACGACGGCCGAAGGCGTCGAGACCGGGGAGCAGCTCGACATCCTCCGCGCCGAGGCCTGCGTCGAGGCGCAGGGCTTCCACTTCAGCCCGCCGGTCGACAGCGCCAAGGTCGCGCAGATGATCAGGCGGCGGGCGCGCGCCGGTGCACGCAGAACAGGACGCCGCGCACTGGCCGGCGCCGGTTCATGATGGATCCGTAGCCAATCGCGCCTAGCCGGGTGCGAGGCAGACCCGTCACTGCACCGGCGGATCGCCGCTGGTGCGCTTCTTGGCGAGATCCATCTCGGTGATCGCGATCAGGATCTCCGCACGGGTCTTCAGGTCGGGCGCCTCCAGCATCGCCTGCTTCTCGGCGGAGCCATAGGGCGACATCATCGCCAGCGCGTTGACCAGCGCCTCGTTGGGCGCAGCCTCGATGCCTTCCCAGTCGACCTTCAGCTTGTTGGCTTCCAGGAAATCGGCGAGCACCTCGAGCAGCGCCTTGCGGTCGACCGCCGCTTCGCCCTTGCGCGCGGTGAAGTCGTCGGTGAAGGAGAAGAAGTCGACCTTGCACTGCCGGTACTGCGTCAGCACGGTCAGCTCCTCGACCACCTTGAAGCGCGCGACCCCGGTGAGTTCGAGGATGTAGCGGCCGTCGCCGGACTCGGCGAGCTGCGTGATGCGGCCGACGCAGCCGATCCGGAACAGCACCGGCCTGGCCTCGTTCGAGGAATGCGTCACGTCAGGCTGGATCATCCCGATCAGGCGGTGGCCGTCACGCAGCGAGTCGTCGACCATCGCGAGATAACGCGGCTCGAAGATGTTGAGCGGCATCTGGCCGCGCGGCAGCAACAGCGCGCCGGGGAGCGGAAACACCGGGATCACCTCGGGGAGCTCCGCGGGTCCACGATATTCGGCATTAATCGGCATCTGCGGTCCCGCTGCTGTGACGGGCGAACTTCAGGAGAACAGGATCGTCGACAACCGCTTGCGCCCCTCGACGGTTGCCTCATCGGTGCCGCCCCACGCCTCGAAGAACTGCACCAGCTGCTTGCGCGCGCCGTCGTCGTTCCACTTGCGGTCGCGCCTGACGATGGCGAGCAGTTGCTCGGTCGCTTCAGCGCGCCTGCCCATCGCATTCAGCGCCGTCGCGAGGTCGAAGCGGGCCTGATGATCGAGCGGGTTTGCGGCAACTTTCTGTTCCAGCTCCGCGACCGGGCCGACCGATTGCGCCTGCTCGGCGAGATCGATCGCGGCCTGCACGGCCTTCACCGCGGCGTCGCCGCGCTTGGATTCCGGCACCATCGCGAGCGTCTGTTTGGCCTGCTCGACCGCGCCGGACGTGATGTAGCACTTGGCGAGGCCGGCGAGCGCCGGGATGTTGGTGGCGTCCAGCGCCAGCACCTCGGCATAGATCTGCGCGGCCGCGGCGGCATCGCCCTCTGCGAGCACGGCCTCGGCCTCCGCCAGGATCTCAGCGATATTGGGCTCGCCGGCGGCAGGCACGCCCTTGGTGATCTTGTCGATGAAGGCGTTGACCTGGCTCTCCGGCACCGCGCCCATGAAGCCGTCGGCCGGCTGGCCGTTGACGAAGGCGATCACGGCCGGGATCGACTGGATGCCCATCTGGCCGGGGATCGCCGGATGATCGTCGATGTTCATCTTGACCAGCTTGACCCGGCCCTTGGCGTTGCGGACCGCCTTTTCCAGCATCGGCGTGAGCTGGCGGCAGGGACCGCACCAGGGCGCCCAGAAGTCGATCAGGACCGGCTGACGGCGCGATTCCTCGATCACGTCCTTCACGAAGGTCTGGGTCGTCGTTTCCTTGATCAGATCGGGCGCTGCCTGGGGTGTGGGGCCGCCCTGCTCCATTATCGTCACGTCGTCCTCGCCTGGTCTTGTGAGGTCAAAAACCTGGGGCGCGTTCTAGCACGCTCCGGCCGGCCGGTTCAGCCGTTCTGTCTCGCTAAATGGCGGTCAGCGAACAAATTTCAATCGCTCCCCGGGCCGCGGGGCAGGGTGCCGATACTGGCGGGCTGGACCGAGCCGCGCTTCGAATCGCGCTGCGCTGCGATGACGCCTGAGGCCGGTGCCGTGCCGGTCAGGCAAAGAAATCGTGACGCAGCCCGGTTTCGGCCCCATTCGGCGTCGTTTTTTAAGGAAACCGGGCGATTTCGTCGACTCGGGGCCGCGCTCTTGTGTTGCATTCACTGACGGCATTTGGCATAGGTCTGCCGTTGCCGGCGAGCGATCGCCGCCATCTCGGATGCGGGTGTAGCTCAGTGGTAGAGCACGACCTTGCCAAGGTCGGGGTCGAGGGTTCGAGCCCCTTCGCCCGCTCCAGATTTTCTCGCCAGCCGAATTGACTGTCTGATGAAGGCCCGCCGTCCCTGCGGGCTTTTTGTTTTCAGGCGAGGGCCGCGATCTCGGCTTCGGGGTCGAGATGCTTCGGTTGCCAGCCCAATTCGTGCCGCGCCTTCGCACCGCTCAGGCATTGATCGAGCGCATAGCCTCTGGCCCATTCGCCGAGCTCAGCCGCAGCCGCGTCGGCGGACACGATCATCGGCTCCTGCGGTCCACCTGTCAGCCTCGCGAAGGCTCGCGCGATCTGGCCGACCGGGCGGCCTTCGGCCGCGGCGCCGATATAGCTCGACCCTGCCGGGGCGCGTTCGAGCGCCAGCGCATAGAGCGCCGCCAGGTCTTCGCTGTGCACGAGCGGCCAGCGCACGGCCTCGCCCCCGACGAGACGAACCGCGCGCTCCGCGAACGCATCACGCGCAAAGCGACGGAAGACGCCGCCGGCCGGCTCATAGACCATGGCAGGATGGATCACGATGCCGTGGACGTCGTGCGCGGCAAGGATGCGTTCGAGATGCGATATCATCCAGGCAAAGGCGGGAAGCGGATCAAATCCCGTCCGCTCGGTCGCGACCACGTCGCCCGTTGCGCCGAACAGCCAGCAGCCGCCGGTGTATACGAAGCGCACCTTCGCCGGTTGCGCTGCCAGCGCCGGCAGCAATTTGTCGAGCAGACGCCGTTCGATCGCGCCCATATCGGATGCGAGATCGCAGGCCATGTGAACCACGGCATCGATATCGGGAAGCTGCGCGACCCATGTTTCGGGTGAAGAGATGTCGCCTGCCATCGACGCGGCGCCGCGCGCGGAAAGCCGGGCCGCCGCGGTCTCCGAGCGCGCCAGCCCGATGACGTGATGGCGGCGGGCGACCAGCTCGCGTACCACTGCCGAGCCGATCACGCCGGTCCCTCCTGTGACGAATACGCGCAATCGATGCTCCGTGTCTTCGTGCGCACAAACTGCACGCAACATGTCCGTTCACTTCGTCAGAATATTGCGCTGCAACGCGACTGCCTCATTCTCAAGCACATTGCGCGCACGGAATTTCCTTTCAAATTGTTTTGACCGCAGCGCACCACGACGCCAGCGCTTCTCACCGTCGACGGATGTGCTACCATTTTGCCGTCTGACCTACCTCACAGACCGCCAAATCATCTCTCAGGGCGTTCAAAATCAATAACAGGCAGCAAGCTGCAACGGCTTGCATAGGGGAGTGACGCGATGAAATCGGCTTTCAATCGATCGATACTTGCGTTTGCGGCGATCGCGCTCCTGGCGGGGACCACCTTCGCCAGCGCACAACAAGCGGCGGACAAGAACCGTCCGCTGAAGAAATACGAATCCGGCACCAAGGAATTCTGGACGCATCCGCCGGATGACTGGTTCCTCGGCGACGAGACCGAAGCGCAGAAGGGTCTTGCTCCGCCGTCCGGTCCGCCAACCGGCGCCTCCGACGCCGAGCTCGCGACGATGATGAAGAAGATCAAGCTGCCGCCGGGCTTCAAGATCGAAGTCTATGCCTCGAACGTGCTCGCCGCCCGCCAGATGGCGTGGGGTGACAAGGGCACGCTGTTCGTCGGCTCGTTCGGTCTCGGCAACGTCTACGCGATCAAGGACAATAACGGGAAGAAAGAGGTCAAGACGATCCTCAAGGGCCTCAATATGCCCACCGGCCTGACCTTCAGGGACGGGTCGCTCTACGTCATCGCCGTCGACAAGCTGATCAAGTACGAGAACGCCGAAGCCAATCTGGACAATCTCGGCAGCGGCAAGGTGGTGTATGACGACATGCCGTCCTATGCGGCGCATGGCTGGAAATACATCGCCGTCGACAAGGAAGGCTGGTTCTTCATCCCGTTCGGCCCGCCCTTCAATGTCGGCATCCCGCCGACCAGCGTGTCGCAGATTCGCCGCGTCGATCCGAAGACCGGCAACGCGGAGATCTGGGCACTCGGCGTGCGCAACTCGGTCGGCGGCGACGTCGATCCGCGCACCGGCAAGTACTGGTTCACCGAAAACGCGCGCGACTGGATCAGCGATGATCTGCCGAGCGACAAGCTCAACATGATCTCCAAGCTCGGCGAACATTTCGGCTATCCGTACTGCCACCAGGGCGACCTGCCGGATCCGAAGTTCGCGATGGGCCACAAGTGCTCGGAGTTCACCCCGCCGGTCTACAATCTCGGCGCGCACGTGGCTCCGCTCGGGATGAAGTTCTATACCGGCAGCCAGTTCCCGGCCGAGTACAAGAACAGCATCCTGATCGCCGAGCACGGCTCCTGGAACCGGCATAAGTACCAGGGCGGCCGCATCGTGCGCATCACCGCGAGCCCCGAGGGCAAGAACGCCAAGCAGGAGATCTTCGCCGACGGCTGGATCCAGGGCGACCAGGGTTATCTCGGCCGTCCCGCCGACATCCTGCTCGACAAGGATGGCTCGATCCTCGTCGCCGACGACTGGGCCGGTGCGATCTATCGCATCAGCTACAGCAAGAAGTAAGGGCTGAACCAATGCGAGGCTGCGGTGGCCGATCAGGCGGCCGCAGCCTCGTGGTTTTAGATGCCGGATCAGACGCGGCACAGTGACCGGAACTCACGATCCCCGATCGGGGTTATGAGGTCGGTCCCCTCCGTTCGCATCCCAACAACAATCGCGAAAGCGCCGTCCCATGCTGAACACATCCGTCTCTCGTGCAGTCCTTGGCCTCGTGCTTGCCCTGGCGATCGCACCAACGCGTGCCGCCGACAACGCCGCCGTCAAGGAGAAGGCCGAGGTGTGCTCCGGTTGCCATGGCGAGAACGGCATCTCGCAGACCGAGAATATCCCCTCGCTGGCCGGCCAGCTCGATCAGTACATCCAGTGGCAGCTGGTGTTCTTCCGCGCCGGCGCGCGCAAGAACGAACAGATGCAGCCGATCGTCGAGCAACTCACCAACGAGGACATCCGCGATCTCGGCGGCTATTTTGCTTCGTTGACGCCGTTCAAGGGACCGAAGGACGATAATCCGGAACTGTCCGAGAAGGGCAAGCAGGCTGCAGCCGGGCGCCGCTGCGCCTCATGCCACACCGATACGTTCGCCGGCACCAAGGCCGTGGCCCGCATTGCCGGCCAGCGCGAGGAATATCTCGTCAAGGCGCTGCATGACTACAAGTCGGGCGCCCGCTCCGGCGGTGCGCAAGCGGCGATGGCCGACGTGGCCTATCCGCTCAGCGATGAGGAGATCACGGCGCTGGCGCATTATCTCGCGCATCTGTGAGAGGCGGAGCAGCCCGGAGGGACGACAGCGGAGCTACCCCCGCTGCTTTTCATACGCCTTGAGATGCGTATACGCCGTGCGCAGCTTCGGCACCGGGATCTTCGCCGCATCGGCGCGCACGATCAAATCGCCGATCACGTGATCGGCTTCGACCGGCAGGCCTGCCTTGATGTCACGGAACATCGAGGCGGTCATCGGCGAGCCTTCGGTGGTGAGCATCCCGCGGGTACGCTGGAAGAACGGGCCGCCGGGCGAGTGACCGGCGTCCGCTGCGATCGCACTGCATTCATCGAGGATGCCGAGCAGGAAATCCTTGCCGCCGGGCGCGGCGAGGATGTTGCCGACCGAGGTTCGCATCAGGCTCGTCGACGCGGCGAGCGAGGCCAGGAACACCCATTTCTCCCACATGTCCTGCATGATGTGATCACTGGCGGCCGCGCCGTTGATCGCGGAGAAAGTGTCCGCGATCGCGCGCACCCGGTCGGAGAGTCCGCCGGTCCGCTCGCCGAAGCCGAGCGACTGCATCGGCTGAAGCTGCACCACCTCGCGCGCATCGTTCAGTGTCGCCGCGATGGCGCAGAGCCCGCCGAGCACGTGCGCGGCGCCGAACTTCCTGTCGAGCGTGTCGAGGTGCAGCATGCCGTTGAGCAGCGGGATGATCGCGGTCTTGTCGCCGACCGCCGGTGCAAAGGACCTGATCGCGTCCTCGAGATCGAATGCCTTGCAGCTCAGCAACACGACGTCGAACTTGTCCGACAGCTTGTCGGCCTGCACGGCCGGCGGGTTCTTCAGCGTGACGTCGCCGTTCGGGCTCTTGATCACGAGGCCGGCCGACGCCAGCTCGGAGCCGCGGCGGGGCCGCACCAGGAAGGTGATGTCGCGGCCGGCCTGAAGCATCCGGCCGCCGAAATAACCGCCGATCGCGCCGGCACCGACCACGAGAACGCGCATGGGAGTTGGTCCTTCTTTGTTGCTTTGAGAGGAATTGCTGAATCGGGAGTGGCGATTGACAAGCTAGTGCGCCATTCGCAATCCGCCACTCACTTCCCCGAGACCATTTCCTCGACCTCGCGCAGCTGCTCCTTGCCGAAGAAGATCTCGTTGCCGACGAAGAAGGTCGGCGAGCCGAACGCGCCGCGCTCGACGGCGGACTGGGTGTAAGCCACCAGCTTGGCCTTCACGTCCGGGTCCTGCGCGCGGGCGAACAGCTTTGCGGCGTCGAGGCCGGATGAGGCGATCGCCTTCCCGGCCACCTCGGGATCGTCCATCTTTTTCGGCTCGACCCACATATGGTGGAAAGCGGCCTCGATGTATTTCTCGAACACGCCCTCGAGCTGGGCCGCGACTGCCGCGCGCATCAGGTTCAGCGTGTTGACCGGGAAGAACGGGTTCCAGGTGTAGGGCTTGACGTTGAAGCGCTTGAGAAAGCGCTCGGTCTCGATCTTCTGGAACTCCGGCTTGTTCTTGACGCCCGCGAGCGTCTCGGCCGGTGACTTGTTGTTCGTAGCCTTGAAGATGCCGCCGAGCAGAATCGGGACATATTCGAACCTGACTCCGGTGCGCTGCTCGATCGCCGGGATCGCCTGATGGCTGAGGAAGGCGTTGGGGCTGCCGAAATCGAACAGGAATTGCGGATTTGGGCTCATGGACGTCTCTCCCCTCGGCGATCTCAGCATGGGCCTGCTACTGCAGGCGCCACGGGTAGAATATGATACTCATCATGTGAGCCGAAGCGCACGATGTCAAATCAGGCGCCTGGATCGCGCACCGGAGCGTTTTCGAGCGACGCGGACGCCGGTTCGCGTGAAGAAAACGCCTCAAAAAACTAGTCCGCCTGATCGCCATAGGCGAGCTTCATCGCATGATCGCGGATGTCGGCCGGCCAGTCCGCGATCAGGGTCGCAAAGCGCCGCCGGTCATGCGCGAACAGTGCGCGGATCGCATCCTCGTAATGCGGCCGGTTGCCGGCCATCGTGGTCATGAAGCGGTAGGCGGCATCCTGGGAGAGGCGGGTGCGATCCCTGTCGCCGCTGGAGCGCCGTGCCTCGTCGACCAGCTTGCGGATCGCAACCGACGCGCCGCCCTTCTGCTGCGCCAGCCAGTCCCAATGCCGCGGCAGCAGGGTGATCTCGCGCGCCACGACGCCGAGCCGGGGCCGGCCCGGTCCGCGCGGCGCCGGCGGTGCATCCGCGTCGGCCGGCCTCTCCGGCTTGGGCAGGCGCGCCAGCACGTCGTCGATCGAGCCGCGGAAATCGATATCGACCAATGTCGAGGTCTGGTCGTTGAACACCAGGATCGCAGCGTCCTTGCTTCTGTCGAGCAGCTGCTTGGCGGCGCGGGCAACCTCAGCGAGGCTCCCTGCGGCGATGCGGCGGTCGCCCTCGAAGGCGAGATAGGCGGGGTTCATTGCAGACTTCTCCGTTTGCTCGATATATTGCCCGGCCGCTCAAATCCGCGACACACCAGGGGACGCTATGCTCACTGTTCATCACCTCAATAATTCCCGCTCGCAGCGCGTGCTGTGGCTGCTCGAGGAATTGGGCGTGCCTTACGAGATCGTGCGTTATCAGCGGCAGCCCGATATGCGCGCGCCGAAGGATCTGCTCGCGATCCATCCGCTCGGCAAGTCGCCCGTGATCACCGACAACGGCAACACGATCGCGGAATCCGGTGCGATTCTCGAATACATCATCGGGACCTACGGCAATGGCCGGCTGATCCCGCCGGCCGATACGCCGGAGCGGCTGCGCTACACCTATTGGCTGCACTATGCCGAGGGCTCGGCGATGACACCGCTTCTGCTGAAGCTGTTGTTCACGCTGATGCCGAAGCGCGCGCCGGCGCTGCTGCGGCCGCTGGTGCGCAAGGTGTCGAACCAGGCGCTCACCGCGCTGGTCAATCCGCAGCTCAAGCAGCACATGGCCTATTGGGAAGGCGAGCTCGGCAAGAGCGAGTGGTTCGCCGGCAGTGACTTCACCGGCGCCGACATCCAGATGAGCTTCCCGCTCGAGGCCGCCGCGGCACGAGGCGGGCTCGAGGACGGCCATCCGAAATGCGTCGCGTTCCTCGCACGCATCCATGCGCGCCCGGCCTATGCGCGGGCGCTGGAGAAGGGCGGGCCCTACCAGGTCGGACGGTAAAGGCGTTTGGGCAACGGCGCGTCCGGCACCCCAAGTGGGCTCCAAGGTCGATTCCGGGTTGCAAGGGGGGTTCACGGTCGGTCGCTCGGCTCGTTGGGCGACATTTTTTTACCCGGGTTTAATTGCTTTGTCAATAACACCCGGATATAAATGGCTCGACCCGAGGAGCCACGATGAGGACCGAGACCCGAAAGCTTGCCATCGCCGACTACAAGAAGCGCGCCAGCGTCGCCGGGGTGTTCGCCATCCGCTGCCGCGCCAGCGGCGAGGTCTGGGTTGGGCAGGCGCTCGATCTCGACAAGATCCGGAATCGCATCTGGTTCACGCTGCGCATGGGAAATCACCGGGCGATCGAGTTGCAGCAGTCGTGGTCGACGCACGGCGAGGAGAGCTTCGCGCTCGAGACGCTCGAGCGCATCGAGGATGAGGAGCTCGCCTACCTGCGCGATGCGCTGCTCAAGGAGCGCGTGCAGCACTGGCGCGCCCAGCTGAATGCGGCGGCGGTCTAGAGCGCGACGAGATCAGGTTGAATCGTCATCCCGCTCCAGCTTCCTGTTTGAGCATGGTCTCCGCGCAAACGCGTTCCGTGTTTGTCGCGAGGGACAACCGCTTCACACTTTTCCGGATCGTCCTTTAGCGCGACGGCAGCGGCTGCACGGTGACGCCGGGCGGCGGCACGTCGTCGTCGGGCACGAAGAAGTCCGACACCAGCGGCACCGTATTGTCGACCCGATAGTGCTCGAGATCGCGTACGCCGTTGGCGTAGAGCACCTTGTCGTCGATGCAGAAGTTCCCGGTGAATTCGCGCGACGGCCGCGTGAAGATCGCATAGGCCGCATCGCCCATGATGTCGGGCGTGCGGCTCGCGCGCATCATCGCATCGCCGCCGAGCAGGTTGCCGACCGCGGCGGTCGCGATCGTGGTGCGCGGCCACAGCGCGTTGACAGCAACGCCGGCGGATCTCAATTCACCGGAAAGCCCGAGCACGCACATGCTCATGCCGAACTTCGCCATGGTGTACGCGGTCGAGTGCTCGAACCATTTCGCCCTCATGTCGAGCGGCGGCGACAGCATCAGGATGTGCGGATTCTGTGCCTTCTTCAGATGCGGGATGCAATATTTCGATACCATGAAGGTGCCGCGGGTGTTGATGCCCATCATCAGGTCGTACCGCTTCATGTCGGTCGCCTGCGAGGTGGTGAGGCTGATGGCGCTGGCATTGTTGACGCAGATATCGATCCCGCCGAATGCAGCGACGGTCTGGTCGATCGCCGCCATCACCTGGGCCTCATCGCGGATATCGCAGATCACGGGGAGCGCCTGGCCGCCGGCGGCGCGCACCTCGTCGGCCGCGGTGTAGATGGTGCCCTTCAGCTTCGGATGCGGTTCGGTCGTCTTGGCCGCAATCGCGACATTGGCCCCGTCACGCGCGGCCCGAAGCGCGATCGCTAGCCCAATGCCGCGGCTCGCACCCGAAATGAACAACGTCTTGGCTTTGAGGGATGTCATGGCCCGAACCTCCAGTCAGGGACGTACTCCGGGTGGCGAGGCAAGGCGGAGCAAGCGTTCGTCCATCACCTAACCATCCGCATGCAGCACGCGCCCGCGCGTCTCCGGCAGCGCATAGGCGGCGAGGAAGAACACGCCGTAGGCCGCCACGGCGAAGATCGCGATCGCATTTGCAAGCGTGGTGGTCGTCGAAAGCGCGCCGACCAGATACGGAAACAGCGCGCCGACGCCGCGGCCGAAATTGTAGCAGAAGCCCTGGCCGGAGCCGCGCAGCCGGGTCGGATAGAGCTCGGTGAGGAACGCGCCCATGCCGGAGAAATAGCCGGATGCGAAGAAGCCGAGCGGGAAGCCCAGCACCCACAGTACCTCGTTGGACAGCGGCAGCTGGGTGTAGAGCAGCACGATCGCGATGGCGCCGAGCGAGAAGATCAGGAACAGGTTGCGTCGCCCGATGCGGTCGGCGAGCCAGGCGCCGACCAAATAGCCGATGAACGAGCCGATGATCAGGGTGGCGAGATAGCCGGTCGAGCCGACCACCGACAGCTTGCGTTCTGTGGTGAGGAAGCGCGGCACCCAGAACGTGACGGCGTAATAGCCGCCCTGCATGCCGGTGCCGACGAGGGAGGCCAGCAGCGTGGTCTTCAGGATCGGCCCATGGAAGATCTCCCACAGCGCGGCGGGTCCGACTCCGGAGGCTCGCTGCGTTGCCAATGTCGCGGCCGAGATCTCGGGCTCGGTGACGTAGCGGCGAAGATAGAACACCAGCAGCGCCGGCAGCGCGCCGATCACGAACATCCAGCGCCACGCGCTCTCCGCCGGAAGGACCGAGAACAGCACCGCCTGCGCCAGCACGGCAAGGCCCCAGCCGATCGCCCAGCCCGACTGCACCGAGCCGACGGCGCGTCCCCGGTATTGCGGCCGGATGGCTTCGCCCATCAGCACGGCGCCTGCGGCCCATTCACCGCCGAAGCCGAGGCCCAGCAGCGCGCGGGCGATCAGGAGCTGATCGAAATTCTGCACGACGGCGCAGATCAGCGAGAACAGGGAGAACCAGAGGATGGTGAACTGCAACGTCCTTACCCGCCCGATGCGGTCGGAGAGGTAGCCGCCGAGCCAGCCGCCGACGGCCGATGACAGCAGTGTCACGGTGCCCGCGAGCCCCGCGGTGCCGGCGTCGACCTTCCACAGCGCAATGATGCTGCCGATCACCAGCGGATAGATCATGAAATCCATGCCGTCGAGCGCCCAACCCGCGCCGCAGGCCCAGAAGGTGCGCCGCTCCTGAACATTCATGTCGCGATAGAAGGCGAGGAGACTGGTGTCCTCGATCGCGGCGACCTCGATCGTCGGCTTGGATTCGGCCGTGCTCATGCGTATCCCCGGAAAGTTGTTGCCGGTCATTTTGAAACCCGCGGCCGGGCTTGCGCGGAGGCTGGCAATTTACCGCGATGCCGCAGGGTGGGCAAAGGCGCAATTGCGGCGGTCGGTTCACTGCCCCGACGCTTCGGACCCGCGCGTGCGCGGGTCGGGCGCGCCGAGAAGGCCGTTCGGCGTCACCAGGATCGAGTTGGCCGAGGAGTAGCCGAGCGGCTCGACCAGCGTGTGGCCCCTGGCCTTCAGCTCGGCCAGCACGTCGTCGGGAAAGCCGCGCTCGATCCGGACCTCGTCGGGCAGCCATTGATGATGGATCCGCGGTGCTGCCACCGCGGCGGCGATGTCCATCTTGTAGTCGATCACATCGACGATGATCTGGGTCACCGCTGATATGATGCGGCTGCCGCCCGGCGTGCCAGTCACCAGCAACGGCTTGCCGTCCTTCAGCACGATGGTCGGCGCCATCGACGACAGCGGGCGCTTGCCCGGCCCGGGCAGATTGGCCTCGAAGCCGACCAGGCCGAAGGCATTGGAGGCGCCGGGGGCGGCGGTGAAATCGTCGAGCTCGTTGTTGAGCAGCACGCCGGTGCCTTCGGCGACGAGGCCGAGCCCATAGGGGAAGTTGAGCGTGTAGGTATTGCTGACCGCATTGCCCCTGGAATCGACGACGGAATAATGCGTGGTGTTGCTGCCCTCGCGCGGCTGCCGGCCGCCCTGCACATCGGTCCACGGCGTGGCGCGGGCGAGATCGATCGTGGCACGCTGTTTCGCCGCGTAGTCCTTGTCGGTCAGCAATTGTGTCGGTGCGTCGACGAAGGCGGGATCGCCGAGATAGCGTGCGCGATCGGCATAGGCGCGTTTCATCGCCTCGATCATGACATGCAGCGAGGCGGCCGAGCCCTGCTTCATGTCGGGCATCGGAAACCCTTCGAGCATGTTCAGGATCTCCAGCAGCACGATTCCGCCGGAGGAGGGCTGCGGCATCGAGACGATGTCATAACCGCGATAGCTGCCTCGCACCGGTGTGCGGATCACGGCATGATAGGATCTCAGATCGTCGGGGCTGATGATCCCGCCGGCGGTCCTGATGCCGCTGACGAGCTTCTCGGCGACCGCGCCTTGGTAGAAGCCGCCCGCACCTTGCTCGGCAATCGCCGACAGCGTCGCCGCAAGGTCGCCCTGGATCAGGCGATCGCCCTCGTGCAGCGGCGTGCCGTCGGCATGCGAAAAGGTCTTGGCCGAATTCGGCCAGCGCGACATCCGGCGATACATGTCGGGCAGCGTGTCCGCCGTGTCGTCGGTGACGACAAAGCCGCCGCGCGCCAGATCGATCGCGGGCTTGAGGATCTGCGCCAGCGTGAAATTGCCGGAGCCATATTTCTCGAGCGCCAGCGATAGCCCCGCGACCGTGCCGGGCACGCCGATGCCGAGCGCGGAGTTGCGCGACTTGTCGGGATCGGGCTTGCCGTCGGCGCCGAGGAACATGTCGCGCGTTGCGGCCTGCGGCGCGGTCTCGCGGTAGTCGATCGCGACATCCGCGTTATCGGCGGCAAGATGAATCACCATGAAGCCGCCGCCGCCGATATTTCCAGCGCGCGGATAGGTCACCGCCATCGCAAAACCGGTGGCGACCGCCGCGTCGACCGCATTGCCGCCCTGCCGCAGGATGTCGGCGCCGATCTGCGCGGCAAGCTTCTCCTGCGCCACCACCATGCCGTATTCGGCCGGAACGCTGTGGATCGCGTCGGCGGCCGGCGGCGTGTAGAAGTGGCGCTGCTCCTGGCCGAACACCGGCGCGACGAGAGCGATCGCCAGCAAAGCTGCAAACACCCGTCGCGAGATCACTGCAGAACGTGTCATCGAACCCCCGCCGCATGTGACATGCGCAAAACCGGCCCATGCTATATGGGAACGGATCGGCGGGGCAAAACGCCCGCTCGTTGCGCGGTGTGAGGATTATTTTGGCGATGACGGCAACGCTACCGACGGCTGCGGACGACGCGAAGACCTATCCGGGACGCGCCGCGGTCATCAGCTGGATTTTTTTCGACTGGGCCGCGCAGCCTTACTTCACGCTGATCACGACCTTCGTGTTTGCGCCTTATTTCGCAAGCTTCGTCGCGTCGGATCCGGCGAGCGGGCAGGCGCTGTGGGGTTTTGCCACGGCCGCCGCGGGGCTCGCGATCGCGCTCCTGTCACCCGTGCTGGGCGCGATCGCCGATGCCAGCGGCCGCCGCAAGCCGTGGATCGCCGGCTTTGGCGTGCTGCTCGTGATCGGAGCCAGCGCGATGTGGATCGGCAAACCCGGAAATCCCGACGTGATTCCTGGACTGTTGCTCGCCTATGCGATTGCGAGCGTCGGTGTCGAATTCGCAACCGTCTTCAACAATGCGATGATGCCGACACTCGTGCCGCCGGACCGGATCGGTCGGCTATCAGGCACCGGCTGGGCCACCGGCTATGTCGGCGGTATCCTGAGCCTCGTGCTGGTGCTCGGCTTCCTCGCCGCCAACGCCGAGACCGGCCGCACGCTGTTCGGCTTCACCCCGCTGTTTGGCCTCGATCCAGCCACGCATGAGGGCGACCGCATCACCGGGCCGCTGACCGGGATTTGGTTCATCATCTTCGTGGCGCCGATGTTCCTGTTCACGCCGGACTATCCGGCTAGGCATAGGTTGCGCGATGCGCTCGGCGAAGGCCTGCGCGAATTGCGTCGATCACTCGCGAGCCTGCCGAAGCAGAAGTCGATCGCGCGCTTCCTGCTCGCGAACATGATCTATACCGACGGACTGGTCTCGCTGTTCGCCTTCGGCGGCATCTATGCCGCGGGAACGTTCGGCTGGGATACGATCCGCATCGGCACATTCGGGATCATCCTGGCGATTGCCGGCACGTTCGGCGGCTGGCTCGGCGGCAAGCTCGACGATGCGCTCGGGCCGAAGCGCGTGATCACCGGGAGCCTGCTGATCCTGCTGTTTGCGATCGTCGTGATCCTCACCGTGAACAAGGATTCCATCCTGTTCGTGCCGGTCGCGCCGCCGGTTCCGGGAGGACCGCTGTTCGCCGGCGCGGCCGAGCGCGCTTACATCGTGCTGGGCTGCCTGATCGGCGCCACCGGCGCCCCGCTGCAAGCCGCCTCGCGCTCGCTTCTGATCCGGCTGGCGCCGAAGGATCGCATCGCGCAGTATTTCGGCCTGTTTGCACTCACCGGGAAGGTGACGTCGTTCATCGGCCCGCTGCTGATCGGCGCGATCACCGCCGCGACCGCGAGCCAGAAGGCCGGCATGGCGGTGCTGGTGGTGTTTTTCGTGCTGGGGTTGGTGTTGCTGGGGAAGGTGCGCGAGCGATCGGCCGACGTGTAGCCCGGATGGAGCGAAGCGCGATCCGGGTCTTGTGCAGGCGGAGGTCTGTCCCGGATTTCGCTGCGCTCCATCCGGGCTACCGATCAGATCAGTGCCGGAAATGCCTGACGCCGGTGAACACCATGGCGATACCGTGCTCGTCGGCGGCCTTGATCACCTCGTCATCGCGCATCGAGCCGCCGGGCTGGATCACCGCGGTGGCGCCAGCTTCGATGCAGGCGAGCATGCCGTCGGCGAACGGGAAGAACGCGTCTGAGGCGACCACCGAACCCTTCGTGAGCGGCTCCGCCAGCTTCAGTTCGGCTGCGGCATCCTGTGCCTTGCGTGCAGCGATGCGCGCGGAATCGACCCGGCTCATCTGGCCGGCGCCGATGCCGACGGTGGCGAGATCCTTGGCGTAGATGATGGTGTTGGACTTCACATGCTTGGCGACGCGGAAGGCGAATTTGAGATCGCGCAGTTCGGCGTCCGTCGGCGCGCGTTTGGTCGCGACCTTGATGTTCATGTCCTCGACCACGGCATTGTCGCGGCTCTGCACCAGAAGGCCGCCGGCCACCGTCTTGGCGGTGAGGCCGACCGCGCGCGGGTTCGGCAGGCCGCCCGCCAGCAGCAGGCGCAGGTTACGCCGCCCGGCGATGATCGCGATCGCCTCTTCGGTGGCATCGGGCGCGATGATCACCTCGGTGAAGATGCCGATGATGGCGCGGGCGGCATCCGCATCGAGCGTGCGGTTGACCGCGATGATGCCGCCATAGGCCGACGTCGAATCGCAGGCGAGTGCCCGGGCGTAGGCGGTGGCGAGATCCGGACCTTCGGCGACGCCGCAGGGATTGGCGTGCTTGATGATGGCGCAGGCCGCGGTGCGCTTCGGATCGAACTCGCTGACGCATTCGTAGGCCGCGTCGGTGTCGTTGATGTTGTTGTAGGACAGTTCCTTGCCCTGGAGTTGCCGCGCGGTGGCAACGCCCGGCCGCTTTTCTGGGGAGGCGTAGAACGCCGCGGTCTGGTGCGGGTTCTCGCCATAGCGCAGCGACTGGATCAGTCTGCCGCCGAAGGCCCGGAAGTCCGGCGCCCTGGTGTCGAGCTGTGCGGCGAACCAGTTCGAGATCGCCGCGTCATAGGCCGCGGTGCGCGCATAGGCCTTGGCGGCGAGCCGGCGGCGCAGGCCGAGCGAGGTCGCGCCCTTGTGCGCGGCGAGTTCCTCGAGCACGGCCTGGTAGTCGTTGGCCTCGACCACGACGGCGACGTCGTCATGGTTCTTCGCAGCGGCGCGGATCATCGCCGGGCCGCCGATGTCGATGTTTTCGATGCACTCCTCGAAACCGGCGCCTTTGTCGACGGTGGCCTCGAACGGATAGAGGTTGACGACCAGGAGATCGATCGGCGCGATGCCGTGCGAGGCCATCGCCGCCGCATGCTCCCTGTTGTCGCGGATCGCGAGCAGGCCGCCATGCACCTTCGGATGCAGCGTCTTGACCCGGCCGTCCATCATCTCCGGGAACCCGGTGAGCTCGGAGACGTCCTTGACCTTGAGCCCGGCCGCGGCGATCGCCTTCGCAGTTCCGCCGGTCGAGACCAGCTCGACGCCATGATCGGAAAGGGCCTTGGCGAAATCGATCAGTCCGGTTTTGTCGGAAACGGACAACAGAGCGCGGGCCACGCGGCGAAGCTGTTCGGTCATATGGGGAATTCCCTGGCTGTTAAGGCAGCCGGGTAGCATGGTTTGGTGCGGCATGAAACCGGTTCCCGGGCCCGATTCCCCGGAATCTGTCCCGTCACCTTGAGGCTCGCTCCGCTCGCACCTCAGGATGACGGGACCGAGAGTCGGCCCGCAGTCCTACAGCGGCAGTTCCGGCTCGCGCCGGGCGTTGCGCCGGGCCGTGGTGGCCGAGGCCGAGGTCGAGGAGCGGACGAAGCTCCAGCGCACCGAGGAAGCCTGCCTTGCGTCCTGCCGGATCACGATCTGGGAGGTACGGCGCGGGCCGTCATTGCCGGCCAGGAACACGCTGTCCTCGAGGTCGACCTTGTCGTCGACAGCCTCAAAGGTCCAGACATCGCGGTTGGGCAGCACCAGCATCACGCCGCGTGCGTCGGACAGCCGGCTCGCCTTCACCGACGGATGCAAATGGAAGCGCAGAACAAAATCGGCATCGCCCTTGATGCGGCCGCCGGGCGCGGGCGACGGCGAGTCCGCGCCTTCCAGGCGGGTGCCGTCCTGCGAGATCATCAGCACGCGGCGATGGATGATGCCGAAGCGGGAGAGATAGCCGTCGTGCGAGGTGGTGAGCATGTCACCGTCGGGGATCGCCTCACGATGGCTTTCGACCTTGCCGGGCCCGCTGGTGATCGGCGCGCCGCGCAGCAGCCGCTTCATCGCCGAGAGCTCGACGAACTGGCACGACGAGGCCTCGTGATAGGTCAGCGTCGAATGCGCCGCGGTCGTGCGGGCGAACGGCCGCCAGTTGTCGCGTCCGGTGCTCGGCATGCCGCAATTGACGACGATGCGGTTCACGCCGGAGGAGAACTCGAACGACAGCGAGCCGGCATGCGCGTCCTGGCTGACGCTCGGCGGCGGCGGCGGACCGGTGTCGATGATCACCGTGCTGGCGCCGGCGTCAATCCGCTGGAAGCCGGTATGGGGCATGTTCGCCATCGGCACGCCGTGGGTGTCGTCATAGGCGAGCAGCGTCGCGACGAGGTCGGAGGGCGCGGTCGACATGCCGTTGAACAGCGCAAAGCTGCCGTCGCCGTGACGGAAGAAGCGCAGCATCGGCATCATGCGGTCGATCGCATTCAGCAGCGCGGGCGGCGGCGGGATGTTTCGTGCGGCAAAGGTCTGCCGCAGCGGCAGCAGATCGCTGAGCAGCTCGACCAGCGCGCCGGGATTGCGCGAGATGTGGCCGCCGTCGGGCAGGATCTGGCGTTGCAATTCGTCGGACAGTTTTCGCGAGGTCGTCTTGATGTTGCGCGCCTGGTTGGCAAGGCAGAGCGAGGCGTAGCACAGTGCGATCAGCACCTGCAGGCGTGGAACGCCGTCATTGTCGAGCGTGGAGTAGCGCAGGTAACGGATCTCGCGCCCCAGCCCGCGCAGGTATTTGCGGTAGAATTTGCCGTCGGTGTCTCCGAGCACCAGCGGCGCCTGCGACAACAGCGAGATCACGCGCCGCGCACGCACATCGGCCCGATGTTCCAGCGGCCGCTTGCGCGCCTGGTTCGAGATCCAGTCGTCGACGAGCGAGCGCGCATTGGCGCGGGTCAGGGCGGTGTCGGCGGCGCGCAGGTGACGAAGCCAGCCGAAGCCGAGCAACGCGGCCTCCCAATCCTCCGACGGCGGCTCGAGATCGAAGATCGAGCGGCCGTGGCAGGTGACGATCTTTCCGGCGAACACGAATCGGCCGGCATAGATCTCGGCGGCGCGGGTGGCGTCGGCGGTTCGAAGGTCGTGCGGGGCGATGATCAGCCGGTCGGCACGGCCGGGCCACAGCCGCGACAGCGCAACGGTGCCGCCGCTGGCGCGTGCGACCATGCTGCGCGCGAAGCGGCCAGCGATCAGCGTCGAGATGCGTCTGCTTCGGGCGACCGACACGCCTAACCTTGTGGGGAGGAGAAGTTCAACGAATCCTTATTTAATCCGGAAACGCGGCCAAGACACCCTCTTGAAACCCAGCGAATCAGCCGGAGTTTGAAATTCAAGTGTAAAATCAGGACTAACCGGCGGATTTGACCAGCCTTGCGGCGTAAAATCCGTCCAGGCCGCCCAGCCGCGGGTCGGCGTGGGGCAGATGGCAGGGCAGGGTACGCAAATCGCCGTCCGCCGTGATGATCTCCTCGAGGCCCGCGACCTCGTCCTTCTCAACCGGCACGCGCTTGAGGCCCGGTTCGTCGGCCAGCAGCGCCGATATCGCCTGCTCGCCTTCCTCGGGCTCCAGCGAGCAGGTGCAGTAGACCAGCGTGCCGCCGGGCTTCAGCAGCGCGACGGCCCTTTGCAGCAGCCGCTTCTGCAGCCCCGACAGGGCCGCGATGTCGGCTTCCTGCCGCAGCCAGGCGACATCAGGATGTCGGCGGATGGTCCCGGTCGAGGTGCAGGGAGCATCGACCAGGATGCCATCAAATCCTTCGGTTGCGCCCGGCCATTCGGCTGAGTCGGTCACGACGCTTTCGGCTTGCAGCGCAAGGCGGGTGAGGTTGTCGCGCAGCCGGGCCATCCGTGCCGGCGACCGGTCGACGGCGGTGACGCGTGCACCCGCGAGCGCAAGCTGCGCGGTCTTGCCGCCGGGCGCGGCGCAGAGGTCGGCGATCGCCTTGTCCTTGACGTCGCCGAACAGCCGGGTGGGCAGCGCGGCGGCGGCGTCCTGCACCCACCACTGGCCTTCGGCGAAGCCGGGCAGCATCGTCACCGAGCCCTGCAGCAGTGTCCGCACGGTTCCCGTCGGCAGCGTTTCCCCATGCAGGCGGCTCGCCCATTGCGGCGCGTCCGCCTTCACGGTGAGATCGAGCGACGGTTCGTGGCCGAGGGCAAGCGCCATGTCGCGCGCGGTCTCCTCGCCATAATGCGCGGTCCAGCGCGCCAGCATCCAGGGCGGCAGATCAAGGGTTTGCAGCTTGACCTCATCGATCAAGCCCTGGCCCTCGCGCGCGCAGCGGCGCAGCACGGCATTGACGAGGCCGGCATATTTGGCGGCGCGCCGGTCCGACTGCACCAGCCGCACCGAGAGATCGACCGCGGCATGATCCGGCACGTCCATCCAGAGGATCTGCGCGGCGCCGATCAACAGCGCGCTTTGCGCGCGCGGCGCGTCGGTGGGGACGCCCCGGTCGAGCAGGCGGGACAGCAGATGGCCGAGCGTGCCGAGACGGCGCAGGATGGTCGACACCAGCCGGCGCATCAGCGCGCGGTCGCGGTCGGCGAGCGATTTCAGGCCGGGATGGGCGCTGGCGCCATCGAGCTGGTCGTCGAGCGTGCGATGCTTGTGCAGCACGCCGTCGAGAATGTCGGCCGCGATCCGGCGCGCTGCGAGACCGGGCACTTCTGAGGGAACTGCAAATCTTGAAGGAGGCATGAAGCGGGGTTATCTCGAAAGGTGCTGAGTTACATTCGGCGCTCATGCCCTGACTGGAAACACCTCTGGCATGTGAATATGCCAAATGTAAGAATCGCCAGGCGCGATTTTGCGATCGTGATGCCGCCGCTGCGCCGACATCAATCTACGAGACACGCAGCCGGAAGGTTTTGCCATGTCGGATAACATCTCTGGGAAATCGCCGGCGGAACCTGCGCCGCGCAAGCCGCTGACACCGGCCGCGCAGCGCGCGCTTGCCGAGGCCGAGGCGCGCCGCAAGGCTGCCGAGGCTGACGTCGAGGCGCGGCCGAAGGAATATCAGGGGCCGAAAGGCCCGGAACCGACGCGCTACGGCGACTGGGAAACCAAAGGCATAGCCTCGGATTTCTGAGGCACTTGCCTGCGTGGCCCGACTCGGGCGTACTCCGCGAAGATGTCTCCTTACGAGAGAGCAAACGTTCGTCGTCCACCACGACGGCAGATGTTCGCCCGCGCGCCGTTCGGTCTGTCATCCCAGGGACGTCGGACGCTGCCCTGGCTGTTCATTCTCGCCGTCGCGATCGGCGCCATGCTGCCGATCCGGCAGTGGGCGCCTTGGGGGCTGCCGTACGCCTTCGACCGATGGTCTCGAGATACCGATACGATCCTGAGGCAAGCCGGCGCGCCTGAAATCAGGCATCCGGTCGACGTCATCAGGACGATCGACGGCGACACCTTCGTCGCGCGAGTGCATCTGCCGGCAGGCCCCGACCTGACCACGCGCGTGCGCTTGCGCGGCATCGACGCGCCGGAGCTGAAGGCGGCCTGTCCGCAGGAGCTGCAAATGGCCGAGGCCGCGACATCAGCGCTGCGCGAGGTGCTCGGCCAGGGCGATGTCGCGATCTACCATGTCGGTCCCGACAAATATCAGGGACGCATCGTCGCTGATGTCGGAACCAGGACAACCGACAACGTATCGGCCGCGATGCTCGCTGCCGGCCACGCGCGACCCTACAATGGCGGTCATCGCCTGGGCTGGTGCGCCAACGTCACGCGCTGATGCGGCCGGCAAAAAAGCCGCGCGGCTGCGCGGCTTTCAAGACGCTTCCGAGGGAGAGATCAGCGGGTCACGACCACGGTCGTGCCGACCGAGACGCGCTGGTAGAGGTCGGTGATGTCGGTGTTCAGCATGCGGATGCAGCCATAGGACACGAAGCCGCCGACCGAACCAGGCATGTTGGTGCCGTGGATCGCGTATTCGCCGCCGGCCAGCGTCATCGCGGCCACGCCCATCGGATTGCGCGGCGAGCCACCGGGGATCACGTCGGGCATGTTGGGCTTGTCGTGCTTCACCTCGGCAGGCGGCGACCAGGCCGGGTTGCGATACTTGCCGTCGATCTGTGTGGTGCCGGCCCACTGCTTGCCGGCCCTGCCTACTCCGACCGGGTACCGCATCGCGTGGCCGGAATCGAGGATCAGATAGAGCCGCCGTTCATTGGTCTTCACCACGATGGTGCCGGGCGAGTAGTTCTCCGCGTGGATGCCGATCAATTCCGGCCGGGCCTCGGCGGCCTGCGATGTCAAAACACCAGCCCCGATGGCCAACGCCACCGCAATCTTCAACGACATCAATCTTCTCCACTGCCCAACGGCCCCCTCGCGAGGGCTTCAAAACGAAGGTGCACGCCCGGAAAAAGCCGGGCCTGCCGGTCTCACGCAATGTTAACCGCGCGGCTTAACCGGATGGTTTCCACGCTGGCCGGAGACACGCCCTGATGGAGGGAAGAAAGAAAATGTTCGGATCAAAGTAAATGACTTGAAAACAACACCGGGCCCGCAAACGCGCCGCGGAGCCGCCCCGTCTCTGACAATCCCGTGACCGGCCAGCCGGTGAAAAGCGAGGGCCGCGGCGTTGATCGCGCGCGGCCCTGCATCTGCTCGATGTAGCGAGCGCTCTAGGCCGGCGCGCCCTTCTTGTTCTGGCGGTTGTCGACGAGATCGTCGACCACGGCGGGATCAGCCAGGGTCGAGGTGTCGCCGAGGCTCGACGGCTCGTCCTCGGCGATCTTGCGCAGGATGCGGCGCATGATCTTGCCGGAACGGGTCTTCGGCAGGCCGGGAGCGAACTGGATCAGATCGGGCGAGGCGATCGGGCCGATGTCCTTGCGGACCCAGGCGACCAGCTCCTTGCGCAGCGCCTCGGTCGGCTCGGTGCCTTTCATCAGGGTGACATAGGCGTAGATGCCCTGGCCCTTGATGTCGTGGGGATAGCCGACCACCGCCGCCTCCGAGACTGCCTCGTGCGCGACCAGCGAGCTCTCGACCTCGGCGGTACCCATGCGATGGCCGGAGACGTTGATGACGTCGTCGACGCGGCCGGTGATCCAGTAGTAGCCGTCGGCGTCGCGGCGGCAGCCGTCGCCGGTGAAGTACTTGTTCTTGTAGGTCGAGAAATAGGTCTGCTCGAAGCGGGCATGGTCGCCATAGACCGTGCGCATCTGGCCCGGCCATGATTTGGCGATGCACAGATTGCCCTCGGTCGCGCCGTCCAGAGTCTTGCCCTCGGCGTCGACGATCTCGGGTACCACGCCGAAGAACGGCCGCGTCGCCGAGCCCGGCTTGAGTTTGGTCGCGCCGGGCAGCGGCGTGATCAGGATGCCGCCGGTCTCGGTCTGCCACCAGGTGTCGACGATCGGGCAGCGGTCGTCGCCGACCACGCGGTGGTACCACTCCCAGGCTTCCGGGTTGATCGGCTCGCCGACCGAGCCGAGCAGCCTCAGCGACTTGCGCGAGGTCTTCTTCACCGGGTCGTCGCCGGACTGCATCAGCGCGCGGATCGCGGTCGGCGCAGTGTAGAAGATGTTGACCTTGTGCTTGTCGATGACGTTCCAGAACCGCGAGTTGTCCGGATAGTTCGGCACGCCCTCGAACATCAGCGTGGTCGCGCCGTTACAGAGCGGCCCATAGAGGATGTAGCTGTGGCCGGTGACCCAGCCGACGTCGGCGGTGCACCAGTAGATGTCGCCGTCGTGATAGTCGAAGACGTATTGATGCGTCATCGACGCGAACACGAGATAGCCGGCGGACGTGTGCAGCACGCCCTTCGGCGTTCCGGTCGAGCCAGAGGTGTAGAGGATGAACAGCGGATCCTCTGCATTCATCGGTTCGCACGGGCAGTCCGTGGTCACCATCGCCGCGGCCTCGTGATACCAGAGGTCGCGCGTCGGGTTCATGTCGATCTTGCCACCGGTGCGCTTGACCACCACGACCCAGTCGACGCCGCCGGTCTTGGCAATGGCCGCGTCGACATTGGCCTTCAGCGGCACCTTCTTGCCGCCGCGCAGGCCTTCATCGGCGGTAATGACCACCTTCGAATCGCAGTCCTTGATGCGCTGGGCGAGGCTGTCGGGCGAGAAGCCGCCGAACACCACCGAGTGGATGGCGCCGATCCGCGCGCAGGCCAGCATCGCGTAGGCGGCTTCCGGAATCATCGGCAGATAGATCGTGACCCGGTCGCCCTTCTTGACGTTTCGCGTGCGCAGGATGTTGGCCATCTTGCACACTTCGTCATGCAGCTGCCGGTAGGTGATGTGCCTTGACTCGGAGGGATCGTCGCCCTCCCAGATGATCGCGGTCTGGTCGCCGCGCTTGTCGAGATGACGGTCGATGCAGTTCCAGGCGACGTTCAGCTCGCCGTCCTCGAACCATTTGATCGAGATGTTGCCGGGCGCGTAGGAAACGTTCTCGACCTTGGTGAAGGGCTTGATCCAGCCGACCCGCTTGCCATGCTCGGCCCAGAAGCCGTTGGGGTCCTTGACCGAGTGCGCGTACATCTCGCGATATTTGGCGTCATCGACATAGGCGCGCTTGGCCCAGTCGGCCGACACGTCATAGATCTTCTCGGACATCATTTCCTCCACTCATTGCCGATCGCAAACAACGCGGCGGCAAGCCGTCTTGCGCATTTATCGGCGATTATGCGTTGCCGCATTCCGGCCCGGCAAGGGAAAAGGACTGCTACGTTTGTCGCGCAGGAGTCATCGGGCGCGGCCCGTCGGCCTTTACCGATGACAAGACGGCTTGCCGCAACGCATCGACCTGGAGAAACCTATGCTCCATCGTCTGCTCCGGGTCACTGGTCTCTTGGTCGTAGTGATGCCGCTGACGGCGACGCTCGCGCGGGTCCGGACGACTGCTCCAGCTCCATCGCCGGAAAGCCGTGGCGGCTGCGCGGGAATTGGTGGCGACCCCCGCATCTCGCCGACCAGTTCAGGACTCTGATGCCGTCGATCATGAAGAGCCTCAAACCTGCCATCGCTCAGGGCCGCAGTGACATCGAGCGCGACCACGACGCGCCGACGCCGCTGTCGCCCGACGGATTCCAGGCCCGTTTCGATGAACTGTCGGAGGTGGTCGCGATCATCGATGCCAACCAGTTCGTGCCCGACGATCCGGGCAGGCTGATCGCGTTCCCACAAGCGCCGGGTCGGGCAGAAATTCCAGGAGAAGACGCCGGCCTTGACGGAACAACCGGTGCCGGCCGGCCACGAGGTTCGGCCAGCCGGTGGCGGCGGACATGCGGCAGCAGACGATCAAGGAACTTCGCGAGAAAGGACACGAGTTCTGACCCGGTTAAGATTGGTCGGGGCCGTGATCGTGACGTCCGGGCCGCCCCGAAGGGCTTCGCCGGTCCTCAAATTTCCGGCAGCGAAGCAGGCTGTCATCAACGTTATCGGACGAATGGCACCTATGAAAGGTATTTAGAAACCTTTAACGAGTGATTCGCGACTCGCAATGTCGGCCGGGACCCCCTAAATGGCCAAGCCGAGGCCGGGCGGCCCGACCGGAACGAAGCCGCAAGAAACGGCATTACCGGAAGAACAGGTAGGACAAGGCGTCTGACGACGATGACGGATCAGCAGAATATCGTGGCTGTGCGGCCCGTTTCCGCCGATCCTGCCGTCGCTTTGGCGAAGGCGCTGGGTCAGTGGCCGAAGCAGCCCCCTTCCAAGCCAAAATTTCTTGCGTCCGCCGCCCCGAAGACCTCGGTCGAAGATCTTGCGCGTGATCTGGGCCTGCGGCTCGGCGACCAGAACGAGCTGACCATCCGTCGCATCAAGCGCGGCAAGAACTATTCATTCGTTCGCGCCAACGGTTCGCGCATCCGCGATGCCCGTACCATCCGCCGGCTGCACGCGATGGCGGTGCCGCCGGCCTATCGCCAGGTGCGTTATTCCAGCGATCCGAGCTCGCATCTGCAGGCGGTCGGTCGTGATGCCGCCGGGCGGCTGCAATACCGCTATCATGCCGATTGGGAAAAGGTCCGCGAGCAGCGCAAGGCGCATCGCCTTGCCAAGCTCGTCGCCGCGCTGCCGAAGATCCGGCGAAAGGTCTCGGCCTATCTGTCGGAGGAGCAGCCGACCCGCGAATTCGCGCTGTCGGCGGTGATCGAACTGATCGCGCGCACCGCGATCCGTCCCGGCAATGAATCCTATGCCCGTCTCAACGGAACCCGCGGCGCCACCACGCTGCTGAAGTCCAACGTCACGCTGGAAGACGACAGCCTGGTGCTGACCTTCAAGGCCAAGGGCGGCAAGGCCGTCCGCAAGGAGTGCGACGCGGCCAAGCTGGTACGCGCGATCGGCATTCTGCGCACCGTGCCGGGCAAGCGCATGTTCCAGTATTACGACCGCTCGGGCATCGTTCGATCAGCCTCGACCACTGCAGTGAACGCATTTCTGCGCGAGATCGCCGGCATCAAGATCTCGCTGAAGGATTTCCGAACCCTGATGGCATCGGCGGTCGTCGTCGAATCGTTGTCGCGGATCACGCCGGCCACCAGCCATCGCGGCCGCAAGCGCCAGGTGCTGGAGGCGATCCGCGCCGCCGCCGACCAGCTCTCCAACACGCCGGCGATCTGCCGCAAGAGCTACGTCCACGACACCATCGTCACCGCCTTCGAGGACGGCATCCTCGAACGCTTCGCGGCAACGATGGGCGGCTACCGCACCCAGTCAAAACGGGAGCAGTTGCTGGCGCAGGTGGTGATGGCGGCGGGGGCGTAAGTTGTAGCCGTCCCCGGCCTTCGCCGGGACGACATCATAACCCGCCCATCTTGCAGACGTACTTCCATTCCTCCGCGGTCACCGGCTGTACCGAGAGGCGCGAAAATTTCACCAGGGCCATGTCGGCGAGCTTCTTGTCGGCCTTGATTGCGGCCATCGACACCGGCGTCTTCAACGGCTTGTCGGCCTTGATGTCGACGCAGACGAACTTGCCGGTCTTGTCGGTCGGGTCGGGATAGGCCTCCTTGACGATCTCGGCGATGCCGACGATCTCCTTGCCCTCGTTGGAATGATAGAAGAATGCCTTGTCGCCCTTCTTCATGTTGACGAGATTCTGCCGCGCCGTGAAGTTACGCACGCCGGTCCAGGCTTCGCCCTTCGCTCCCTTGGCGACCTGCTGATCCCACGACCAGACGGTCGGCTCGGATTTCACCAGCCAGTATTGCATCGCAGCTCACCCCGTTCCTGCACGTCCATTGCGCGGCGATGTTACAGGCAGGCAGATGCCCGCGACAAGCGCGGGCGTCGCCGCGGCATTGGCGAACAACCTTATTGCTTCAGATACCTGTCGAAGAATTTGGCGATGTCGGTGAAGGCTTCCCTGGTCTCTGGCGCATCGACATTGGCCTCGTACTGTGCGTGCGACTGTCCTTCATAGACATTGAGATCGGCGATCACGCCGGCGCGGCGCAACTTGCGATGCGTGCGAACCGTGTTGCTGAGGAACAGGTCGCGTGTGCCCGTCGTCAAAATCGTCGGAGGGAAGCCCCTGAAGTCGCCGTAGATCGGCGAGATGTAAGGGTTCCTGAGGCTCGTGCCGTTTGCATAGAGTTTTGCTGCGCGGCCGAGCCAGCCGTCCCACGTCACCAGCTGGTTGTCGATCCACTCATTGCTCGCGTAGCTGTCGCCGATCTTGTCAATGTCCGACCATGGTGTGCCCGGCGCGATGGCGGCCGGCAGCGGCAGCTTCTCATCTCTTGCCCGCAACACCATCGCGAGCGTCATCGCCCCGCCGGTCGAGGTGCCGAAGATCGCAAGCCTGTGCCGTTCGTGCGACTTCAGCACCTCCTTCCAGACCGCCATCGCATCGTCCATCGCCG
Organism: Bradyrhizobium jicamae; assembly: GCF_018130215.1. GTDB lineage: Bacteria > Pseudomonadota > Alphaproteobacteria > Rhizobiales > Xanthobacteraceae > Bradyrhizobium > Bradyrhizobium jicamae_A. Next base: position 150,026 of record NZ_JAFCKQ010000014.1, read on the forward strand.
CGGGATAGGGGAAGTCCGGTGGCATCCGATAGTCGACCGAAATCACCTTGAAGCCGCCGAAGCCCGCCATCATGATCGCCTCCGGCAGGGCCGCCTCGCCGGGGCCGAACACGTAGCCGCCGCCATGAACGTGGATCAGCAGGCGCCGCCGATTCTCGAGCGGCATCTTGCTCGGCGTGACGATAAAGCAGTGCACGCCGGCGATCCTGGTCTGCTCGACCTTGACGCCGAGCTTCGCCTTCATCGCCGGCAGATTTGCGATCGCGAGCTTGGCGCGGCGATCGATCAATTCCTTCCATTCCGCCGGCGATCTTCGGATCGGCATTGAAGTGCGGCGGATAGGGCGCGCCGATGATCGCCTGCATCTCGGGAGACACGTCATCGGCAGGATTCCCGATCGACTTCGGCGGGGCGACCCGCTTGCCAGCCTGGGAATTGGCCACCGCCTCGCCCCGGGCGAGTTCGTCATAGGGGACGGCCGTCTGCGCGCGGACCGCGGCCGACGAAGCGGCGATGGCGAATGCGAGGCTGAACGAGAGGACGGCGCGATGCGGTTGACGCATATTTTCTCCTTTGGGATCCGTTTCTCGCGAGACCGGGATCCGGCGGTGCGCCCGCACGCTATTACGGCGCACCAGGGCCGTGAAGGGCCGCTCACCGTGTGGCTGGAATGCTCATCCTTCCGCCTTGAACGGCCGCGTCAGCAGGCCCTCGATCGCGTCATCGATCGTGAGCTTGTGAGCGAGGATCGCTGCGACGGCCCTTGAGACCGGCATGTCGATCTGCCTCGATGCGGCGAGCTCGACCAGCACCGGCGCGGTGAAGGCACCTTCGGCAAGCTTGCCGCTGGGCGCCGCCTCGCCGCGGCCGAGCGCGATGCCGAGCGCGAAATTGCGCGATTGCGCGGTCGAGCAGCTGAGCAGGAGATCGCCGAGACCCGAAAGCCCTGCCAGCGTCTCGGTGCGGGCGCCGCAGGCGCGGCCGAATCGCGCGAGCTCGCTGAACCCGCGCGTGGTCAATGCGGCGAGCGCGGAGGCGCCGAGGTCGCGACCGACCACGATGCCGGCGGCGATCGCCAGCACGTTTTTCGCCGCGCCGCCGATCTCGACACCGCGCACATCCGACGTGTGATAGGGCCGGAAGGTCGCCGAGCCGAGCGCCTGCACCAGGCTGATCGCGACGGTCTCGTCCTGTGCGGCGAGCGTCACCGCGGTCGGGAGTCCGCGCGCGACGTCGTCGGCGAAGCTCGGTCCCGACAGGATGGCGGGCACGGATTGCGGTGCAGCCTCCGCGATCACCTCGGTCATGAATCTGTGCGTGCCGTGCTCGATCCCCTTGGCGCAGGCGATGACGGGCGTGCGAGGCTTTATATGCGGCGCGACGTGGATGACGGCGGCGCGCAGATGCTGTGCCGGCGTTGCGGCCAGGATGATTTCCGCGTCTGCGGCAGTGGCGATATCCGAGGTCACGGTGATTGTGGGGTCGAGCCGGACGCCGGGCAGTTTTGGATTGGCGCGCGTCGCTTCGATCTGTGCCGCATGGGCAGCATTGCGCGCGTACAGCGTCACCTTGCGTCCGGCGCGCGCTGCGACGTCGGCCAGCGCGGTGCCCCACGCCCCGGCCCCGATCACGCTGACGGACTTGTGCGCGGGCATCGGGCTTGCTCTCTCAGTCTCCCTCTCCCCGCTCTTGCGGGGAGAGGGATGGGGTGAAGGGCTCCATCCGCGAGCGAGCCGAGTATTGAGGTCTGTGCCCCCTCACCCGGATTGCTCCGCAATCCGACCTCTCCCCGCAAGCGAGGAGAGGTGAAGCGGGGCGCATGCCGCGGTCCATATTCATCCTGATCAAACTCAATATCCGGCACGGCTGTTGGCGTAGCCGGCCGGCGCCTTCGCGCTGGCGTCGAGCAGCCAGCGGGCGCGGGGCGGGGCTTCCATCGTATCGGTCAGTCCGATCGCCAGCCGTTCGGCGCCGGCCCATGCGATCATCGCGCCATTGTCGGTGCAGAGCGCCGGCGGCGGGATGATCAGCGTGGTCTGCGCCTTCGCCGCGACATCCTGCAACGCGCTGCGGATGGCGTGATTGGCGGCGACCCCGCCGGCCGCGACCAGCGCGCGTGGCGTGCCGAACTGCTCCTGGAACAGTCTGAGGCCGACGCTCAGGCGGTCCGCGGTCGATTCGAGCACGGCGGCCTGAAAACTCGCGCAGAGATCGCTGACGTCCTGCGGTTCCAGCGGCTCCAGCCGGCTCGCCTCGTTGCGCACCGCCGTCTTCAATCCCGACAGCGAGAAATTGGCGTCCGGACGTCCGAGCATCGGGCGCGGGAAGGCGAACCGTGCCGGATCGCCGCCCGCGGCAGCGCGCTCGACCTGCGGCCCGCCCGGATATGGCAGCGACAGCATCTTTGCCACCTTGTCGAACGCCTCGCCCATCGCATCATCGACCGTGGTGCCGAGCCGCACATATTGTCCGACCCCGACCACCGCGACGATCTGGGTGTGGCCGCCCGAGGCCAGGAACAGGCAATAGGGGAATGCCAGCGCGCAGGTGAGGCGCGGCGTCAGCGCATGCGCTTCGAGATGGTTCACAGCGATCAGTGGCGTGTCGTGCACCATCGCGATCGCCTTCGCGGTGGTGAGGCCGACGATGACGCCGCCGATCAGGCCCGGGCCCGCGGCGGCCGCGACCGCCGACAATTGCGCGTAGCCGATTCCGGCCTGCACCATCGCGGCAGCTATGATGCCGTCGAGCAGGTCGACATGGGCGCGTGCGGCGATCTCCGGCACCACGCCGCCGAACCGGGCGTGCTCCTCGGTCTGCGAGTGCACGACGTTGGACAGGATCTTGCCGGAGCCGTCGCCCTGGCGCTCAATCACGGCGGCGGCGGTCTCGTCGCAGGTCGTCTCTATACCCAACACCAGCATCGATGGTTCGTTACCCAAATTCGGCCCTTGTGCTACGAGCATGATCCGGACCGGGAACCGGTCTTCCGATCAGATGTTCCTTCCGGGGTAGCATTGCGAGGTCTCAAAGTGCAATCGCCAGAGCGTTTTCGAGCGAAGTGGGTACCGGTTCGCGTCAAGACAACGCGTCTAGACAGGTCTCACCTGCAGCTGGAGCCCTGACCCGTGACGGTCCTGGTCACACGTCCGCATCCCGACAATGAGGCAACCCGCGCAAACTTGCGTGCGCGCGGCTTCGACGCGCTTTTGGCCCCGATGTTGCGTTTCGAGCCCCTGCCGTACCATGACGACGACGACGTCGAGTATGACGCGGTGATCCTGACGAGTGCGAATGCGCTGCGCGCGATCGATAGTGCCGGCCAGCGGCTGTTGCATCTGCCGCTGTTCGCGGTCGGGGCGCACAGCGCCGACGCCGCGCGCACCGCCGGTTTCGGCAAGGTGATCGTGGGCAAGGGCGATGCCGGCGCGCTCCGCGATCTCGTGCTCGGCCGCATCAAGGCCGGCAAGCTGAAGAAGGGCGCGACGCTGCTCTACCTTGCCGGCGCCGACCTGTCCCGCGATCTCGCCGGTGAGCTCGGCGAGAAGGGTTTGACCGTCGTCACCCACACAACCTACCGGATGGCGCCGGTCACAAGCTTCCCGCCCGAGGTCTCCGACGCCTTCATGGCGAACGGCATCACGGCGGTGCTGCATTATTCCCGCCGCAGCGCGCGGGCTTTCCTGGACGCGGTGCGGGCCGGGGGGCTGGAGGTTTCGGCCTTGGCGCTGCCGCAATGCTGCATTTCAGCGTCGATAGCCTCCGTGCTCCATGACGCCGGCGCCACCCAGGTGGTGGTGGCGGCGTCCATGGACGAGGAGGCGCTGCTGGACGCGCTGGCACGCGCCGTGCTGAAGTGACTGGCCTAATTCTTTCGTCTGAGCATGAAGTTGGCGAGCCCTCTCTTTTTTGGAACGTGCTCTAAGAACGCGGGCCGATTCTGCTACAATGCCCCACCTTCTGGTTTGAGGACCCCCCGCGATGGCTGACGACAGGCCCGAGGACACAGCACCGTCGCCGGATTCCCGGCCCAAGCGCGCGCCGCCGACCATCGATCTGGAGGCGACCGAAGTCGTGAGTGAGGCACAAAAGACCAGCGAGGCACCGAAAGCCGAGGAGACGACGTCCTCCGAGCATACCGAAGCGCCCGAAGCCGCTCCCCAACCCGAGCCGCACCCTGAGCCCGCCTCGGCGGGACCTGCGACCGAGCCACCGCGGCCGGTTTCGCCCTGGGTGGTGGCGCCCGTATCCGGCGCGGTTGCCGCCGCGCTGGTGATCGGCGTCGGCTGGCTGCTCGGCTGGCCGCAGGTCGTGCCTGCGCCGCAGCCCAATGCCGCCGCGATCGATAATCTCACCTCGCGCGTCGCTGGCCTCGAGACCAGGCTCGCCAGGCCGGCTGCCGCCGATCCCGCCGCAGCCGCGCATATCGATGCGCTCGACAAATCGATCGGGGCGCTGCGTAGCGATCTCGCCGCGACACGGTCGCAGGCGGACAAGCTCGCCGCCGCGGTCAATGATGCCAAGGCAGCGCCCCGCGCCGGTGCGGCGCCAGTGGATCTGGCCGCCATCACGGCGCGTATTGACAAGATCGAGAGCGCGGTCAAGACGCAGAGCAGCGAGATCGCAAAGCAGGACAACCGGATCGCCGACGTCAAGGCCGACGCCAAGCCGGCCGACGACACGCCGCTGCGCCGCGTGGTGGCGGCGTCGCTGCTCGACGTCGCGGTCCGCCATGGCGATCCCTATGCCTCCGCGCTATCAGCGGCGAAGACGCTCTCCGATGATCCCGACGCGCTGAAACCGCTCGAGGTCTTTGCCGTCTCCGGCGTGCCGAGCCCGAACGAGCTGTGTCGTGAGCTGGTCGAGATCATGCCGAAGTTGACGCCGCCCGCGACGGCGACGGCAGGCGGAGGCCTCGTCGATCGCCTGCAGGCCGGCGCCTCCGAGCTGATCCGCATCGAGCGGACCGACGCCAAGGGCACCGATCGAGGCAGCATCGTCGCGCGCATGACGTCGGCGGCCGTGCATAATGACCTTGCGCTGGCCGAGCGCGAATTGAAGTCGCTGCCGCCGGCTGATCGCACCGCTGCACAGGCCTGGATCGACCGGGTGGATGCACGCGGCGCCGCGCTCGGCGCGTCGCGCAAATTCGCCGACAACGCGATGGCGACCCTCGCCTCGGTTAATCAGTAAGTCTTTGCAGTAGGTCCCTTGATGATCCGGATCATTCTGTTTCTGCTGTTGATCGCGCTTGCTGCGGCGGGTGCGGCCTGGGTGGTCGATCAGCCCGGCGACCTCGTGATGAACTGGGGCGGCTTGCACCTGGTGTCCAAGCAGCCGGTGTTCCTGCTCGGCATCATCGTCGTCATCGCGATGTTCGCAGGCGTGATCCTGCGCGGGCTGTGGAAGATGCCGGGGCATATCCGCCGCGGCCGGCGCGAGCGGCGCCATGCCCGCGGCCGCCATGCCGTCACGCAAGGTCTGCTTGCGATCGGTCATGGTGATTCTTCGGCCGCCCGCGCCCATGCCGTGGTGGCGCGGCGCCATGCCGGAGGCGATCCGCTGACGCTGTTGCTGCACGCGCAATCCGCGCAGCTCGACGGCGACCACGACGGCGCGCAGCGCGCGTTCCGGGCGATGGCCGAGCGCGAGGACACGCGGCTCCTGGGCCTGCGCGGTCTCTTCATCGAGGCGCAGCGCGCCGACGATCCGGTCGCCGCCGTGATGCTGGCGGAAGAGGCGCTCAAGGTCTCGCCGTCGTCGTCCTGGGCGTCGCATGCGGTGCTCGGCTTCTGCTGCGCCAAGGGCGATTGGGCCGGTGCGCTGAAAATCCTCGACAACAATCAGAGCTCGGGCCTGATCGACAGGGCGACCTTTCGCCGGCAGCGCGGCGTACTGCTGACTGCGCGCGCGATGGAGCTCGAGACCGTCGATCGCGACCTGTCGCGCGAGAGCGCGATGGAAGCGATCAAGCTGGCGCCGACCTTGATCCCGGCGGCGGCGCTGACGGCCAGGTTCGAGAGCGAGGCGCATCAGGTGCGCCGCGCGATGCGCATCGTCGAGACCGCGTGGCTTGCCCAGCCGCATCCCGATCTCGCCGACGCATATGCGCATGTGCGGCTCGGCGATTCCGCGCGCCAGCGCCTGGTGCGCGTCGAGACGCTGGCAGCGAAGACGCCGGGGAATATCGAGGGCGCGCTGGCGATCGCGCGTGCCGCGATCGACGCCTCCGAATTCGCCAGGGCACGCGCCGCGCTGGAGCCGTTCATTGCGACGCCGACGCAGCGCGTCGCGCTGCTGATGGCCGAGATCGAGCGCACCGAGCATGGCGACAGCGGCCGGGCGCGAGCCTGGACCCTGCGCGCGGTGCGCGCGCTGCACGATCCGGTGTGGACCGCCGACGGCTATGTTTCGGACCGCTGGCGGCCGGTCTCTCCGGTCTCCGGCCGGCTCGATGCCTTCCAGTGGCAGACCCCGGTCGCGGCGCTACCGTCCGACAAGGGTGCCGCGATCGAGCCATCGCCGTTCGAGGAGGCGATGCTGGCTGCGCGCCGGGTCGAGCCGCCGAAGGAAGAGGTGGCCGTCGAGCCGCCGGCGCCGAAGCCGGTCGAGCCGGTCGAGGCGAAACCGGCCGAACCTGCAGAGACGCAACCGGTCGAGCCGGTGGTCCCGGCCGCCCAGGACAACGCCCCGCCGCCCGAGGCCGTCGTCGATGCGGAGCTGGCCCCGGCTTCGGCCGTAACAGCGCCACCGCCCGAATCAGCTGCTCCCGGCCCCGCCCCCTTGTTCCGCTCGAGGGCCGACCTGCCCAAGGCCACGCCGGCCCCGATCCCGCCCGTCATCCCCATCATCCGCGCCCCCGACGACCCCGGGATCGACGAGGATGGCGCGGTAGACGAGTTCGCGGAACAAATCGGCCCGCCCAAGGCCCAAATGGGCGGCTGGAAGGGATTTTTGTCACGCTGGGGAAGTTAAAGGCGTGGTTGGATAACCGCGTTTTCCTTGCCAATCGGGGCCATGCCCGATATCAGGTGGCACGCCTCACAAGGCCGTCGCCGAACGGTCCGCCGCAATAGCTCAGTCGGTAGAGCACGTCATTCGTAATGACGGGGTCGGGGGTTCGAATCCCTCTTGCGGCACCACTTCGCTCTGTGTCCAGCCCGGACACATAGGTAACGGAACGTACCTAAGACATGGGTGACAACCTCGTGCCGAACGGATTGTCGAGG
>NZ_JAFCKQ010000015.1:0-57500 GCF_018130215.1 Bradyrhizobium jicamae
GGTAGGACCACAGGTGTAACCGGAGCAACCCGGCTTTCCCTGCGCGATGGGTTACGGCTTATACGTGCTCTCCCCGGCGAGACTGGGCTTTATTGTCACCGCTTTCGCAAAGATGCTTGCGCACGCTTCACGAGAGGACACCTGCCACCAGGGCGTCAGGCCTGCACGATTTCGCCGTCCGCCTCATGCGCTCTCGTCAGTCACGCATGCGGCGTCCACCGCATCCCACCACAACGTTCGTGACGATCGCGAGCGCCCCTCGATCGGGTGAGACGGCAAATTCTATACACTGATTTGCCGTTACGATAAACCGAATTATTTTTGGGCGCAGGGCTTGCGCCGTCGGGCAAATCAATGCCAGGGGCCCTCCGGCTCAGGTCAGATGGCGCACGATCGAAAGTCCCGCGAACAAGCCTGCGATCGAGAGCATCACAGAGCCCAGCACGTAGAACGCCGCAAGGGCGAGTTCACCGCGCTCGTAAAGCAACCCGGTGTCGAGCGAGAAGGCGGAGAACGTGGTGTAGCCGCCGAGGATCCCCGTCATCAGGAACAGCCGCCACGGCTGCGACGCCTCGCCCTTGAAGGCGAGGTAGCCGGCGATCAGGCCCATCACGGTCGAGCCCGTGATGTTGATGATGAAGGTGCCCCAGGGAAACGCGGTGCCCATGCAACGCGCGCAAGTGACGTTGATCAGGTGGCGCAAGGTCGCACCGAGCCCGCCGCCGAAGAAGACGAGAAGATAGCTTGTGAGTTGCCCCATGCGGGTGTTGTGCCGCACGGCGGCTGATGTCGCAAGGAAACAAAAAGGGCAGCAACCGAAGCTACTGCCCCTTCGATGACTCTCTCGTCGTCATTCCGCGGCAGTCCGCAGGACTGCCCCCGGAATCCCGGGATTCCGGGTTCTATGCTTCGCATCGCCCCGGAGTGACGGTGAACGCGATCAGCCGGCCTTGCCGAACAGTTCGTCGACGTAGTCCCAGTTGACGAGGCTGTCGACGAACGCCTTCAGATAGTCAGGACGGCGGTTGCGGTAGTCGATGTAGTAGGAGTGCTCCCATACGTCGACGCCGAGGATCGGCACCGCGCCGTGCACCAGCGGATTTTCGCCGTTCGGGGTCTTGGCGATCTCGAGCTTGCCGCCCTTGACCTGCAGCCAGGCCCAGCCGGAGCCGAACTGGCCGACGCCGGCCGCGGCGAAGTCGGTCTTGAACTTCTCGAAGCCGCCGAGGTCCTCGTTGATCTTCTTTTCGAGGCGGCCCGGCAGCTTGCTGCCGCCGCCATTCGGCTTCATCCACTTCCAGAAGTGGATGTGGTTGTAGTGCTGGCCGGCATTGTTGAAGACGGCGGCATTCTTGCCGAACGATTTCTTCACGATGTCGTCAAGGGACATGCCTTCATATTCGGTCCCCTTGATCGCGTTGTTGCCGTTGGTGACGTAGGCCTGGTGATGCTTGTCGTGGTGAAACTCCAGCGTTTCCTTGGACATGTAGGGCGCAAGGGCGTCATGGGCGTAAGGCAGGTCGGGGAGCGTGAAGGTCATGGGGTAATATCCAGCAAGGGTGGGAGACTACACTTAACGGGTCCCCCTTATAGAAGGTTCCATCGGGGAGAAACACCGCATTTTGGCAAGCGCGTCCCCTCCTGTAAGGCTGCCGGCGCAGGCGCGCAGGGCGCGGTCAAGCCGGGTAAAGGGCTACGGACATGAGTATCGAGATCGACATCCTCAACGGAGATGCGTCGTGGCAGCGCGCCGAGCCGCTGCACCGGGCGGTGTGGGGCGCCCATGTCATTGCAAGGCAACCTTGGGCGCATATCGAATGGGCACATGCCGACCTGCGCGTGCTGATCGACGCGCCTGACGACAGCGGCCTCGCCTGCCATGTCGGTATCTATTTCCGCACCATCATCTGGAACGGCCACAAGGTGCATGTCGGCGGCATCGGCGGAGTGGCCACCCGCGAGGACTGCCGCCGGCGCGGCTATGCCAGCCTCGCCATCGACGCCGCCGTGCACACCATGCGCGCCAATGACGCGGTGAAATTCGCGGTACTGTTCTGCGAGCCGCACAATTTCGCTTTCTACCAGGCGCGCGGCTGGCATCCCTTCAGCGGCGAGGTGTTTTGCGAGCAGCCGTCCGGGAAAATCCGCTTCGAGGCGATGGCGCCGTTCGTCTACGACATCGTCCGCGCCCCGCGCCAGGGCAAGATCGACCTGTGCGGCCTGCCGTGGTGATGCCACGCTCCGCAACGGCAACCGCGTCGTAGAGGTCGCCGCGCGAATATTTCATTGCGGAAATCTTTCGACTTGCTATGCAGGCCGCCTTCTTGGGGAATGAATCATGGACTGCACATCCGGACGCGTCGTCGCAATCATTGTGGCGGTGTTCGCCGCATCTGTCGCTCATGCGCAGGGGGTGCCTGAACCGTCCGGCGTCTGGCAGACACAGGCCGGTGACGCCCGCGTCAAGATCAGCAAGTGCAGCGACGGCATCTGCGGCGTGGTCGTCAGCCTGCGCGAGCCGATTGATCCGATGACTGGCAAGCCTCAGGTCGACAACAAGAATCCCAACCCGTCCCTGGCCAGCCGGCCGATCATCGGGCTACCGCTGTTCTCCGGCATGCGCCCCGCAGCCGAGGGCAAATGGTCCGGCCAGATCTACAATGCCGACGACGGCGGCACCTATGCCAGCAGCATCACGGTGACAGGCGAGAGCACGCTGCGGGTGGAAGGTTGCGTCGGCGCGCTCTGCGGCGGCGAGACCTGGACCCGTGTCGGACGGTAGCTCTTATCCTTCTCCCCGCAGGCGGGGCGAGGTGAAGAAAGGCGCTACTGCACGCTGGCCTTAAGCGCGGTCGCCGCTGCGGCGTAGCCGCCGCGGGCGCCGTCAATGAAATGGACGTGGTCGGGCCGCATCACCGACGGCGTGAAGCAGGTCATCATCGCGGCATCCTGCCGGTACAGGCCGTAGCGCACCGCGTCTTGCGCAGCCGCGTCCACCAGGCGCTGCTCGAGTTCGGCAGCGAGTTCCTCCGTGCAGTCCAGGATCATGCGGAGGCCGTCGTCATATTTGCGGAAGTCGGAATTCTCCACGACCTGCCGCAGATAGATCTTCGGCACGAACTTGCCGACGCTGATGCCGAAGCGCAGCAGGAGATAGGCCCACAGCGTGAAGCCGAGCACGACGACACGCTGCCTGGCCAGCGAGCCGCCGCGCCGCGTGGCATGCGCTTCGTAGTCGATGCCCTGCGGCGGCCATCGTAGCGGCGGACCGCCCGGTGGCACCGGCCGCCCGGCGTCCGGGCTTTTCTCGACCTTCGCGACAATGTCCTCGATCACCTTGCGGAAGGCTGCTTGATCCCCTCCCTTGGCCGGCATCACCAGCACCGACAGGATCACGCCGCGCATCGACGGCATCACCTCGAAACGGCACGACAGCCCCGACAGGTCGGGCTCGGTGCCCGCGGGCGCCGGTTCGATCGCGAACGCGCCTTGCTTCATCGCGGCATCCGCAAACGCGAGCCCGCCGCCGGAGAACATCGCATAGGACAGGTTGGCCGACGGTCCGAACCGCGCGACGCGGACGTCGGCGCCGGCGGCACGGATCGCCTTGACCGGCACCAGCGCGACGCGCATCGCAAGGTCGAGATCGTCGCGGACCCAGCGCGCGGTCGCCGCCAGCGCCTCGCGGGCCTTGTCGTAATCGCCTGGGGCAACCGCGAAGCTCGCGCCGTCGCCGCCGAACACGAAGGGAAATTCGCGCCCCTCGAGCGCATTGGTGACGGAAGCGACCACGGCGGCGCCGGCCATGTTGACCGCCTTGTAGCGCTGCGCCGCGATCGCCCTGGTCGATTCCACGATGTCGGCGACGCCGACGCTCCAGTCGTCGGGCAAGGGCGAATAGAGCGCGGGGTCCATCAGGCGCGCGAAACCGCGAAACACCGGGATGCCGCCGTAGAAGATCTCGCTGCCACCGTTCATCGCAACGCCGTGCTCCGCCCTTTCGGGATCCTTAGCAGATACGCGCAGGATTGGGACCGGGTTTTGCCGCGTAGCCCGCAAAGACTGTGTCCTGTTTCACACGCACGTCTCATCTCAGGTTGTACTTTATTTGAAATGCCCGCCTGTCACCGAAAGGACCGCGCCGTGACCCTCGTATACGGATTCGTCAAGACCAGGCTGACCTCCGAGCCCAGGATGAAGCCCTCCCGGCACGGCCATGAGACGCAGTTTCACCTGCACTGCAATCTCGACGTCGGCGGCGCGCAGTGGGACGTCGCGATCAATGTCGGCACCAACGATTCCGACGACCTGCTGAAGTACAAGCTCATCTTCGACTTCCGCCATCCGTTGATCCAGACGCTCGCGGCGGCGGAAAGCGGAGCGCACGAACTGACCGGGCAGAAGGCGCTGCCCGCGCTGGATCTGCTGCGCCGCCCGGACCTGCTCGACAACACCGGCAAATGGCGTGACAGCGACGTGATGGACGGCTCCGGCGACGCCGAGCCCGCGGCCACGCTGAAGCGGCTGCTGTCGCGCGCGCATCAGGAGAACCGCGACGTCTACATCTTCGGCCGCTTCTTCGATCAGGGCGACGGCCTGCACGACGTCCATCTCAACCAGGGTTCGACCAAGGGCTTCATCCATCGCCCGGGCGATGATTCCAACGACCACAACGACGTCTGGCAGGACGGCGCCGTGCTGGTCGATCTCGGCGAACCGGAATGGGCGGCGTATGTCTCCGCCTTCACCCAGCAGCTGGTGCCGACCGACGACCTCGGCAATCCGCTGCCGGACGCAACGACGATTTCGTAGCCGGCAGCCCGGATGAAGCGTAGCGAAATCCGGGGCAAGCCATTCGCGTAGCAAAGTCCCCGGATTGCGCTTCGCTCCATCCGGGCTACGAATCCCTACTTCGCGACCCCCCGCAGCACGAGCTGGTTGAGGCGGCTGGCGAAGGCGGCGGGATCGTCGGGCATTTCGCCGTCGAGAATCTGCGCCTGCTCGAACAGCAGGAACGCGAGGTCCTTCGCCTGCGCCGTGTCGGTCGCGAGCGCCGCGACCAGCGGATGACGCAGGTTGATCTCGAGGATCGGCCTGGTCACCGAGCCGCGGTTCTGCTGCGCGAGCAGCCGCTCCAGCGCGCGGTCGCGCGCATCGCCGCCGGCGACGAGGCAGGAGGCGCTCGCGGTCAGCCGCTGCGAGGCGCGGACGTCGGAGACGCGCTCGCCGAGCGCGTCCTTGATCACCGCGATCGTGGTCGCGGCATCGGCCTCTCGCTCGTCCTTCGTCTCGGCCTTGTCGTCGGTGAGCGGGATCAGGCCGAAATCGACGTCGCCCTGGCTCAGGGACTTCAGCGGCTTGCCGCCGAACTCGAGCGGCGCCGAGGTCCAGAACGCGTCGACGGGATCGGTCAGCAGCAGTACCTCGACGCCGCGGGCGCGCGCCGATTCCAGCTTCGGATTCGACTTCAGCCGCTCGATCGTATCGCCGACGAGATAATAGACCTCGGTCTGGTTCGGCTTGAGATCGTCGACATACTGCTTGAGCGAGCGCTTCTCGCCCGCGGTGGTGGTGAAGCGCGAGAGCGCCAGCAGCTTGTCGCGGCGCTCGAAATCCTCGTACAGCCCTTCCTTGATCACGGGACCGAACGCGTCCCAGATCTTCGTGAAGGCGTCCTGGTCCTTGTCGCCAAGCGTTTCCAGTTCGTTGATGACGCGGGTGGTGACCGCCTTGCGGATCTGTGCCAGCTGCGGATTGTTCTGCAGCATCTCGCGCGAGATGTTGAGTGGCAGGTCCTCGCTGTCGATCACGCCGCGGATGAAGCGCAGGTAGGCCGGCAGCAGCTCGGCGTCGTCGGCGATGAAGACGCGCCGGACATAGAGCTTGACCTTGCCCTTGCGCTCGACCTGGAACAGGTCGAACGGCTTGGTCGAAGGCGCGAACAGCAGCACGGCATAGGATTGCCGGCCCTCGGCGCGGTAATGCAGCGTCATCGCCGGCTCGTCGAAGGCGCCGGCGATCTGCTGATAGGCCTGCTTGTAGTCCTCTGGCTTCAGGTCGGATTTCGACCGCTGCCACAGTGCGCTGGCCGAATTGATCTGGCGCGGCTCACCCTCTTCCGGCACCAGCAGGATCGGAAACTGGATGTTGTCGGAATATTCGCGGACGATGCGCTCGATCTCGTACGCTTCGAGATATTTCGCGGCGTCCTTCTTCAGATGCAGCATGATCTCGGTGCCGCGCGCCACGCGCTTTGCGGCCTCTTCGCTCGCGGGCGCGATCTCGAACCCGCTGCCGCCTTCCGACGACCACACCCACACATCGTCACTGCCGGCGCGGCGGCTGGTGACGACGATCCTGTCGGCGACCATGAAGGCGGCGTAGAAGCCGACGCCGAACTGGCCGATCAGGTTGGCGCCGTCCTTGGCCTCCGTCAGCTTCGACAGGAACGATTTGGTGCCGGAGCGCGCGATGGTGCCGAGATTGTCGATCAGCTCCTGTCGGTCCATGCCGATGCCGGTGTCGACCACGGACAACGTATCGGCCTTCTTGTCCGGGACGATCCGGATCTCCGGCGGCGCGCCGTCCGTGATCAGCTCGGGCCCCGCGATCGCCTCGTAGCGCAGCTTGTCGCAGGCGTCAGATGCGTTCGAGATCAGCTCGCGCAGGAAGATGTCGGTCTCGGAATAGACCGAATGCACCATCAGGTGCAGCAGTTCGGCGACCTCGGCCTGGAACGGCTGGGACTCGGCTGAAACAGTGGTGGTCATGAGGAACTCAGGCAATCCGTTGTGGCGGGAAAGTCCTCATATAGCGTGACCATGCCGGGTGGCAAGATGAGCCGCCGCCGGGATCCATGACCGATCTCGACGACCCTACCGTCGTCAGGAGGAAGCGGAGATCGCCGCGATGTAGCGCCGGACCGAGCGGTCGAACGCCGCCTTCGCGCCGGAGGCGATGTTCTTGTCCCACCAGGCGCCGTAGATGCGGTCGAAGGCCAGCGGCTCGACCGCGCGCGCGATGCGGCGGACCGCGGCGGCGTCGAGCGGAATGTAATTCGGGTAGCTGTACATGAAGCTCACCGAGCGGCGGTCCATCGCGACCATGGCGATGTCGCCGGTCAGCAGCGCGCCGTTCCCGTCCGCGCCGCCCCGCCAGTGCAGCACGGTGGCGCCAGCGAAATGCCCACCTGCCCGCACCAGCAGCAAATCGTCGGAGATGCGGTGGCTGTCGCCGCGCCACGGCACGATCGACGGATAGGGCCGCGTCACCCATTGCGCGTCGTCGCCATGCAAATAGACCGGCGCGTCGCCGAACGCGGCGCTCCAGTCTGCGACCGCACCATAATAATGCGGATGCGAGATCGCGATCGCCTTCAGGCCGCCGAGCGATCCGACATGCGCGATCGCCTCCGGCGTCGCGAGCGGCACGCAATCCCACATCACCAGGCCGCCGCGATCGGGCACCAGCAGCGCGCGCTGCCCGATTGCGAATGACGGCTCGAGCGCGATCCCCGCAAGCCCGAGATCGTCGCGCCACACCAGTTTGTGCCGCTGCGCCAGTTCCTCGCGGGTCAGCCAGGCCTGCCCCTTCCAGTTGACATACTGCCGCTCGTCCTCGCAGATCGGGCACGAGGACGGCGGCGCGGCGCTGTCGGGAAATTGCGCGCCGCATTGCTCGCAGCTCCAGAACGGCATGGCTGATCCTCTTTTCTTGTTCTTGTTCTTGTTCTTGTTCTTGTTCTTGCTCTTGCTCTTGCTCTTGCGGCGCGCGAGGCGGCCTGCCGGGCGCCGCTGCTATTGCGAGCGGTCCGAGGTCCAGCCCTTGTATTCGCCGATGTTGTCGCGCGTCACCAGTTTCGACGGCAACAGCTCGACGGTCGAGGCTGGCTTCTGGCCGTTGAGCAGGCCGACGCCGATCTGCACCGCGCGACGCGCCATGAAGAACGGATCCTGCGAGGCGGAAGCCTGGATTTGCGGCGAGCCGGGATCCTTGAGCGCAGCCTCGATGTCGGGTGCGCCGTCGACCGCGGTGATGACGATGCCGCTGCGGCCCTGCTGGCGTGCCGCGAGGTCGGTGCCGATCGCCTGCGGATCATTGATGGCGAAGATCGCATCAATCTTGGGGAAGCGGGTCAGATAGCCCTGCGCCACGGTGAGGCCGCCTTCGCGCGAGCCCTTGCCGTCCTGGTCACTGGACAAGACCTTGATGCCGGGGGCCTTGCCGAACACGTTCTTGCAGCCGACCACGCGGTCGATCACCGCGGAGACCTGCGGCCCGTTCTCGATGATCACATCACCCTTGCCGCCCAGTTTGTCGACGATGTACTGGCAGGAGATCTCGCCGGCCTGGACGTTGTTGGTGGTGACGGTGGCATCGGCGCCTTCGGCCGCGGTATCGACGGCGACGACGATGATGCCGGCGGCCTGCGCCTTCTTGATCGCCGGCCCGATCGCCTTGGGATCGCCGGGGTTGAGCAGGATCAGATCGACGCCGGCGGCGATGAAATTGTCGATCTCGGTCACCTGCTTGCCGAGGTCGTATTCGAAGCCGACCGTCGTGATCTTGACGTTGGGATTGGTTTTCTTCGCCTCGAACTCGGCGCCCTTCGACAGGGCGACGAAGAAGGGGTTGCCCAGCGAGCCCAGCGAGATGCCGATCGACTTGAGCTCCTTGGCAGAGCACGGGGCGGAGCCGAGGGCGAGCACCATCGCAGCGCCGGCGAACGAGATCGTCTTCAACATTGGCTTCCTCCCTGGTCTGTTCGAAACTCCGGCACGGCGACCAGTGACCGCGACGGATTGTTTGACTTGTTTGAGCATGATCTCGTCGGAAAACCGCTTCACACTTTTCCGGATCATGCTCTAGGTGCGGGCCGAACCCTGCAGCCGGTAGCGGTCGAGCGCGACCGCGCCGATGATCACGAGCCCCTTGATCACATATTGCCAGACGTCGGACACGCCGGTGAGGATAAGGCCGTTCGACAACACCGCGATGATCAGCGCGCCGACCAGCGTTCCCCAGATCGAGCCGATGCCGCCGACGAAGGAGGTGCCGCCGAGGATCACGGCGGTGATCGCATCGAGCTCGTAGGACTGGCCGAGCTGCAGGCCGTTGGCGGCGTAGAGCCGCGCCGCCTGCATGGCGCCGCCGAGGCCCGCCAGCAGGCCCGACACGCCATAGACGAAGATCAGCACCGCCCAGACCTTGATCCCGGCGAGCCGCGCCGCGCTCTCATTGCCGCCGACCGCATAGATATGCACGCCGAGCACGGTGCGACGCAGCACCAGCCAGGAGACGAGGATCACGAGCAGCGCGATCACCCAGAGCCAGGGAATCGACAGCACGCCGGGAACGAGCGTCAGCGAGCCGTTGCCGATGAAAGCATAGGGTATCGACGCATTGAACACCGTGGTGTCGGCGCCCAGGAGGCGCGCCACGCCGCGCACGGCGGTCAGCGAGCCCAACGTGACGATGAAGGGCGGCAGACGCAGCAGCGCGATCAAGCCACCATTGAGGATGCCGAAGGCTGCACCCGTCAGTACCGAGGCCGGCAGCCACAGCGCGCCGAGATCGGGAAATTTGGAGATGATCAGCCCGGCCATCGCCGAGGCCGCCAGAATGGAGCCGACCGAGAGATCGATGCCGCCGGTGAGGATGACGAAGGTCATGCCGGCCGCCAGCACGGTGTTGACCGCGGCCTGCTGCACCACGATGCCGAGATTCTGCGCGGTGAAGAACCGGCCGTCCGAGAAATAGTGAAAGCCGCCGCACAGCAGCAGGAGCACCGGCAGCATGCCGGCGGCGCGGATCGCCAACCTTATGCGCTGACGCCTGGTCTCCTGCATCGCAGCCAGTGCGTTCGCGGTTGCGGCATTCACCTGCGTGGATCCTTGATCAGGCATCGAGCTGCTCCGTCCCGGTGGCAAGTGCCATGATGTCCTCCTGGTTCAGCGGCGACGCCCCGGTCCGCTTGATCTCGCCGGCAATGTGCCCCGCGCGCATCACGATGACGCGGTCGCAGATGCCGATGATCTCGGGCAGGTCGGACGAGATCACCAGCACCGCCGTGCCTGATTTCGCCAGGTTGTCGATGATCGAATAGATCTCGGACTTGGCGCCGACATCGACGCCGCGCGTCGGCTCGTCCAGGATCAGGATCTTTGGCGAGATCGCGAGGAGGCGCGACAACAGCACCTTCTGCTGGTTGCCGCCGGAGAGGCCGCCAACCGTGACGCCGGCATCCGCAGCGCGGATGCCCAGCGCCGCGAAGGCCTTCTTGGCGCGGTCGCGCGCCTTGTCGCGGTCGAGGATGCCGCCAAGCCTGGCATCGCGGCCCAGCACGGCGAGATTGATGTTGTCGAGACAGGACATGTCGAGGAACAGGCCGAGCGCCTTGCGGTCCTCGGTCAAATAGGCGATGCCCGCCTCGAGCGCCTCGCCGGGATTACGGATCTCGACGTTGCGTCCTTCGATCTCGACATGGCCGGCGGTCTTCGGTGCGGCGCCGATGATCAGATGCGCAAGCTCGGTGCGACCGGCGCCGACCAGTCCGGCGAGCCCGACGACCTCGCCCGAATGAACGGTCAGCGAGCAGCCCCTGACGCGCCTGTCGTCGGCGATGTCGACGGCAGCGAGCACCGGGGCGCCATGGCGCGCGGTGGGATCGTGCTCCTTCTTGTAGAACGACGAGACGTCGCGCCCGACCATCAGGCGGACGATGGTGTCGGCGCGGATCTCGGGCTTGTCGAGCGAACCGACCATCGTGCCGTCGCGCAGCACCGTGACGCGATCGCCGAGCGCATAGACCTCATCCATGCGGTGCGAGATGTAGATGATGGCGAGGCCTTCCGCACGGAGCTGGCGGATCAGGCCGAACAACCGTTCGCTCTCGCCGGCCGACAGCGCGGTGGTCGGTTCGTCCATGATCAGGATCTTCGAGCGGGCGTGCAGCGCGCGGGCGATCTCGACCAGCTGGCGCTGGCCCATCGACAGATTGCCCACCGGCGTCGACGGCGCGAAATCCGCGCCGAGCCGCTCGAGGATCGGGCCGACGCCGGCCTCCATCGCCTCGCGCGCCAGCATGCCGAGGCGCGAGACCTCGCGGCCGAGATAGATGTTCTGCGCGACGCTGAGATTGGGAGCCAGCGACAGTTCCTGATAGATGATCGAGATGCCGGCCGCGCGGCCGCCGAGCGGCCCGTTGATATGAACCGGCTTGCCCTCGATGCGGATTTCACCGCCCGGATCAGGCCGGTAGGCGCCGGACAGGATCTTCATCAGCGTCGATTTGCCGGCGCCGTTCTCTCCCATCAAGGCGTGGATTTCGCCGGGGTAGACGGTGAGGTCGACGTCGCGCAATGCCTTGATGCTGAAGAAAGACTTGGAGACCCGGCGCATCTCGAGGATCGGGTCGTTCATCCTGCCTCCCTCACACGATGCGTTTCCCATCCGCGTTGCGGCCGATACAGCTCGCGCCATGCATGAAGCCGCGCGGCATAGGCGTCGGCAAGGCCACGCTCAGGCTCGAAGGTCTCGACGCGCTGCGGCGGCTTGCAGACGGTTGCGACTGTCTCGCCGGTGACGGCAAGGCGCCCCAATCTTGCCGCACCGAATGCCGCGCCGACGTCGCTATCGGCAACCCGGTTGATCGGAATGTCAAGGACGTTCGCCAGCACCGAGAGCCAGAAACCTGATCGCGCCCCACCGCCGATCGCGTCGGCCTCAGCCACGACAAGACCGGCGCTCGCGAGCGCATCGCGGCAATCGGCAAGCGCGAAAGCGACGCCTTCGAGTACGGCCTGCACCACCTCGGCGCGATCGGTGCCATGGCTCAGGCCGTCGAGCATGCCGCGCGCGTGCGGATCGTCATGTGGCGTGCGCTCGCCGGCAAGATACGGCAGGAAGCTGACGGGCGACGGCGCATGCGGACGCGCGCCAAGCGGCGCCAGCAACTCGGCTTCCGGGGCACCAAGCAGCCGTGCGATCCAGGCCAGGCAGGATGCGGCCGAGAGGATCGCGCCGCCCTGAAGCCACATCGCCGGGATTGCGTGCGCGAAGGTGTGCACGGCGCGATCGGGATTGGCTGCAACCTTCTCGGTCGGAGTAAACAGGGCGCCCGACGTGCCGAGCGAGATGAATGCGGTTCCCGGCCGGATTGCGCCGATGCCGATGGCGCCGGCCGGATTGTCGCCGGCGCCACCCGCGATGACAGGCTGTTTGGCCATGCCCCAGCGCTGCGCGAGTTCGCGGCCCAACCGCGCCGCGGGCGCAAAGCCCTCGACGAGCCGTGGCATATGCGTGCGCGAAAGGCCGGTCGCGGCAAGGCCGTCATCGGACCAGTCGCGCCTGACGACATCGAGCCATAGCGAACCCGAGGCGTCGGAGACATCCTCGACCGCATCTCCGGACAGGATCAGGCGCAGATAGGCCTTCGGCAGCAGGACGAGTCTCGTCGCCGCAAATATTTCCGGCTCGTGTTCTGCGACCCAGAGCAGCTTCGGCGCGGTGAAGCCGGGCATCGCCTTGTTGCCCGTCGTCGCACGCAGGGCGGGCCAGCGCCGTTCAAGCAAACGACATTCCGCGGCGGAGCGACCATCGTTCCAGAGAATGCAGGGGCGCAAAGGCCTGTGGTCGGCGTCGAGCAGCGTCGCGCCGTGCATCTGACCGGAGAGGCCGATGCCGGCGACGTCGGCAAGCTCACTTGGGTGATCCGCCTTAAGCGCGTCCAGAGTCGCGAAGGTCGCCTCGATCCACAGGCGCGGATCCTGCTCGGAAAAGCCCGGCCGCGGCGAGGCCGTCGACAGCGAGTGGCTCCGGCTGGCGATGACGCGCTGCATGTCATCGACGAGGACGGTCTTGACCGCCGAGGTGCCGAGATCGATGCCGAGAAACATGACGCTCCTTGCCGGTTGTCAATTTCGGCACGCGTGTGCCGACGCCGTTGGTAGCCAACAGGACCGGGATCGCTTCCCCTCGCCCGCCTTTTCCCCAGGCGGACATTTATTTTTTTAACTTACTATATTATATTCACGCCGCAACGGGAAAAATGGTTCCCACGGGGGTGACGCAAAACGTCGTGCGGAATTCCGGCGCGACCGGCAGCCGATCGCAGCGGCGAGCCAGAAGCGGCCGCGAAGGCTTGATTGGAGATGAAGGCTTGTCGGGAAAGGGCAGCAATTCGGTCAAGCTTCGACACTACAACGAGCGCTTCGTGCTCGACGCCATCCGCCGCCTCAAGGAAGCGTCCAAGTCCGACCTTGCGCGCGCTGCGCACCTCACACCGGCCGCTGTGGCCGATATTGTCGATGGGCTGGAAGCCGCAGGATTCGTAAAGCAAGTAGGAAAAAGGTTCGGACAGCGCGGATCGCCATCCGTCCTCTACCGGCTGATGCCGGAACGCATTTACAGCGTGGGCATCAAGATCGGCCGTCGCGCGCTGGAGGCGGTGCTGGTCGATTTTGCAGGCGAGCTGCGCGCCCGCGAGTCGCACGAATACCGCTATCCGGACCCCGAGCTGGTCCGCAAGGCAGGCAACACCTCCCTCGCCAATTTCGACGCGCTCGTGAATGGCCTCGATGATGCTTCCATGGTTGGCGTCGGCATTGCCTCGCCCTTCTTCCTCGGCGGCTGGATCGAGGAGCTCGGCTTTCCGGCCGACCTTGGCGACCGCTGGGACGCGATCGAGCTCATGACGCACTTCACGACGCCGACAAAGGTGCCGGTGTTCATCGAGAACGATGCCACATCTGCGGCGCTGGCCGAACTCGTCCTGGGTGCCGGCGCCCGCTTCCACGATTTCATGCACATCTCGATCGACACCTTCGTCGGCGGCGGCCTGGTGCAAGGCGGCAAGGTGCAGCCCGGCCCGCATGGAAACAGCGCCGCACTGGGTCCGATACCGGTCTCCCCGTCGAGCCTCGATTCGGCCGCGGCCAAACCGGGGCGCTACCCGAGCCTGCTTCACCGGGCCTCGATCTACGTGCTGGTCAATCACCTGAAGTCGCGCGGCATCGAGATCACGCGGGTGCGGGAGCTGGACCCCATGCCTTCAGGCGCGCGGGAACCGCTGAACGAATGGATCGAGGATTGCGCCAACGCGCTGGTCGAGGCGATCATCGCCATCGCTTCGGTCGTCGACATCGAGGCGATCGTGCTCGATAGCATCTTGCCACGGTCGATTCATCTGGAGCTGTTGGCGAAGGTGCAAAGCCAATTCAGTCGCGTGCGCGCCACCGGCATCGTCGCACCGGAGATCGTACCGGGCCAGTTCGGCCCCGAAGGCTCGCCGATCGGAGCCGCCATGCTGCCGTTCTCCGCGCTGCTTGCACCTGACAGCAGCGTGCTGATGATCGGCAAGGACAGAACAAGGCTGTTGGGCAAGCTTTCAGCACTGGCCGGCCAGAGCTGAGCAAGAGTCCGCCGCTCACAAGCGGAATCGTGAAGGACGCGCCGGCGGGCTCTCTCTCCCCTTGTGGGAGATGGGACAGCGAAAATTTCGCTAATTATTTCAATGAAAATCTGCTCGACTGTCGCGAAGCTGTCTCAAGTCGCATTCTCGTGCCCCGCCCCCGGCCTGAAGCAAGGTCTCGAAGGCACAAAAACACAAATCATTGGCGCGCAATAGCAAAAGTAGGGCCTTGCGACTCCAATTTACGAAGCACCAAGCTTCCCGGTGGTCGCGCGGGCCTTATCGGGAGACTGGAGAATGAACGGAAGCAAGTTTAACCCGCATCGTGCCAATTGTTCTGATTGGTGGGCCACATGGCAAGGCCGAGTGTGTGCGATAGGTCATTCCAGACTTATCAAATGGCCTGAGGAGGGAACACCGGCAGCAGAGGCCGTCGTGTGGTACGTAGACAACGGCGATGAACGCGGAGACGGAACAGGAGCGCGCGAGACTGCCAGAAGCCGAAAGGTTCGAGAGCTCTTGGAGAAGACCGGCATACTCCTCATTCAACACACCGATGAAGACTGGTCTGCCAAGGGCTGGCACAGTGCTTGGGAAGTGTCGGACCTAGAATGGCATGTCGATGGTTTGTGGTTCAGGTGCAGGCTCAGTAAGCGTCTGGCGTGAGCCGATGTTTCGACACTGCAGCCTGCGCGCAGAAACTGTATCAAACATGCGCGTGGGCACCGGCAGGCACCGAAACACAGTTATGGACGCGATTTCCGAGAGAACAAGGGTTTAGGTGGATACGCGCGGACATGCGCGGACACCTATGGACAGTCCATTCTCTCCTTGAGGGGGAGGGTTGGGGAGAGGGGCGCCACACGACGTGCTCTCTTTATCTACGTCCGAACAACGCGCGAACTTCGTTGCGACAGCGACGCTCTTCTCAGTTATCTCGCCCGCGGCTCACCCCTCTCCCCACCCTCCCCCACAAGGAGGGAGGGAGCCGGACAAGTGTGCTCACCTTACGTCAATCACTACTGCCCATACGCCTGCTGCACTGCCTTGGGATCGGTGATGCCGTTGGCGATCAGGAGTTCGAGCAGGACGCGCGCTTTTTGCGGGTTGAGGTCGAGCGCGACGGCGAAGCCGAGCTTGTCGTCCTCGACCTCTACGTTGCGGTTCACGTAGCCGGAGCCGACTCGGGACGAGCGGACCACGACGACGCCCTGCTTGGCTGCGGCCGCGAGCGCGTCGATCGCGCCCTTGGACGAATTGCCGTCGCCGACACCCGCCAGCACGATGCCCTTGGCACCGCGCTTCACCGCGTCCTCGACCTCCGCGGCGTCCATGTTGGCGTGCGAATAGACGATGTCGACCCGCGGCAGCGGCGGGGCGTCCGGCAGCTTGTACTTCGGTCCCTTGGCCGTCGCGGCCGGCTCGAGATAGCGCAGTGAGCCGGTATCGACATAACCGACCGGCCCGGCATTGGGCGAACGGAACGTGTCGACACTGGTGGTGTTGGTCTTCTGCACGAAGCGCGCACCATGAATGATGTCGTTGAGCACCACGAGCACGCCGCGGCCGCGCGATTCCGGCGCGGATGCGACCCGCATCGCCTCGTACAGATTGGCGGGACCGTCGGCGCCGACCGCGGTCGAGGGGCGCATCGATCCGACCAGCACGATCGGGATGTCGGTGTCGAGCACGTTCGAGAGGAAGAACGCGGTCTCCTCCATCGTGTCGGTGCCGTGGGTGATCACGACACCGTCGATTTCCTTGTTGTCAACAGCAGCGCGGATGCGCTTGACGAGGTCGAACCAGACCTTGTCGTTCATGTCCTGCGAGCCGATCGACGAGATCTGCTCGGCCGAGATCCTGGCGAGCTTGTCCATGTCAGGGATGGCGGCGATGAGGCCCGCCGCAGTCACCTTGCCGGAATCATAGGCGTTGCCGGCGCGCGCGTTGGCCTGGCCGGCGATCGTGCCGCCGGTACCGAGCACGAGCACGCGGGGCAGCGCGGCATCCGAGCTCTGTTGCGCGGCCACGGGCGGCGCGAGCAACCCGATCGTGAGGACGAAGGCGAGGCCGATGGCGGCCAGCACGGAACGGTTCGATTGAACGGAATGGATCATGTCTTCACTCCCAACATGTGAATCCTGACCGCGCTCATCCTGCAACTTTTGGTTTGGTCTCGCAACAAGACAACGACGTTGCCGCGGACGAGATGTGACAGGCGGTTGACGGATTCCGTTCCTGCAAGGGCTGGGCCAAAACATGGTGCGAGCCATGCGAAGCTTGCTAGGATGATGCCGGGCGCACCCGGCGAAACGCAATTCGCCGGCCGGAACAGGGAACGAATCCATGGACGTTCATGCAGTCCTGCCGCCGCGCGGGCGCGACTATCGTCTCGATCTGCTGCGTGGCTTCGCCAACTGGGCGATCTTTCTCGATCACATCCCGAACAATGCGGTGAACTGGATCACCCAGAAGAATTTCGGCTTCAGCGACGCCGCCGACCTGTTCGTCTTCATCTCCGGCTACACCGCCTCGTTCGTCTATGCGCGGATCATGCTCGAGCGCGGCTTCGTGATCGGCGGCACCCGCCTGATCAAGCGCGCCTGGCAGATCTATGTCGCGCATGTGATGCTGTTCGTGATCTACATCGCCGAGATCGGCTATCTCTCCCAGCGCTACCACGACCCGAACCTGCAAAACGAATTCAACGTCGCCGGCTTCATGCAGAACCCGGCCGCGACGCTCTACCAGGGCCTCATCCTGGCATTCAAGCCGGTCAACATGGACGTGCTGCCGCTCTATATCGCGCTGATGGTGGTGTATCCCCTGGTGCTCTGGATGATGCTGCGGCGACTCAACACGACGCTGCTCCTGTCTTTCCTGCTCTATCTGGCAGCCCGCCATTTCGGCTCGAACCTGCCGGCGTATCCCGGCGGCACGTGGTACTTCAATCCGTTCTGCTGGCAGTTCCTGTTCGTGTTCGGTGGCTGGTTCGCGCTCGGCGGCGCCGGCGAGTCGATCTCGTTCATCCGCTCGCGCACCTTCCTGATGCTGGGCGCGGCTTACCTGCTGTTCGCGCTGGTGATGACGTTGGCGGGCCGGATCCCCGAACTCGGGCACGCGATGCCGGCCGGGCTCTATGATGCGTTCAACCCCAACGACAAGACCAACCTCGCGCCCTATCGCGTGCTGCACTTCGTGGTGCTGGCCTTCTTCGTCACGCGCTTCCTGCCGAAGGACTGGGCCGGCCTGCAATGGCCGGTGTTCCGTCCCATGATCAAATGCGGCCAGCAGTCGCTCGAGGTGTTCTGCTCCGGCGTCTTCCTCGCCGTGATCGCTCACCTGGTGCTGGTCGAGGTCTCCGACAGCATCTGGATGCAGATCGTGGTCAGCGCGATCGGCATCGCGTTGATGACCGCGCTCGCCTATTACCGTTCATGGTCGAAGAAGGTCGACAAGGCACCCGCCAAGGCATCGCCGAGCCCGGCACCGGCAGAGTAGACGCGCCGACGGAGATTTACGGACCGATCCTCATCCGGTAGCCTTCGCAACATGGATCAAGCGATCATCATTCGGCCGGCACGAGAAGCCGATGCCGCAGGCGTGGCGGCCGTCTACGCGCCCTATGTTCGCGACACGGCTGTTTCGTTCGAGGCTGAGCCGCCCTCAGCGACCGTCATGGCGGAGCGGATCGCCGGAACACTGGCGACGCATCCATGGCTGGTCGCAGATCGGAGTGGCGAGATCGTCGGCTACGCCTATGCCGGCAAGCATAGCCAGCGTGCGGCCTATCGCTGGACCGCTGACGTGACAGTCTATGTCGGCGCCCAGGTGCGTCGAGAGGGGATCGGGCGCAGCCTCTACGGCGTGCTGTTGGCCGCGCTGCGCGAGCAGGGCTTCCGCTCTGCCTTCGCGGAAATCGTCTTGCCGAATCCCGGGAGCAGCCGCTTGCACGAGGCGATGGGCTTCAAGCATATCGGAACCCACATGGACATCGGCTTCAAGCTCGGCCGTTGGCACGATATCGCCTATTGGCGGCTGGGTCTTTCTCACGGAGATGCAGCGCCGCAGGAGCCCATCCCCTTTGCGACGTTTCAGTGCAGCCCCGCATTCGACACCGTGCTCGCCCGGATAGCCGAGGCGTCGGAAACCTTCGGACGATGATCTCCATGTCCCGCGCCTTCTATCTCGATCATCCCGACATCCTGCAGCTCGAAGCCGAGGTGCTCGATGTCAGGCCGGGCGCGGTGCTCGTCGCACGCTCGCCGTTCTTTCCGGGAGGTGGCGGACAGCTTGCCGATCGCGGCGTCCTCAAATGGTCCGGCGGCGTCCTGCCCGTCACCGGACTGGAGCGCGACGAGCGCGGCCTCTGGCATATGTTTGCCGCTGACGCCGTGCCCTCGGGCACGGTGGTGCTCGACGTCGAGCCTTCGTTTCGCGCGCTGATGTGCGAACTTCACACGCTGGCCCATGTCGTCAATGCGCTGGTCTATACGCGGTTCGGCGGCGCGCTGCTCACCGGAGCCCAGCTCAACGAGGACGGCACGTTCCGCGTCGACTTCGATCTGCCCGGCGCCGACAATGACGCGCTGCGCGCGCTCGAGGGGCCGCTGAACGACGTCATCCGGCAGGATCTCCCGGTAAGTGCCACCTTCATGCCCCACGACGAAGCGCAGGCCTTGCCCGGCCTGTTCCGAAGCAAGGCCGTCGCTCCGCCGGTCGGCCAGGACGGGCTCGTTCGCATCGTCGAGATCCGCGATCTCGATCGCCAGGCCTGCGGCGGGACGCATCTTGCATCGACCGGACGGTCGCGCCCGGCGCGGATCGTCAAGATCGACAACAAGGGCCGTCAGAACCGACGGATCAAGGTTGCGGTTTGACGAGGCGAGCTAAAGCGCGATGACGATTCAGCCTGATCTCATCGCGTTCTAGCTCGCCTCGTGAACGCAGCGGCCCTCGAACCACGTCGACAGCACCTTGCTCTGCGACAAGCGTTCCGGCGCGGTCGCGAAGAGGTCGCGATCGACCACGATGAAGTCGGCAGATTTTCCGGCTTCGATCGATCCGGTGAGAGCGGAAAGGCCCATCGCACGCGCGGCATTGATGGTGTAGATGCGCAGCACCGTCTCGAGATCGAGCGCCTGCTCCGGCCAGAGCGCGCCGTCATATCCGCCCTTGGGATTGCGGCGGGTGATCATGCCCTCGATCCCGAGCCAGGGATCGGGGTTGGCAACGACAGGCCAGTCCGATCCGGCCGCCAGCAACGCGCCGGCCTCGTGCAGATCGCGCAGCGGCCAATAGCAGTCGGCGCGCTCGTCCGGCATCGCCGCGCGGATCGCCTGCTGGATCGGGCCCGGATACCAGATGATCGGCGAGAGGTCCGCCGCGACATTGAGGGCGCGGAAGCGGGGGATGTCGGCGGGATCGACGAAGCCTGCATGCGCGATCTGGTGGACCGGGCCTGCTCCATCGTCGGGTCCGTTGAAGCTGCGCACCACGTCGACAGCGTCGAGCGTATCGCGAACCGCGGCATCGCCGGTGCAATGAACCTTGACCCGCATGCCGTACTGCTCGGCCTTTGCGATCCATCGCACGAGCGCAGGAATCGAAATCAGGGGATCGCCGCAAAAGCAGCAGCCTTGAAGACGCGTGGCACGGTAGGGCGTCAGCATCGCGGCGGTGCGCGTGGTCGGCACCCCGTCCATGAACAGCTTGATGAAATCGGGCCGGACGTGCCGCGTGCGATAGGTCTCGCGACGCGCGATCAGCGCGTCACCGACGAAGTCGGCGCCCGACAAGGTCCGCTGCCCGGGCAACGAGGTGACGCACCAGCCGTTGAGCTCGCCGGCACGGTCGAGCGCAGCGAGCGCCTCCAGGAATGGCAGCACCGTGGTCGCGTCCTGAAACGCGGTGACGCCGAAGCCATTGAGGATTTCCACCGCGCGGCGGCACGAGGCCTTGTTGCGCGCCGCAAGGTCCGGGATGCTGCGCTCGACCGCCTGCTCGGCGAGGCCCGAGGCGCGCTCCAGCAACAGGCCGGCCGCAGCGCCCGTCCCGGCATCGCGGAGGATTTCACCATCGGGCGGATTCGGCGTGTCGGCGGTGATCCCGATCAGCTTCAATGCGCAGGAATTGACCCAGCGGTTGTGCTGGCTGTCGTCCCGCAGCATCACCGGATGCGCTGCCGAGACCGCATCAAGCGCCGCGAGCGCGCCGGCCCGGCCGATTGCCTCGACCAGATGACTTCCCCAGATGCCACCGAAGACCCATTCGCCCGGATTCGTCGCCGCGCATCGCGCGCGGACGGCTTCGATCACAGCGTCGAGCGACATCGTCGGCAGCAGTTTCAATTCGTAGAGGTCGGACTGCCCGCCGCGGAGATGGTGGTTGTGCACGTCGACGATGCCGGGCAACAGCATGCGGCCGCGGAGGTCGACCAATTCGGTGCCGGGACCCGCCAGTCCCTTCACGTCGAGATCGCCGCCGACCGCAACGAATTTGCCGCCGGCAACCGCAATCGCCTGGGCGCGTCCGGCGGCAGCATCCGCAGTGAACACGTCGCCGTTATGGAAGATCCGCTCCGGGTGCATCGTCGCCGTCCGCCTTCAGCGTGTCGTTGGACGGCGCGATTGTCGCCAAAACGCGGTCAGGCACAATGCATAAATCGCGAGTGCTGCGGTCTGCAGCCAGTAGACCAGCGTCGACTTGCCGGACAGGACAGCCTGCAGCGCATCCGAAAGGTTGACGGCGCAGAGGCCTGCGACCGTGACCCAGATCGCAACCAGTGCGGCGGCCACGGCATCGTGCGATCTCGCTGCCGATGCGAACAGGCAGATATAGGCCACGACCGCAAACGAGATGATCTTGTCCTGATAGGCGTAATAAGGTGTATCGTAGTAGACGAAGAGGATTGGCACCTTGATGCCGAAGAAGTGCGCTATCGCCATGCAGCAGAAGTAGGCCACGCCGGCCCAGAGAAGCCAATTGAGCAACCGACCGCTCATCGAGACACCTGTGCGGACCCTGTCGTATTCACCACCGCACGGTCCCATATCGATCGGGGGTCAACCAGACACATTAATTTCTGACCGAGGACATCATGCCCTATCGTCGCAAGCGTCCCGCTTTGGATCCCTGTCCGGTCGAGACGGTGCTTGCGATCGTCGCCGGCAAGTGGAAGGTCCGGGTGCTCTATCTGCTGTCGCTGGATGAGCTCAGCTTCGGCGAGTTGCGCAATTCGATCGGAGGGGTCCGGCAGCAGGTGCTGTCCAGCCTGTTGCGTGACCTGATCGCCGACGGTGCCATCTGGCATCGCAAGGAATCACCCGAACGATCGACCTATGGCCTGACGGCGAAGGGACGCGAGCTTGTCGCGTTGCTGACGCCGATCGCCGCGTGGGGCATCCATCTGCTCGCCGAGCAGGGCGCAACATGGCAACCGCCCGCGCCGCAGCGGCGCAGCCCCGTTCGAGAAGCCGGCGTCCGGCAATAGGTCCGCGGCGACCGACGCTATGATCCGGTCGGCAGCGGATGCAGTTTGGCCAATTGATCGAGCGAGAGCTTTGCCTCGCGTTCCGTCAGCTCGAAACGCACGATTACATCCTGGCGGCCGATCTGGCCCCAGAGCCCCTCGGGCGACCACTTCTGCGGCTCCGGCCCGCGCGGACCGTCGAGCCAGACGAAATACCATTGGGTCGGTTGGGTCATGGCGCCAGTCTAGAGCAATTCCGGTTCCGATTGAATCAGAACCGAAGCGCTGGAGTCTTGTCTTGATGCGTTTACATCACGCGAACCGGTGTCCACTTCGCTCGAGCGCATCCGCGGCAAGGCGGCGGTAAAAAGAAAGCCGCCCTGAACAGGCGGCTCTCTTGGACCGGATGACCGGTCCGGGGTCCGATCGGACTCCGGACCGGGAAGTTCAGCGACTAGCCGAACTGGTTCATCGTGTTGTGGGTGCCGCCCGCCTTCAGCGCGGCTTCACCGGCGAAGTACTCCTTGTGTTCGTCGCCGATGTCGGATCCCGCCATGTTTTGATGCTTCACGCAGGCGATACCCTGACGGATCTCGGCGCGCTGGACGTTCTTCACATAGCCGAGCATGCCCTGCTCGCCGAAGTACTCGCGGGCCAGATTGTCGGTCGAGAGCGCGGCGGTGTGGTAGGTCGGCAGCGTGATCAGGTGGTGGAAGATGCCGGCGCGCTTGGCCGAATCCGCCTGGAAGGTGCGGATGCGCTCGTCGGCTTCCTTCGCCAGCGGCGTGTCGTCGTACTCCGCCTTCATCAGCTCGGCACGATTGTACTTGCTGACGTCCTGGCCGGCTTCCTTCATGGCGTCGTAGACCTGCCAGCGGAAGTTGAGCGTCCAGTTGAACGACGGCGAGTTGTTGTAGGCGAGCTTCGCGTTCGGAACGACCTTGCGGATGCGGTCGACCATGCTGGCGATCTGCTCGATATGCGGCTTTTCGGTCTCGATCCAGAGCAGGTCGGCACCGTTCTGCAGCGAGGTGATGCAGTCGAGCACGCAGCGATCCGCACCGGTGCCGGGACGGAACTGGTAGAGATTGGAGGGCAGCCGCTTCGGACGCATCATCTTGCCGTTCTGGTTGATGATGACGTCGCCATTGCGGGCATTGGCAGCCGTCACTTCCTCGCAATCGAGGAAGCTGTTGTACTGGTCGCCGATATCGCCAGGCTTGTGGCTGACGGCGATCTGCTGCGTGAGGCCGGCGCCGAGCGAGTCGGTGCGGGTCACGATGATGCCGTCTTCGACGCCGAGTTCGAGGAAGGCGTGGCGGCAGGCGCGGATCTTCGCGATGAACACCTCATGCGGCACGGTCACCTTGCCGTCCTGGTGGCCGCACTGCTTCTCGTCGGAGACCTGGTTCTCGATCTGCAGCGCGCAGGCGCCCGCCTCGATCATCTTCTTGGCGAGCAGGTAGGTCGCCTCGGCATTGCCGAAGCCGGCATCGATGTCGGCGATGACGGGCACGACATGGGTCTGGAAATTGTCGATCTTCTCGATCAGCGCCGCTTCCCTGGCCTTGTCGCCGGCCTTGCGGGCGGCGTCGAGCGCGCGGAAGATGTCGTTGAGCTCGCGGGAGTCGGCCTGGCGCAGGAAGGTGTAGAGTTCCTCGATCAGGGCCGGCACCGAGGTCTTCTCGTGCATCGACTGGTCCGGCAACGGCCCGAACTCGGAGCGCAGCGCGGCGATCATCCAGCCGGAGAGATAGAGATAGCGGCGATCGGTGTTGCCGAAGTGCTTCTTGACCGAGATCAGCTTCTGCTGCGCGATGAAGCCGTGCCAGCAGCCGAGCGACTGGGTGTACTTGGTGCTGTCGGCGTCATAGGCCGCCATGTCGGCCCGCATCAGCGCCGCGGTGTAGCGGGCGACGTCGAGGCCGGTCTTGAAGCGGTTCTGCAGACGCATGCGTGCCACGGCTTCGGCGGTGACGCCGTTCCAGGTCTCCTTGGTCTTGAGGAGCGCTTCGGCGGCTTCGATCTCGCTCTGATAGGAAGCTGGTCCCTGGATCGCCCGATCGCTGATCCCACGCGGCTGGAAGTTCATGTTCATGATCCCTTGAGTGACGACAGACTGACGCGTTTGTACGCGCCCTCGTTCCAGGGGCTAGCCATTGCGCGGAAAACTTGTCATACCTTACAGAAATGCTATGTAATGTTGTAATGTATTAACAGGAACCAGGACATGGCGACCACAAACGCCCGTTCGGTCTTCATGGGCCCGCGCCTGCGCCGGCTCCGGCGCGACCTCGGGCTGACCCAGGCCGACATGGCGGCCGACCTCGAGATTTCGGCGCCTTATGTCGCGCTGCTGGAGCGCAATCAACGGCCGGTGACGGCGGACATGCTGCTGCGTCTTGCCCGCACCTACAACATCGATCTCGCCGATCTTGCCGGCGACGGCGGCGTCGACCACGCGGCGCGGATGCATTCCATTCTCAAGGAGCCGATGTTTTCCGACATCGACATTCCCGCGCTCGAGATCAGCGACCTCGCCGTGAGCTATCCCGGAATGACGGAGGCATTCCTTCGCCTCTATACCGCCTATCGCGAGGAGCAGCTGGCGCTGGCGGAGCGCAGCGCACCGGCGCTGACCGGCGCCGCATCGTCCGCCGGGCAGGAGAGCTTCGACGCCAACGATCCGGTCGCCGAGGTCAGACGTTATCTGGCCGCACGCCGCAACAATTTTGCCAGCCTCGACGATGCGGCCGAGCGCATCGCCGAGCCGGCCGGCGGGCCGAACGGCTTCATCGAACGGCTGCGTGCGCGTCACAATCTTCAGGTGCGCTACCTGCCGCCGAGCGTCATGCTCGGCTCGGTCAGACGGCTCGATCTGCATCGCAAGCAACTGCTGCTCGAGGACTCGCTCGACACCGCAAGCCTGCATTTCGAGCTCGCCAAGCAGCTCGCCTATCTCGAAATGGAGGCCGAGATCGGCGCGGCGCTGGAAGCCGGCAAGTTCACCAGCCAGAGCGCCGTGCTGCTGGCGCGCCGGGCGCTCGCGGCCTATGCCGCGGCCGCGCTGATCATGCCGTATTCGGTGTTTGCGAAGGCGGCCGAGGCGCGCCGCTACGATCTGGAGGCGCTGGCGCGCCAGTTCGGCGCCAGCTTCGAGCAGATCGCCCATCGCGCCACGACGCTGCAACGGCCGGGTCTCGAGAAGGTCCCGTTCTTCCTGATCCGCGTCGATCCCGCCGGCAACATTTCCAAGCTGCTCGACGGTGCCGGGTTTCCGTTCGCCAAGCACGGCGGCGCGTGCCCGCTGTGGTCCGTGCACGGAATTTTCAAGACGCCGCGCGAGATCGTCACGCAGTGGCTGGAGCTGCCCGACGGCAAGCGCTTCTTCTCGATCGCCCGCACCGTCACCGCCGGCGGCGGCTCGTTCGGCGCCATTCGCGTGGAGCGCGCGATTGCGATCGGTTGCGCGGCCGAACATGCCGGGCAGTTGATCTATACCCGTGACGGACAAGGGCCGCGTGCCGATGAGCCGACGCCGATCGGCGTCGCGTGCCGTGTCTGCCACCGCCCGAAATGCGCTGCGCGCTCGGCGCCGCCGATCGGCCGCGACATCCTTCCCGACGATTTCAGAACGTCGAGCGTGCCGTTCGGATTCTCGGCGGATTGAGGCATTCGCGCTGGCGGAGATGACCTCCGCGAACGACCGGAGCCGGTCGCAAAATCATTGAATGGTGGCGCCGTTGATACGGGCCGGGCGGCGCAAATCCGATGCGAGGTCCGCAGGATGTCAGGTCCGTAGGATGCTTGGCCGCAACATGTTTGGGCCGTAACAAGAGAGGGGCAACGCGCCCCCCTCTTGCCACCGGAGCCCAACGCTTATGGGGAGCATTGAACCGTTGCAGGCAAGATGTCCCGCAACGCATTGAGAACGCCACATCGTGAAAAGTTCGTCCTGCAAAATCTCCGCATGATTGCATGAAGGGCGCACGACCGTTTAAATTTTTTCGGATTGTCGACGGCGCGGTGTCGATGACATCGGGTTTGACAGAGGGATTCCCTGTAATCCGCCGTGCGATCACTCGCTCGCCGCGCGCGCGAATGCGGCAGCGCTATCCGCGCGCGCGGGGTCTGGACCGGGCCTGCCGCCGCTTCGTAGCCGACACGCCCGCCTTCCTGCCCCGCGGAACATCCTGCAACGATGAAAACGCCCAGGGCGTGCCGGCCTTGCGGCAGAACGCCGCCACCACCTCGCAGGTTGTGGTCGCAACCGCCTGCACCGCCGGCGCGGCCGGATCGAGATGGACGGCGGAGACCTTGAGCTGCGGCAATGCGGGCCCGGCATATTGCACGAGCGAGCCGCGTTCGAGCTCGTTCCGCACGAAGATCGGCGGAATCGCCGCCAGCCCGAACCCCTCCCGCGCCAGGCTGAGGATCGCGGCAACCGACGGGAAGCTGCTGATCCGCGGCTCGCGCTCGCTGCCGATGAACAGCGCGCGGACATGCGCATGCGGGCTCGACGTCCGCGAGAAGGTGAGCAACGGCACGCGCATCAAGTCCGCCATCCGCAGCGTTCGCCGCGGCAGCAGGCCGGGGCGGCCGATCCACTCGATCGGGTAGCGGCAGAGTTCGACGATATCGAGCTTTTCATTGCCGGCAGCCTCTTCCACCGGATCGTTCTGGATCAGGAGATCGAGGCGATGCCGGCGAAACTGGTCGCGCAGGTTGCGCGCGGTATCGACGGTGAAGTCCTGCTCGATGGCCGGAAATCTGCGCGACAGCATTTCGACCTGCGCGGTGAGCCAGGTGTGCACCACCGATTCGATGACGCCGACCCGCACCCGCCCCGCCGGCGCCGCATCCGGCTGCGCGGTGAGCCGCAACTCCCGCTCGACGCCGAGCAGCCGCTCGGCCTGTTGCAGCACCCGCTCGCCGACCGGCGTCAGCTTCAGCCCGCGAACCGAGCGATCGATCAGCGGGGCGCCAAGGTCCTCCTCGAGCGTCGCGATGCGCTGCGACACGGCAGCCTGGGTGGCGTGCATCTGCCGCGCAGCCTCGCGAAACGTCCCGACGCGCGACAACCAGATCAGCGTTTCCAGGAAGCGCGTGTTCATCGATTTTTCCTATCCAATCGGCAACAATTGATAACAAAATACGATCGCGGCTTACAACAATTTCTCGTTCGACAGGAAACCGCCCGATGTCTGAAAATCCGCGGCGCCTGCGTGATCTCGTCCGTAGCCGGGCGGACAGCCTGTCGGCACCCAATCGTCCAGCCCTGATCGCCTCAAAGGAGGAAAGCGTCGATGTCACTGGCCTACCCGTCCACCGCCGTCAAGCCGACATCGGTTCGCCGCGTCATCGCGGCGAGCCTGATCGGCACTTCGCTCGAATGGTATGATTTCTTCATCTACGGCACGACCAGCGCGCTGGTGTTCAACAAGTTGTTCTTCCCGAGTTTCGATCCGCTGGTCGGCACCCTGCTGGCGTTCAGCACGTTCGCCGTGGGCTTCATCTCGCGGCCGCTCGGCGGCATCGTGTTCGGTCACTACGGCGACAAGATCGGCCGCAAGAACGTGCTCGTGGCGACCCTTCTGCTGATGGGCATCGCCACCTTCCTGGTCGGCCTGGTGCCGACCCACGACAGGATTGGCGTCTGGGCGCCAATCCTGCTGGTTACGCTGCGCTTCCTGCAAGGCCTCGGCCTCGGCGGCGAATGGGGCGGCGCGGTGCTGATGACGCTGGAGTCGGGGGACAGCACGCAGCGCGGCCTCAACGCAAGCTGGCCGCAGATCGGCGTGCCGATCGGGCTGTTGCTGTCGAACGGCATGCTGGCGCTGCTGGGCGCGCTCACTACCGAAGCCCAGTTCAGGGAATGGGGCTGGCGCGTCCCGTTCCTGCTGAGCATCGGGCTGGTCTTCATCGGGATGTGGATCCGGATGACGGTCGCCGAGAGCCCGCTGTTCCGCGAGACCGAGCAGCGTGCCGAGGAGCCGCGCGCACCGATCGTCGACGTGTTGCGCAACTATCCCGGCCGCGTGCTGCTCGCGATCGGCGCCCGTGTCGGTGTCGACGTCGCCTTCTATACGTTCGTGTTGTTCATTGCGACCTACACCACGACGTTCCTCAATCTGCCGAAGAGCTACGCCCTCCAGGCGGTCCTGATCGCTGCGGCCGCCCAGACGGTCCTCATCCCGTGGTTCGGCAGCCTGTCCGATCAGTGCGGGCGGCGTCCGGTGTACCTGTTCGGCGCGGTGGGCTCGGCCGTCTTCGTGTTCGCCTTCTTCATGATGCTCGACAGCGGCAGCTTCCCGGTCATCGTCATGGCTGCCGTTTTCGCCCTGTTCCTGCACGCGGCGATGTACGGCACCCAGGCCGCCTTCATCGCGGAGATGTTTCCGACGCGCGTGCGCTACAGCGGTGCTTCGATGGGCTACCAGATGGCCGGCATCGTCGGCGGAGCGATCGCCCCGATGATCTCCGTGGGACTGCTCAGCTATTACGGCACATCGCTTGCAGTGTCGATGTATGTCCTCGCGATGCTGGCGATCACCACGTTGTGCGTGCTGATTGCGCCGGAGACATCGCAAGTCAACCTGGATGCTGAAGGGGCCGAAACACACGGGGGCGCGGCAGCGAAGTCGATCGCCTGACGAGGCCGCGATCCGCGGAGCAGGCGGGACCCGCGACGCGGCCCGTCTGCTCCGACGAGTTCGGCGAACGCGCCAGCACGGGCAACACGGGTAGCGCGGGACCAGATCCGGTCACGCTGTAGCGGCATTGGAGTTGCGGGGAGGGACGGCGTGCAAGACAATGGCATAAGCGGATCACTCTATGAGTTCGCTGGGTCTCGTCTGGCCAGTCTCTAAAAAAATTCGTCTTGCCCGGGCTTGTCCCGGGCATCCATCTCTTCGTTTCTTTGTGAAGCCGGGCCGAGCCCGGCCATGACGGAAATGCGTGATTTACCGATCCAACCGCCGCCAGTGGAAGATCAGCTTGATGAGGGGATCCACGAGGGCCTCGGCGTCAGCGCCAAGCCCCGGATACATCACATTGATCAGCTCGAGAACCATCGCCTTGATAAACATCAAATTATCAGCCTGGTCCTGGTAGTTGATGGCTTGGTTGATGATGATGGTCGGGCTGGTGGCCGCACCGAGCGTCGCGCCGGCCTGGTCCGGCGGCCATCGCGGATTTCCGGCCATGCGGCTGGTCCAGAGCGACGTATCCGCCGTCACTGTGATGTTCCTGGACGTTCGGACGATCCCACTCTTGTTGAGGGCTGCTACGACCGAGCTGAAGATTATGCGGGTGTAGGTCGAAATCGAATCATCGTACCTGACGTTGAGTTGAGCCATCCTGTGCGTCCCGTATTCGCTCAGCATTCAACCGTATGCTGCGTCATCAATCCCAGGCGGAAATGGTCCGACAAAACTCCGCGTGGTCATTCGCCCTCAACCTTCCCGTACTCCCCCAAGACGCACGGCTTCCCGAGCCAGGCGCCATCGCCAAACGAAGCGGCTCGCGTTCCCTGGCAATTTCCCATTGCGATCGGATTGGCACCGGCTTTCCCTGCCAAGAACTCGCTTCCATGACCTTTCGCCATTACAAGGAAACGCATTGACGTCGCGTCCATCAAACACACCATCCGCCTGTTTCTCGCGTCGCATTCAGAAACGCAGCCACAAGCGGGTGAGCTCGTAGCCAACGGCAGCCCAGAATGTCAGGCAAAGGCAAATCAGAACGCACCACAGGACAATGAGGCGGCCAGGAGAATAAGGTCTGTCCTCATCATCGGGCGCGATCGTATGCCGGTCGGTCGCAGGTCGCGCTGCGAAGCCATCGATTTTGTAGATGTAGATGACATGCATCGCGTGCTCCGGATGGCGTGGACCAGTTGCAAAGTGTGTCGCGGGCCAACCGCCAAATCCTGATGATTCTGAGCGTTTCTGTACAAAATGATCGCCACAGCCGCACAATTTCGCGCAGCAAGTTCAAAGATCAGGCCTGCGCTTCGAACTCCGACACGCACTGGATCTCATTAAAGGCCGCACATTTCGCGAGCATTTCCTGCAAGGATGCGCAGATTCGTCAGGATTGATTTGTCCAGTCCTGCTTTTGTTGGCGAACGTCAAGGCGTTCTTCTGATCTCTCGGGACACTTGTCGTGCCACCTTGAGGAGGGTGCTTGGCCCATGAGCACCCTCCTCTTTTTCACTACGTGTCGAGGCGCCTCGCCCAGCCAGACGCAGCGATGTGCATTTGTGTGACGCCGCCACGATGCGCAGGCTGACGATACTTCACCGACGAAGTCGTCGGCTCATGCTCTTGCTCGCAGTCCAACACGTGGCGCCGCCCAACGCTTCGCGTCGCCCAGCACATATCTTAGAGCCGTGGAACATGTTGCGAGCCTTGCCGGTGGCATGCACCTTGCCGCCGACTGAAGCCAGCCAACATCACTGCCGCGTTGACTCCAGATTTTCGACACTCGCGCGCAGTTCATTCAAATCGGCGCGGATTCTGCAGGACCCGGCTCTCAGGACATGATCCTCTCAATGCGGTGCAGGTTGAACCCTGGCCTGCATGGACGAATGTTTCTCAGAGCATTTCGGCCCGGTGGCAAGAGAGGTGTCTTTCGGCCCCTCTTGCCACCGCCGCAAGTCAGCAGGCGCTTCAGCCCGTCAGAACGCAGCAAGACCGTTCGGTGCAGGTGTGCAGGACGCGTCCGCGACTACACCGCCAGGCATTGCCATCGCCACCGTCGATACCAGTACTGGTACCAACACCGGCCCTCGGCCGGAGGCGCACGGCATGTCCATTGCTGCAGAGCCTAATCGGAAATCAGGCTTCGCCCGGCGGCTCTGCGATAGGCGGCCGGCGTCGTGCCCAGGAACATGCCGAATATCCGCGTCAAATGTTCCTGGCTCGAGAATCCGCAGTGCAACGCCAGGATCGCGATCGACTCCTTGCCCTCCACGAGAAGGTGCCTGGCCCTGTTGACGCGCGCCCGCATCACGTATTGATGCGGGGTCAAGCCGGTGGCCCGCTTGAATTGCCGGATGAACTGCACGACGCTGAGATCGGCAACGCCCGCGAGCTGATCCAGCGTAATGGATTCGTGCAGGTGAGCCTCGATGTAGTCTGCTATCCTCGACGTCCCCCGCCGCGACAGCGACAGTTTCGGCAACAGCCGGACCGCATGTTGCGCATTCGAGTGATGCCGCGCAAGCTGTGCCGCCAGGGCGGCCGCCAGAAAATCGACGCACAATTCGACGCTGGAATTGGCTGGATCGTGAGCTCCCGCACTGCCTCGACAAGCCGCGCCATCACCGCATCGGCCTCACCAAATACAGGTAGCAGCTCGAGCCGATCCGGATCATGCGCACAGATGTCCGGTGCCACCTCCTTCAACAGCGACGCGTGGAGATAGATATGGCCGGCCTCCGCCGGCGTGCGCAACCGGGTTTCATGATCCATCCCGATCGGCCGGATCGACAGCGCACCGCGCGGAAGACGTTTGCTTGCCCAACGCCCGCCCATACGCTGTTCAACGACGACCCCCTCATTACGCTGCACAACGAGCATAATGCCCTTGGCGGCGGCAAATGAAGCCTCGAACGGCTCCGTGCGCCGAAAGGCTGCATACATCGCGCGCCAGCCGAGTCCATCGCTCGACGATTCAATCGCCCCGGCCGCGCGGGGTGACAATCTCAGCGATGGTGCGATCTGAAATCCGCGGTCGGACCACTGTGACATGCCTCGGACCTCGTTGCCCACCGATCTGCCTGATGCGATCGCTCCGGCTGAGTGTTCACGCAATCGCGCGACTGTCCGTTGCGCCCGATTCGACAAGCAAGTGCCCTCATGAGCTTAGCCTCTCGTTCGGCGATGCGCAAAACGGACTGCAACCTTGGCGTTGGCCAACCAAATGAACAGCTCGACCACGCCGGATCCGCGGCTCCCATGGTTAACCAACTGCAAATGCAGGCGACGGGATCAGGTTGCCATGCGCCGGGATCTGGAGCGAGCCCACCTGGCATGCCACGCGACCTCAGCGCACAAAAGAGCTGCGGTCAGGCACGCGGCTG
The DNA here is from genome assembly GCF_018130215.1 of Bradyrhizobium jicamae. Lineage (GTDB taxonomy): Bacteria > Pseudomonadota > Alphaproteobacteria > Rhizobiales > Xanthobacteraceae > Bradyrhizobium > Bradyrhizobium jicamae_A. The sequence goes on from NZ_JAFCKQ010000015.1 coordinate 31,969, forward strand.
CGCATTTTCGACAGCAATGATTATTTTCGACAGGATCGACGTCGCCGCCGAAAGTTACATTGCACCCCAGCACGTGCCTTTCAAATCACCGGCTGAGATATGCTTGATCAAGTTTACGCCTGCCTGTTTGCGCGCCACTGGATTTCCTGCGATCGCCGTAAGCACTGCAGCGGTGTGTCTTCGGTTCCGGCATATCGCCTCTCTTGAACTTGGCCCGGACGGGCTCCCTGCCGCGAACTGCCCGTTTCGGCATCACGGCCGGACGCGGCTGGCGGCATTTCAGAACATCGCTTGCAAACGACGACACGGTTTCTTCATGACGTTCTTCTTCCGGAGCTGGAGTTTGGCAGTGCCGCGTGCGGACGATGACGGCCGCACCTTGATGGCCACGCGTCCCCGGAGAATCAGACCGCACGAGGATCGTGCCGCCGACAAGGTGTGATGGCCGCGCCATGGACATCCGTAGCCTGGAAGTCTTCTATTGGGTTGTTCGGTTGGGAGGGTTCGGCCGCGCGGCCGCGAAGCTGAATACCACCCAGCCCGCCGTGTCCGCTCGTATTGCGGCGCTTGAGCAGAAGTTTGGCGGAACGCTGCTGCAACGAGACCGTGGCAGCAGGCCCGTGCCAACGGCGCTTGGCCTCACTCTGTCGACCCGAGCCGAACGTCTGCTCAACGCCTATTCGGAGGTCGAGACGCTGGCAAACGAAACCCGCGGCATGCGGGGCGTGATTCGCATCGGCGTGTCGGACACCTTCGCCACAGTGGCGCCCCTCTCGAAATTCCTGCACCGCCTGCACCTCATTTATCCCGAACTGGTGCCGGAGATCATGACGGGCATCTCGCCCCAGCTGCGCGCGTGCCTGACCGCGGGCGAGATCGATCTCGCCCTGATGTTGGCGCCGGGAGGCATCATCGATGCAGAAGAGGCCTGGTTATGCTCGTATCCAATGATGTTCGCGGCAAGTCCCGCGATCGCACTGGTGCCAGATGACCCGAACACCCTCCTCAATGCGCCGCTTCTGACATACGCACGCGGCACCCAACCGCACCATGATCTCGTCACGGCTTTGGCTGCGGCCGGTGTCGAGGGCGCGCTGGTCTTTCCAAATGGCTCCCTCGCCACGGTGATCAAGCTGGCGGTCGACGGAATAGGGATCGCGGCGATACCGCGGGCTGCCATCACCAGGGAGCTTGCAGCAGGCTCGCTGCGGGAGCTGCGGTTGCCGATCACGCTACCGGCCCTGGACTATATCGCATGCTGGCTTTCCGTTGGCGACAGCATCGCTGCCAACCTGGCCAGGTTCGCTCGTGAGTTCACGGCGTCATAAACACTTATGATCAAAAAACATCAAGAAATACGATTTCACGCGATGACCGTCATGCGGGACACTGCCACATTGAAGCGATGGGAACACTCGATATGTCGGTTGGTATTGCATTGTCGGTGACCGCTCACGGCGAACACGATGCGCGCGCCGTGCAAGCATTGATCTCCGGGGAGAGGCGGCAATTCTCGTCCTGCGCCCCAAACGGCGGATCATCCAACCGGGACAAGCCATAGAGCTACCACCGCGATGAAGCTCCTGCTGCGCCCCACAGGCGAGCACGAGATCCAACGACAAGCACGTCGGTCACTCCATATGCAAACGTACATGGATTACGGCTCCGCCAAGTTTCATTTGCTCTACCCCCAAATACGCTCGCAGGTTCACCACTCAAGTCGGGGGCTCGGCTGGAACTCGATCACCGCCTCATCCCAGCGGACTGAGCCGTTCGAGGAAGCATCGTTTCCGCCAGCCAGGAAGCTGTTCCTTGTCTTGCACCTGACGGACCAGACGCGAATCGAACGGCGGCTCGAAAGCCGGTGGACGCAAAAGCAGTTGCCATCCGGCGCGGTTTCCCTCGTGCCTGCGGGGTGCGCCGTGGACGTCCGCTTGCATCACACCCACGAGTTCGTGGTTGCGTCCCTCTCATCCTCGATACTTGAAGAGGTTGCTGTTGACCTCATCAAACACGACCCCAGCCGACTGGAGTTTATCCCCGAGTTCGGAGCAATCGACCCCGTCCTGCAGCGGCAGGTCCAATACCTGCACCGGCTGATCGCGAACCGGAGCGAGGGTTTGAAACAATCCAACACGCTTCACGGCGAGACCATCGCGGCCCTCATTGCTGCGCAGCTGATCCAGGCACATTCGGCAACCGACAAATTGCCGGACAGATCCTCGAGGGAAGGTTTGCCACGTCGCAACCTGAACAGGGTCGAGGAATACATGCAGACACACATGGGACGAAAGATCCAGCTTCGCGATCTCGCAAGGCTTTGCAATCTGAGTGTGTCCCAGCTCATCCGGCAGTTTCGCGTAGCGACAGGCGTCACACCACATCAATATCTGATGAGGATTCGAATCGAGCGGGTACGCACCCTGCTCGCCCGAGGCGGCATTCCGATCAGCGAGATAGCACTCGATTGCGGATTCTGCGGCCAGGAGCACCTGACCACTGCCTTCCGCCGATTTTTCGGTGTTACGCCACGCGCGTTCGCCCGCACCGAGCTGTCTATCAATAGAGATCGGGATTAGGCGCCTGAAGGTACCGGATGCCCGGAGGTGACCACGCCGGTGCGGGATCCATCATGATCACATGAAGCCCGGATTGCGCGGTAGATACTGGCCCCAGCTGCCGAATTCACGCGACGACATCAGCAACATCGGAAACTTGATGCGCATTCCATGCTCCATCGCGGTGTTGAGAGCCGTTTCGCTTGCGCCAGGCAGGAATGCCGATATCTGCGGCGAGCCGCTCTCGGCCGCCAGGTGCAGCACTGTCCTCAAGGCGGGAGCGACGGCGTGGCGCTCCATCACCGCGAGCGGTCCGATATGCCCGCCGGCGTCCACGTAGGCATAGCCGGTCCAACGGTTTCCGTCGTAGAGATTGAATCCTTTCGTCGCACCATCGTTGATCAGGTAGCTATGATGCTTTTCGCGCGACACGCCAAGGACCCGCTCGTCCGCTTGCGCGAGGCGACGCTTGGTCAAGGGTTCTTCCTCCAGGGGAGCGACGCCGTATCGAGAGCCGTGCAGACGACCGACCAATCGTTCTCGCGATGCGCTGACGCTGTAGATCGGAAAGCGGGGAAACAGTCCGTGGCGGATGTAGAGTCCTTGCGAGACCGTGTTGAAGCTGAAGGTGATGAGCACCCTGTTGGTCGCGCCCGATTTCTCGGCGTGATCGAGCGTCCGCTTGATCAGCTCGTTGCCGATGTTCCGCCCCTGGTGGTCGGGCGACACGAACAGCTGCGCCAGAAACCACATGTCGCCGCAGACCCAGCTCCAGGCGAAGCCGAGGATCCGCTCGCCTTCCTCCGCGACCCAGAGACCGTCCGCATCGTCCTCCAAGGAAAACAACTGGAATTTGGCAGGCGAGCGGACAGCCATGGGCCCGAAGCCGTGCCGCCCCGTGAGATCGTTGATGCTGGAAACCACGAGGGCATCGGCGCATTCCAGATCCTGCGCACGTGCCGGCCGGCAAACCACAGACATCGGGCTACTCCGTCGGACAGTTGCGTAACGTTCAAAACCTCGCCGTGCCGGCATCGAGTCCAAGGACCAGTCGCCCGGCAATGACGTAATTGTTCGGGCTCATCGCGACGTGCTTCGCTGCGGCGTGCGCATCGCGGGCCGCACGTTCCAGGCCACAGGTCTCGAAGATGGCGGCCGCACCCGCGCTGGCGGCCAGCATGTCGGTGATGGACATCGCGGTCTCGGCCGCATTGGCGTTGGCGATCCGGATGGTCGCGCGGGCCTCCACAAGCCGTTCGCCGCCGGTCTCGTTCACGGCCATCAGGTCCCTCATGGCATCGCTCAGGAAGGCGCGGGCAGCGCGAAGCATCGCTCTCGTCCGCCCGACCGTCGCCTGAACGGTTTCACGATCGCGCAGCAACGCCCGGGTGCCCGGGCGGCTTTTCCGGGAGGCGAGCTCCGCGAACGAGCAGATCGCGCCGGATGCGATGCCGAGCGGCACCCCGCAGATGCTCCACGCGAACACCGACGATGGCGGCATGCGATAGAGCAATCCGGGCTGAGTCGGCTGCAGCCCGAGAAACGGATGGGCGTGAGCAGCCGGAACGAAGATATCCAGCGCCTCGAAATCGCAACTTCCAGTGCCGCGCAGTCCGGACACATGCCAGTTGTCGAGGATGGTCACGTCTGCCCGGCCGAGGTAGCAGCAGAGCAGAGGCGAATCCGGATCCTCGGGCCTGACGCTGGCCAGTACCATGAAGCGCGTCGCGTGATGCGCGCCGCTGCCGAACGGCCAGCGCCCTGAAAGACGATAGCCGCCCGCGACGGGGATCGCCGTGCCGACCGCGCCTGTCGAGCTCGCGATGAAGGCGCGCGGATCGGAAAACCACTCACCTGCGACGGCCTTGTCGACGTAGCCGCCGATCCGGCTCATGCCACCGCCGTTGCCGACGAGCCAGCCGACCGAGCCGTCGAGCGCAGAGGCGGCCTCGACGACGCGCATGAATTCGAAGGGAGACAGTTCGGGCCCGCCGAGCGCTTCGGGTAGCCACAGTCGAAACAGGCCCGCATCAGCCAGTGCCCCGAAAGCCGCATCGGGCAATCGCCGGCCGCCGTCGAAGTCGTTGCGCTGCCCGGCGATCAGCGGGGCTAGCGCCCGGACGGCCTCTAGCTGGCGGCAAACCCGGTCGGAGGCACCGGTAATCACGTCCGGATCGGGACGAGTCATCAGATCGTCCGCCTCGACCGCATGGCATGGATTACGCATCGGACAGGCCTCGAAGTTTTCAGCGTCGTCGCAGCATGATCGCCCGTTTCCCGGAGGTCCTGAATCCGTTCCGAAAAAGTTGCAAAAAATGTAGTCTCCGGACCATGACGATCCACGAATTCGGTCCCTACCGCCTCGACGCAGAGGCCGAGATGCTGTTTCGGGGGTCCGAGCCCGTCACGCTCGGACGGCGCGCAGTGACGCTGCTTCGGCTGCTTGTCGAGCGGGCCGGAGCGCCGGTTTCCAAGGATGCGTTGATGCAGGCCGCGTGGCCGGGGCTCGCGATCGAGGAGAGCAACCTGACGGTGCAGATCGCCGCGCTGCGGCGGATCTTTGCCGACGTCGACGGAGGAGCGACCTGGATCGAGACGCTGCCGCGCCGTGGTTACCGTTATGTCGGGCCGACGGTCGCCGCCGCCGGAGCCGGCCGGCTCACGACGGCGGGTCCTGCAGTGTCCGACAGGCCGTCGCTCGCGGTGCTTCCGTTTTCGAATCTGAGCGGCGATCCCGGGCAGGATTATTTCTCCGACGGGATCACGGGAGATATCATCGCCGAACTGTCGCGGTTCAGGTCGCTGTTCGTCGTCGCCCGTCACTCGAGCTTCGCCTACAGAGGTAAAGTGGCCGAGATCAAGCGGGTCGGCCGCGAGCTCGGAGTCCGGTATGTGGCCGAAGGGAGTGTACGCAAGGTCGGCAGCCGGGTACGAGTGACAGTCCAGCTCCTCGATGCCGGCAGTGGCTACAGTCTCTGGACCGAGCGCTATGACTGCGACCTCGAAGACATCTTTCCCCTGCAGGACGAGATCGTCCGCGCGATCGTCGCTGCCCTGCCAGGCCGGCTGGAGGACGCCGGCCGCGAGATCGCCCGACGCAAGCCGACCTCAAGCGTTACCGCCTATGATCTGGTTCTGCTCGGAAACGAGCGATGGCGTCAGTTGACCGTGAAGAACATGGCGCAGGCCAGGGACTATTTTCGACGCGCCGTCGCGCTTGACCCGCAATATGCCCGCGCCCACGTCAACACAGCCTGGACCATCGTCTGCGACGTGTTTCTCGAGTCGCCCGCCGCCGCGACATTGGACGAGGCGCTTCGCGAGATTGAAACCGCACTCGATATCGACGACGGCGATGCCTGGTCGCATGGCGTCTTCGCCCAGCTGTTGTTCCTGCGTAACGAGGACGCCAAGGCCGAAATCCATTTCGGACGGGCTCTCGCGCTCAATCCAAACGACGCCGATGTCGCCGCCGTTTTCGCCAATATCCTGGTCTACTGGGGACGATGGCGCGAGGCGCTCACATGGATCGGGGCGGCCAAGCGGCTCAATCCCTTTCCGCCCAACCTGTACCACTGGTATCACGCGCTCGCGCTCTATTCGGGGCACGAGTACGAGCGGGCGGTCAAAGCTTTGATGGAGGCGCGATCCTTCGACAGATGGTCGCACGGACTCCTTGCGGCCTGCTATGCGCAGATGGGCCGGTTCGACGAGGCGCGGTCCGAAGCGGAGGCATTTGTGAGAGAACGCTCTCGCGAACTGAACGAGAATGGCGAGGCCGTGCCCGCGAACACGCTTGATCTCGTTCAGTCGAGAGCCGGTCGGTACAGGGATCCCGCCGATCGCGAACACTTGCTCGACGGGTTACGCAGAGCGGGTCTCACCGGCTGATGCAGCACGCTGCCGTTCTCTATCGACCCACAAGCAGCAGCCTGCACGCCGAAACCAACTGGTTGCGGGGGATTCCAACCTGCGATTCAAGTCGTTGATATCGTTAGGACGATTCCGACGCCAAAACAAAACCCCGGCAATCGAGCGAGATTGCCGGGGTTTTGTCGAACTTGGTTGCGGGGATAGGATTTGAACCTATGACCTTCAGGTTATGAGCCTGACGAGCTACCGGGCTGCTCCACCCCGCGTTAAACCGTTGCATGCCTTGCAGAAAGAGAGCCCGAGGCGGTCGGCCAACGCGTCTAACGGCGCCGATCGATCCGTCCGGAGGCTTCCTGAGAAGGCGACCCGGGCCGAGGCCATCGGGTGCCGGGCGTATGTATCAACGTGAGCCCGGTTTGGAAAGCCCCGAGAGCGGGTTTTTGAGGTTTTTGTGACGTCAAAATCGGCGGTTTGGCGACCGGAATCGGCAGGCGGAACCGGCCCTTGCCAGAAACCGCATAAAAGCGGAGCTTGCGGCCAATAAAATCCGTCAAGGAAACGTCATCCGAGGGGAAACGCCATGGACCGGTCATTGAAGAGTCCCGGGCTGCATGTGCTTGAAGAGACCTTTCAGCGCCAGATCGAGCTGTCACGGAGCCAGGCCGCGCCGACCTTGCAGGCCCGGCTGGACCGGCTCCGCCGCCTGCGCGCCGCTGTCACCGAGAACGAGGCGCGGTTCGAGGCGGCGATCTCCGCGGATTTCGGCCACCGCTCCACCGTCGAGACCGTGATCGCCGAGACCATGCTGGTGCTCACCGAGATCAAGCACGCCGCCAAGCATCTCAAGCACTGGATGACGTCCCGGAGGATCGCGACCACGGTGCAATTTGCCCCGGCAAGGAACCGGCTGATCCCGCAACCGCTCGGCGTGGTCGGCATCATCGCGCCGTGGAATTATCCGTTGCAGCTCACGCTGGCCCCCGCGGTTGCGGCGATCGCGGCCGGCAACCGCGCCATCATCAAGCCGAGCGAATCGGTGCCACGCTTCGCCGAATTGCTGGCCGAGGTGATCGAGCGGAAGTTCGACGCCACCGAACTCGCGGTGACCGATATCGATGACGACATCGCCAGAGCCTTCGCCGCGCTGCCGTTCGATCATCTGATCTTCACCGGCTCGACCCGCGTCGGCCGCCTCGTCGCGGAAGCCGCCGGGCGCAATCTGACGCCGGTGACGCTCGAGCTCGGCGGAAAGTCGCCCGCGATCATCGACCGCTCGGCCGACATCGACGAGGCGGCGCAGCGCATCGCCTATGGCAAGCTGCTCAATGCCGGCCAGACCTGCATCGCGCCCGATTATGCGCTGGTGCCGGAGGCCGCGGTGCAACCATTCGCGATGCGGCTCAACGGCCACATCCAGCACATGTTCGGCACCGATCCCGCCAATCCCGACTACACCTCGATCGTGTCGGACGCGCACTATGCGCGGCTCGAAGCGCTCGTCGCCGACGCCGCTGCGAAAGGTGCCAAAATCCTGCAGCCGGCCGCGCCGAACGATCCCGACTGGAAGGACAAGCGCAAGTTTCCGCCGACCGTGATCGTCGATGCGACGCAGGAGATGGCGGTGATGCAGGAGGAGATCTTCGGGCCGCTGCTTCCGGTGCTGGGTTATCGCGATGCGGCCGATCCGATCAACTTCATCAACAGGCGCGACCGGCCGCTGGCGCTGTACTGGTTCGGCACCGACAACGCGGCGCGCGACGAGGTGCTGGCACGCACGGTGTCCGGCGGCGTCACCGTCAACGACTGCCTGTTCCACTTCGCGCAGGCCAATCAGCCGATGGGCGGCGTCGGCGCCTCGGGCACCGGCGCCTATCACGGCGAATGGGGCTTCAAGACGCTGACCAAGCTGAAGCCGGTGTTCTATCGCTCGCGCTTCAACCGGCTGGCCGATCTCTATCCGCCCTATGGTGCGAAGATCGCGCGGCTGGAAGGGTTGATGAGGTTTTTGTCGTAAGGGACTCTAACCGTCGTTGCGGGCCAACGGGTCGCGGGAACGCGCCCGATGACAGGCTCCGCGAAGCAATCCATGGCGCCGCGTAACGGATGAATGGATTGCTTCGTCGATGCGCTCCTCGCAATGACGAACAACAACACTGGGGGGACATACATGACGGATACATTCGATTTCGTGGTGGTTGGCGCGGGCTCCGGCGGCTGCGCGGTGGCAGGACGGCTGTCGGAGGATACGAGCACGTCCGTGGCGCTGCTCGATGCCGGCGGCAGGAACGACAATTGGGTGGTGACCACACCCGGTGCCATCATCCTCATGATCTCCAGCAAGCTCAACAACTGGGCGTTCGATACGGTGCCGCAGAAGGGCCTGAACGGCCGCATCGGCTACCAGCCGCGCGGCAAGGGACTCGGTGGCTCAAGTGCCATCAATGCCATGGTCTATATCCGCGGCCACCGCGCTGATTACGATCACTGGGCTTCGCTCGGCAACACCGGCTGGAGCTACGCTGACGTCCTGCCCTATTTCAAGCGTTCGGAGAACAACACCGAGCTCGATGGCGAGTATCACGGCAAAGGCGGGCCGCTCAATGTTTCGGGCCTGCAGTCCGACAATCCGGTCAAGGAGATGTTCCTGCAGGGCGCGCGCGAGGCGCAATTCCGCATCCGTGACGATTTCAACGGTGCCGAGCAGGAGGGGCTCGGCATCTACCAGGTGACCCAGAAAAATGGCGAGCGCTGGAGCGCGGCTCGCGGCTACATCCATCCCCACATGGGCCGCCGGCCCAACCTGCGCGTAGAGACGGAGGCGCAGGCGACCCGGATCATCTTCGAGGGCAACCGCGCCGTCGGCGTCGAATACGTGCAGGGCAAGGAGAAGAAGGTATTGCGCGCGCGGCGCGAGGTGATCCTCGCCGCCGGCGCATTCCAGTCGCCGCAGCTGCTGATGCTGTCGGGCGTCGGTGATGCCGGCGCGCTCGGCAGGCACGGCATTGCCAGCGTGCATCATCTGCCGGGCGTAGGGCAGAACCTGCAGGATCATCCTGATTTCGTGTTCGGCTTCGCGTCCGATGAACCTTACTTCTCGGGGCTGTCATGGAGCGGCATCGGGCGGATCATAAAGGGCATCGGGCAATACCGGCGCGAGCGGCGCGGCCCGATGACCTCGAACGTCGCGGAATGCGGCGGATTCCTGAAGACGCGGCCTGACCTCGACCTGCCCGACATCCAGCTGCATTTCTGCATGGCGATGGTGGAGGATCACGGCCGCAAGCCGCGTTGGGGCACCGGCTTCTCCTGCCATGTCTGCCTGCTGCGTCCGGCAAGCCGTGGCAGCGTCTGGCTGAACAGCGCCGATCCCCTGGCAGCACCTGCGATTGATCCGAACTTCTTCGGCGAGGACAGCGATGTCGAGGCCATGGTGGCCGGCTTCAGGATGACGAAGCGGCTGCTCGACACGCCGGCACTGCGCGCGCTGCAGAAGCGGGATATGTTCACATCAGAAGTCAGCACCGACGACGACATCCGGAACATCCTGCGGGCGCGCTCCGACACCGTCTATCACCCGGTCGGCACCTGCAAGATGGGCGTCGACGATCCGCTCGCCGTAGTCGACCCGCAGTTGCGCGTTCACGGCCTCGAGGCCTTGCGCGTGGTCGATGCCTCAATCATGCCGACCTTGATCGGCGGCAACACCAATGCGCCGACCATCATGATCGGCGAGAAGGCCGCGGATATGATCAAGGCCGGGATGCGGGGCTGAGTCCTTCCTTCCGTGTTGCCGGGCATGCACATATGCATTGCACGTCCCCTATCGGCGACGTGGAGCTTGGCTAGAATGACGCTATCAAACCTCACTGGACTTTACCGACAATACAGGGAGCGAAACAGTGGATCTCGGAATCAAGGGCCGCCGTGCCATCGTCTGCGCATCGAGCAAGGGACTGGGCCGCGCCTGCGCGATCGCGCTCGCCAATGAAGGCGTCCATGTCACGCTGACGGCGCGCGGCGCCGAGGCGCTGAAGCAGACCGCGGAGGAGATCCGGAAAGCCCACCCGACCGTCACCGTCACCGAGATCGTCGGCGACATCACGACGCCGGCGGGCCGCGAGGCGGTGCTGAAGGCCTGCCCAAATCCGGACATCCTGGTCAACAATGCCGGCGGCCCGCCGCCCGGCGATTTCCGCAACTGGACCCGCGACGACTGGATCAAGGCGATCGACGCCAACATGCTGACCCCGATCGAGCTGATCAAGGCAACCGTCGACGGCATGATGGCGCGTAAATTCGGCCGCATCGTCAACATCACTTCGGCAGCCGTGAAGGCGCCGATCGAGATCCTTGGCCTCTCCAACGGCGCGCGCGCCGGCCTCACCGGTTTCGTCGCCGGCCTGTCGCGCAAGACCGTGGTCAACAACGTCACCATCAACGGCTTGTTGCCCGGACCGTTCACAACCGATCGCCTGCGCGGCACGGCCAAGGCGGAGGCCGAGAAGCGCGGCATCACCCCGGACGAGTTGCTGGCCGAGCGCGCCAAGCTGAACCCCGCAGGCCGCTTCGGCCACCCCGACGAGTTCGGCTACGCCTGCGCGTTCCTGTGCGGCGACAAGGCCGGCTTCATCACCGGGCAGAACATCCTGCTCGACGGCGGCGCATTTCCAGGCACGTTGTGAGGGCGGTCTGGTACGAGCGGACCGGCGCAGCGCCGACGGTGCTCACCGTCGGCGAGATGCCGACGCCGGACGCGGGTCCCGGCGAGGTCCGCATCCGCCTCGAAGCATCAGGCGTCAATCCGGCTGATGTCGGCCGCCGCAGCGGCAACTATCGCGCGATGGAGTTTCCACGCGTCGTCCCGAACAGCGACGGCGCCGGAATCGTCGACCAGATCGGCGATGGCGTGACGCGCTTTGCGGTCGGCGACCGTGTCTGGCTGTTCAACGGCCAGCGCAATGGCCGCGCCTTCGGTACCGCGGCTGAATATATCGCGCTCGCCGACCACCTGGTGACGCCGCTGCCCGATGACTCGTCGTTTGCGGCAGGAGCTACGCTCGGCATCCCCTGCATGACCGCATGGTGCGCGCTGTTCGCGGACGGTCCGATCGCAGGACAGACGGTGCTCGTTACCGGTGGTGCCGGCGCGGTCGGCCATTATGCGGTGCAGCTCGCCAAATGGGGCGGTGCGCGCGTCATCGCGACGGTGAGCTCCGAGGCGAAGGACATCGAGGCGCGGCTCGCCGGTGCCGACTTCGTCGTCAACTACCGCACCGAGGACGTGGTGGGGAAGGTGATGGCCTTCACCGGGAATCGCGGTGTCGACCGGGTGGTCGACGTCGATTTCGGAGGCAACCTCGCGACCACGCTGAAGCTCATGGCGCGGAACTCGACGATTGCGGTCTACGCCACCAACGGCAACCGCACGCCCACGGTGCCGATGCGCGAACTGATGGAGAAATGCATCACGCTGCGCTCGCTGGTCCTGTTCGCGCTGCCGCCGCCGCTGCTCGCCGCGGCGCAGGAGGACATCACCAAATGGCTCGCATCGGGCACCCGCGTGCACAATATCGCAGGGCGGTTCGCGCTGGCCGACACCGCAGCGGCCCATCTCGCCGTCGAGAAGGGCGACAAGATCGGCACCGTGATCGTGGATTGCGCGCGTTAGCGCGCACGTCCCGAGGCCTAATGGATCGGCGTGATGCGCTCGCCGCTCGGCTGCACACCGAATTCGTCCAACCCTTCGGCGAGGAGATCGCCGAGCATCGGTTCGCCCAGCAGGTAGCTGGCCGTACGGCCGGTGCGCCCGCGCGCGGCTTCGCGCCGGAGCTCGGCCCACTCCTCGATCGTGGCGTCGCCGCGGCCGAGCCGCATCAGGGCGACGAGATCGACCTGCTCGTCCTCGCTCAGCGCGTCGATGAAGCCGGTGATCTCGTGCACCACAGGGTCGCGGCCCGTGTCCTCCAGCACGTCGATCATCTCGTCGTCAGTGCCGTTCGAGCCGGAGTCCGGATCGACAGCGGCGTCCTTGACGTCGAATTCCCGCGCCTTCTCGATCAAAAAGCCGACCTTTTCAGGGGAGATGGTGAGTTCCGGCATTCGCGCACTCCTTCTTCCGACGAGGCGCTAACGCAGATCGTGCGCAGTTGATCCATTGCACCGCCGTGGAGAAACCCGCATGGTGCCGACTGGAAAACAAGAAACGGAGGACGCGCTGGATGCAGTGGACCGTGGGCAGGGTCAAGATCACCAAGGTCGTCGAGCTCGAGACCGTCGGCGGCACCCGATTCATCCTGCCGCGCGCGGGCCGCGAGGAGATCCAGAGCCTGCCCTGGCTGATCCCGCATTTTGCCAACGAGGAGGGCCGGCTGATCATGTCGATCCATTCGCTGCTGGTGGAGACGCCCGAGCATCGCATCATCGTCGACACCGGGCTCGGCAATCACAAGCAGGGCCGCAACGTGCCGACCTGGAACAACCGCAACGAGCCGTTCCTGGAGCAACTGACCGCGGCAGGTTTTGCGCCCGACAGCATCGACACCGTGCTGTGCACGCATCTGCATGTCGACCATGTCGGCTGGAACACCAGGCTCGTCGGCGGGCAATGGGTGCCGACCTTCGCTAACGCGCGCTACGTGTTCGGCAGGACCGAGTATGAGTATTGGCGCGACAACAGCGATGAGCCTGCACATGCGGCGGTGTTCGCCGACTCAGTCAAGCCGATCGCGGACGCCGGCATGGCCGAGCTGGTGCCGAGCGATATCAGCCTGACCGGGGAGATCACGCTGATCCCTACCCCCGGCCACAGCCCGGGCCATATGAGCATCCACATCGTCTCCGACGGACAGGAAGCCCTGCTGACCGGCGACGCCGCCCACCATCCGTGCCAGATGTACCACCTCGACTGGTCGGCGACGGTCGATTCCGACCCGAAGCAGTCGGCCGCGACCCGGCGCGACCTGTTCTCGCGCTTCGCCGACACGCCGACACTGGTGATCGGCGGGCATTTCGGTGCCGGCCACATCAGACGCGACGGGGATGCCTTCAAATTCATCGCGCTGGCGTGAGCGGGCCGAGACGGTCCTGAAACAAGGCTTCCTTGAAAGGCTTGGCAGCAATGCAGCTGGCTTTGGGCCATTGAATTTCCCGCCGCGCTGTTCCATGAAACGTGCCGAGGTATACCAGTAACAATCCTCGAAAACCCCGCAGGGAGTGATCAACATGAAGCTTGTTCGTTATGGCGAAAAGGGTGCGGAAAAGCCCGGCCTGATCGATAAATCCGGCCAGCTCCGCGACCTCTCGGCCCATGTGAAGGACCTCACCGGCGAGGCCTATTCTCCTGAAACCCTGAAGAAACTCGCCGCGCTTGATCCCGCCTCCCTGCCCGCCATCTCCGGCAAGCCGCGCTTCGGCGCGCCGGTCACCGGCATCACCAAGTTCGTCGCGATCGGCTTGAACTACAGCGACCATGCCAAGGAGACGGGGTCACCGATCCCGACCGAGCCGATCTTCTTCATCAAGGCCAACACCTCGCTGTCGGGCCCGAACGACGCGGTCGAGAAACCGCGCGGCTCGACCAAGCTCGACTGGGAAGTCGAGATCGCTGCGATCATCGGCACCCGCGCCAAGTATGTGTCGGAGGCCGACGCACTCAACCACGTCGCCGGCTATTGCGTCTGCAACGACGTCTCCGAGCGCAACTTCCAGCAGGAGCGCGGCGGCCAGTGGACCAAGGGCAAGTCGCACGACACCTTCGGCCCGCTCGGCCCGTGGCTGGTGACCAGGGACGAGATCGCCGACGTGCAGAAGCTCGGCATGTGGCTCGACGTCAACGGCCAGCGCCGCCAGACCGGCAACACCTCGACCATGATCTTCCCGATGGCGAAGTGCATTTCCTATGTCTCGCAGTTCATGACGCTCCTGCCCGGCGACATCGTCACCACGGGCACCCCGCCCGGCGTCGGCCTCGGGATGAAGCCGCCGACCTTCCTCAATGTCGGCGACGTCGTCACGCTCGGCATCGACGGCCTCGGTGAGCAGCGCCAGGAAATCATCGCGGCGTAAGGCGACGCGCCGTGCACCGGTGCCAACCACGTCATTGCAGGCGAAGCGAATCTCACCAGCCGTGCTGGTTGAATGGATCGCTTCGTTCCTCGCAATGACGCTCTCATCCCGAGGAGCTGTCCATGAAACTCACCTTCTCTCCCGCCTCCCCGTTCGCCCGCAAGGTGCGCATCGCGGCGATCGAGCTTGGCTTGATCGACAAGATCGAGTTCGTGCCGGCCACCGTCGCGCCCGGCCAGGCCAATGACGAATATTCCAGGATCACGCCGCTGAAGAAGCTGCCGGTGCTGATCCTCGACCATGGCGATGTCATTCTCGATTCCTACGTCATCGTCGAATATCTCAACGAGCTCGGCGGCGGCCGGTTGATCCCGGGCTATGGCCCGCGGCGCTGGCAGGTGAAGACCGATCACTCCCTGATCAACGGCATGCTCGATTCGATGCTGCTGTGCCGCTACGAGAAGATGGTGCGGCCGCAGGGCTCGCAGTGGCAGGCCTGGCAGGACGATCACTGGAACCGGGCGTGGACCGGCATGGCGCGGTTCGAGAACCGGCCCGAGGTGCTGAACGGACCGTTCGACATCGCGCAGATCGGACTGGTTTGCGTGCTCGGCTATGCCGACTTCCGCTTTTCGGATTGCGGCTGGCGCAAGGCCTACCCGAAGCTCGACGCCTTCCATCAGAAGATGCTGGAGCGGCCGTCGGTGAAGGTTTCGGTGCCGCCGGCGGCGTAGCGGCTACTCAGGGGAAGATGAGCGATCCGCGTGCACACGACTCGCTGCACGCGGTTCCAAGGCCTTCAGTCGGCACGACGTCATCGCTCCCGATCTTGTGATGACGATGACGGCAGCCCGGTACGGCGAGTTCCGGGAGACCTGAAGGGAAGGCTTGCGGCAATGGATATCCGCGCCGACATCATTATTCCCGCCGCGCGCGACGCGCACAGATCTTTCGAGGAATCACCATGAGCCTGAAATTCACTGCCGGCGACCTCACCATCCACCGCATCATCGAGCAGGAGACGACGTTTCTGCCGGCGCATGAGATGCTGCCCGGCCTGACGCCGGAGGTGCTCGCCGGGAACCGTGCGTGGATGAAGGCCGCTCGCGCGCTCGACGATAGCGATACGCTGATCCTCGCATTCCAGTCCTATGTCGTGAAGACGCCGCATCACACCATCCTGATCGACAGCTGCATCGGCAATCACAAGCCGCGACCGCTGCGCCCGGCCTGGAACATGAAGACCGATGACACCTATCTCCGCGGACTTTCGTCCGCCGGCGTTGCGGTCGACGACATCGACTACGTGATGTGTACGCATCTGCATGTCGACCATGTCGGTTGGAACACGCGGCTGGAGAACGGCCGCTGGGTGCCGACCTTCCCGAAGGCGCGCTACGTGTTCGACAGGACCGAATTCGACTACTGGACAGAGACCAACGCGAAGACGGAAGTCCCGCCATTCGTCGACAGCGTGCTGCCGGTGGTCGAGGCCAACAAGGCCGAGATCGTGCGGAACGATTTCGTCATCGGCGATCACGTGCGCATCCTGCCGACCCCCGGCCACACGCCGGGTCATGTCGCGTTCAGCTTCGGCCGCGGCAAGGATGACGCGGTGTTTTCGGGCGACCTGATGCACTCGCCGATCCAGACGCATTTTCCGGAGCTGTCGGCGAAGTTCGACGTCGACCAGGCGGTGGCGGCGAAAACACGCCGCAGCTTCCTGGAGCGCTATTGCGACACCGACACGCTGTGCTGCACCGCCCATTTCCCCTCGCCCTCGGCCGGCAAGATCCGGCGCAAGGGCAACGGGTTTGTGTGTGAGATGGCGTGACGGAGATCGAGCCCGAACATCCGAGGTGATACGGGCGCCGGTCTTAACCAACTGTTAATGCTAGTCGTGGCGATCATACCGGGGGTATGGACATCGAGGGAAAGGCTTCCTCAATGCTCAGAGACGGCAGCTACGCAGCCTGGTTTAAGACCCCGCTCGGGGAAGGCACCGGCATTGCCCATGTCGCGGATGGGAAGATCTGGGGCCGCGACAGCATCATGAGTTACAGCGGCTCCTGCGAGACGAACGGCGATCATTTCACCGCGATCGTGACGCTCAAGCGGCATTCGGCAGGACATGCAACGGTCTTCGGCGCCGATGACCTGACGCTCCGGCTCGAAGGAACGTGCCCCGACAAGATAGCGACCTATACCGGAACCGCCGACCAGGTGCCGGGGGTGGTTCTCCAGGGAACGCTGATCCTCAGTCAGCAGCAGCCGGGCACGCCGGAGGCGGGCGGGCCGATTCCGCCCCTCGACCCCGGACGGCTTCCGAAATTGCCGAAGCGCTCCCGCTGAGGAAGCCCACCTCAATCGAACAGGCTCGGCGTGTGATTCACGATCGCGCCTTCGATCTGCAGCATCTTCAGCTTGGTGACCACGCCGCCATTGGCGGAGAAGCCGCCGGGCTTGTTTCCGGCCGCCAGCACGCGGTGGCAGGGCACGACGATCGGGCACGGATTGCGGCCAAGCGCCTGGCCGACATCGCGCGACAGCTCGACGCCGCCGAGTTGCTTGGCGATCTCGCCATAGGTCGTGGTCTTGCCCGGCGGGATCTTGCGCGCGATGTCGTAGACGCCGCGGTTGAAGTCCGGCACGCCGTCGAGATCGAGCACGATGTCCGCGAGGTCGTTCGGCCTGCCGGCCAACAGCTCGATCATGCCGTCGATCGCGTGCTGCACCTCGGCCGGCGGGGCCGCCTCGGTCACCTCGCCGTTGCGCTGGAAGATCCGCTTGCGGGTCTTCTCCTCGGTGCCCATCGGCAATTGCACGCCGGTGACCCCGTGTTCGCCCCAGACGACGCCGCAGGCGCCGATCGTGGTTTCGAAGATTGCAAAATGCTGGCCGGTCATGGCTCGCTCCAGATGGTCTTTGGCTCACGTTTCCGAGCCTGATGCTGAGGCTGAATCTAGGCTTGGAGAATGTTGCTATCCACCCGAATCCTGTGGGAACTTCGGTCAAATGAACACAATCCGTCAGAGCGCGAGCCCCCTATGCAAAGCCTCCACGTCAACGGTTTCGACATGCCCTATCTTGACATCGGCCAGGGCCCGCCGCTGGTCTGCGTGCACGGCTCGGTGTGCGATTTCAGGATCTGGTCGCCCGTGCTGGGGCCGCTGACGCGCAAGCATCGCGTGATCGCCGTCAGCCTGCGGCATTTCTTCCCTGCGCAGTGGGATGGCATCGGTGACACCTATTCGATCAACCAGCATGTCGACGACGTCATCGCCTTCATCGAGACATTCGACACCAGGCCGGTCGACCTGATGGGGCACTCCCGCGGCGGCCACATCTCGTTCCGCGTCGCGCAGCGCCGGCCCGACCTGTTGCGCAAGCTGATCCTGGCCGAGCCCGGCGGCGAGCTCGACGGCACGCTCGATCCGGACTATCAGCCCGGCCCCTCGCCACTCGCCGAGCGGATCGCCGCATGTGCCGCCTTGATTGCAAAAGGGGATATCGACGGCGGCATGCAGATCTTCATCGACGCGCTCGAGGGCCCCGGCGCCTGGAAGCGCCTGCCGGCCGCGCCCAAGCAGCTCCTGCTCGACAATGCCGTGACGCTGATCGGCCAGACCCGCGACAAGCGCCCGCCCTTCTCAAAGGCGGATGCGGAAGCGATCAGGACACCGACGCTCTTCATCGGTGGCGCGAACACCAGGGGCGTGCTGCCGAAGGTGCTGCACGCGCTCGCCGCCCATGTGAATGGCGCGCGGGTCGAGATGATCCCGGGCACCACGCATCCGATGTTCGAGCAGGCGCCGCGGCGCTATTGCGAGATCGTGCTGGATTTCCTGGCGCGCTGATCTTTGGCGGGCTCCCTTACCTCGCCCCGCCCGCGGGGAGAGCTCGCAGAGACAGCCCCTCATCCCAGCCCTCTCCCCGCAAGAGCGGGGAGAGGGAGGAGCTCACACCTTCCACACACCGACCGGCTGGCGCACGGCGACGTTGAGCCGGTTCCAGACATTGATCGTCGAGATCGCAAGCACCAATCCGGCGAGCTGCTGCTCGTCGAAGTGCTTGTCGGCCTCGTTCCACACCGCATCCGGGACCGGATCCGCGCGATCGCTGAGCCGGGTCAGCGCTTCGGTCAATGCCAGCGCGGCGCGCTCGGGCTCGGTGAAGTAGGGGGTATCGCGCCAGGCGCCGACCGCGAACAGGCGCTCATCTGTCTCGCCGGCGCGCTTGGCGAGCTTCGGGTGCATATCGACACAGACGCTGCAGCCATTGATCTGGCTGGCGCGCAGATGGACCAGTTCGAGCAGCTTTTCGGGCAGCGCCTTCTTGGTGCTCTCGCTGAGCGCCTGGAGCGCCTTCATGGCTTCGGGAACAACCATCACGGGGTGGTTCATACGGGCTTGCATCATGTCACTCTCCATTGGTTTCTTTTGACGCGGCCGCGCCGATCTGCTGTGACATCGGCCAGGTTTCGTTCGTCATGGTCATGACGGAGCGGACAAAGGGAATGTGACCGATGGACGAGGAAAAATTTCTGGCCGAGCGATTCGAGGCCAACCGGGCCCGTTTGCGGGCCGTCGCCTACCGCATGCTGGGCTCGACCGCCGAAGTTGATGACGCCGTGCAGGAAACCTGGCTGCGGCTGAGCCGCAGCGATGCCGCCGCCGTCGACAATCTCGGCGGCTGGCTGACCACGGTGGTCGCGCGGATCTGCCTCGACATGCTGCGCTCGCGGAAATCGCGCCGCGAGGAGCCGATCGGCCCGCACGTGCCCGAACCGGTCGCGGACAATCACGCTGAGCATGAATCCGAGATGGCGGATTCCGTCGGTGCCGCGCTGCTCGTGGTGTTGGAAACCCTGGCGCCTGCCGAGCGACTAGCCTTCGTGCTGCACGACATGTTCGCGGTGCCATTCGAGGAAATCGCACCGATCGTCGGACGCACGCCGGCCGCGGCGCGGCAGCTCGCGAGCCGGGCGAGGCGCCGCGTGCAGGGCGCGCCGCCGGCGCCCGATGCGGATGTCAGCCGGCAGCGCGCGATTGTCGAGGCTTTCCTTGCCGCATCCCGCAACAGCGATTTCGAAGGGCTGCTCGCGGTGCTGGATCCGGACGTGGTGGTACGTGCCGACCATGCCGCGCAGCGGCTCGGCTCGCTGCCGGAAATCCGTGGCGCTGCGGCGGTCGCCCAATCCTTCAGGGGTCGCGCACAGGCGGCGAAGCCGGCGCTGGTCGACGGCGCAATCGCCGCGGCCGTCATCCTCGGCGGTCAGCTGCGTGTCGTGCTGCGAATCACGATCGCTGGCGACAGGATCGCGGCCATCGATGCGGTCGCCGACAGCGAGCAGCTCGAAACATTCGACGTCGAGGTCTTCGATCAGGGCTGACGCAACCGGAGGCGTCCAGATCGTGATAGAGTCCTCCCGCGCAAGGGAGGACACAACAATGAATCCAGCGATCAAATTGCTCGCGTCGGTCGGCCTGTTCTCGTTCACCCTCACCTCGTCCTCCGCCCTTGCCGCAGCCGACGAAAAATTGCGCGCGGCCGCCGAGCAGGCGCAGCCGGCCGTGATCGAGAGCCTGCACGACATGGTTATGATCGAGTCGGGTTCGAGCGACGTCGAAGGCCTGAAGAAAATGGCCGACTTCACCGAGACCCGGCTGAAGGCGCTCGGCGCCAGGACCGAGCGGCGCAAGACCACGCGCGGCGCCGGCGCCGACATGGTGATCGGCACCTTCGAGGGCACCGGCACAAGGAAGCTGATGCTGATTGCGCATATGGACACCGTGTACGAGCACGGCATCCTGGCCTCGCAACCCTATCGCGTGGACGGCGTCAGGATCTACGGGCCAGGCATCGCCGACGACAAGGGCGGCATCGCGGTGATCCTGCACTCGCTGAAGATCCTGAACGATGCCAGCTGGCACGACTACGCAAAGCTCACGGTGTCGTTCAATCCGGACGAGGAGGTCGGCTCGATCGGATCGGGCGAGACCATCGCCGAACTCGCCGACCAGCACGACGTGGTGCTGTCCTGCGAGCCGACGGTCGCGCCACCGGTGTCAAAGAACGAGGGCTTGTTGCTCGGTGCCAGCGGCACCGCGACGGGAACGCTGGAGGTGACAGGCAAGGCCTCGCATGCCGGCGCCGCTCCGCAACTCGGCCGCAACGCGCTGATCGAGCTCGCGCATCAATTGCTGCAGACCCAGGACGTCGCGAAATCGATCCCGGGCACGCAGCTGAACTGGACCGTCGCCAAGGCCGGCACCGTACGCAACCAGATTCCCGATCATGCCTCCGCCGGCGCCGATATCCGTCTCACGATTCCCGATGGCGTCGAGAAGCTGCAGGCCGCGCTCGACGAGAAGATCAAGAACAAGCTGATCCCCGACACCGAGGTGACGGTGAAGGTCGCAGCGGGTCGCCCGCCCTTCGTAGCCAATGATCGCGGCCGCGCGATCGCCAGGCAGGGACAGGCGATCTACGCCGAGCTCGGACGTGAACTCGTCATCGCCGAGATGACCGGCGGCGCGACCGACGCAGGTTACGCGGGCCGCAGCGGCAAGGCGGCCGTGGTCGAAAGCTTTGGCCTCGCCGGCTGGGGCTATCACGCGCGCGACGAATATATCGACACCGACTCGATCGTGCCGCGGCTCTATCTGATGACGCGGATGCTGGTCGAACTAGGCAAGAGCAAGTAAGGCTTCGTTCCGCTCGTTGCGCTGCGTGCCCGGCCTTGTGCCGGGCATTTTCTCTTGATGGCGCGTCTTGGTGGCGGCACAGCCGCGATGCTAAGGGTCGTGACAGTCACGCAGGTGCCGGCACTCAAGCCGGGAAAGGACAATTCGATGAAAACCCGCCTCGTTCCCCTCCTCGGTTTGCTGCTGCTCGGCGTCAACTGCGGCAGCGCGACCGCGCTCGCCGCAGCCGACGAGAAACTCAAGGCCGCAGCCGAGCAGGAGAAGGCGCCGCTGATCGAAACGCTGCATGACATGGTGATGATCGAAAGTGGGAGTGGCGATGTCGAGGGCCTGAAGAAGATGGCCGATTTCACCGAAGCGCGCCTCAGGGCGCTCGGCGCCGGGACCGAGCGGCGCAAGACCACCGCAGGCGCGGGCGCCGACATGGTGATCGGCACCTTCGAGGGCACCGGCACACGAAAGCTGATGCTGATCGCGCATATGGACACGGTCTACCAGCACGGCATCCTTGCCACCGAGCCCTATCATGTCGACGGCACGCGCATCTACGGGCCGGGCATCGCCGACGACAAGGGCGGCATCGCGGTGGTCCTGCATGCCCTGAAGATCCTGAAGGATGCAGGCTGGCGCGATTACGCCAGGCTCACCGTCTCCTTCAATCCGGACGAGGAGGTCGGCTCGATCGGATCCGGCGAGATCATCTCTGCTCTTGCCGACCAGCACGACGTGGTGCTGTCCTGCGAGCCGACGACGGCCTCGCCGCCGGGGCACGGCGAGTCGCTGCGCCTCGGGGCGAGCGGCACCGCGACCGCCACGATGACGGTGACGGGACGCGCGTCGCATGCCGGCGGCGCACCCGATCGCGGCCGCAACGCGCTGATCGAGCTCTCGCATCAATTGCTGCAGACCCGGGATGTCGCCAAATCGATACCCGGCACCCAGCTGAACTGGACCACGTCGCAGGCCGGCACGGTGCGCAACCAGATTCCGGAAAAGGCAGTCGCGGGCGGCGATATCCGCCTCACCGTTCCCGACGGCATCGGGAAGCTGCAGGCAGCGCTCGACGAGAAGATCAAGGACAAGCTCGTGCCTGATACCGAGACGGTCGTGAAGATCGTGGCCGGCCGGCCGGCATTTCGATCCGGCGAACGCGGCCGCGCACTGGCCGAGCAGGGACGCGCGATCTATGCCGAGATCGATCGCAAGCTCGAGATCGTCGAGATGACCGGCGGCGCAACCGACGCGGGCTATGCCAACCGCGACGGCAAGGCCGTCGTGGTCGAAAGCTTCGGCCTCGCCGGCTTCGGCGCCCACGCCCGCGACGAATACATCGACACCAACTCGATCGTGCCCCGGCTGTATCTGATGACGCGGATGCTCGTCGAGCAGGCGAAGGCGAAGTAGCGGTCCGCAGTTTGCTGCGTCGTTCGACGATGGTCCGCCGGCTGTTGATGCGGCGGGAAACTTCTCACTGCCAGCGCCCGGGGCAACCCCCCTCCCCAGCCCCTTTCCCGCTAGGGGGAGGGAGCTCGACCGATGTGCCCACGTCGGACCGCGAGCGGCCTCGCATGGCAACAAAAATACCCCTGTATTCAATTACTTACGTCGGCAGAAAACTGAACGCTTGACCGTCCGCTGGCCCGGCAGTAGCTTCCTTCTGAATACGGAATTCCGTATTCTAATTTTGGATGGCACCGGCATGATCCCGTTGGACCCGCTTCCGAACCTGATCGACCAGGTCTATGCGCGGATACTGGAGGCGATCATCGATCGCACGCTGCTGCCGGGCCAGCGCATCACCCAGAACGAAATCGCTGAGAAACTTGGCGTCTCGCGCCAGCCGGTGTCGCACGCGCTGCATCTGCTGCACCGGCAGGGCCTCGTTGCCGAAAGCGGCAAGCGCGGCTTCGAAGTGACGCAGCTCGATGCAAAGCGCATCCGCCAGCTCTATGAAGTCCGCGGCGCGATCGATGCGCTGGCGGCGCGGCTTGCCGCCGGACGCTCGAAAGAGGATTCAGACGGACGTGCACAGCTCGAGGCGGCGCTCGAGGCCGGGCACGCAATCACCGGCACGACGCCGCTGGCACGCCTGATCGCCCTCGATGTCGACTTCCACAGCGCGATCTATCGCCTTGCCGGCAATTCCGCGATCGAGGAGATGATCGCGCCGCAATGGCCGCACATGCGCCGCTCGATGGCGACCGTGCTCGCCGAGCTCGATTACCGCGACAGCGCCTGGACCGAGCACGAGACCATCGCTGCGCAGATTATCTCCGGCAAGGCGGCAGCCGCTGAGGCCGCGGCGCTCGCGCATGCACAGACCGCGGGACGGATGACCGAAGAGAAACTGAAAGCGATCGACGTGGCGGCGTGATCTCACGCCGTCGTTCCCGGATGGTCCAAGGGATCAGACCCGGAACCTCGAGACGCATCTGTGGTTCGCCGCATCGCCCCGGGATGACAACGATAGACAGGAGGAAAGCACCATGAAACTGACGCCAGAGCAGATCGAGTTTTTCCATCGCGACGGCTGGCTGTTCCTGCCCGAGCTGTTCAGCCAGGAGGAGGTCGACTTCCTCGCCCGCGAAGCGGTCTCGATCTATGACGCCAACCGGCCGGAGGTGTGGCGCGAGAAAAGCGGCGCGCCGCGCACCGCCTTTGCCGCACATCTCTACAACGAGGCCTTCCGCACCCTCGGCGCGCATCCGCGCATGATCGACCCGATCGAGCAGCTGTTCGGCGAGCAGGTCTACATGCATCAGTTCAAGATCAACGCGAAGGCGGCCTTCACCGGCGACGTCTGGCAGTGGCACCAGGATTACGGCACCTGGAAGCGCGACGATGGCATGCCCGAGCCGCGCGCGATGAACATCGCGATCTTCCTCGACGAGGTGATGCCGATCAACGGGCCCTTGATGCTGGTGCCGAAGAGCCAGACTGCCGGCGACCTCAAGGCCTCGCACGATCTGGAAACCACCTCCTATCCGCTGTGGACGCTGGACGAAGACACCGTCACGCGGCTGGTGCAGAAAGGCGGCATCGTCGCCCCGACCGGCAAGCCCGGCGGGATGCTGATGTTCCACGGCAACCTCGTGCACGGCTCGAGCGGCAACATCACGCCCTACCCGCGCAAGATCGTCTATCTGACGCTGAACGCCGTCTCCAACTACATCCGCACGCCGACGCGGCCGGACTACATCGCGCATCGCGACTTCACGCCGATCAAGACCGTCGATGACGACGCGCTGCTGCGGCTCGCCCGAGCGCCAAGGCAGGCGGCGGAGTAGTTTCGCAAGCCGTCATTCCGGGGCCCGCGAAGCGAGACCCCGGAATCTCGAGATTCCAGATGCGCAATTGCGCATCAGGGTTCGATGCTTCGCATCGCCCCGGAATGGCTCTTTGTTCTGGATACGCATCATGAACCTCCATCACCTCCTTAAAGCCCGGGCCGCGGCCGGCAAGCCGGTTCGCGTCGCATTGATCGGCGCCGGCAAGTTCGGCTCGATGTTCCTGTCGCAGGTGCCGCATACGCCGGGGCTCGAGGTGCCTGTGATCGTCGATCTCGACCGCGATCGCGCGCGAGAAGCCTGCCGCACGGTCGGCTGGGACGAAGAGCGGATCAGGGCGACGGCCTTCACCGACGACGGCGCGCGGGCAATCGGCGGCGGCGCAATGGACGTGGTGGTGGAGGCGACCGGCAATCCCGCAGTCGGCATCCGCCACGCCCGTGCTGCGATCGCGGCCGGCAAGCATGTGGTGATGGTCAATGTCGAGGCCGATGTGCTGGCGGGACCGCTGCTTGCCGAGGAAGCGAGAAAAGCCGGCGTGGTCTATTCGCTCGCCTATGGCGACCAGCCGGCGCTGACCGCGGAGATGGTGGACTGGGCCCGCGCGACCGGCTTTCGCGTGGTCGCCGCCGGCAAGGGCACCAAGTATCTACCCGCCTATCACGACGTGACGCCGGAAGGCGTGTGGCAGCACTACGGGCTGACCGCGGGCGAAGCGCAATCCGCCGGCATGAATCCGCAGATGTTCAACTCCTTCCTCGACGGGACCAAATCCGCGATCGAGATGGCGGCGATCGCCAATGCCTGCACGCTCGACGTGCCGTCGGAAGGCTTGCTGTTTCCGCCCTGCGGCGTCGACGACCTGCCGCATGTGATGCGGCCACGCGAGAAGGGCGGCGTGCTGGAGAGATCCGGCATCGTCGAAGTGGTGTCGTCGCTGGAGCGCGACGGCCGTCCGGTGTTCCGCGATCTGCGCTGGGGTGTCTATGTGGTGCTGGAAGCGCCGAACGACTACGCCGCCGATTGCTTCAAGCAATATGGAC
>NZ_JAFCKQ010000015.1:62500-153179 GCF_018130215.1 Bradyrhizobium jicamae
CCGCACCCAATCTCGCGACTGAGTACGAGCGCCGAAATGATCCCGGAGATAATGAATGGTTCAGGCGAATTGCTTCGCTTGATCCAAACTCGGATCGATCTCCTCTTTACGATGTCAGAAAACACGCGTGACACTGCCTATCCAGGCACATGCACGCGAAGTGATGTTTCGCGGACGATTTGGTCGAGGCATTCTCGATCTTCGATTCCATCTGGTGGAGCCAGACGGGATCGAACCGACGACCTCATGCTTGCAAAGCACGCGCTCTCCCAGCTGAGCTATGGCCCCGTAACCAGAAGACGAATGCTCCGCACTCGATCAAAGTGGTGGGCCTGGGAAGACTTGAACTTCCGACCTCACGCTTATCAAGCGCGCGCTCTAACCAACTGAGCTACAAGCCCCTAACGCTCGTCTCTTGAGAGACGTCGGAGCCCGCTCGCGCGCAATCGACTCGCGCCGATGCATCGCACAGCGCTAAGCCCCTGGCGCGTGTTCGTCCGCGAAGAAAGAGAAACGAAGACGGCGAAATCCCGCCAATGGAGCTCAATGATCTTGCGATCGATTGGCCCCTGAATGTTTCTAAAACGATCCGATAGATGCCGCAGCAATAGGATTGCGTGAGCGATCTGAAGGATCATCCTTAGAAAGGAGGTGATCCAGCCGCAGGTTCCCCTACGGCTACCTTGTTACGACTTCACCCCAGTCGCTGACCCTACCGTGGCCGGCTGCCCCCTTTCGGTTAGCGCACCGTCTTCAGGTAAAACCAACTCCCATGGTGTGACGGGCGGTGTGTACAAGGCCCGGGAACGTATTCACCGTGGCGTGCTGATCCACGATTACTAGCGATTCCAACTTCATGGGCTCGAGTTGCAGAGCCCAATCCGAACTGAGACGGCTTTTTGAGATTTGCGAAGGGTCGCCCCTTAGCATCCCATTGTCACCGCCATTGTAGCACGTGTGTAGCCCAGCCCGTAAGGGCCATGAGGACTTGACGTCATCCCCACCTTCCTCGCGGCTTATCACCGGCAGTCTCCTTAGAGTGCTCAACTAAATGGTAGCAACTAAGGACGGGGGTTGCGCTCGTTGCGGGACTTAACCCAACATCTCACGACACGAGCTGACGACAGCCATGCAGCACCTGTCTCCGGTCCAGCCGAACTGAAGAACTCCGTCTCTGGAGTCCGCGACCGGGATGTCAAGGGCTGGTAAGGTTCTGCGCGTTGCGTCGAATTAAACCACATGCTCCACCGCTTGTGCGGGCCCCCGTCAATTCCTTTGAGTTTTAATCTTGCGACCGTACTCCCCAGGCGGAATGCTTAAAGCGTTAGCTGCGCCACTAGTGAGTAAACCCACTAACGGCTGGCATTCATCGTTTACGGCGTGGACTACCAGGGTATCTAATCCTGTTTGCTCCCCACGCTTTCGTGCCTCAGCGTCAGTATCGGGCCAGTGAGCCGCCTTCGCCACTGGTGTTCTTGCGAATATCTACGAATTTCACCTCTACACTCGCAGTTCCACTCACCTCTCCCGAACTCAAGATCCTCAGTATCAAAGGCAGTTCTGGAGTTGAGCTCCAGGATTTCACCCCTGACTTAAAGACCCGCCTACGCACCCTTTACGCCCAGTGATTCCGAGCAACGCTAGCCCCCTTCGTATTACCGCGGCTGCTGGCACGAAGTTAGCCGGGGCTTATTCTTGCGGTACCGTCATTATCTTCCCGCACAAAAGAGCTTTACAACCCTAGGGCCTTCATCACTCACGCGGCATGGCTGGATCAGGCTTGCGCCCATTGTCCAATATTCCCCACTGCTGCCTCCCGTAGGAGTTTGGGCCGTGTCTCAGTCCCAATGTGGCTGATCATCCTCTCAGACCAGCTACTGATCGTCGCCTTGGTGAGCCGTTACCTCACCAACTAGCTAATCAGACGCGGGCCGATCTTTCGGCGATAAATCTTTCCCCGTAAGGGCTTATCCGGTATTAGCACAAGTTTCCCTGTGTTGTTCCGAACCAAAAGGTACGTTCCCACGCGTTACTCACCCGTCTGCCGCTGACGTATTGCTACGCCCGCTCGACTTGCATGTGTTAAGCCTGCCGCCAGCGTTCGCTCTGAGCCAGGATCAAACTCTCAAGTTGGACTTGAAACCTTGAACCGGCTGATCACAACGTTTGACGAGGTCCCACCATTCTTCACCGGCCGAAGCCGGCAAGCTGCCCACGATTCACATCGCTGGCAGCGATGGTGTAACCTTTGAAACGTGTACCGCCGAAGTCTTTCGTCCACTCTCGAACGATGAAAGCCGAAGCCTTCAAGCATTCCGAGAGACGCAAGGACTCCGCCGTCCACGTTTCTCTTTCTTCATCTTCACTTGTCAAACAGCCCGGGGTTCGAGAACCCCACACCCTATAGGGTGGTTCTACCCTTCAGCAATCGACGGTAAACCCCAACCGATTTATGTCGGCTGTTGTGTCACTCATCGAAGTGAGGAGCATCAAGGGCGCGAATGCTTGCCTTGGCCTCGTGGGCCAATGCAGCGCCGCGCTCAGTGGGTGCCTTATAGGCCCAGCCCTTCGGACCTGTCAACACTGATCGTCAAGAAATCGTCGCATCACGACGAACTTTTTTCAGGAACGAAAAAGTCCAGACTTTTAGGGACCTTGCGCCGCACTTGAGCCACAATCCTGCGCCGTTCTGGCTATATCGTATGCACTGAACCGCTCGAAACCTGTGGGGGCTCGGGTGGTTTTCTCGGGGACCAGGCGATTTTCTCCGAAGCCGTCGCCTCTTCCCTTCACGGCCGAGCAACATCGAGAGATCTGCACACCATTGACGTTCGAGATAGCGGCTAGCTAATGGCCTTCGTCTCCCGGACTTCCTTGCGTGTGGCTCGCCACGCTACCGAATTCCTCCGCGTGTGGAGGAGAGACGGAGCAAGAGGACGAGCAGAGGTTGGTCGCATGTTGATGGAATTTGGGGGGATGCAGGGTTGAGCCAACGGGCGTCACGCGGAGGCGGCTATGGGCGCGAGACCGGGATGATCGATCTCGGTCACGAGCCGCCGCTTTCCGTCGATGGCACCGAGGCCGCGGTGATCGACCGCCGCCGTGTCTCCGTACAATGGTTCAGCGGCACTATCCTTACAGGCCTGTGCGGCGCGGCTCTCATCGGCGGCGCCGTTTTTGCGTCGCTGGACGGCGAGATGACTTTCGCCAAGGTGCCGGAGCGCGTCGAAGGCGCGCTGCGCGGCGCGCTCGGCGCCAATGATCGCGTCGTCAGCCTGCACAAGGGTGACCGCCTGCCGCCGCCGAGCGATTCTTCGGCCTCGCGCAGCGTGGTCCGCGTCTCGACCGTGACCCGTGTCGGCAATCGCGACGTGATGCGGGTGCGGCCCTTCATCCGGATTGCCGGCAATCTCTCGATGACCACGAGCGACCTGTCGGCCAAGATTCCACCCTTCAACGCCCAGCGCCTGCTGAGCGATGTCGGGTCCGACACGCCGGCCGCGGCCGAGGACCCGAATGCGGCTGATGCTGCCGAGCCCGACGCCGAGGTCTCGTTCGTCACCAAGGATCTCGGGACCGTGCTGCCGAAGGCCAAGCTCGCCGCCGTCGTTGCGCTCGACGACGTGCTGATGCGGGTCCGCGATGCCGCCAACTGGCGCGGCTCCGGCAGCTCGGTGCGCTACACGCTCGCCAGCGCCGCGCCCGACACGACCGGCGGCGCCGACATGAAGATGGCCTACGCCGCCGAAGGCAACGCCTCCGATCCCTATGCGGGCTTCGAGACCCGCGTGGTGCCGGAGAACGTCACCCTGCTGCCCAAGACCAAGGAGCAGGTGACCGGCGGCAATCCGACCGGCGAACGGGTTCACCTCGTCAAGAAGGGTGACACCATCACCTCGATCCTGCGCGACCAGGGCGCGACGCCCGACGAGGCCAAGGCGATCGCCGCAAACCTTGGTTCGCGCGGCCGCGACGGCGGCCTCAAGGAAGGCCAGAAGGTGCGGATCCTGATGGCCCCGGCTGCGCCAGGCATGCGGCTGCAGCCCTATCGCGTCATCGTCGCCAACGACTCGGTCATCGAAGCCGTCGCCGCGCTGTCCGACATGGGCAAATATGTCGCTGTCGACGTCGCCAGCATGAACACCGTCACCGAAACCGCCGACAATTCCAAGGAGGACGACGACGACGAGGATGATGGCAGCGGCGTGCGGCTCTATCAGAGCATTTACGAGACCGCGCTGCGCAACAAGGTACCGCCGACCGTGATCGAGGACATGGTCAAGATCTACTCCTACGACGTCGACTTCCAGCGCAAGGTGCAGCCCGGCGATTCCTTCGACGTGTTCTATGCCGGCGAAGACGAGGGCGTGACGAGCACGGAAAAGACCGAAGTGCTCTACGCCGCGCTGACGGTGGGCGGCGAGACCAAGAAATATTACCGCTTCCAGAGCTCCGACGACGGACTGGTCGACTACTATGACGAGACCGGCAAGAGCGCGAAGAAATTCCTGGTGCGCAAGCCGGTCGCCAACGCGATCATGCGCTCCGGCTTCGGCGGCCGCCGCCACCCGATTCTCGGCTATGTGAAGATGCACACCGGCGTCGACTGGGCGACCGCCTACGGCACGCCGATCTTCGCTTCCGGCAACGGCGTGCTCGAGAAGGTCGGTCCCGAGGGTGGCTACGGCAAATATATCCGGATCAAGCACGCCAACGGCTATGAGACGGCCTACGGCCACATGTCCGCCTTCGCCAAGGGCATGGAGATCGGCAAGAAGGTGCGACAGGGCCAGGTGATCGGTTTCGTCGGCTCGACCGGCCAATCGACCGGACCCCATGTGCACTACGAAATCCTGGTCAACGGCCGCTTCGTCGACCCGATGCGCGTCAAGCTGCCGCGCGGCCGCTCTCTCGAAGGCCCGATGCTGGCAGCCTTCGAGAAGAAACGCGACGAGATTGACGCCCAGATGGCGAGCCGTGGCAATTCGCGCATCGTCTCCGACGCCAGCCCCCCGCCGCAGACGCGATCCATCACCAACCGCTGATTCGGCACACCAGCATCGAGCGATCCGATCATCCGGCCGCGCAGCCTCCTACGGACCGGTGTGGGCGCAGATCAGGAACACGATGCCGATCGCGGTCAGGCCGAATGCGACTGCCGCCAGCGGCAACAGCATGTCGATTGCCGCGTGCATGCTGTGAAGCCGGCTTCCCCAGACCGCAAGATCGCCCGCCTTCCAGTCTTGGAACGAAACACTGTCCTCGTGCTGATCAAGCGGCAGCCGATGCCGTTTCCAGATCCGGGACAGCAACCACGGCAGCATGACCGCAACGAACAGCAGCAGACTGACCATCGCGAGCGGCAGCCCAACCGCGCTCTGGCGGTCAAACAGGATCCACGCCGAGAGCGCGAACCAGACGACAAGACCGACCGCTGTTCCATAGATTTTCGGGTGAAGTTGCTCGAACACGGGTCTGTTGTGGGCGACGAGGTGCCTGGCCATGCGAATTGCCTCCTGCTTGGGATCGGCCCGGCCAGCGATGTCGATATTGCGAGGCGAGGACAGGAGGACCTTGCAGTCTGCTCTGCTCTTTTTCGCAGTTGAGCTGGCCGTCCGCCTGGGGGCAACCGGCCAAGACCTCCCGCGGTTCCATTAAATTTCATGCATGAGAAGGGAACCGGGATAGCAACCATCCAGTTGATTCGTCAGTGAAACCTCCAATGGAGGGTGTCATGGAGAACTGGACGAACTCAAAACTGTGTGACGTCGCAAACCTGATCCTCGGCGCAGTTCTGTTCCTGTCGCCCTGGCTGTTCAGGTACGACGCCGGAGCGGTTGCCACCAACGCCCATATCGCCGGCATCGTGATCGCGATCATTGCGATCGCCGCGCTCGCGGCATTCGCGGTCTGGGAGGAGTGGCTGAACCTGATCGTCGGACTTTGGACGATGGTCTCGCCATGGGTCCTGGGCTTCCAGGGCACCAGGGCGATGACCGTCCACGTCGTGATCGGTATCGCGGTCGCGATCCTTGCGGCGATCGAACTCTGGGAGATGTCCCAGCACCCGCCTCGGCTCACGACGCACGGCTGAGGCTTCGAGTCGAGTATCCCCACCCGTCGCCGGGAATCGGCTGCGGGTGGGGGTATCGCTGCGCTTCGCAAACATCTTCACCGGGAATGACGCCATGACCCTCACCCGCGACGACGTGCTGAAGGCCGTCGGCCACGCCGACGACGTCACCATCGCCCGGATCATCGCATCCGGCGCGACGATAACCGAGCTTGCGGAAGCGCAGGCCTGGCTCGCCAATGACGAGCCCCTGATGAATGCCGGCAAGCCGTTGGCCACCGGTCGCGCGCGCGACCTGGTCGATATTCTGTCGGAGCTCGAAGCCGGCGATGACGACGAGCCCGGACAACCAAGTCCGCCGATCGTTCCGGAGGAATGAGAGCAAGCCCCTCCCCGTCGCCGAGAAGGGGCCGCTTTGCCACTGCGCGTCAGTTCAGCTTGCGCTTGGAGACCGGCGCCTCGAACTGAACGATCTCCGCGGTCTTGGGCACCTGACCATTGAAGGTCAGCACGTTGCCCTTGGCCGAGATCACGACCCGATCGCCGTCCTTGACCTCGCCGGCCAGGATCATCTCGGCGAGCGGATCCTGCACGCTGCGCTGAATCACGCGCTTCAGCGGGCGAGCGCCATAGGCCGGATCCCAGCCTTTCTCCGCCAGCCAGTCGCGCGCCTTTGCATCGAGCTCCAGCACGATCTTGCGATCCTCGAGCAGCTTCGTCAGCCGCGCGAACTGGATTTCGACGATGCGGCCCATCTCGCTGCGCTGCAGGCGATGGAACAGGATGATCTCGTCGATGCGGTTCAGGAACTCCGGCCTGAAATGCGCCCGCACGACGCCCATCACCTGGTCACGCACCGCTGACGTGTCCTCGCCCTCCGGTTGATTCACCAGGAAGTCCGAACCGAGGTTCGAGGTCATGATGATCAGCGTGTTGCGGAAATCGACGGTGCGGCCCTGACCGTCGGTCAGGCGGCCATCGTCGAGCACCTGCAACAGCACGTTGAAGACGTCGGGATGCGCCTTCTCGATCTCATCGAACAGCACGACCTGGTAAGGCCGGCGCCGCACCGCTTCGGTGAGCGCCCCGCCCTCGTCATAGCCGACATAGCCGGGAGGCGCGCCGATCAGCCGCGAGACCGAGTGCTTCTCCATGAACTCGGACATGTCGAGGCGGACCATTGCGGTCTCGTCGTTGAACAGGTCGGCGGCGAGCGCCTTGGTCAGCTCGGTCTTGCCGACGCCGGTGGGGCCGAGGAACATGAACGAGCCGGTCGGCCGGTTCGGGTCCTGCAGGCCCGCGCGCGCACGGCGTACCGCGGTTGCCACCGCATGCACCGCTTCGGCCTGGCCGACGACGCGCTTGGCGAGGCTCTCCTCCATTTTCAGGAGCTTGTCCTTTTCGCCTTCGAGCATCTTGTCGACCGGCACGCCGGTCCAGCGCGACACGACTTGCGCGATGTGGTTGGCGGTGACCGCCTCCTCCATCATCTCGCCGCCATTCTCGCGCGCCTCGACGTCGGCGAGCTTCCGCTCCAGCTCGGGAATCCGGCCATAGGCCAGTTCGCCCGCCTTCTGGAATTCGCCGCGGCGCTGCGCGTTGGCAAGCTCGACCCGGAGTGCGTCGAGTTCGCTCTTCAGCTTCTGTGCATTGGAGAGCTTGTTCTTCTCTGCGCTCCAGCGCGCCGTCAGCGCCGCCGACCTCTCCTCGAGATCAGCGAGCTCCTTCTCCAGCGTCTGCAGGCGGCTCCGCGAGCCGGCATCGTTCTCCTTCTTCAGGGCCTCCTGCTCGATCTTCAGCCGGATGATGTCACGATCCAGCGAATCGAGCTCTTCCGGCTTGGAATCGACCTGCATCTTCAGCCGCGCCGCGGCCTCGTCCATCAGGTCGATGGCCTTGTCGGGCAGGAAACGGTCGGTGATGTAGCGGTTCGACAGCGTGGTCGCGGCCACCAGCGCGGAGTCGGTGATGCGCACGCCGTGATGCTGCTCGTACTTGTCCTTCAGGCCGCGCAGGATCGAGATCGTATCCTCGACCGTCGGCTCGCTGACATAGATCGGCTGGAACCGGCGCGCCAGCGCGGCATCCTTCTCGACATGCTTGCGGTATTCGTCGAGCGTGGTCGCGCCGATGCAGTGCAGCTCGCCGCGGGCGAGTGCCGGTTTCAGCAGGTTGGACGCGTCCATCGCGCCGTCGGCCTTGCCGGCGCCGATCAGCGTGTGCATCTCGTCGATGAACAGGATGATGCCGCCTTCGGCGGACGAGACCTCCTGCAGCACGGATTTCAGCCTCTCCTCGAACTCGCCGCGGTATTTTGCGCCGGCAATCAGCGCGCCCATGTCGAGCGACAGGAGCTTCTTGTCCTTCAGGCTCTCCGGCACGTCGCCGTTGAGGATGCGCAGCGCCAGGCCCTCGACGATCGCGGTCTTGCCGACGCCGGGCTCGCCGATCAGCACGGGATTGTTCTTGGTCCGCCGCGACAGCACCTGGATGGTGCGGCGGATCTCCTCGTCGCGACCGATCACCGGATCGAGCTTGCCGTCACGCGCCGCCTGGGTCAGGTCACGGGCATATTTCTTCAGCGCGTCGTAGGCGTTCTCCGCCGTTGCGCTGTCGGCGGTGCGGCCCTTGCGCAACGCTTCGATCGCGGCATTGAGGTTTTGTGCCGTGACGCCGCCCTTGCCCAGGATGCCGGCAGCCTCGCTGCCCTTCTCGAGCGTGAGCCCGAGCAGCAGCCGCTCGACCGTGACGAAGCTGTCGCCGGCCTTGTCGGCGGCCTTCTCGGCCGCATCGAAGGCGCGCGCCAGCTCCGGAGACAGGTAGACCTGCCCGGCACCGCTTCCCGACACTTTCGGCAGCTTGTTCAGCGCCTCTTCGGTCGCCTTCAGGATTGCTCGGGAATTGCCGCCTGCACGGTCGATCAGACCGCCGGCTAGGCCCTCGCTGTCGTCCAGCAGCACCTTGAGCAGATGCAACGGCGAGAACTGCTGGTGACCATCGCGCATTGCGAGCGACTGGGCAGACTGGATGAATCCGCGCGAGCGCTCGGTGTACTTTTCTACGTTCATTTTGTTTCCCTCGGCCTGCCGTCACCACCCTGTCAGGCATGGTTCCGGCATCTTCATTGGGTTTCCGCGGGCCGCGTTGACGTTCCTCAACCAGCCTCTGGTCGTCGCCATCATTTCTTAGGCTTGCCGCAGATGTGGGCACTTGGTTCCAAAACGGAAGAGCCACGTCTTGCGATTTCGCCCGGTGATTTGCGTCTCAGCGCCGCACGACGGCGACGAGGTAGCGGCAAGGCTGAGCGCTCTCATTACGGAAGACGATGTCCGATGGTGGACCGAGCTCGATGCGGTCGCCCGCCGCGAGTTCGTGGCGGACTGCACCTTCCATCAGGATGAGACAGCCGCTGATGACCCAGACCACCTGGCGTATCAGGTGATATGCGCTGGCGGGGAAGCCGACCTCCTGTCTGGCAGGAAGCTCGATCTCCACCAGCTCCAGCGGGTTGGCTGGGTGCAGGAACACCTGTCGCCGCAGATAGTCCGCCTTCGGATCGCGCCACACCGGTTGGTCATTGGCGCGCTGGAGGCGGGAACCTGCCGACACCGCCGGCTCGAACAGCGCCGCCATGGTCAGGCCGTAGGCCGTCGCGATCCGCGACAGCGTCGCGGCCGTCGGACTAGCTTCGGCCCGCTCGACCTTGCTCAGCATGGCCTTGGAGACACCGGCCCGCCCGGCGAGTTCCGCCAGCGACCAGCTGCGGCCCTCCCGTTCGGCCCGGATCCGCCGCCCCAGGCCCTCGTCGGCATTGTCCTCTATAATTGACATTACGTCTTATATAGTAGACGATACGGCCCGTTCAAGAGGTAATTGAGGAGCCTGCCATGGAAATCCGCCCGGCCACCGCGCAGGACATTCCCGCCATCACCGCGATCTACAACGAGGCCGTCGCCAACTCGAACGCGGTCTGGACCGAGAAGCAGGATACCGAGGCCGACCGGCTGGTCTGGCTGACCGCGCGGCAGGCGCTGGGTTATCCGGTGCTGGTTGCTGCCGAGGGATCGATCGTCCTCGGCTACGGCACGTTCGGCGACTTCCGGGCCTGGCCGGGCTACCGCTACAGCGTCGAGCACAGCGTCTATATCCACACCGACCATCGCGGTCGCAGGTTGGGGCGGATCATCGTCGAGGAACTGATCGCCGCCGCGACCGTCCTCGGCAAACATGTCCTGATCGCCGGAATCGACGGCGGCAACCAGGCATCGCTGCGCCTGCATGCGAGCCTTGGCTTTGTCGAGGTCGCGCGCATGCCGGAGATCGGACGCAAGTTCGGCCGCTGGCTCGATCTCGTCTTCATGCAGCGAGTCCTCGATGCGCCCGGCGCGGCGCGGACCGACTAGCTGCCTTCAGCTGCCGGCGGTTTTCCTCGCGCGTCAAACACGCTAGATCGAGCGGATGGAACAGACGCACACATCCACTGCCAGGATCACCGGCATCTTCCGCTATCCCGTCAAGGGCCTTACTCCGGAGCCGCTGCCGCACGCCGAACTGCATGCCGGCCAGACGCTCCGCTCCGACCGCCGCTACGCGATCGAGAACGGACCAAGCGGTTTCGACCCGTCGGCCCCGACATGGCTGGCCAAGCCGCATTTCCTGATGCTGCAACGGGACGAATGGCTGGCGCCGCTGCGCGCCCATTTCGACGATGACAGCCATGTGCTCACGCTGCGCCGTGATGGCGCGATGGTCGCCCAGGGCGACCTCGAGACGTCGGAGGGGCGCGCGGCGATCGAGCGCTATTTCGCCGATACGCATGCCAGCCAGATCAAGGGGCCGCCCAAGGTGCTGGCGAGCCCCGGCCATAGCTTCTCCGACGTCGCGCGCAAGGTGGTCTCGATCATCAACCTGGCGAGCCTGCGCGCGATCGAAACCATGGTGCAGGCGCCCGTGCACCCGCTCCGGTTCCGCGCCAATCTCTATGTCGAGGGCTGGCCCGCCTGGCACGAGGCCAGCCTGCTCGACCAGACCATTGCGATCGGCAGCGCACGGGCGAAGGTGGTGAAGCGCATCACGCGCTGCGCCGCGGTCAATGTCGATCCCGACACCGGCGTGCGCGACCTGATGGTCCCGCAATTGCTGATGCAGCGCTTCGGCAACAATGAATGCGGCATCTATGCCGAGATCATCACCGACGGCAGTGCGGCCGTCGGCGACACCATCGCCGCCGAGCAGCCGACATTGGTGTAGGCCTCAGTTCGGCATCACGTAGGCATAGATCCGGCCGCGCGACACCGGTGCCTCGCGGACGCGGTTGCCGTTGTTGCCGGAGATCATGATCGGATTGCCCCTGGCATCGATGCCGGTGATGATGCCGACATGGCCGCCGCCGCGGCGGCCCATCACGGCAATGGCGCCGACCTGGGGACCCGAGACGCGCTGGCCGTAATGGGCGAACGAACTCGCCATGTCGGAGCCGGTGCCGCGATAGCCCGACTCCTTCAGCACCATGTTCATGAAGCGCGCGCACCACAGGCTGCGGCGGCTGGTCGGGTTGCCGCCGAGATAGCGACGCGCCTCGGCAACGATGCCGATGCCGGACGAGCCGAAACCGCTCGTCTCGGTGACGCCGCCGGTGTTCGGGACGCGGGCATCGGGGTCGGCGAAACCTGGCGTTTGCATCTGCCCGTCACCGCGATCGCCGCGCAAGAGCAGCCCGACGTGCCGGTGACGACGAGAGGCATGATGGCGCGCGCGAGTGCCGGCATCGGCCGGACGCGCGTGACGGGAATGAGCGGGGCGGGCGGACGCCGGAGCGGCGCAGACGACGGCGAGAGTGAGCGAACACAGAGCCAGCGCCACAACACGAAGCGACCGGCGATACGCGAGCAACGGAACCATACGCGACCAGATCCTCTACAGGCCCCCATTCCCCATCGCGCTCCTGTGGAGCGCGGCGGGCGTTTGAAAGTCGGGATGTGGCGAGAGGAAGATCGGGTGTGACGGCGCGGCAACGATTTCTGGGTCATTTCGCGATGATTCAAGGACGAAAAGAAACGGCAATGCCGCATTGCGGACCGGGAAATTAATTGCAAATCTGGAGCCGGCAACGAGAAGGAAATTAAAATGCCCCACGCCGTCACGAAAGATAATGTCCGGCTCTATTTCGAAGAGGCCGGCACCGGAACCCCGATCATTTTCCTGCACGAGTTCGCAGCTGATCATACCAACTGGGAACCGCAGATGCGCTACTTCGCACGCTCCCATCGCTGCATCGCCTACTCCGCGCGCGGTTACGCGCCCTCGGATGTTCCGCCGACCGCCGATGTCTACACCTACAAGCACTTCTACACCGACGCGCTCGCGGTGCTCGATCACCTCGGGATCGACAGGGCGCATTTCGTCGGCCTGTCGATGGGCTCCTACTCCTCGCTGCAGGTCGGGCTCAACGCGCCGGAGCGCGCGCGCTCGATGACGCTTGCTGCCGTCGGCTCCGGCTCGCCGCTGGAGAATCTCGACGCGTTCCGCGCGCAGTGCCGCGCCAATGCCGAGCAGCTGGAGGCGATCGGCTCGGCCGAGGTCGCGAAGGTGACGCGCGAGGCGCCGAGCCGGATTCCGTTCCTGCTGAAGGATCCGCGTGGCCACGCGGATTTCTACGCTGCGCTCGCCCGCCATGACGCGAAGGGCTCCGCGAACACGATGCGCAGCTTCCAGGGTGGCCGCCCCTCGATCTACACGATGACCGAGGCTGTCAGGCGCGTGCCGACACCGGCGCTGATCCTGTGCGGCGACGAGGACGACAATTGCATCGCGCCGAGCATGTTCCTGAAGAAGCATTTGCCGGCTGCCGGCCTCGCCTTCTTCCCGAAGTCGGGCCACGTGCTCAATCTGGAAGAGCCCGCGCTGTTCAACGAGATGGTGGAGCGCTTCATCGCGCTGGTGGAGGCCGGCCGCTGGCCGGTGCGCGATCCGCGATCGCTGGTGGCAGCGCCGGTTTGAACCGAGGCGGAAGCATTCCATCCATCCGTGCAGGAGAGGTGGATTGCCTCGTAGCTTCGCTCCTCGCAATGGCGGCGATGGTTACTTCCCCTGCCCGCCCCGGCTCAGCAGGAACACGCCCTGCTCACCGAACATGTTCCAGACCCACCACGGCAGATTGAGCGGCACCGGACGGCCATAGAGATCGAGCGCCACCGCGCGCTCCATCTTGACGTTGATCTCGTCGCAGAGCTGCACGAAATCCTTGATGGTACAGAAATGGATGTTCGATGTGTCGTACCAGGTCGCCGGCAGGTTTTCCGTGCGCGGCATCTGGCCGCCGATCAGGAGCTGCAGCCGCATCTTCCAGAAA
Source organism: Bradyrhizobium jicamae (assembly GCF_018130215.1). Lineage (GTDB taxonomy): Bacteria > Pseudomonadota > Alphaproteobacteria > Rhizobiales > Xanthobacteraceae > Bradyrhizobium > Bradyrhizobium jicamae_A. Next base: position 75,925 of record NZ_JAFCKQ010000015.1, read on the forward strand.
CCGAAATTCGGGAACGAGACGATGGCGCGATGACCGATGCGCAGCAAGTTTTCCAGCACCACGCGCGGCTGCCGCGTCGCCTGCAGCGTCTGCGACAGGATCACATAGTCGAAGGCATCGTCGGGATAGTTGACGAGGTCGGTGTCGGCATCGCCCTGCACCACCGCAAGCCCCCTGGCGACGCAGTGATTGACGCCCTCGCGCGACAGCTCGATGCCGCGGCCGTCGATGCCGCGGCTCTCCAGCAGCTCGAGCAATTCGCCGTCGCCGCAGCCGACGTCGAGCACGCGTGAGTCGGGCTGCACCATGTCGGCGACCAGGAGATGGTCGGTGCGATAGCTTCCGGTCCGCTCGGGTGCGACGCCCGAGAGCGGCAGGGCTTGCTGGATGCTCATGACTGGCTGCCGCCGTTCGCGAGGCCGCGCGCCTTGCCTGCGGCCTGCAGGAAGGCGCGGGAAATATCGAAGAATTCGGGCACGTCGAGCAGGAAGGCGTCATGCCCGCGATCGGTTTCGATCTCGGCGAACGACACTCGCGCGCTCGACGCATTCAGCGCATGCACCAGTGCCCGCGATTCCGAGGTCGGGAACAGCCAGTCGCTGGTGAAGGACACCACGCAGAACCTCGTCTTGATCCCGGCGAAGGCCTTCGCCAGCACGCCATTGTGGTCGGCGGCGATGTCGAAATAATCCATCGCGCGCGTCAGATAGAGGTAGCTGTTGGCGTCGAAGCGCTCGACGAACGATGAGCCCTGGTAGCGCAGATAGCTCTCGACCTGGAAATCCGCGTCGAACGAGAAGGTCGGCAGGTCGCGGTCCTGCATCCGCCGTCCGAACTTGCGATGCAGCGCGGCGTCCGAGAGATAGGTGATGTGCGCGGCCATCCGCGCCACGGCGAGCCCGCGATGCGGATGGGTGTCCTCGTCGACATAGCGGCCGCCGCGCCAGTCGGGATCGGCCATCACCGCCTGTCGTCCGAGCTCGTGGAACGCGATGTTCTGCGCCGAATGGCGCGTCGCGCAGGCGATCGGCAGTGCGGAGAACACCCGCTCCGGATACGCCGCGGTCCATTGCAGAACCTGCATGCCCCCCATCGAGCCGCCGACCACGCAGAACAGGGTCGCGATGCCGAGGCGATCGATCAGCATCGCCTGCGCACGCACCATGTCGGGGATGGTGATCACGGGAAATTCGAGCCCCCAAGCCTTCCCGGTTACGGGATTGATCGAGGCGGGCCCGGTCGAGCCCATGCAGCCGCCCATCACGTTGGAGCAGATGATGAAGTATTTCTCGGGATCGAGCGGCTTGCCGGCGCCGACCATGGTGTCCCACCAGCCGGGTTTGGCGGTGAGGGGATGGACGTTGTTGACATGCTGGTCGCCCGTCAGCGCATGGCAGATCAGGATCGCGTTGGACCTGTCGGCATTGAGCTCGCCATAGGTCTGATAGGCGATCTGGAACGGCGCCAGATCGACACCGCAATCGAGCCTGAGCGGCTGATCCATGCCGAACTTCGCCACCAACGACGACGGATGGTCCACCTCCTGGGCGCGATCATCGTAAGGAGTCGAAGGGCTCGGTATCGGACGCACGTTGCTCATGTAGGCGACCCTGCCTCCGCGCGGGAGGGCTCGAACAGCGAAATCAGGCCATAAAAAACCCGGCCTGAACAAAGGTTCGGCCGGGAGCTCAACTGTCCCCGGCCTGTTTAGCGAGTTGTTTAACGTGGCTGCAAGCCGGCCGGCTCAAATGACCACGGAGTGTCGGGAAACTAGTCCTCGTACTCCCGGTCGTCAAGGCGGCCTCGCCGCAACGCATGGTTAACCCGCGTCCCGCACGGCCGGGCGGCAACGTTTCTCTTTGCTTTCGGCGGCCGTCTTTCCTAAGCAGGAACCCTGTCCGGCACCCTATCGGGCCATCAGGACGACAAGGTCTTCGAGATGTCCAAGCCACCCCCGTCACCGCCCACCTTGCAGGAGCTGCGCAAGGAGATCGACGCGATCGACGAGCAGGTCCATCGCCTGTTGATGGCGCGCGGCGACATCATCGACCGCCTGATCCAGGTCAAGCAGACCCAGGAGGTCGGCTCGGCGTTCCGCCCGGCGCGCGAAGCCAGCATGATGCGCAGCCTGGTCGAGCGTCACCGCGGCATCCTGCCACTCGACACCATCGAGAGCATCTGGCGCGTCATCATCTCGACGTTCACCTATGTCCAGGCGCCGTTCTCGGTACATGCCGACGTCTCGGTCGGCGAATCCGCGATGCGCGACTCGGCGCGATTTCACTTCGGCTTCGTGGTGCCCTATGTGGCGCATTTCAGCGCGCAGGCCGCGGTCGAGGCCGTGGCGAAATCCAAGGGCGATCTCGCGCTTGTCTCGGCGATCTCGAGCCGCACACCGTGGTGGAACGCGCTCGAAGCCGAAGGCGCGCCGAAGATCATCGCGCGGCTGCCGTTCCTCGAACGCGCTGACCATCCCGCCGCGCTGCCGGTGTTCGTGGTCTCCCGCGTCGCCGACGACGCCATGGTGACCGAGGTGCAGATGTGGAGCGTTCGCGTCTCCGGCTGGAACGCCGACGTCGCCCGCGCGCTGGCACCGCTCGCCGAGATCCTCGCCGTGCCCGACACCGCTTTCGATGGGGCGGCCCTTCTGGTCTCGGTTACGGGCACCGGATTCGAGACCATCAAGCTGGCCTTGATCAAGGCCGGCGCCTCGGTCCGCTCCTCGGCCCTCGTCGGCAGCCACGCAACGCGCTATACGGTGCCCCCTAACGGGTCGGCCAAGAGCTAGGCTGCCCGCCAGATTCTTGTTTAGACGCGTTTTCCTTGCGCGAACCGGTATCCGCTTCGCTGGAAGACGCTCCGTCCGGAGTTGAAGATGTCCCGCCCCGTGCCGAATCCCGGCATCCTCGATATTGCGCCCTACTCGCCCGGCAAGACCCCGGTGCCGGAACCGGGGCGCAAGGTGTTCAAGCTGTCCGCCAACGAGACGCCGTTTGGTCCCTCGCCCAAGGCGATGGACGCCTACCGGCACGCAGTCGACCATCTCGAGGACTATCCGGAGGGTACATCGCGCGTGCTGCGCGAGGCGATCGGCCGCACCTACGGCCTCGATCCCGACCGCATCATCTGCGGCGCCGGCTCCGACGAGATCCTCAATCTGCTTGCGCACGCCTATCTCGGTCAGGGCGACGAGGCGATCTCGACCGCCCACGGCTTCCTGGTCTACCCGATCGCGACCATGGCGAATGGCGCCAGGAATATCGTCGTGGCCGAGACCGATTTCACCGCCGATGTCGACGCCATCCTGAAGGCGGTGACGCCGCGCACGAAACTGGTCTGGCTCGCCAATCCGAACAACCCGACCGGCACCTTTCTGCCGTTCGACGAGGTCAAGCGGCTGCGCGCCGCTCTCCCCTCGCAGGTGCTGCTGGTGCTCGACGCCGCCTATGCCGATTACGTCTCGCGCAACGACTACGAGATGGGCATCGAGCTGGTGGCGACCACCGAGAACACGGTGGTGACGCACACTTTCTCGAAGATCCACGGCCTTGCCGCGCTGCGCGTCGGCTGGATGTTCGGGCCGGCGCACATCGTCGATGCCTGCAACCGCATCCGCGGCCCGTTCAACGTCTCGACGCCGGCGATGCTGGCGGCGGCGGCGGCGATCGAGGATAGCGCGCATGTGCAGATGTCGAAGGCCCACACCGCACAGTGGCGCAGCTGGCTGACCGAGGAGATCGGCAAGCTCGGGCTCGAGGTGACGCCGAGCGTCGCGAACTTCGTGCTGATCCACTTTCCGACCGAGAAGGGCAAGACTGCTGATGAAGCCGATGCCTGGCTCACACGGCGCGGCCTCGTGCTGCGCGCACTGAAGAACTACAAGCTGCCGCATGCGCTGCGCATGACCATTGGCACCGAGGAAGCCAACCGCCTCGTGGTCGAGGGGCTGCGCGACTTCCTGACCGGAAAGTGACCGCCGCCGTGACCACTGCACCCCTTTTCAAACGCGTCGCGCTGATCGGCTTCGGCCTGATCGGCGGCTCCATCGCACGCGGCGCCCGCGTGCAAGGCCTGGTCGGCGAGATCGTCACCACCGCGCGCTCGGAGAAGACCCGTGCGCGGGTCGCCGAGCTCGGCCTCGTCGATCGCGTCGTCGCTACCAATGTGGAGGCCGTAGAGGATGCCGACCTCGTCATCCTCTGCATCCCGGTCGGCGCCTGCGGTCCGGTCGCGGCCGAGATCGCCGCCCATCTGAAGCCCGGCGCCATCATCTCCGATGTCGGCTCGGTCAAGGGCGCCGTGGTCAGGGACATGGCACCGCATCTGCCTGACGGCGTTCACTTCATCCCGGCGCATCCGGTCGCCGGCACCGAGAATTCCGGCCCGGACTCCGGCTTCGCCGAGCTCTTCATCAACCGCTGGTGCATCCTCACGCCGCCCGACGGCACCGATCCCGAAGCGACCGCGCAGCTGCGCGCCTTCTGGGCCGCGCTCGGCGCCAAGGTCGAGATCATGACGCCGGATCATCATGATCTCGTGCTCGCGATCACCAGCCATCTGCCGCACCTGATCGCCTACACCATCGTCGGCACCGCCGACGAGCTGGCGCAGGTGACGGAATCCGAAGTGATCAAGTTCTCCGCCGGTGGTTTTCGCGACTTCACGCGCATTGCGGCCTCGGATCCGACGATGTGGCGCGACGTGTTCCTCGCCAACAAGGACGCGGTGCTGGAGATGCTCGGCACCTTCACCGAGGATTTGTCGAAGCTCACCCGCGCGATCCGGCGCGGCGACGGCGAAGCGCTGTTCGACCACTTCACCCGCACCCGCGCCATCCGTCGCGGCATCGTCGAGACCGGCCAGGACTCCGCCGCACCCGACTTCGGCCGCCCGCATGCCAATCTGGCGAAGAAGGGGGAGTAGCGCGGTGCGCTCTCCACGCGTCGGTCGTGAGTCACACATCCGCATTCTCGCGGCGCGCTTCGCCCGAGCTTTGCTTCTCGTTCCGCCCTCTCGTTGCGAAGAGGGCGCAGGGAAGACCGGGTGCCGATCGCACCCATGGGTCCCGCGTAGTAAAAAACGCGGGAGGTAGGACCACAGGTGAAACCGGAAACATCCCGGCCTTCCCTGCGCGATGGGTTACGGCTTATACGTGCTCTCCCCGGCGAGACTGGGCTGTTTTGTCACCGTCATACGGAAGGAGCGTTGGCTCCCTCCGATGAGACACCTGCCACTAGGGCGTCAGGCCTGCACGATTTCGCCGTCCGCCATCTGCCACGCTCGTCAGCCGTGACATCAGCGTCCACCGCATCCCACCACAACGTTCGTGACGATCGCGAGCGTCCCTCAATCGGGCGAGACGGCGAATTCATACACCGATTCTTCGTTCCGATAAACCGAAATATTTTTTCGCCGGGGGCTTGACGGATTTTGGTACTGATTTGCCCGACGCCGGGAGCACCGGAGGGGCTGCGAGCCGGGGTGCGACGATCCGTTCAACGGTGCCGCGTACCCTCGATCCCGCTTCAGATCGTTCTCACCTTCGATGACTTTGCGGTCTTTGCGCGTTTCGCCGCGGCGTGTTTGTCGCGTGCTGCGTGCCGGCCCCGCGCCTTCGTGTCCAGCGCTGCCTGCTGCGTTTTGGCGCCACCGCGGTGATGGGCATATTCCTGGCCATCGATCGGCGCCAAATGCGGCGGGTCATAAGCGAGATAGGGGCGCCCGACGCCAAACTCCTTGCCGTGCGCGTCCATCCATTTCCAGAGTTTTTCCGACGACGCCCATCGCTCGTCGCGCGTCGCGCCGTCGGTGCTGACGATGTCGGCCGCGAGCCCGTGGCCGTAGCCGCCACGGAAGCTGCCGCCGTGATACGACCGGCTGCTGGCAGCCTTCAGCCCGCTTGCAATCGACTGGCGGTAGTCGTCGCGGAAGGCGCTGGTGATGCCGGGCGACAGGCCGGCCTGCTCCGCCGCGAGCAGCGCATGAAAGAGTTTCAGCCTGAAGCTCCGGTCCACGCCTCCGATGACATAGTCGGCCATCGGCATGCCGATTCTTTCGGCCGCCTTGGTGTCCTTCCAGGCGAAATCCTCATCGACCAGCCTGGTGAAGGTTCTGGTGACGGTCACCATCTTCTTCTTTCTCTTGACCCTCACCTGCCTCTGCTCCGGCACCTTGATGCTGTCTTCCTTGGGCGTCCTTTGATAGAGCGCCCACAGATAACGGTCGACGCAGGCGTTGACGTCCCAGCACTCGTCGAGGATCTCGACGGAGTCGACCGCCGCCCCTGCCGTCCCTTTGGCCACGCGCGGCGCCGTATCCGGCGTGTTCGCTGCCGGCATCTGCACCGGTCGGGTCTCCGCCGGCAGCGCCGGGTCGCTCAACGCGGCCGCGACGACAGGTTCCGTCTGCTGCGCGGTCGGCGCCGGATTGGTGGTCACGATCGCGTCCGGTTCGCTCGTGGTCACTGCGTTGGGGGTATCGACGCCAGCGTTCGACGTGGCAGTTGCCGATGATGTCGCGGACACCGCGTCGGCGACGACAGCTGCTGCGCCGGAATCATCAACTGACGCTGCGGTGACTGACGCAAAGGTGACCGACACGCTGGTGACCGACGCACCGGTGACCGACGCACCGGTGACTGACGCACCGGTGACTGACGCACCGGTGACTGACGCATCGGTGACTGACGCACCGGTGACTGGCGCACCGATCTTCTCGATGCCGGCCGAACCGAACGCCGCAAACCACGTGACCATGCAGCCCGACAGAACGACCGTCCCGCCCAACGCCGCTGCCCGCACCCGCCGCGAGTTCACCATCCCAGCCTCCACGGGCTCCTCTGGAGCCAGGTTGCATGTGACGAGGCAGATTGTCGGCTCAGGAAGCGATCGCGCAATGGCCAAAGAAGGTTAACGCCCGATCTTTCCGGAGGATGTTGCGCGAATGCAACTGGCCGCGCGCAGGCACTTCTCAGCGCGAGCCGTCAAATGATCAGTGATTGGCACGTCACGGAGGCACCGGCGGAAGGGTTCCCTCGCTGCCAAACTCCGATCAGAACAGCGGTGGAATCTGTGCGACCTTCAACGGTCCCAGGAACACCGCGCCGTCGGCGAAGCGGAGCGGGAAGCTGCGCGCCTTCTTGCCTTCGAGCACGGCTTCGGTGCCGAGCGAATTGATGGTCGCAGTCAGGCCGGCATTGGCGTTCTGCTGGATCACCTTGCCGAGGCCGGGGATCGCTCGGTTGAGCGCGCCGAACAGATTGCTGATGTCCTGGCTCTTCACACCAGGCGCGACGCGATCCAGCGTCGCCTGCGGCACGCCGTCCTCCAGCAACTTGTCGATGCCGAGCGCGGGGATCACGCGCTCAAGGCCCGCGACCGTCATCTGCAGCTCGCCCTCGATGCGGCCCTGCGCGTTGAGGCGCAAGGTGCCGGCGGCGACCGAGACGACATCGCCCTGCTCGATCCGCGACTGAATGATCTCGACACTTCCGTTGGCGGCCTGGATCTCGCGGAAGCGTTGCGGCCACGGCTTCGGCGAATAGTCCTTCAGGCCGTTCAGCCGGGCGTGGATATCGGCGTTGAACGGCTGGGTGAGCAGCGGATGCACGTCCTGAAGCGTGCCGCCGGCGATCTGAAGCACGGTTTCGATCGCCTGGCTGCCCGGCGTCGGTCCATCGATCTGGCGGCCGTGCAGCTCGACATGGCCGGCGCGCGCCAGCGGCGTCTCGGCGCCGGCAGCCGTGCGGTCGATGGTGAGATCGTCGAACACCAGCGAGGCGCGTTGCGGCACCGCGGGCAGGCCGACCACGCTGCTGCGGCCCTTGCTCCAGTTGACCGCGAACGACGGCGGCGCGCCGTGCTCGGCGAGGGTCGCCGGGCCCTTGAATTCCGCGATCACGAGTTTGGGATCGTAGATCTGCGCCACCACCAGGATCTCGGCGAGCTTTGCCACGAACGAGGTTTGCGGCGAGGCGGTCTGCTCGACCAGCATCACACTCGGATCGGCACAGCGGATCTCGAGCCGGAACGGGTAACCCGCCACCGAGCGGTTGGCGCAATCATAGACCCGGCCGGCCCTCGCTTCCTGCGCGCGCCAGGCGTCGGCCTGCACGCCGACCTGGGAGGCGGCAAAGAACCAGAATCCGGTCCACGCCACGGCGGCGATCAGCACCAGGACGGGCATGAAATAGAGGCCGAAACGCGAGCGCCGGCGTGGTGCGATGGTCATATCGGACATGCGGGTCCTTTGACGCGCGAATTTGTCAAAATCTAAGCGGCAGCAAGCCTGGGCAACGCGCAGCCTTCCGGTCAAGCCGTCCAACCAAGATCCCTCACCGAGCCTTCTAACCAAGCCTTCTAACCAAGCCTTGGAAACATCACGAAATTTGCTTCGCCCGGGCGATTCGTTCTGCTAGCTAACCCATCGACGCCATGACAGCAAACAGCCCCTCATCAACAGACTTGTCCGACACGGACCTGTGGGTTTTCGGCTACGGCTCGCTGATGTGGAAGCCGGGCTTCGAGTTCCTGCAACAGGTGCCGGCGCGGCTGATCGGTGAACACCGCGCGCTGTGCGTCTATTCCTTCGATCACCGCGGCACGCCGGAAAAGCCCGGCCTGGTGCTCGGGCTCGATCGCGGCGGCGCCTGTCGCGGCATCGCCTTCCGCGTCGCGGCCCATTTGCGCGACGACACGATCGACTATCTGCGCTCCCGCGAGCAGACCACCAATGTGTATCGCGAGGTGATGCGCTCGGTGTGGCTGGAGAACGAGGCGCGGCAGCGCGTCTCCGCGCTCGCCTATGTGGTCGACCGCGGCCATGTGCAATATGCCGGTCGACTCTCGCTGGCCGAGCAACTGCGCTTCGTGCAGCAGGGCCACGGCCGCTCCGGCAACAACCGCGATTACGTGCTCTCGACGGTGGCCTCGATCGAGAAGCAGGGTTTTCGCGATCCGCAGCTGCATCAGCTGGCGGTCATGCTGCATGATGCACACCCCGTCGCGCTGCCGTTGAAGGCGTAGGGCAGGTCAAGCCTTCTCAACAGGCCGGGTTACGCCTTCTGCCAACGCACCCTACATGACGACATGACCGTTCGGCACCCGTCCGAACGGCAATGTTCGTGTCAATCGAATCGCGGCGAGCGTATGGCGACCTCCTGTGACATTCTGTCTTTTGCATCGCGGCGGGTGCGGATAGAAGCTGTTCCGCAAGGACGTCGATCGCGAATGCCATGAGTCTGTCTGCCCCCTTCATCCGGCGCCCGGTCGCCACCACCCTGCTGTCGCTCGGGCTCGTGGTCGCCGGGATCACCGCTTTCTTCAAGCTGCCGGTCTCGCCGCTGCCCGATGTCGATATTCCAACCATCATGGTGCAGGCGACACTGCCCGGCGCCAGCCCCGCCGATGTCGCGGCGACTGTCGCAAGCCCGCTGGAGCGTCATCTCGGCCAGATCGCCAGCGTGACCGAGATGACCTCGGCGAGCACGCTGGGCTCGGCGCGCATCACCCTGCAGTTTGACATCGATCGCGACATCAACGGCGCTGCGCGCGACGTGCAGGCGGCGATCAATGCGGCGCGGGCCGACCTGCCGACCAGCCTGCGCACCAATCCGACCTACCGCAAATTCAACCCGGCCTCGGCGCCGATCCTGATCTATACCCTGACCTCGAACACGCTGACGCCCGCCGAGCTCTACGACGCCGCCTCCACCGTGCTGGCGCAGAAGCTGTCGCAGGTCGAAGGCGTCGGCGAGGTCTCGGTCAGCGGCGGATCGCTGCCCGCCGTGCGCGTCGAGCTGATCCCGCCCGCGCTCTACAAATACGGCATCGGGCTCGAGGACGTGCGCGCCGCGCTCGCCAGCGCCAACGCGCACAGCCCGAAAGGCGGCATCGACGTCGGCGAACAGCGCTACCAGGTCTACGCCAACGACCAGGCCAGGCGCGCCGAGGATTACAAGCCACTGGTCGTCGCCTACCGCAACGGCGCGGCGATACGGCTCACCGATGTCGGCGACGTCCTCGATTCCGTCGAGAACGTGCGTACGCTCGGCCTGTCCAATGGCAGGCCCGCGGTCGTGATGATCGTGTACCGGCAGCCCGGCGCCAACATCATCCAGATGGTGGACCGCGTGAAGGCCTTGATGCCGCAGCTCAGGGCCTCGGTGTCACCCGCCATCGACCTGACGCTGGCGGTCGACCGCTCGAAGACGATCCGCGCCTCGCTGCACGACGTCGAGATCACGCTCCTGATCGCCGTCGCGCTGGTGATCCTGGTCGTGTTCGCATTCCTGCGCAGCGCGCGGGCGACGCTGGTGCCGGTGGTCGCGGTCGGCGTATCGCTGATCTCGACCTTCGCGGTGATGTATCTCTGCGGCTACAGCCTCGACATCTTTTCCCTGATGGCCCTGACCGTCGCGACCGGGTTCGTGGTCGACGACGCCATCGTCGTGCTGGAGAACATCACCCGCCACATGGATGCGGGGATGTCGCGGATGGAGGCCACGCTGCTCGGCGCACGCGAGGTCGGCTTCACCGTGCTGTCGATGAGCGTGTCGCTGATCGCGGTGTTCATCCCGATCCTGCTGATGGGCGGGCTGGTCGGCCGCCTGTTCCGCGAATTCACCATGACGATCACGATCGCGATCGCGATCTCGCTGGTGGTCTCGCTGACGACGACGCCGATGATGTGCGCCATCCTGCTGCGCAGCGAGCGCGACCGGGCGCACGGGCGGATCTACCGGATCAGCGAGCGCGTCTTCGAGCTGATGCTGGACGGCTACAGATGGACGCTGGCGATCGCGCTGCGCCACCCGCTGATGGTGATGCTGATCCTGGGCGCGACGCTCTACCTGAACTTCCACTTCTACGCGGTGGTGCCGAAAGGCTTCGTGCCGCAGCAGGACACCGGACTTCTGATCGGATCGATCCAGGCCGACCAGAGCACCTCGTTCCAGCTGATGAAGCAGAAGCTCACGCAGTTCGTCGACATCGTCAAAAAGGATCCCGCGGTCGAAACCGCCGTCGGCTTCACCGGCGGTGGCGGCGGTCCGGGCCCGGGCGGCTCGACCAACACCGGCACCGTGTTCGCATCGCTCAAGCCGGTCGCCGCGCGCGGATTGCGGGCCGACCAGGTGATCGAGCGGCTGCGCGAGCCGCTGGCGACCGTCGCGGGCGCCACCCTGTTCCTGCAATCGATCGGCGATCTCGGCGCCGGCGGACGTTCAGGCAACGCAGCCTATCAATACACGCTGCAGGGCTCGACCTCGGAGGAACTGAACGAGTGGACGCCCAGGCTGGTCGCCGCGCTGCAGAAGGAGAAGACGCTCGCCGACGTCAACACCGACCAGCAGACCAAGGCGCTGCAAACCAATCTGGTGATCGATCGCGATTCCGCCGCGCGCCTCGGCCTCACGGTGAGCCAGCTCGACAACACGCTCTATGACGCGTTCGGGCAGCGCCAGGTCTCGACCATCTTCGTCGAGCGCAACCAGTATCACGTGATCATGGAGGTGGCGCCGGCCTTCTCGCAGAACCCGCAGACGCTGAAGGAGGTCTATATCTCCACGACTGGCGGATCGGCGAGCGGTTCGCAGACCACCAACGCGGTGGCCGGAACGGTCTCTTCATCGGCGCAGAAGACCTCGATCAGTTCGGTTGCGGCGAGCGCCGTGCGCAATCAGGCGACCAACTCGATCGGCGCCACCGGCAAGGGCGCGGCGTCGACGGGGACGGCGGTGAGCACCAGCCAGGAGGCGATGATCCCGCTGTCCAGCGTCGCCCATTTCGAGCAGGGCACGACGCCGCTCGCGGTCAACCACCATGATCTGCTGGTCGCCAGCACCGTCTCGTTCAACCTGCCGCCGGGCGTCTCGCTGAGCACCGCGACCACCACGATCGAGAACACCATGCGGCAGATCGGCATGCCGCCCGGAATCCACGGCGAGTTTGCCGGACAGGCCAAGATCTTCATGCAATCACTCTCCAGCGAGCCCTATCTGATCGTCGCGGCGCTGGCGACGATCTACATTTCGCTCGGCATGCTCTACGAGAGCTACGTCCATCCGCTGACGATCCTGTCCACCCTGCCCTCGGCCGGCGTCGGCGCGGTCGCGGCCCTGATGCTGGCCCACAGCGAGTTCGACATCATCGCGATGATCGGCGTGATCCTCCTGATCGGCATCGTCAAGAAGAACGCGATCATGATGATCGACTTCGCGCTCGACGCCGAACGGCAGCGCTCGCTGTCGTCGCGCGATGCGATCTACGAGGCCTGCCTGATGCGCTTCCGCCCGATCATGATGACGACGCTGGCCGCGCTGTTCGGCGCGGTGCCGCTGATGATCGGCATGGGCGAAGGCAGCGAGCTGCGCCAGCCGCTCGGCATCGCGATCTTCGGCGGCCTGATCCTGAGCCAGATCCTGACGCTCTATACCACCCCGGTGGTCTATCTCTATCTCGATCGCGCCCGGCTCTGGCGCCAGCGGCGGCGCGCCGCGCGCCGGGCCGCATGAGCCGGCTGCAACGCTTTCACGCGGCCAACGTTATCACTGCGTCGCGCGAGACATGATATCGTCGCGCCGGAACAGAGACGGCGCGCGACGGGAGAACATGATGAAAACCTATCAACTCTACATCAACGGTCAGTATGTCGATCCCGCCAACGGCGAGTGGTTCGACACGATCGATCCCTATCGCGGCGAGGCCTGGGCCAGGATCCCGCGCGGATCGGCCGCCGATGCCGACAAGGCCGTGAAGGCCGCCAACGAGGCGATGTGGCAGGGCCCGTGGGCGAAGATGACGGCGTCGGCCCGCGGCAAGGTGATGCGCAAGCTCGGTGACCTCGTCGCCGCCAACGCCGAGCGGCTCGCCGAGATCGAGGTGCGCGACAACGGCAAGCTGATGGCGGAGATGCTGGGCCAGCTCCGCTACCACTCCGAATGGTGGTGGTACTATGGCGGGCTGGTCGACAAGCTGGAAGGCGGCCTGGTGCCGATCGACAAGCCGGAGACCTTCGCCTACACGACCCATGAGCCGGTCGGCGTGGTCGCGGCGCTCACCGCCTGGAACTCGCCGCTCTTGTTCGTCGCCTGGAAATGCGCCGCCGCGCTCGCCGCCGGCTGCGCGGTCATCGTCAAGCCGTCGGAATTCACCTCGGCCAGCACGCTGGAATTTGCCGCACTCACCAAGGAGGCCGGGATTCCGGACGGCATCTTCAACGTGGTGACGGGATTTGGCCCCGAGGCCGGCAGCGCGCTGATCGCCCATCCCGGCGTCGCCAAGATCACCTTCACCGGATCGGACGCCACTGGAGCGAAGGTCTACGAGACCGCCGCGAAGAGCCTGAAACGCGTGTCGCTCGAGCTCGGCGGCAAGTCCCCCAATATCGTGTTCGAGGATGCCGACCTGACGGCGGCGGCCGCCGGCGCCATCTCCGGCATCTTCGCCGCCACCGGCCAGACCTGCATCGCCGGCTCGCGCCTGCTGGTGCAGAACTCGATCAAGGACAAGTTCGTCGCGCGCGTGCTGGAGCTGGCGCGGACCGCCAGGATCGGCGACCCGATGAAATCGGACACCAATGTCGGGCCGATCACGACGCCCGCGCAGTACAAGAAGGTGCTCGACTATATCGACATCGCCAAGACCGAAGGTGCGCGCTGCCTGCTCGGCGGCAAGCCCGCCTCGGGTGCTGGCATCACCGGCGGCCAGTTCGTCGAGCCGACCATCTTCACCGATGTCGACAACTCGATGCGCATCGCGCGAGAGGAAGTGTTCGGGCCGGTGCTCTCGATCATCGGCTTCGACACCGAGGAGGAGGCCGTCCGCATCGCCAACGACACGATCTACGGCCTCGCCGCCGGGATCTGGACCAAGGACCTCGCCCGCGCGGTCCGCGTGCCGAAGCAGCTGCGCGCCGGCACCGTGTGGGTGAACACCTACCGCGCCATCAGCTACATGATGCCGTTCGGCGGCATGAAGCATTCCGGCGTCGGACGCGAGAGCGGCATCGACGCGGTGCGCGAATATCAGGAAACCAAGAGCGTCTGGATCTCGACCGCGCAGGATGTGCCGGCCAATCCGTTCGTGATGCGCTGAGGAGGCTCAAGCCCCTACCCTTCATGGCGCGACCAGCGAGAGCGCGAGCAGCGACAGCACCAGGGCCGGAGCCATCACGCAGACGCCCAGCCGCAGGAAGCGGAGGGCACTGACGTGCTCGCCTTCCCGGCGCAGCGCGATCAGCCACAGGATCGTTGCGAGCGAGCCCGTGACTGAAAGATTGGGGCCGAGATCGACGCCGATCAGCACCGCGCCGGTGACGTGAGGGGACGACTGCGCGGTGTGCGTGGTCGTCGCCGCGATCAGCCCCATCGGCAAATTGTTGATCAGGTTCGAGACGAGCGCCGTGACGATGCCGGCCCCCCACGCCGTCGCGTGGGGCGAGGCGGCCGTGGCACGCTTCAACGCGTCGGCGAGCGCGGGGAGCACGCCCGTGCGGTTGAGGCCTTCAACCAGGATGAACAGCCCGGCGACGAGAGGCAGGACCGACCACGAAATGTCCCGGACGATCGACGCCGGCGATTTTCGGCCGAGCAGCAGCACGATCGCGGTCACCACGGCGCCGCAGACGAACGTCGGCAGGCCGAGATCCGCGCCGACCGTCGATGCGGCGAGCAGGACCACGGCGGTCGCACCGATGCCGACGCCGACGATCGCGGCGGCTTTCGTCAGGGCGACGGCTTCGTCGCCGCTGCCTTCCACGCCGCCGCGCAACGCGTTGCGCTGGCTGATCCGAAGCAGGATGAAGGTCGCCGCGATCGCCGCCACCGAGGGCAGCAGGAAGTAGTGCAGCCACTCCGGCAGCGTCGGCATCCGCGCGCCGAACAGCACGAGGTTCGCCGGATTCGAGATCGGAAGCACGAAGCTCGCGGCATTGGCGATGAACGCGCAGACGAACAGATACGGCAGCGGCTCGACCTTCGCGGCGCGGGTCGCGGCGTAGACCGCAGGCGTCAGCACGACCGCAGTGGCGTCGTTCGACAGGAAAATCGTCACCAGCGTGCCGACCGCGTAGACGATCGCAAACAGCCGGGATGCCGATTTCCGCGAATGCCTGACGGCCTGCTCCGCGAGCCAGTCGAACAGGCCTTCCTTGCGCGCAACCTCGGCCAGCAGCATCATGCCGATCAGGAAGAAGTAGACGTCGGTGCCCTTTCCCGCGGCCGCCATCGCGTCCCGCCACGGCAGCAGGTCGAACGCGACCAGCAGCACGGCGCCGGTGACGGCCCAGATGAATTCCGGCAGATTCCACGGGCGCGCGATGACGCCGAGGGTCGCGAAGCCCGCGATGCTCCAGGTTGCCGCGTGGTTGCCGAGCATCAGGCGACGCCCGTCACTGTCGCAGCCATCCCCTGATGCGCGCGCTCGGATTTCGCCGCGCAGGCCGGCTTGAGCAAGGGAGCAAAGACGATCCACAACGCGACCGAGATCGCCGCGAACCCGCCGAGGAGGAGGAACATCGGACCATAGCCGAGTTCCTGCGCGATCCAGCCGCCGATCGCCGGACTGAGCGAGGCCCCGATACCCTGGGTGGTCATCACCGCGCCCTGGCCGGCGTTGATCCGTCCCGTGCCATCGAGAATCCGCGCGACGAGGCCCGGTACCGCCACACTTTGCAGGCCGGCACCTACGCCGTCGAGAATTTGAACCGGATAGACGCCCCACCGGTTCACCAGCCACGCCGCGATGATACCCCGGATCGGCAGGGCGACGAACGACACCAGCAGCACCGGCCAGTAGCCGTCCTTCTCAGCCATGCGCATTGCGACGAGCGAAGTCAGGATCATGGTCCCCTGGGCGATCACGATTGTTAGGGCGACGAAGCTCGCCGGATCGGCCTGCTTGTCGGCGACCACGGCGAGACCATAAAGCGGGAGCATTGCGGCGTTGCCTAGATGAAAGAAAAGCAGTGCCGCGGCAAGGACCAATAACGGCTTCGATGCGACCAGGACCTGCAATCCGCTCGCGGGCTTGTCGTCGTTGGTCGCGCGTGCGAGTCCGCGGGCCGCGTCATTGTCGATGGCGTCGCCCGGGATCATGAGCACCGATATGATCGAGAGGACACCGAACAACGCTGCGAGCCAGAACACGGCGTTGAAGCCGTACAGCCAGCCGACCAGACCGGATAGCCCGGCGCCGGCCATGTTGCCGGCGTGGTTGAAGGCCTGGTTGCGGCCGATCTGCCGATTGAAGCCGGCCTGACGCACGATGCCGAGCGTGATGCCCGCGACGGCAGGACCGATCGCGGCGGCGGCGATTGCGGTTGCGACCTGCGAGGCCGCCACGAGCCAGAACTCCTGCGACAGCAGCACGAGTCCCGACGCGACGACGGTGAAAATGCCGGGAACGATGACGAACAGCCTCTTGCTGCGCGTGGCGTCGATCAACGCTCCGGCTGGCGTCGTCATCAACATCCCGGCGATGCCGCCGGCGGTCATCACCGTCCCGATCCAGCCGCTCTGCCAGCCATGCGCGAGCAGGAACACCCCCAGGAAGGGGCCGACGCCGGCCTGCATGTCCGCCATGAAGAAGTTCAGCGCGAGCAGCGGACGAAGCGCCCTGTCTTGATCCGCGTTCGGTGTGGTCACCGATTTGTTGGATGAATTCGACAATCCGTCATCCGATCACTTTCGGCCGACATGCTTGCCGGCCGGTGCCAATCGAATGGAGCCGGTTCTGTTCCGGCTCCAGGCTGTTTTTCTTCGACGTCACGCGAAGCGGTCACCTTGAACCCGGAAGGTTTCTGTTCGCCCTCCAATTCAACGCCGGCTCCGTTCTGTCGCCTGATGAGTCCGGCTCCGTGTCGATCACACGCGAACTCGCCGAACTCCATGCCGGTTCCCTCACCCGTGACCGGTCCCCGCTCGGAGGACTGAGGGCCGCGATACGCCTTCCTTCCGCTGGCTCGGATAGACCACCTTGCCTTCGTCCCGCTGTGACGCCGGAGGCCGACGGTAGAAACCTTGTCGCCGGTATCGGCGCGATCTAGGCTTGTGCCATTGAGGGCTCGCGATGGACATCAAGCGGACATTGCCCGGTTCCCAACTTCGAGGCGTCGTGCGCGCGTTCGAGGAGAGACGCGTGGAGCTGGGACGCGCGGTGCTGGCCTGGCCCGTTGCGGCACGACCGCATCAAATCCTGAACATCCACGTGGCTGAGCCATATCGCGTTCGTATCGACGATGGTCAGGCGAAGCCGACGCCGGACATGAGCGTGATCGGACCGCAAACCTATCGTCGGGCGCATGTTTTCCTGTCGGGCTCGATCCATGTTTTCAACATTCTGTTTCAACCGACCGGTTTGAACCGATTGGTCGGAATCAACATGACGTCCCTTGTCAACCAGGACCCGGCGGCCTCGGATGTTCTTGGCAGATCCGCCACGGTTCTTGGCGACGTCGTCCGCATGGCACCGGACTTCGACCTGCGCGTCGCGGCTGTCGAACGCTGGATCGAGGCCAAGCTCGAAAGCCGCGGTCCGGACTGCACGATCGGACTCGCGTCACGCCGGATGATCGCCGTCCAGGGCCGCGCGCGGATCGAGCGGCTCGTTGCAAGATCCGGTTTCAGCACCAGTCAATTCCAGCGTCGTTTTGCGGCGCAGGTTGGAATGACACCGAAATTGTTCGCACGCACGATCCGGTTCGACAGGGCATTGGTCGCCCATCGCGACGCTCCGGACCGGCCCTGGACCGAGATCGTTCACGAACTCGGCTACTTCGATCAGGCCCATTTCATCCGCGAATGCCACGTCTTTGCCGGCCTGCCGCCAGGCCGCCTCGTCGGCGACTGGGAGAACATTTTTTTCCCCGGGGGATGACCAAAATCTACAAGCGCTTCTGCCGGGTGTCCCGCAAGGTCCGCCCGAACCGGGAGGCCCGACGCGGTGACATGGATGACGCGACGCGAACTCGGCCTCATCACAGCCGGCATCATCGTCGCCGGCCCGGAAGCCGGAGCGATGAACATGCCGACGAACCTGGAACGCTTCAAAGCCATCGTCGAGCGCGGCTTTTCCCGGGGAGACCTCGCCGTCGCGGACGAGGTTTGCGCCGAGACGCTGATCGAACACGAATATCTGTCGAAAACCGATATCCCCGGCCCGCAGATCCTGAAGGCACAGATCGAGGATGCGAGGCACAGCATCAAGGACCTGAAGCTCAGCATAGAGGCGGTCGTGGAAGCCGGCGATACGGTGTGGGCGCGCAGCAAGGCAACGGGCGTCGATCCGCGCTCGGGCAAGCCAGTGGCCATCGATGTCATCGACATCTGCCGCTTTGCCGACGGCAAGCTCGTCGAGCACTGGGGCGTGCCCGACCGGTTTGCGCTTCTTCACCAGGTCGGAGCGCTGCCGCGCCCGCCCGAACGAACCTGACGCACACGGTGTGAGGGAGGGCAACATGGCATCGCCCCGGGTTCTTGGCCCGCATGATGGTCACCTCGCAATTCTCGGCGGCACGAGCGCCCGGCTCATGATCGAGGGAGACGATGCCGGCCAACGCATCGCCCTGGTCGAACATCCGATGCAGCCGCGCGCCCTCGCAGCGCCCATGCATCGGCATCATCGCGAAGACGAGTACAGCTTCGTCCTCGAGGGCAAGATCGGGGCGCTGCTCGGCGATTCCGTCGTGATCGGCAATCCGGGAGACCTGCTCTTCAAGCCGCGCGAGCAATGGCACACGTTCTGGAACGCCGGGGACACACCAGCCCGGATACTGGAAATCATATCGCCTGCGGGGTTCGAGAACTATTTCCGTGAGCTGGGATCAGCGTTGATCGACGGTCCCCCCGATCCGCAGCGGCTCGCGGCGCTCTGCGCGCGCTATGAGCTCGACATGGACATGAGCAGCGTCCCCGGTCTCATCCAGCGCTTCGGGGTTCGCTTTCCAGGAACGCCGGCGGCCGCACCGCGCTGATTTGGCATTCTCGAGGGAGAGATGAGGTCGTCCGCCAATGCGCCTCACCCCTTCGCAGCACTCGGCACGCCGCCGAACAATTGCGCCTGCTCGGCGCGGGCGGCCTCGACGATGCGGCCGGTCGCGGTTTCGATCGCCTCGCGCAGGCGGTTGAGGAACTCTTCGCGCGGCAATCCCGGCGGCAGCGGATCGAGGAATTCGACCACCAGCGTCCCCGGATAGCGCATGAAGGTGCGGCGCGGCCAGAACAGCCCGGAATTGAGCGCGATCGGCAGGCACGGCACGGCACTCTCGACATAGATCTGGGCGACGCCGGCCTTGTAGTTCGGCGGCGCGCCTGGCGCCGTGCGGGTGCCCTCGGGGAAGATCACGAGCTGGCGGCCGAGCTTCACTTCGGCTGCCGCCTGCTTCAGCGTCTTCAAGAGCGAGCGCGGCCCGCCACCACGGTCGACCGAGATCATGCCGACCTTCTTGAGATACCAGCCGAACACCGGGATCATCATCAGCTCGCGCTTGAGGATGAACAGCGGATGGTCGAAGAACCGCACCAGCGCAAACGTCTCCCAGAACGACTGGTGCTTCGAGGCGACGACCAGCGGGCCCTTCGGAATCTTCTCGATGCCGCGGAATTCGATCCGGATGTTGCAGATCACGCGCATCAGAAACAGGCTGATGTTCGCCCACGCCGCCTCCAGCGCCATCAGCGCCCCCCGCGGCAGCAGCAGCGTCGGAATCGCAATGATGCACAGCACCACCAGCACGAGGTAGAACAGCACGTTGAAGACGAGCGAGCGCAGGAAGATCGAAGTCATTCTCAACACTATCCCCTGCACTGTCATCCCGGGGCGCGAAGCGAACCCGGATTCTCGAGGTTCCGCGATACACAATTTTGTAACGTCGGTCTTGTCTATCTTAGGTCTGGCGCTGCGCACCATCCCGCAATGACGGTGCCTGCAATTTCAATTCGCCAGCGCCGTTGCCGGGCGGCGCTGCCCTGGCTCGCCGAGATCGGGGGCCAGATCGAGGCCGGCATCGGCCAGCCGCACCCGCACCTCCGCGGCGACGTATTTGGCGTATTCCGATAGCAAGAGACGGACGGTCGCGCCACTCGTCCACCAGGGTTCGTCGCGCCATTTGTCGCCCACCACGGCGAAGGGGATCAGGGTCACATCGGGCATCGCATGCGACAGTTCCACGATCGCCCGCGGCATGTGGTAGTTGGACGTTACCACGATCAGCGACTTGAAGCCGCGCTCACGCACCCAGCGCCGGGTCTCCGCCGCGTTGCTGCGGGTGTTGACCGCGGAGTGGTCGAGATCGACGCAGCAGCGCATCAGCGGCTGGCTGTCCGGCACCGAGCGGGAGATGTCGTTGGCGTCGTTGGTCGGATGCACGCCCGAGATCAGCAACCGCTTGCCGTAGCCGGCGGCCAGCAGCTCCATCGCATCCGACACCCGCGACGAGCCGCCGGTCAGCACCACGATGCCGTCGGCATTGTGCGGCGGTTCGGCCTCCACCCCGCGGAGCTGCGACAGGAAACCGACGAAGCCGACCGCCGCCGCCACGAAGCAGAGCGCAAACGATGCCACGATGGCCGCACGCAACCAGCCTCGCGTGCGCGCGGCACGGACGTTCGGCGACGTATCGTCGAGCTGCAAACCCATGTGATGCGGTAGTTCCTC
The DNA here is from genome assembly GCF_018130215.1 of Bradyrhizobium jicamae. Classification (GTDB taxonomy): domain Bacteria; phylum Pseudomonadota; class Alphaproteobacteria; order Rhizobiales; family Xanthobacteraceae; genus Bradyrhizobium; species Bradyrhizobium jicamae_A. The sequence continues at coordinate 96,576 of NZ_JAFCKQ010000015.1, forward strand.
TCCCCCGGGGCCGATTTTAAGGCATGATCCGGAAAAGTGTGAAGCGGTTTTTCCGAAAAGATCATGCTCAAACAAGGAGCTGAAGCGCGATGACTGTTCGTCCGACCGCGCTTTGGCGCGAATTCATGCGAAGTGGAGTCCGGCTTTGCCGCAGGCCTTGGCGCGGCGTCACTCGATGTCATCGAGGGTCGCGAACAGGGTGCGCCGCGACGCCCATGCCGTGATCGCCGCGATCAGCACCGCCTGCGCGGCCAGCGCGAGATAACCCGATGGCCGCAACGAGAAGGTGCCGAGCAGGGCCGCGAACTGGTCGCCGACCGGCGTGCCGGCGAACCAGTTGGCGATCGATTCGGAGAAGCCGAACATCAGCATCGCCGCACCGCCGCCGATCAGGCCGCCCTCGAGCCCTAGCCGGAGGAAATGCCGCAGGAAACGGTTGGCGATGTAGCTGTCGCCGGCACCGACGAAATGCAGCACCTCGACGATCGGCCGGTTGGCCGCCATCGCGCCGCGGGTGGCGAACGACACCGAGATGATGGTGGCGATGATGACGAGGATCAGGATGCCGACTCCTGCGAACACCGTGGCGCCGGTCATCGAGCGCATGCGCTCGATCCAGGCGCGGTGATCGTCGACGCTGGCGGTCGGCGCCGCCTGCGTCACCCGCGCGCGCAGGCCGGCAAGATCGAGCGTCGTGCCGGGCTGCAGCCGCGCCACGATGACGCGCGGCACCGGCAGGTCGTCGATCGAGAGCCCGCTGCCGAGCCACGGCTCCAGCAGCTTGCCCGACTCCTCCTTGCTGAACGGGCGAACCTCGAGGATTCCCGGCTGCGCGCGCATCGCATCCGCCGCCGCCTGTGAGTCGCGGTCGAGGTCGCGCCCGGGCGAGGGCCGCACCTGGATGGTGATCTCGCTCGAGACTTCCGATTGCCATTCGGCAGCGGACGCACTGACCAGCAGCACCGTGCCCGTCGTCATCGAGGCGAGGAAGGTCATGATCGCAACGACCGCGACCAGCGCGCGGCCCGAGATCGAGGCGCGCGGCACGATCGGCGACATGTTGCGCGCCATGGCCGGGAGCTGCGGACGCTCGCGCCCGAGATCCACCAATGAGACCTGCTCGTCGCCGCTCCTATTCATAGATGTGCAGCCGTCCCTGGTGCAGCACCAGCCGCCGCGCCTCGTACTGGTCCATCAGGGTGATGTCGTGGGTTGCGATGATGACGGCGGTGCCTGACTTGTTGAGTTCGATGAACAGCCGCAGCAAGCGCCGTCCGAGCGTCGGGTCGACGCTGCCGGTCGGCTCGTCCGCGAGCAGCAGCTGCGGCCGCGAGATCACCGCGCGGGCGATCGCGGCGCGTTGCTTCTCGCCGCCCGACAGGATCGGGGGCAGCGCGTCCATGCGCTCGCCGAGGCCGACCCATTTCAGAAGGTCGATCACCTCGCGGCGGTAGCTCGATTCGTCGCGGCCCATGACGCGAAACGGCAGCGCGACGTTCTCATAGGTCGTCATGTGGTCGAGCAGGCGGAAATCCTGCAGCACGATGCCGATGCGCTTGCGCAGGTCGGCGATCTGGTCCTTGTTGAGCAGCGAGATGTCGTGGCCGAACAGGTTGACCAGCCCGCGGGTCGGCCGCAGCGACAGGAACAACAGCCGCAGCAGCGAGGTCTTCCCCGCCCCCGACGGTCCGGTAAGGAACTGGAACGAGTGCGCGGGGATCATGAAGGACAGGTCGCGCAAAATCTCCGGGCCGAGCCCGTAGCGCAAACCGACATTTTCGAACCGAACCAAGAGCTAGCTCCGTTCGAGAGGGGGGACAGCCTGGAACCCGGCGGAGACGGCCCGCCGACCGGCCGACCGGCCGCGAACCGCACGAAAGCGTTGTGCTTCGGTTATGGTTTCCGATTCGTTAACGGTCGGTCTGTAGCATCCGGGCAAAGACACAGTGGAGATTGGGCTCCATGCACATCGTTTGCCCTCATTGTACAACATCCTACGCCATCAATCCGGCCACTCTGGGCGAGTCCGGGCGGACGGTACGCTGTTCCCGCTGCAAGGAGGTCTGGCTGGCCCGGCCGGAGGACGCCGTCGAGGCCAATATGACCGCGATGGCGGCCGCCAGCCATTCCGGCGGTTCCGACGTCGCCGCCGAATGGGAGGCGATGGCTCGCGATGAGAACGCCGGGACCCCTGTGGTCGACAGTCCCTCGATCTCGACCGACTGGCCTGGCGAGAGCAGCGGCGCTGCTGCCGACTGGCCGGCGGTGGCCCAGGAGGACGCCGAGGCCCATGCCGACCCCGGCATGGCCGAGCCGAAGCGCCGCCTGCGCCTGCCCGGGATGCCCCGCCTGTTCCGCCTGCCGTCACTGCCCCGGATTCGCTTCATGCCTGTCATCGGCGCGCTGCCGACGACCTGCGCGGCGATGGGCGCGCTGATCGTGGCTCTCCTGGTCTGGCGCAACGATGTGGTGCGCCTGCTGCCGCAGACCGCGTTGTTCTACAAGGTGATCGGGATCGACGTGAACCTGCGCGGCCTCGCCTTCAAGGATCTCAAGATCGCCAGCGAGACCGTCGACGGCAAGCCGGTGCTGGTTATCGAAGGCACGATCGTCGGCCAGACCCGCAAGCGGGTCGAGCTGCCGCGGCTGCGCTTCGCCGTCCGCGATGCGCAGGGCGCGGAAATCTACGCCTGGAACGCGGTGCTGGAGCAGGCCGTGCTCAATCCCGGCGAAGCCGCCTTCTTCAAGTCGCGCCTCGCCTCACCGCCGCCCGAGGGCCGCAACATCGACATACGCTTCTTCAACAAGCACGATATCGCCGGCGGCCATGCCTGAGCCGCGTCCTGGTCCCGGAACCGACCGATCACCATGCCGCGTGTCCTGATCGCCGACGACGAAGACTCCATGCGCACGCTGGTGGCGCGGGCCATCGCCATGGACGGCCACGAGATCGTGACCGCGCAGGACGGCGCCGAAGCGCTCGAGATCCTCGCCAGCAGCGAGGGCACGTTCGACCTGCTGCTGACCGACATCATGATGCCGGTGATGGACGGCATCGCTCTGGCGCTGACCGCGGCGCGCGATTTCCCTGAGCTGAAGATCCTGCTGATGACCGGCTTCGCCGACCAGCGCGAGCGCGCCTCCGGCCTCGATGCCATCGTGCATGATGTGGTGACGAAGCCGTTCTCGGTGGCGGATATCCGCACCGCGGTGGCGGATGCGCTGGCGGCGAGCAAGATGTAGCGGCCAACGGACGTTCGCCGCGACCTCTCCTCCGTCATGGCGCTCGCAATGCCGCCCGCGGCTAATAATCCTTCAGCAGCCGCTCGATGTAGTCGAGCTCGATCTGCGGCCGTGACGGGTCGGCGAGGCGGCGGCGCAGCTCCTCGAGGATGCGGCGAACGCGCTGCACGTCGATCTCGCCGGGGATCTTCACGGTGTAGTCGTCACCAAACTCGCGGCCGTGCAACGGCCTGCCGAGCGGATCGGTCTGGTTACCGCCACTCTGCTGGCGGCCGACGCGGTTGCCGGGGCCGTCGCCCTGCTGGTCGCCATCGCCCTGCTGCATGGCCTCGGCAAGGCTCTGCTGGCCCTTGCGCAGCGCGTCGAGCGCACGGCCCTGCGAATCCACCGCACCGTCGGCATTGCCCTCGCCGAGCCGGCCGGAGGCATCGCCCATCGCCGAATCCGCCTGATCGAGCCCATCGCCGTCATCGCCCTGGTCGGCTTGTTCGCCCTGCTCGCCTTGTTGTCCCTGTTGACCCTGCTGCCCTTTTTGGCCCTTCTGGCCTCGCTGCTCCGGTCCCATGCCGCGCTTGGCGAGTTCGTCCTGCAGCTTCTTCAGGCGGTCACGCAGCGCCTGCTGGTCCTGCTGCAGGTCGGACATCGACTGGTCGCCCTGCTTGCCGCGCATCCGGTCACGCCGGGAATCCTGGCCCTGCTTGAAGGTCTTGTCGCGCAGCTGCTGCTGCTTGCGGATCATGTCGCCGAGCTCGTTGAGCGCCTGCTCCATGTCGTTGTCGCCCTGCTGGGGCTGCGCCATCTGCAGATTCTCCAGCATCTCCTGGAGCTGTTCGAGCAGCTGCTTGGCGGCGTCCTTGTCGCCGGAGCGCGACAGCCGCTCCAGGCGGTCGAGCATGTTCTTCAGGTCGTTCTGGCTCAGCATCTTGGTGTTGGGATCGAGCGGCCGCGTCAATTGCTGCGGATTGTTGCGGAACTGCTCGGCGAGCTGGCGCATGAAATTGTCGAGCGCGGAGCGCAGATTGTCGGTGAGCTTCTTGATCTCCTCGTCGGTCGCGCCGCGCTCCAGCGCCTGCTTCAGCGCGTCCTGCGCCGCGCGCAGCGCCTTGTCGACGTCGGTGATGTTGCCGTCCTCGATGGTGACGGCAAGCGCCCACAGGCTGGCGACCACCGCGCGGAGCTGGTCGTCGGTGCGTGCCGCCTCGAGCTCGCGGCTGACATTGTAGAGGCCGAGATAGTGGCCGGTCTCCGGCGTGAACAGCTCGGGCGCGATCATCAGCGCATCGAGCGCGGCGAACACCTGCCCGTTCTGGTTGGCGTCGAGCGCGAGGATCCGGCGCTGCTCGATCAGCGCGCGCGCCAGGGGCTTGGTGAACAGACGCTCGGGCAGCCGCATGTTGAACGGCTCGCTCTTGCCCTCGTTGCCGGCTTCGTCCTTCGCCGTCAGCGTCAATGTCACGTCGGCGCCGGCGTAGGGGTCCTCGCTGAGATCCTTCACGGTCTGGCCGACGCCGTTTCGCGTGCGGGCGTTCGGCAGCGCCAGCGTGAATTGCGGCGGATCGAACAGCGGGCGCGGCTCGGCGATCTTCTCGGCGGTCTTTGCCGGATCCTTCGAGGCCTCGCCGGGGCGGAGCGCGAACTGCGCGCGGGCTTCGGTGACGCCGTAATCGTCCTCGAGCTTGTAGGCCAGTTGCAGCGCACCGCGCGCCTGCCGCTCCGGATCCTTGGCGAGCGCGATGGTCGGCGGACGGTCCGGTGTCGCGGAGAACGTCCACAGCGGCTGACCGGCCGGGGCGCGGACATGCGCGGTGCCGTCACCCGCGATCTTGAAATGACGCTCGCTGGTGCCCTGGGGCGCCTGCCCGTCGGCGGCGACCTCGTTCACGCCGCCACCGACCACGACGTCGATGGCACCGCCAGAGGAGCGCACCAGCAGCGTGCTGCCCGCCGGCACCGCAAGCGGGCCATGGTCGGCCGCGGCGGCGTCCTTGTTGGCGTTCGACAGGATGATCGGCGGCTTGGCGGTGTAGTTCGGCGGCGTCACCCAGGCGTCGACCCTGATATTGGCCGGCGCCATGATGCCGTTCCAGTCGAAGGCCGAGGCGATGCGCAGGCCGCGCTCATCGCCGGCCGCCACATAGGTCGCGACCAGCATCACGATGACGAGCGCGCGCAGTGCCCAGGGATCATGCAGCGAGACCCGCGGTGACGGCAGCCCGGCCCGAATCCGCTTGATCGAAGCCAGCGTGCGCTCGCGCTGCGCCTGCCACAGCGCCCGCGCAAACGGATCCTGCGAGGTCAGCGTGTCGGACAGCGTCGTCGCGGGGCGGTGGCGAATGCCGGCGCCGCGGTCGAGCCGGTTCAGCCCCTCCTCGCGGGTCGGCCAGCGGAAGCGGGCCATCGGCACCAGCGCCGCGAGCGCGGCAAGGGCAAACAGGGCGATGCCGGCGACGCGCGCGGCAAACGGCAGCACCAGCCAGAGCCCGGCCCATGACACCACCAGGAACAGACCGGCGACCGTGAGCAGGCGCGCCAGATGCGGCCAGGATCGCTCCCACGCAATCGCAAATTTTGCCCGTTGCAGAGCCTCTGTCAGTTTCAGCCGCGCGATCGCGTCGCTCTCGCGCACGACACGAGACGGGCCTGCCCGTGACGGGTCTGACGGGTCGATATTGGCGCCGCTCAATAAAATCTCCGGGTTGCCGGCAGGCCAGCCTAGCACAACGGCGCCATTGAGGCACCCGTTCCGGGGCTTAACCCACACCGGGAAATACGCATAACACGAAGGCGTGACTGCGGCGGTCCGTCCCCGTAACGTCCCGGGCCGAACCATCATTCCAACCTATGAGGAAACGTCATGGACCAGAAGACGCACGACAAGGGGCTGGAGATCCGCAAGGCGGTGCTCGGCGAGGCGTATGTCAACAACGCGCTGAAGAACTCGGACAGCTTCAACAAGCCGTTCCAGGAACTCGTCACCGAATATTGCTGGGGCGCCGTCTGGGGCCGCGAGGAACTGCCGCGCAAGACCCGCAGCATGCTCAACCTCGCCATGATCGCGATCCTGAACCGGCCGCACGAATTGAGGGCGCATATCAAGGGCGCGCTGACCAACGGCGTCAGCCGCGACGAGATCCGCGAGGTCTTCATGCAGGCGGCGATCTACGCCGGCATTCCCTGCGGCGTCGACAGCTTCCGCATCGCGCGCGAAGTGTTCGCCGAGATCGACAACAAGGCGTGAGGCAACCGACAATTCAACGCCGTCATTGCGGGCGGAGGAAAGCAATCCATGGCGCCGCAAGTTGAGTCGTGGATTGCTCGCCGCTTCGCTCCTCGCAATGACGAATGGAGGACATCTATGGATATCGGATTCATCGGGCTCGGGAAGATGGGCTTCCCGATGGCGCGCCGACTGATCGAGGCCGGGCACAGGCTCACCGTGTTCGACACGAGCAGGCACGCCGTCGACAGGCTGGTCGCGCTCGGCGCTGCGGCTGCAACGTCGCCGCAGGACGTCGCCGACCGGGTCGAGACCGTGATGGCGAGCCTGCCGTCGTTGCAGGCCTCGCTCGAGGTCGCGACCGGCCCCGGCGGCGTGATCGAGGGCAAGCGGGCCAGGCGCTTCATCGATCTCTCCACCGTCGGCTCCCAGATGGCAGTCAGGATTCACGACCTGCTGGCGAAGAAGAACATCGTGCAGCTCGACAGCCCGGTATCCGGCGGCGTCGCCGGCGCCGAGAAGGGCACGCTGGCGGTGATGGTGTCGGGACCGAAGGCCGATTTCGAGCTGGTCAAGGGCGCCCTCGACGTGATCGGCAAGGTGTTCTTCATCGGCACCAAGCCCGGCTCCGGCCAGACCATGAAGCTCGCCAACAATTTCCTCTCGGCGACCGCGATGGTCGCGACGTCGGAAGCCGTGGTGATGGGCGTGAAGTCCGGGCTCGATCCGGCCGTCATGATCGACGTCATCAATGCCGGCTCGGGCATGAACACCGCGAGCCGCGACAAGTTTCCGCGCTCGGTGCTGCCGCGCAGCTTCGACTTCGGCTTCGCCACCGGCCTGATGGTGAAGGACGTGCGCCTTGCGGTGGAGGAGATGCGCTCGCTCGGGCTGTCGATGGAGGTCGCCGAGGCGGTCGGCCGCATCTGGGAGACCATCATCCGCGACGAGGGCCCGGAATCGGATTTCACCGCCGCGATCAAGCCGATCGAGAAAGCGGCGGGCGTCATCGTCGGCGGGGGAAAGGGCAGCCACGCCGCCAAGTGAAATGCGCAGCCCGGATCGCTGCGCTGCATCCGGGCTGCGCCACCCCAGTCGCGCCTTCGTTCCAGTTCACCCTTGAGTTGTGATCCTGGTCGGCTATCCTGCCGGTCCCACAACTGCAAAAAAATCGGGGAGGACAGAATGAGGCGTGATCCACGCTATCTCGTCGGGGCGACCGTGGCTCTGTTTGCCGGAGCTGCGATCGCAAGTTCGCCCGCGGCGGCAACGCCGTGCACCAATCTCCAATCCTTGCAATTGCAGTACACCAAGATCACTTCGGCGACCGACAACACCACGGGGACCTTCCTCGTTCCCGGTTCTCCGCCAACCCCGATCACCGGCCTCCCCCCGTTCTGCCGCGTCACCGCAACCCTGGTCCCGAGCTCGGATTCAAACATCCAGATCGAGGTCTGGCTGCCCGAAGGCGGCTGGAACGGCAGGTTCCTCGGCACCGGAGGCGGCGGCTTCCAGGGTCAGATCACCTACACCGAGCTCGCCGCCGGTCTCAAAGCCGGCTTTGCCGCGACCAACAGCGATCTCGGCACCGGATCCTCGGGCTGCAATCCGCTGTATTGCGGTTCGAGCGGCAACATGGGCAATGCCCTCGCCATCGACTTCGGCGATCCGGCGGCACCGACGACGGGGCTGTTCGGACATCCCGAGCGGATCAAGGATTTCGGCTACCGGGCGATCCACCTGATGACCGTGCAGGGCAAGGAGATCGCCAATGCATTCTACGGCAAGCGTGCGCAACGGGCCTATTTCGCCGGGTGTTCCACCGGCGGCCAGAACGCCCTGATGGAGGCGCAGCGCTTCCCCAACGACTATGACGGCATCCTGGCGGGCGCCGCGGCGTTCAACCGCACCCATCTGCACATGGCAGGGCTTTACGGGTGGCAGAACACGCATGCGAGCCCCGGCCGGTTCATCCAGGCCGGCCAGATGACGCTGATCAATCAGGCCGTGCTCAAGCAGTGCGTCGGCCAGGACGGCGGTGCCAGCACCGACCAGTTCCTCACCGATCCGCGCGACTGTCGCTTCGATCCCAAGGTCCTGTTGTGCACCGGTGGTCAGATGCCACCCGCATGCCTGACCGCGGACCAGGTCACGACCATGCAGAAATACTACGCCGGCACGATCGATCCGGTGAACGGGCAGGTCATCAATCCGGGCTCGGAACGCGGCAACGAGACCGACGACCTGCTCGCGCTTGGCCTCGCGTTCCAGGAGCGACTTCCCGAGCCGGCCTTCGACGGCCTGTTCTACTGGGTGTTCGGGCCGAGCTTCGGCTACCCGTCCAGCTCGGTCAATTTCGCCAATTTCGACTTCCACCACGCCGTCGACACCGTCGATGACCAGCTCGCCGCGGTGCTCAACGCGACCAGCACCGATCTCAGCGACTTCCGCGGACATGGCGGCAAGCTGTTGATGTATCACGGCTGGGCCGATCCCCTGATCCCGTCGCAGAGCAGCATCAACTACTTCAATGCGCTGGTCGGCAATGAGGGCCGCGGCGTCCAGCAGGCCGGCTTCGGCAATGGCGGCAATCCGGCGCTGGCGCGGACCCAGACCTACGCCCGGCTGTTCATGGTGCCGGGGATGTACCACTGCTCCGGCGGCCCCGGCCCCAACACGTTCGATGCGCTGACGCCGCTGCTCAACTGGGTCGAGACCGGCACACCGCCGGAGACGATCCTCGCGACCAAGTTCGTCGCCGATACGCCGCCCGCGGTGCAGATGACCCGGCCGCTCTGCGTCTACCCCAAGGTCGCGAAGTACAATGGCAGCGGCAGCACCAGCATCGCCGCCAACTTCACCTGCGTCACGGACGAGATCGATTACAACCAGACGCCGGCGCCGAAATACGGGCCGTGACGCCCGAGGCGTCGCCCCATCACAACCGTCGTCCCTGCTGTCGCAGGGACGACACCGAATCAGCTGCGCTGCCGTTGCGCGATCAACGCGATCCCGGCCTCACAACCACGGCGCGGGCTTATCCATCGCGATCAGCGCGTCGACGTCGATGCGCGGGCGGATCACGGCATACCGGTCGTCCTTGACGAGCACTTCCGGCACCAAAGGCCGCGTGTTGTAGGTGCCGGACTGCACCGCGCCATAGGCGCCGGCGGTCATGATCGCCAGCAGATCGCCGGCCTTCGGCTGCGGCAGCGTGCGGTCGAGCGCAAGGTAATCGCCCGTCTCGCAGACCGGCCCGACCACGTCGGCGAGCATGGTCGGCGTGTCCTTCGCCGGTTCGCGCACCGGCAGAATGTCGTGGTGGGCCTCATACAGCGTCGGGCGGATCAGATCGTTCATCGCAGCGTCGATGATGACGAAGTTCTTCGCATCGCCCGGCTTCACGTAGATCACGCGGGTGACGAGGATGCCGGCGTTACCGACGATCATGCGGCCCGGCTCGAACATCAGCGTGCAGCCGAGATTGTGCGTCACTCGCTTGACCATCGCGGCATACGCATCGGGTGCCGGCGGCGCGGCGCGATCCATGTAATAGGGAATGCCGAGGCCGCCGCCGAAATCGACATGCGAGATGTCGTGGCCGTCGGCGCGTAGCGTCTGGACGAATTCGGCGAGCAGCCGGAAGGCGGCCTCGAGCGGACCGAGATCGGTGATCTGGCTGCCGATATGCACGTCGGCGCCGGTCACCTTGACGCCCGGCAGCTTGGCCGCGCGGGCATAGACCTCGCGCGCGCGATCGAGCGGAATGCCGAACTTGTTCTCCGACTTGCCGGTCGAGATCTTGGCATGCGTGCCGGCATCGACGTCGGGATTGACCCGCAACGAGATGCGCGCGGTCTTGCCCATCTCGACTGCAAGGCGCGACAGCAGCTCGAGCTCGGGCTCGGATTCGACGTTGATGCAGAGGATGTCGGCGGCGAGCGCGGCGCGCAGCTCGGCCGCGGTCTTGCCGACGCCGGAGAACAGGATCTTGTCGCGCGGGAAGCCGGCGGCCAGCGCCCGCTTCAACTCGCCGCCGGAGACGACGTCGGCGCCGGCCCCGAGCTTCGCCAGCGTACGCAGCACCGACTGGTTGGAGTTCGCCTTCATCGCGTAGCAGACCAGCGCCTTCTCGCCGGCGAAGGCTTCGGTGAAGACGCGATAATGCCGCTCCAGCGTCGCCGTCGAATAGCAATAGAACGGCGTGCCGACGGCTTCCGCGAGCTCAATGAGATTGACTGCCTCGGCGTGCAGAACGCCGTTGCGATAGTCGAAATGGTTCATGGCACGCTTTGGTTCTTAGTTGCCGAGCAGCGGATCGAGGATGAACGATTTTTTCGCGCCTTTCGGAGCGTTCGGCGTGGCGTCCGATCCAAAGGTCGGATTGAACACGCTGGGCTGGTTGGCGCGCTCGGTCTCGCTGTCCGTGGCCTGCGCGGTCGGCGCGGTGTTCGACGCCGTCGGCGGCAGCTCGAGCGGTCCCTTGCGGCCGCAGCCGCCGAGCGCAAGCGCGGCAGCACTCAGCACAATGATGGCCCATCCCGACCGGGTCAGGCTTGTCTTGCTAGTCACGACGAAATCCCCAATTCGGGCCGCACCATACAAACATTGCCACGCTCTGGCGAGACCCGCCGGCCGCGGAAATGATTGGGAAACTTGATGTTCAGCCCAATTTTCGCTCTTTTTCCAGCCGCTTGGCCCACGCTTTGGCTTGCGCCAGCACGTTCTTCGGCGCGGTGCCGCCGAATGAGGTCCGGCTCTTCACGGAGGATTCCACGCTGAGCACCTTCAGCGCTTCCGCCGTGATCCTGGCTTCGACCTCCTGCATCGCCTTCAGAGGCAGCTCGTGCAGCGCCACGCCCTGCTTCGAGGCGAGGCCCACGATGCGCCCGGTGACGTGGTGGGCGTCGCGGAACGGCATTTTCAGGGTTCGCACCAGCCAGTCTGCAAGGTCGGTCGCGGTGGAATAGCCCTCGCCGGCCGCGGCTTTCATCCGCGCCTCGTCCGGCACGAGATCCTCGACCATGCCGGTCATGGCGCGGATCGCAAGCGACAGCGCGGCGAACGCTTCCATGGCGCCCTGCTTGTCCTCCTGCATGTCCTTTTGATAGGCAAGCGGCAGGCCTTTCATCACGATCAGCAACGCGGTGAGTGCGCCGATCACGCGGCCGGTCTTGGCGCGCACCAGTTCCGCCGCATCCGGGTTGCGCTTCTGCGGCATGATCGACGAGCCGGTGGTGAACTTGTCGCTGAGCCTGACGAGACCGACCAGCGGCGAGGTCCAGATCACGATCTCCTCGGCAAAGCGCGACATGTGCACGGCGCAGATCGCCGCCGCCGACAGCGTCTCCAGCACGAAGTCGCGGTCCGACACCGCGTCGAGCGAATTGGCCATCGGACGGTCGAAGCCGAGCGCCCTGGCCGTGGCGGCCCGATCGATCGGGAACGAGGTGCCGGCGAGCGCGGCCGCGCCGAGCGGCGATTCGTTCAGCCGCTTGCGCGCATCGGCGAAACGGCCGCGGTCGCGGCCGGCCATCTCGACATAGGCGAGCAGATGGTGGCCGAAGGTGACGGGCTGCGCGGTCTGCAGGTGGGTGAAGCCCGGCATCACGGTCGCGGCATGTTCCGTCGCGCGGGCGACCAGCGCCTTCTGGAATGCGGCCAGTGCCGCGTCCGTCTCGTCGATCGTGTCGCGGACATAGAGGCGGAAATCGGTCGCGACCTGGTCGTTGCGCGAGCGTGCAGTGTGCAGGCGGCCCGCGGGCGGCCCGATCAGCTCCGACAGACGCGACTCGACGTTCATATGGATATCTTCGAGCGCGCGCTTGAAGTCGAAACCGCCCTTGCCGATTTCTGACAAAATCGTGTCTAGACCTTTGCCGATATTTTTCGCATCAGCGGCGGTGATGATACCTTGTGCGGCGAGCATCGCCGCGTGGGCCTTGGACGCGGCGATGTCCTGGGCATAAAGGTGACGGTCGACGTCGATGGAGACGTTGATTTCCTCCATGATCGCATCGGGACGCTCCGAGAACCGGCCGCCCCACATCTTGTTGCTCATGACTTCTCGCTCACGACTTTGTATTCGGGCCTTGCGGTTTCGTGCCGGGATCGGCGAAACGAGCCGCAAGTTCCGATCGTAATTCACGGCACTGCATAGCCATATCTGACCCGGGATGACAAACGATATGCCAGAGACGACCCCGCCCAAATCACCCACCACGCGGCGGATTCCGCTCGTCATCGGCGCAGTGCTGATCGGGGCTGTGCTCGGCTATATCGGCGTGTCGAGCCTGAGGCACCCCCCCGGCGGCGACGCGGCCTGCGACGGCGCGGTGGCTCTGGCGAAGAAGATCGCCCCGCTGGCCCATGGCGAGGTCGCGGCGCTGACCATGGCGACAACCCCGCTCCGCCTGCCAGATCTGGCCTTCGAGGACGCGAACGGCCAGCCCAGGAAGCTGTCGGATTTCCGCGGCAAGACCCTGCTGGTCAATCTCTGGGCCACCTGGTGCGTGCCCTGCCGTCGCGAGATGCCGGCGCTGGACAGCCTGCAAACCAGGCTCGGCGGCAAGGATTTCGAAGTGGTCGCGATCAACATCGACACCCGCGACCCCGACAAGCCGAAGAACTTCCTGAAAGAGGCCAACCTGACCGGGCTCAGCTATTTCAGCGACCAGAAAGCCAAGGTATTTCAGGATCTTAAGAACATAGGTAAGGCACTGGGGATGCCGACCTCGGTGCTGGTCGATGCCAAGGGCTGCGAGATCGCCAATATCGCCGGCCCCGCCGAATGGGCCAGCGACGATGCCATCACGCTGCTCAAGGCCGCGGTGCAGCCGGCCTCGGCGGGTTACTGATCACGCTGTGACGTTGAGATTGTCGCCGATGCCCGGACCGAGATTGGCGGTCGAGGGCGAACCGGTGCCGAGCAGGGTCTGAACGGCGAATTTTTCCGCGTCCAGATTTTGCCTGGTCAGCGTGGTCGCGATCTGGCCCTGCAAATTGCCCTGCTGCATCCCCAGGATGCTGGTGACCATGCTCATCGTGTCCATCGGCGATACTCCCGGATCGTCGACGGCGTAACGCGCGAAAGTTAACGGCGCGTAGCGATGGCCGCGTCGTGCTGACGCACCCCTGCTCGAAAGCGCCCTACTTGATCCGATGCACCCAGCCGAACTCGTCGGCGACTTCGCCGCGCTGGATGCCGACCAGCCTGGCCTTGATCGCTGATGTCACCGGGCCGGTTGTGCCGTCGGATATCACGATGTCGCCGGCGCTGCTCTTGATCTTGCCGATCGAGGCGACGACGGCGGCGGTGCCGCAGGCGAAGGCTTCCTTGAGCTTGCCGCTCGCCGCATCTGCACGCCACTGGTCGATCGAGTAGCGCTCCTCGCGGACCGTGCGGCCTTCCTTCCGGGCCAGCGTGATGATGGCGTCGCGCGTGATGCCCGGCAGGATGGTGCCCGACAGCGGCGGCGTCACCAGCGAACCGTCGTCCATCACGAAGAATACGTTCATGCCGCCGAGTTCCTCGACCCAGCGATGCTCGGCCGCATCGAGGAACACGACCTGGTCGCAGCCATTCTCCATGGCCTCGGCCTGAGCCAAGAGGCTCGACGCATAATTGCCGCCGCATTTGGCCGCGCCGGTGCCACCTTCGGCCGCGCGGGTGTAGCGGTCGGTCAGCCACACCGTCACGGGCTTCTCGCCGCCCTTGAAATAGGAGCCGACCGAGCTTGCGATCAGCATGAAGAGGTATTCGTGAGACGGCCGGACGCCGAGGAAGGCCTCGGTCGCGAACATGAAGGGCCGCAGATAGAGGCTGCCGTCGCCTTTCGGAATCCAGGCCGTGTCGATCTTCACGAGTTCGTCGACCGCCTGCAGGAACACAGCCTCGGGCAATTCCGGCATCGCCATGCGGGCCGCCGATTGTTGGAAACGGCGGGCGTTCTGGTCCGGACGAAACAGGGCGATGGTACCGTCGCTGAGGTTGTACGCTTTCAGACCCTCGAAAATTTCCTGGCCATAGTGCAGGACGGCGGCGGCCGGATCGAGCGTGACCGGCGCGCGGGCACAAACTTCTGCGTCGTGCCAGCCGCGATCCTTGGTCCAGCGGATCACCACCATGTGGTCGGAGAAGACCTTGCCGAAGCCCGGATCCTTCAGCAGGTCCGCCCTGACGTCGGCCGCCACCGGCCGGTCCGTGGGGCGGCGGGAGAAGGCGGTCTTCGTATGAGCGTTCATCGGCAAGCAACCCTGCTAGGCGCGCATAGTCCGCGCGGGAAATGGTTTCGATAAGCCCTGCGCCGATCAAGTCAAGCGCGGCCGCGGAATGGCCGTCAGGCCCAGCCGACAGGAGAGTCTTGCCTTCGCTGCCGCAGCATGCGGGCCTGCGCCGCGCGACGATGCGCCAGGCGCTTCAGCGGGTCGGGACCGGCTTGTCGCCGCGATAGTCGTAGAAGCCGCGCTGGGTCTTCCGTCCAAGCCAGCCGGCCTCGACGTATTTCACCAGCAGCGGGCACGGCCGGTACTTGGAGTCGGCGAGCCCCTCGTGCAGCACCTGCATGATCGACAGGCAGGTGTCGAGACCGATGAAATCGGCGAGCTCGAGCGGCCCCATCGGATGATGCGCACCAAGCTTCATCGCAGCATCGATCGCCTCGACATTGCCGACGCCTTCATACAGCGTGTAGATCGCCTCGTTGATCATCGGCAACAGGATACGGTTGACGATGAAGGCCGGGAAATCCTCCGAGACCGCAACCTGCTTGCCGAGCTTGCTGACGAAGGCCTTCGCGGTGTCGAAGGTCACGTCGTCGGTGGCAATGCCGCGGATCAACTCGACCAGTTCCATCACCGGCACCGGATTCATGAAGTGAATGCCGATGAAGCGCTCGGGGCGGTCGGTCGACGCCGCCAGGCGCGTGATCGAAATCGACGAGGTGTTGGAGGCGACGATCGCCTCGGGCTTCAACACCGCGCAGACGTCGTGAAAGATCTTGCGCTTGGTCTCTTCCTTCTCGACCGCGGTCTCGATCACGAGATCGCAATCGGCCAGCGCATCCAGCGTCTCGGCGGAGCTGATGCGGTCGAGCGCCTGCTTGCGCTCGGCATCACTGATGGTCTGCCTCGAGACCTGGCGGGTCAGATTGCCGTTGATGGTCGCCAGCGCGGATTTCAGCCGGTCGCCGGACACGTCGTTGAGCACCACGTCAAAGCCGGCCAAGGCCGCGACATGCGCAATGCCGTTGCCCATCTGGCCGGAACCGATCACGCCGACTTTCTTGATTGCCACCGTCATCTTGTCATCCACCGGAACGGCGCGCTATCCGCGCCTGCCCTATCCCACGATACCCGAAAGCAAAGCCTTCCGGGTGCCCAATCCGCCGGAAAACGCTTCCCCAAAATATAAACACCGGCCGGAGATTTGCCATCCGGCCGGTGCCTTGTCGCTTACTTTCCGAGCTTGCCGAGCGCTTCGGTCAATTCCGGAACCGCCTGGTAGAGATCGGCGACCAGGCCGTAATCGGCGACCTGGAAGATCGGTGCGTCCTCATCCTTGTTGATGGCGACGATCACCTTGGAGTCCTTCATGCCGGCCAGATGCTGGATTGCGCCGGAGATGCCGACCGCGACATAAAGTTCCGGGGCCACCACCTTGCCGGTCTGGCCGACCTGCCAGTCGTTCGGCGCATAGCCGGCATCGACCGCGGCGCGCGAGGCGCCGACGCCGGCGCCGAGCTTGTCGGCGAGCGGCTCGATGTACTTGGCGAAGTTCTCGCGGCTCTGCATGGCGCGGCCGCCGGAAACGATGATCTTGGCCGAGGTCAGCTCCGGACGGTCGCTCTTGGCGACCTCCTCGCCCACGAACGACGACAGGCCGGGATCGGCCGCCGACGCGGCGTTCTCGATATCAGCGCTGCCGCCTTCGCCGGCAGCGGCGAAGGTCGAGGTGCGCACGGTGATGACCTTCTTGGCGTCCTTCGACTTCACGGTCTGGATCGCATTGCCGGCATAGATCGGACGCTCGAATGTATCGGGCGCCACCACCTTGATGATCTCGGACACCTGCATGACGTCGAGCAGCGCTGCGACGCGCGGCATCACGTTCTTGAAGCGCGAGGTCGCGGGCGCGACGAAGGCGTCATAGCCGGGGGCCAGCGCCACGATCAGCGCGGCCAGCGGTTCGGCGAGGTCGTGCTCGTAGGCGGGGCCTTCCGCGACCAGCACCTTGGTCACGCCGGCGAGCTTGGCCGCGGCTTCAGCCGCCGCCTTGGTGCCCTGGCCGCCGCCGGCGACCAGCACATGCACATCGCCGCCGAGCTGCGAAGCTGCGGTCAGCGCCTTGTTGGTGGCGTCCTTCAGGGTCTCGTGGTCGTGTTCGGCAATCAGCAGCGTCGTCATCAGAGAACCCCGGCTTCGGTCTTGAGCTTGTTCACGAGTTCGGCGACGTCCTTGACCTTGACGCCCGCCTTGCGGCCCGCCGGCTCCGCCGTCTTCAGCACTTCCAGACGCGGCGTCAGGTCGACGCCGTAATCCGCGGCGCTCTTGTCGTCGATCGGCTTCTTCTTCGCCTTCATGATGTTGGGCAGCGAGGCATAGCGCGGCTCGTTGAGGCGAAGGTCGGTGGTGACGATCGCCGGGCCCTTCAGCTTGATGGTCTGCAGGCCGCCGTCGACCTCGCGCGTGACCTTGAAGTCGGAGCCGTCGACCTCGAGCTTTGAGGCGAAGGTCGCCTGCGACCAGCCGAGCAGCGCGGCCAGCATCTGGCCGGTCTGGTTCGAGTCGTCGTCGATCGCCTGCTTGCCGAGGATGACGAGGCCGGGCTTCTCGGCATCGACCACCGACTTGAGGATCTTGGCAACCGCAAGCGGCTCGACGGCGCCTTCGGCCTTGACCAGGATGCCGCGGTCGGCGCCCATCGCAAGCCCGGTACGAATGGTCTCGGAAGCCTGCGCCGGTCCGATCGAGACCACCACCACCTCGGTCGCCTTGCCGGCTTCCTTGAGCCGCAGAGCTTCCTCGACGGCGATCTCGTCGAACGGGTTCATCGACATCTTGACGTTGGCGAGTTCAACACCCGATCCGTCACTCTTGACGCGGACCTTGACGTTGTAGTCGACGACCCGCTTTACCGGCACAAGAACCTTCATCGATCCTCTTTCGCTTGATTTTATGGGTTTTGGTTGGCTGGCGCGGAACCTAAAGGTCCAGTTACCCCCGGTCAACGCGCCAAAGCCAAAAAACCGGCCTCCCGATTTTGAGGCACTTTAGAGCGTTTTCGAGCGAAGTGGATACCGGTTCGGGTGAAGAAAACACGATTCCATCGGAACGGAGCTCTAGCGGTTCTGGCCGGGCACCCACAGCACGTCCCGGGCCCCCTTGTCGTTCTGGAAGCGGCTGGCAACGAACAGGAAATCCGACAGGCGGTTCATATACTGGATGCCAGCGCCGTTGACCGGCTCGTCGGGCCTGGCGGCGAGTTCCACCATCACGCGTTCCGCCCGGCGACATATGGTGCGGGCGAGATGCAGATAGGCGGCCGCGGGCGTGCCGCCGGGCAGCACGAACGAGGTCAGCGGCGCGAGCTGGTCGTTCAAACTGTCGATGTCGTGCTCGAGCCGCTCGACCTGGCTCGCCAGCACCCGCAAGCGCTCGGCCTTGCCCTCGCGCTCGGGTACCGCAAGGTCGGCACCGAGATCGAACAGGTCGTTCTGGATCCGCGCCAGCATCGCATCGAGCGCGGGACTGTCAGCCAGATGCAGCCGCACCACGCCGATCGCGGCATTGGTCTCGTCGACCGTGCCATAGGCAGCGACGCGCAGATCATATTTCGGGCGGCGCTCGCCGGAGCCGAGCGCCGTGGTGCCGTCATCACCGGTGCGCGTGTAAATGCGATTGAGAACGACCATGGTCGTGATCTCCCAGAGTTTGCGCGCGATCCGTCCGCATATCTCGGCGCTAGTGTCCCATTGCCCAGACCGCGATCATGGTGATGACGATGGCAATGAATTGCAGCAGCACGCGCAGCCGCATCAGCTTCTGCGACGTGTTCGGCGAGCCTCCCTTCATCATGTTGACGAGGCCGAGCAGCAGCACCAGCGCGACGGCGGCGACTGCGATGGGAAGTACGAACGAGCTGAGGAAGGATGCCATCGGGGGTACATAACACCGCGCAGAGGAGACTTCCACCGACCGCGGCGATGCAACCAACTGGCTTTTCAACGCATAATATCGGAAGCTGGGTCCGTTATCGGATCGCGCCGTTTTCGACAATGCCGGGTGGAATGTGAAGCAGCTTCGTTACGTCACCCACGTCGTGATCGATGCCTTTTACACGTTCCTCGCCGATGACGGGTGGGCGATCGCGAGCCATATCGCGTTGTCGACGCTGATGGCGCTGTTTCCGTTCCTGATCGTTCTGACGTCGCTCGCCGGCTTCTTCGGGTCCAAGGAGCTGGCCGACCAGGCGGTCGGCCTGTTGCTGCAGGTCTGGCCGCGGCAGGTCGCCGACGCGCTGTCCGACCAGATCCACGACGTGCTGACCACGACCCGCGGCGATATCCTGACCATCGGCGCTGTCCTTGCGGTGTACTTCGCCTCCAACGGTGTCGAGGCGCTGCGGGTAGCGCTGAACCGCGCCTACGCGGTCGCCGAGCTGCGTCGCTGGTACTGGCTGCGGCTGGAATCGATCGGCTACACGCTGGTGGCCGCGTTCACCTCGCTGGCGATGGCGTTCCTGATCGTGCTCGGGCCGCTGATCATCGAAGCCACGCGGCGTCACATTCCGTTCTTCGTCGAATCCAACGAGAGCCTGCTCAACACCGCGCGCTATGGCGTCACGGTGCTGGCGCTGGTCGTCGCGCTCTTCATCCTGCATGCCTGGCTGCCGGCCGGCCGCCGCGGCTTCATGCAGATCCTGCCCGGCATCATCTTCACCATGGTGGCCTCGCTGATCTCGGGCATCGGGTTCGGCATGTACCTGGCGCGCTTCGCCAACAACTACGTCACGATGTATGCAGGGCTCGCCTCGGTGATCATCGCGCTGGTGTTCCTGTATTTCATAGCCGCGATCTTCGTCTATGGCGGCGAACTGAACGCGGCGATCATCAAGTCGCGGCTGCCGCGGGGCGTGTCGCTTCAAGCAGCGCAGTCGCTAAAGCCCGCGGAGAAACAGGCTTGACCAGGAAGGCGTCGGCGCCGGCGGCACGCGCGGCGGCCTCGTCCTCGGCCCGGCCGGAAATCCCGATGATGGCGACGCGCCCCTGTGGCGGCGGCAGCGCGCGGATGCGCGTGATCGCCTCGACGCCGCCGATACCCGGCAGCACCATGTCCATCAGCACCGCATCGAAGGCGCCCTGAGCGAGGCGATCGGGCGCCGCCTCGCCCTGTCCGACGAATTCGGTGTGGTGCCCGAGCTCGGTCAGGATCGTGTTGAGCACCACGCGGCCGAACGGATTGTCCTCGACACTGAGCAGCCGCAGCGGCCGCGCTCCGCTCCCGGCCGCATCGCCGTCGGACATGATGGTGACGGGCCCCGCCGCCAGAGCCAGCAACACGTTCAACGTGAACGTGGTACCGCCGCCCTTGCGCGCGCTGGCGACGATGTCGCCTCCCATGGCCCGCGCGAGCTGCTTCACCGAGGACAGGCCGAGCCCGGCGCCGCCGAACCGCGATGCGATCGAGACATTGGCCTGCGAGAACGGCCGGAACAGACGCTTGGCCTCATCGAGCGTCAGGCCGATGCCGCTGTCGGAGACCGCGAACACGACCCCGACACGGCCCTTGGGAGCCCGTGCCGGCGTCACCTGCAGGGCGACATGGCCCTGCTCGGTGAACTTGACGGCGTTGTCGACCAGGTTCTCCAGCGCCGCCCGCAAGCGGACGGGATCACCGACCGCGAAGGCGGGGAGCTTGTCGGACAGCTCGACGGATGCCTGCAGCCCCTTGGCCGCGGCACGACCGGCCAGCGAGTCGCCGGCATTCCGCGCCAGCGTGCGCAGATCGAAGAAATCCTGCCGGACCTCGAGCCCGAACCCCTCGCTCCTGGCGGCGTCGACAAAGACGGTCGCCAGGCTCGCAAGATGTTCCGCGCCCGCCTTGATGGTGTCGACCCAGCGCCGCTCGCGCTCGCCGAGATCGGAGGTCGCGAGCAGATTGCTGATCGCAAGGATCCCGGTCAGCGGCGTCCGGACTTCATGGGCAAAGGCGGCGAGCGCGGTTTCGACCACGCCGGCGCCGGGGCTGGACCTGGACCTGGACCTGGTCCTGGTCTTGCTTTTGGACCTGGTTTTGGGCCCGGCCGCGCTGGGCTTGCGGCGCGGCTTGGCCGACGGGGCGCGCTTTTTCGACGGCGTCTTTTTCAGTTGCCGCGAGTTGCGCCGTCCGCGCGATGGTGCCGCCATGGTCTCCATTGTCCCCGCCCGGGGATCAGCATGCCATGGCCGCACCATCGGAGTCACGGCAGCGTCAGTCGAATACCAACCGCAAAACTACGGCAGGCCGACCAGACGGCGAATATCGACCGAGCTCGCACCCTCCGCGCGTAATTCGCGCAGTCCCGTCGCGCGGGTCGACTTGGAAAGCTTCCGGCCGGCATCGTCGCGGATCAGCGGATGGTGGCGGTAGGCCGGTGGCGACAGACCGAGCAATTGCTGGAGCAGGCGATGGACGCTCGTCGAGCGGAACAGGTCCACGCCCCGCACCACGTCGGTGACGCCCTGCAGGGCGTCGTCGATCACGACCGAGAGATGGTAGCTGGTCGGGGTCTCCTTGCGCGCCAGGATGACGTCGCCCCAGTCCTCCGGACGGGCGGCGACCTCGCCGGTCGCACCGGCGGGACCTTCACCATGCTCGTGCCAGCAGAGCTCGCCGGCGCGCGCGATGGCCGCTGCCATGTCGAGCCGCAGCGCGAACGGCGCACCCTGCCCGATCAGGCGATCGCGCGCGTCGGTATGCAGGGACCTGGCCGTGCCAGGATAGAGCGGCGCGCCGTCCGGATCCCGCGGCCACGGCCCGGCGGCTTCCTTGCCCGCGACCAGCCGCGCGATCTCGGCCCGGCTCTCGAAGCTCGGATAGATCAGCCCCTGTTCCGACAATCCGTCGATCGCCGCGCGATACGCGGCAAAATGCTCCGACTGCCGCCGCACCGGCGTTTCCCAGGCGACGCCGAGCCAGGCAAGGTCCTCGTAGATCGCCTCCTCGAACTCGGGACGGCAGCGTGTCGCGTCGATATCCTCGATCCGCAGCAGCAAGCGCCCGCCCGCCTGTCGCGCCAGGTCGAAATTGAGCAGCGCCGAATAGGCATGACCGAGATGCAGGTAGCCGTTCGGACTTGGTGCAAAGCGGAAAACGGGCGGCATGGTGATCGTCGTCGTTGCCGGGCTCGACCCGGCGCTCAATCTGAATAAGCTCTGTTACGATAGAAGATGGATGCGCGGGTCAAGCCCGCGCATGACAAGTTTGACAAAGACCCGCCAATGTTGATCCACCTCGAAACCCAGGCCGACCTCGACGACGCCATTCACAAGCTCGTCGATCAGGACCGGCGGCTCCGGCCGATCCTTGAGCTGACCGGCATGCCGGCGATCCGGCAGCGCGAACCGGGTTTTGCGGGGCTGGCCGCGATCATCTGCGGTCAGCAGCTCTCGACTGCGAGCGCGGCGGCGATCTGGGGCCGCGTCAGCACCGCATTCGATCCGTTTCATCATGACGTAATCCGCAAGGCGCGAGCCGCCCGGCTCGGCCGGCTCGGCCTGTCAGCCGCCAAGATCAAGGCGCTGAAGCACATCGCGCGCGAGCTTTCGGAGGAGCGGCTGAACCTCGACGTGCTCGCCAACGAGGAAGCCGACGCCGCGCACAACACTCTGACCGCGCTGCCCGGCATCGGCCCGTGGACCGCCGACGTCTATCTGCTGTTCTGTCTCGGCCATGGTGATGCCTGGCCGGCCGGCGACCTCGCCGTGCAGGAAGCGGTCAAGATCGGCCTCGGCCTGAAGGAGCGGCCGACGCCGAAGCAGATGGCGCCGCTCGCCGAGCCCTGGCGTCCGCTGCGCGGCGCCGCGGCACATCTGTGGTGGGCCTATTATCGCGTGCTCAAGAACCGCGAGGGCGTCATCGCGGATGCGAAATAGTTACCCGCGCAGCCGGACGCGGTCCGCCCGCGCGCAGCCGGTGACGAAGCCGATCACGGCGCGCACCGCGGGAAGCTCGACCAGGTCGGGATGCGCGAGCAGCCAGAGATCGGAGAGGCTCGTGAGCTTTTCCGGCGCGACCCGGACCAGATCGGGATAGGGCGCCGCGACCAGGCAGGACAGCGCGGAGATTCCGAGCCCCGCGCGCGCGGCCGCCAGCATGTCGCCCTGCGAGGAACAGCGCATCGCCATCGTGCCCTTCCGCGTGACGAAGTCGCTCCAGCGCGCCAGATGCGCATTCGAGGCCTGGTCGGCAAAGCCGATCACGCTGTGGCCCTTCCACTCGTCGGCGCGTTCGGGAAGCCTGCGTCCGGCGGCATAATCGCGCGAGGCGTAGAAGCCGGCGCCGAGCCGCCCGATCCGCCGGCCGATCAGGTTCTCGTCCCCCGCATCGACCGGGCGCAGCACCACGTCGGCCTCGCGGCGGCGCACGCTCGCCGGAAACGGATGGGTGATGATCTCGAGCTGGATGCTGGCGTGATCGCGCAGGAACGGCCCGAGCTGCGGCATCAGCCAGTGCGAGGCCAGCGTCGCGCCGATCGACAGCTTGACGACGCCGCGGGCCTGCGCGCCGGTCGCCGACGCCGCGGCCTCAGCGCGCAGCGCGGCCGCAGCCATCGCCTCGGCGTGCTCGCGGAACTTGCGGCCGTGCGACGTCAGCGACAGCCCGTCATTGGAACGGGCAAACAGACGGGTGCCGAGCTGCCGCTCGAGCGCCGCGACGTTGCGGCCGACGGTCGGATGACTGATGCGCAGGCGCCGCGCTGCACCAGCGAGGCTCCGCGTCTCCGCCACCGCGACGAACGTCTTGCAGAGATCCCAGTCCATGCAGCCCGAGCGTTCATTTCTGGCCAATCAGGCGTTCAATATTGAACATCACGCCAGCGCCGTCCACCCTTATATTGCTCCGCAAGAGAGCCATCGCTCCAGCAACCACAACAACACGCGATCCCGCCCCGGCCGCCGGCCGGCCGTCACGCGCATGGAGGACCCGAAAGATGCCGCTGCCCGCGTCACTCGCCAACAGGCTCGAACTGCCGGTCGTCGGCTCCCCGCTGTTCATCGTGTCGGGACCGGAACTTGTGATCGCGCAGTGCAAGGCCGGCATCGTCGGCTCGTTTCCGGCGCTGAATGCCCGCCCGGTCGAGAAGCTCGACGAGTGGCTGACGCGGATCGAGAACGAGCTCGGCGAATACCAGGCGCTGCATCCGGAGAAGAAGGTCGCACCCTACGCGGTCAACCAGATCTGCCACGCATCGAATGACCGGCTGATGCACGACATGGAAACCTGCGTGAAGCACAAGGTACCTGTCATCATCACCTCGCTGCGCCCGCCGTCGGAGATCGTCGAGGCCGCGCATTCCTATGGCGGCGTCGTGTTCCACGACGTCATCAACGTCAAGCACGCGCGCAAGGCCGCCGAGCAGGGCGTCGACGGCCTGATCCTGGTGTGCGCCGGCGCGGGCGGGCATGCCGGCACGCTGTCGCCGTTCGCGCTGGTGCGCGAGGTCAAGCAGTGGTTCAAGGGAACGATCCTGCTGTCGGGCGCGATCTCCGACGGCTGGAGCATTGCGTCCGCGCTCGCGCTCGGCGCCGATCTTGCCTATGTCGGCACCCGCTTCATCGCGACCGCGGAAGCCAATGCCGATATCAGGTACAAGCAGGCGCTGACCGAGCACGCCGCGCACGACATCGTCTACTCGAACCTGTTCACCGGCGTGCACGGCAATTATCTGGGGCCGTCGATCGCGGCCGCGGGGCTCGATCCCGACAATCTCCCGGTCGCCGACAAGTCGAAGATGAATTTCGGCTCCGGCGGCAACACGAAGGCCAAGGCCTGGCGCGACATCTGGGGCTCGGGCCAGGGCATCGGCCAGATCACCGACGCTCCGCCGGTCGCCGAACTCGTCGAACGGCTCAAGGCCGAGCTGGCGCAGGCACGCGACAGTTTCGCGACGCGGCTGAGCGCCTGATTGCGAACTAAAAAATCTCAGGGAAGGCAGGATGAGGCGTTCGCTCTCGGCGTTGATCCTTTGCGTCGCGGTCACGACGCTGCCGGTCATGGCGTTGGCCGGCGACGGCCCTTGGAGCAGCTTCGAGAAGGGCACCCTCAATCCGGGCGAATTGTCTCAAGCGACTCCTGCGGATGTCGGCCTGCCGTTCGAGCGCGTCTCCATCCCGAGCGGCGATCGCAAGCTCGACGGCTTCCTGGTGCGCGCCGACGCCTCCTGCCGGCCGGCGCTGGCGCTGCTGATCTTTCACGGCCGCAACGAGACCGTCGCCGACTGGATCGCGGTGCAGAAGTATCTCCACGACAAATGCGTCTCCTCGCTGGTGTTCGACTATTCCGGTCACGGCAAGAGCAGCCCGCCGGGCACGATCGACAACATGAACGCCGATGGCGTCGCTGCTCTCGACGCATTTCTGAAGCTGTTTCCCGCCACCGGACGCCGTTGCCTGCTCAGCCACTCGCTCGGCGGCGGACCGATGCTTTATGCCGCGACGCATGGTGCCGCGAAGCCGGATTGCGCGATCGCGGCGAGCCCGTTCTCGTCGCTGCGCGACATCGCGATCCGCGGCGGCGCGCCCGAGCAGGCCATCCTCAAGCTGCCTGATGTCTGGAACAATGTGGACGCTGCGCGCAGCCTGTCGATTCCCCTGCTGTGGGTCCACAGCCGGTCGGACAAGACGATCCCCTTCGACCTCGGGCAAAAGGTGTATGATGCCAAGGAGGGAGCGAAGACCTCCGACGTGATTGATGGATTCGACCACAACGCCATCTATAAAGAGATGCCGGACGCGATCTGGTCACCGATCATCGCATTTGCGACGGCGAAGTGAGCCACGCCGGCCGCGCGCAGCTAGAATTCAGGGGACGAGACGGCCATGATCATCAGCGGCGAGCGACGCATCAGCTACGGCGAGATCCATGCTCGCATCGCGCGGGCGGCCAACGGTTTCCGTACGCTCGGCGTGCAGGGCGGCAAGCCTGTCGCCATGATGCTGCGCAACGATTTCGCGCTTTTCGAGGTGGCCGTGGCTTCGGCTGCGCTCGGGAGCCCGGTGGTGCCGATCAACTGGCATTTGAAGGCCGACGAGGTCGCCTACATCCTGTCCGACTCCGGCGCCGACACGCTGGTCTGCCACGCCGACCTGCTGCCGCAGATCCGCGAGGGCCTGCCGTCCGGGACCAATCTGCTGGTCGTGTCGACCCCGCCGGAGATCGCCGCGGCCTATGGCGTGACGCCGGCACTCGCCCGCGTGCCTGACGGCATGACCGACTGGGACGCCTGGCGCGATCAACAGCAGCCGTTCACGGACGCGCCGATCGGTGCGGCGCCGATGTTCTACACGTCGGGCACCACCGGCCTGCCCAAGGGCGTGCGGCGCAAGCCGATGCCGCCAGAGCAGCAGGCGGCCGCGGCGCGCATCGGCACCATCACCTTCGGCGTCCAGCCTGACGACAATCAGGTCATCCTGATGAACGGACCGATGTACCATTCGGCCCCGAACTCCTACGGGATGTTTGCGTTCCGCTGCGGCTGCACCATCGTGCTGGAGCCGCGCTTCGATCCCGAGGACCTCCTGCAACTGATCGAACGCCATCGCGTCAGCCACATGCACATGGTGCCGACCATGTTCGTGCGGCTGTTGCGCCTGCCGGAAGAGACGCGCCGCCGGTACGACCTGTCCTCGCTGCGCTTCATTGTCCACGGCGCGGCGCCCTGCCCGGTCGATGTCAAGCGCGCGATGATCGACTGGTGGGGACTGGTGATCAACGAGTATCTCGGTGCCACCGAGACCGGCATCCCGGTCTGGCACACGGCGGCGGAAGCGCTGGCGAAGCCCGGCACGGTCGGCCGCGCCATCGAGGGCGGAATCGTCAAGGTCTTCCGGCCGGACGGCACGCTGTGCGACGTCGGCGAGCCCGGCGAGATCTTCATGCGCCAGACGGCGGTATCGGATTTCGATTACCACGGCAACGCCAGGGCGCGCGCCGAGGCCGACCGCGACGGCCTCGTCAGCGTCGGCGACGTCGGCTATCTCGACGCCGACGGCTATCTTTTCCTGTGCGACCGCAAGCGCGACATGGTGATCTCGGGCGGCGTCAACATCTATCCCGCCGAGATCGAGAATGCGCTGATCGGCATGGCAGGCGTGCGCGACTGCGCGGTGTTCGGCGTTCCCGATGACGAATATGGCGAGCGGCTGTTCGCCTGCGTGGAGCCGGAGGCCGGCGCCACGCTGTCGGCTGCCGCTGTCCAGGATTTCCTGCGCGGCAAGCTCGCCAACTTCAAGGTGCCGAAGGACATCCGCTTCATGGATGCGCTGCCGCGCGAAGCCACCGGCAAGATCTTCAAGCGCAAGCTGCGCGATCTCTATCGCGACGGGCATCTCCGCGCGGCGGATTGACGGCGCGGCAAACAGCGTTTGAAACTTTGTTGCTGTTGCAGGGCGGACGCGAGCGAGGCAAGGATCGCTGCACGCAACAAGCCGGGATCGCAGACATGAACTCCACCGACTTCATCGTCATCCGCGACGATCTGCAGCAATGCAAGGTGATCGAAACGCAACTGCCTGATGCCGCGGCGCTGCCGGCGGACACCTTGTTGGTCAAGGTCGTCAGGTTCGCGCTCACCGCCAACAATATCACCTACGCCGTGGTCGGCGACCGGCTGAAATACTGGCAACTGTTCCCGGCACCCGATGGCTACGGCACCATCCCGGTCTGGGGCTTTGGCGAGGTGATCGCCTCGAAGCATCCCAATGTCGCGGTCGGCGAGACGCTGTTCGGCTATTTCCCGATGGCGACGCATCTCGTCATCGAGGCGGCCGACGTCGGCAAGCGCGGCTTGCGCGATGCTGCCGCGCACCGACAGGAGGTTTCGCCGGTCTACAATGCCTATGCCCGCGTCTCCGGCGATCCGACCTATGCCGGACGACAGGGCGATTACCGGGCGCTGATGGTACCCTTGTTCATGCTGTCGTTCATGGTCGACGATTTCCTCGCCGAGAACGACTTCTTCGGCGCGAGCAGCGTGATCCTGTCGTCGGCATCGAGCAAGACCGCGTTCGGTCTCGCCTATCTCCTGCACAAACAGCTCGGCATCCGGGTGATCGGGCTGACCTCCAAAGGCAATGTCGACTTCGTCACCTCGCTCGGTTGTTATGACGAGGTCATCACCTATGACCGCGTCACCGCGAT
The DNA here is from genome assembly GCF_018130215.1 of Bradyrhizobium jicamae. Classification (GTDB taxonomy): domain Bacteria; phylum Pseudomonadota; class Alphaproteobacteria; order Rhizobiales; family Xanthobacteraceae; genus Bradyrhizobium; species Bradyrhizobium jicamae_A. The sequence goes on from NZ_JAFCKQ010000015.1 coordinate 124,435, forward strand.
GCCGGCGGCGAAGCCGGTCGCCTATGTCGACATGGCCGGCAACAGCGCGCTCCGTGAGACCCTGCACCGGCACTTCGGCGCACAGATGAAATATTCCGGCCAGATCGGGCTCACCCATCGCGCGAGCGACGCTGACGAGCCCGCGCTTCCCGGTGCGAAGCCGGTCCGGTTCTTTGCGCCAGACCAGATCCGCAAGCGGGCGAAGGAATGGGGGCCGGGCGGCGTCGACCGGCGCTTCGGCGCGGCATGGGCGGGGCTCGCACCGCTTCTGCCGCAGTGGCTGGAAGTCATCGAGCGGCATGGGCCGTCAGCCGTCAGCGAGGCTTATCTCGATACCCTGCAGGGCCATATTCCGCCGGATCAAGGCTTGATCCTGTCGCTGTTCGAATAGGCGGCATTCCGTCACGCCCTTTCGGCAAGCCGGCGGATCGGTATAGGCTTCGCGTCATCTGAACGCCACCAGAGAAACCGTCGCCAAGACGGCCGATGACGAGAGACGCCCTATGCTCGACAAGACGGACGACATTTCGGTTGCCGCCGACAATTGGCTCGTGCAGTTCGAGGACGCGCTGGCCAGCCCCGACGATGTGCTGCTGAAGCCGCTGTTCCATCCGGACAGCCATTGGCGAGACGTGCTCGCGCTGACCTGGAACATCCAGACCGTCAGTCGGGCCTTTTCGATCCTCGCTGAACTGCCCGCCCATGCGCAGCGCAGCGCGCCACGCAATTTCCGCATCGCTGCAGATCGCGCCGCGCCGCGGCGTGCAATGCGCGCCGGCACCAATGCGATCGAGGCGATCTTCAGGTTCGAGACGGCTGTCGGCCGCGGCCACGGCATCGTGCGGCTGATCCCCGACGCCGACGACGACAACAGACTGAAGGCCTGGACGCTGCTCACCGCGCTCGAGGAGCTCAAGGGTTTCGAGGAGCAGCAAGGCCGGACACGGCCGCGCGGGCAAGCCTATTCCCGCGACTTCCGCGGCCCCAACTGGCTCGATCAGCGCAAGGCGTCGGCGGACTATGCCGACCGCGATCCTGACGTGCTCGTGGTCGGCGGCGGCCAGGCCGGGCTCGCGATCGCCGCACGGCTGAAGCAGCTCGAGATCGACGCTTTGATCGTCGACCGCGAGGCACGGGTCGGCGACAACTGGCGCAAGCGTTACCACGCGCTGACCTTGCACAACCAGGTGCAGGTCAACCACATGCCCTACATGCCGTTCCCGCCGAACTGGCCGGTCTATATCCCGAAAGACAAGCTCGCCAACTGGTTCGAATCCTATGTCGACGCCATGGAGCTGAATTTCTGGACCGGCACCGAATTCGCGGGCGGCAGCTATGACGAGGCGCAAGGGCACTGGAGAGTCGAACTGCGCCGCGCCGACGGCACCACGCGCATGATGCAGCCGCGCCATGTCGTGATGGCGACCGGCGTGAGCGGCATCCCGAACCGGCCCGAGATCGTGGGCCTGAAGAATTTCGCCGGCAAGGTCGTGCATTCCAGCGGCTATGAAGACGGCGAGGACTGGCAGGGCAAGCGCGCACTGGTGATCGGCACCGGCAACAGCGGCCACGATATCGCGCAGGACTTGCATTCCTCCGGCGCCGAGGTGACGCTGGTGCAGCGCTCCTCGACCCTGATCACCAATATCGAGCCCTCGGCGCAGCTCGCCTACGCCGCCTACAACGAAGGCACGCTCGAGGACAACGATCTCATCGCGACTTCGATGCCGCTCCCGCTTGCCAGGCGCAGCCATGTGCTGATGACCGAGCAATCGAAGGAACTCGACAAGCCGCTGCTCGACGGACTTGTCCGCGCCGGCTTCAGGCTCGACTTCGGCGAGGGCGGCACCGGCTGGCAGTTCAAATACCTCACCCGCGGCGGCGGCTATTACTTCAACGTCGGGTGCTCCGATCTGGTCGCGAGTGGCGCGATCAAGCTGAAGCAGTTCTCCGACATCGACACCTTCGTGCCCGAGGGCGCGCGGCTGAAGAGCGGCGAGACAATCGCGGCCGACCTGATCGTGCTCGCAACCGGCTACCGGCCGCAGGAAGAGCTGGTGAAGAGACTGTTCGGCGAAGCCATGGCTGATCGCGTCGGCCCGATCTGGGGCTTCGGCGACGGCCAGGAGCTGCGCAACATGTACACCCGCACGTCGCAGCCCGGCCTCTGGTTCATCGCCGGCAGCCTCGCGCAATGCCGCATCAACTCGCAATATCTCGCGCTGCAGGTCAAGGCGATCGAGGTGGGGTTGTTGCCGCGTGATGTCGGGCCGGTGGCGAAGCTGCCGTAACGATCACCGTCGTTCCGGGCGCGCGTAGCGCGAACCCGGAATCTCGAGATTCCGGGTTCGGTGCTGCGCATCGTCCCGGAATGACATTCCTGGGAGAGAGAAGAAAATGCCAACGATCCTCGGCACCGGCGAGCATCGCTACCGCGTCGTCGAAAACTGGGCAAGACTCCCCGATGGCTGGAGCCTGACCGACGTCGCCTCCGTCGCCGTCGACAGCAAGGACCGCATCTACGTCTTCAACCGCGGCGAACATCCGATGGTGGTGCTCGACCGCGAGGGGAATTTCATCCGGAGCTGGGGCGAAGGCGTGTTCTCGCGTGCCCATGGCTTGCATGTCGACGCCGACGACCATCTCTATTGCACCGATGATGGCGACCACACGGTGCGCAAATGCACGGTTGACGGCAAGGTGCTGCTGACGATCGGCATCCCGAACAAGCCGGCGCCGTTCATGAGCGGCGAGCCGTTCCACCGCTGCACCCACACTGCGCTGTCGCCGAAGGGCGAGATCTACGTCTCCGACGGCTACGGCAATGCCTGCGTCCACAAGTTCACTCCGGACGGCAAACTGATCAAAAGCTGGGGCGAACCCGGCACCGATCCCGGCCAGTTCAACATCGTGCACAACATCGCGACCGATGCCGACGGATGGGTCTATGTCGCCGACCGCGAGAACCACCGGGTGCAGGTGTTCGACGGCAACGGCCAATACGAGACGCAGTGGAACAACCTGCACCGGCCCTGCGCGCTGTGCTGCTGCGGAGGCGGCAAGCAGCCCAACTTCATCGTCGGCGAGCTCGGCCCCGGGATGGCGGTCAACCGCAAGGTGCCCAATCTCGGCCCGCGGCTCTCGATCGTAGACAGCCGGGGCAACCGCATCGCGCGCCTCGGCGGCGAGCACGGCCCCGGCATCGAAACCGGAAAATTCCTGGCACCGCACGGCATCGCGCTGGATTCGAGGGGCGACATCTATGTCGGCGAGGTCGGCGTCACCGACTGGAAGACGAGTTTTCCGGAGACCGAGATGCCGGCGACCGTGCGGGTGACGCGGTGCCTGCAGAAGCTGGAGAAGGTGACGTAGCTGCCCTCTTTGCGGCTTTCGCCGGCGAAATCAAATTTCCCCGCTCACCTCGCGCCGGCGCTGCTCGGATTCTTCCGCATAGCGCCGCATCGCATGCGCCTCGGTCAGGACGCCGATCGGCCGCCGGTCGCCATCGCCCTCGACGACCGCCAGCGACTCCGCCTCGGCCGCGTCGAATACCGCGATCGCCTCCTGGATGTTCATGACCGGATGCAGCACCACATCCGCGTGGCGCAGGATCGACGCCACCACCCACTTGTCGACCTCGAGATCGGGTGCATGCGCTTCCGCGACCATGGCAAGCCCCGCATAGCATCCCTCGCCATCGACTGCGACCACCTGGGTCTTCGAGCCCGGCGGGAATTTCTCGCGGAACGCCTCGATCGGCATCGCGGCATCCACCGTCGTCATGTCCTGCCGCATCATCTTGCCGACGGTGAGATCGCGGATCCAGCCGACATCGGCGGCGCTGCGGATGGTCTCGCCGCGCAGATGCAGCCGCCAGGTCGCGAACGAATAGCCGAACAGCTCGCGCGTGATCATGGTCGAGATGATCACTGCGGCGAGCACGGCGGTGGAGAGCCAGAGGTTGCCGGTCGATTCCAGCGCGATGAACGACATCGTCAGCGGACCGCCGATCACCGAGGCCGACAGCGCGCTCATGCCGATCACCGCATAGGCATTGGGATCGAGGTTCAGCCCCGGCCACACGATGTCGACGCCGGCCGCGAACAGCCGGCCGCCGAGCGCGCCCATGAACAGCGTGGCGAAGAACAGACCACCGCGGAAGCCGCTGCCGAGCGAGATGATGGAGGCCAGCGCCTTGAGCGCGAACACGCCGGCGATGAAGCCGAGCGGCATCGAGACGAGATTGGCAAAATGCAGCGCGCCGTGGCCGGACGACATCACCTGCGGCGTCAGCAGGGCGAGCGCGCCGACGGCGAGCCCGCCGAGCGCGGGACGCAGCGGCGGCCACAGCCTGACTCGCGCCAGCATCGCCTCGCACAGCGTGACGCCGCGCATGATGGTGATGCCGGTCAGCGCGGCCAGAAGCCCGAGCAGGGCCGCAATGGCAAGGTCGCGGCCGAGCACGTCGCCGACCGCACCGATCGCTATGCCGAGGCGCAGCTGGGTAAATCCGTGGGTGACGAAATAGCCCGCGACCGCGGCCACCCCGACCGGCGTCAGGCTGGCCGGCGTATAGCCGCCGATCACGAGCTCGAAGGCGTAGAACGCGCCCGCGAGCGGCGCGCCGAACGCGCCCGCGATTGCCGCCGCCGCGCCGCAGCCGACCATGATTCGCTGGTCGTTCCGGCGCATGTGGAACGCGCGCCCCATCGATGCGGCGAGCCCGCTCGAGAGCTGGGTGTAGCCGGCTTCCAGTCCGACCGAGGCGCCGACCCCGCTGGACCAGACCGTCTGCAGCGCCACGATGACGCTGCCGCGGAACGACATCCGCCCGCCATAGAGCGCGTTGGCCTCGATCGGGTCGACCTCGCGCGCCGGGCGCCAGCGCAGCAGCAGGAGGAACGCGAGCCCGAGCAACAGGCCGCCGAGGCTCGGAACCAGCAGCGCCCGCAGCGAATCGATGCTGGGCTGGGCGGACAGCCGTTCCTGAATGCTGATATTGAACAACAGGGCGTGAAGGCCCGCGACCGCCACACTCATCGCCAGCACGACCACGCCGCCGATGGTTCCAATCAGCAGCGCCAGCACCACGAGGCTCGTTTCGTGCGCGCGCACGAAGGCGCGCAATCGGCGCGGTGCCTCGAGATAGCGGGACGTGGTGATCATTGGCAGGAGTCTGTCAGCGGGTCCGTCGGCGGCCGGGAAAAGGCCGCGCGGCTCCCTTTAGCGGTCATGACGGGGAGGAGGCAATCCGGGCAGGAACATGGCGGGCGCAGGGCGGATAAGCTCCTCATGGCTCTTCACAATCCCGTCACGCTGCCTGTAGTATGTGAGTGCATGCTGCTTCGCAGCTAATGGGAGTCAGGAGCGTTATTTGAACGCACATGTCTCGCAAGGCGGTTGGCCGGTGCTGGTGCTGAATGCGGATTTCCGGCCGCTGAGTTACTACCCGCTGTCGCTCTGGTCCTGGCAGGACGCGATCAAGGCGGTGTTCCTCGATCGTGTCAACATCGTCGAATATTACGACAGGGCGGTACGAAGTCCGTCCTTCGAGATCCAGCTGCCCAGCGTCGTATCCCTCAAATCCTTCGTCAAGCCGACCACCCACCCCGCCTTCACCCGGTTCAACGTCTTCCTCCGCGACCGCTTCGTCTGCCAGTACTGCCTCTCGGGCGACGACCTCACCTTCGATCACATCATTCCGCGCAGCAAGGGTGGCCAGACCACCTGGGAGAACGTCGTCGCCGCCTGCTCGCCCTGCAATCTGCGCAAGGGCAACCTGACGCCGCAGCAGGCCAGGATGTTTCCCAGGCAGACGCCCTACGCGCCCACGGTGCACCAGCTCCACCGCAACGGCCGGCTGTTCCCGCCGAACTATCTGCATGAAAGCTGGCTCGACTATCTCTACTGGGACACCGAGCTCGATCCATAGGGCCAGCCGGCTCCTTCGACGCGCCGCGTCGGCATAATCAAAAAGCAATTTGCCTTGGGCTCTGCCCCATGGTCGAAACCGGTGGAGAGCTGGAGCGGCCGTCGGTGGCGCATATGATGATCAGGGGAAACCGCCCCTCTGCGCCGCGCGCGGCAGGGCTCGCCGGCCTCGTGATCGTCATGCTGGCGGCCGCCGAGCAGTCCTCCCGTGCGGATGATGCGGCGCCGCCATCCGGTCCTGCCCCAGACAAAAGCTTCTATACGCTGTTCAATCCGACGCCCGCCGACGAGATGCGGAAGTTCACACCCGATCGCCCGGCAAAGGGCTATTCGGTTCGCACCGTCGATGCCGGCCATGTCGAGATCGAGACCGATTTCGCGAGCTACACCACTTCGAATTATCAAGGCACCATCACCCGCAGCATCCAGGCGCTCGACCCGAACTTCAAGATAGGATTGACCGACTGGATGGATGTCGAGGTGCAGTTCAACGGGTTGCAATACTCACGCCTGTTCGACACCGCATCGGCCCGGACCACCTTCGACGGGAGCGGCTTCGGCGACGTGTTCCTGCGCAGCAAGATGAACCTGTTCGGCAACGATGCGGGCTTCGCGGGGATGGCCCTCATCCCCTACGTCAAGCTGCCCTCCTCCGCGCCTGTCATCAGCAATGGCGCCGTCGAAGGCGGCCTGATCGCGCCGCTGGCGCTTCGGCCGGACGATTTCATCATCACGCTGATGACCGAGGTCGACGTGCTGAAGACCGCTGCAGGCAACGGCCGCTACACCAATTTCGTCAACCTTGTCGGCGTCAGCCATCCGGTACCCGGTCTCGACGGCGTCAATGCGATGGTCGAGCTGTATTCATCCGCCGGGACCGACCCGGGAACGCCGCCGGTCTACACCTTCGATCTCGGGGCGAATTTCAAGCTCGACCGGCACACCATCATCGATATCGGCCTCAATCTCGGACTGAACAGGGCTGCCCCGAAGGCGCAGGTTTATTCGGGTGTTTCGTTTCGGTTCTGAGGGTCTCGGCGGCAACGCCGCTCACGCCGCCTGCCCGGGCTTCGCCGCGCTGCTCTCGCCGCCCGCTGCGCGCGGGTGAGTGACGAGCACGCCCGCATCGGCAAGCCGCCTGAGTTCCGGCTCGCTGACACCGAGCTCGCGAAACACCTCGTTGTTGTGCTCGCCCTGGAAGGCCGGCGTACCGGCCGGCGCGAGCTGCTCGGCCGAGAACCGCCACGGCCGGCCCGGCAGCCGATATTCGCCGCCGCTGCGGTCGGGCACCTGCTGCACCGCACCCCAGTAGTCGCTCCACTCCGACCGGGACAGCTCCTTGAGCGACCTGATCTGGCCCATCGCGATCTTGGCTTCGTCGAGCTGGGCGTCCAGCGTCGCCATGTCGGGAAAGGTCAGCATCCACGACTGGATGATCTGATGCAGCGCACCGAAATTCGCGCGCCGCGCGGCCGCGGTCGCAAAACGGGGATCCTCCGCCAGATCGACGCGGCGCATCGCGCGCAGCCAGGACGGGAAGGTGCGGCTGCCGACGATGCTGGTGGCGACGGTGAAGAACTCGCCTTGCGGGCCGGTGAAGAACGAGCAGTCGGTGGCCCCCAGGATCGCGGGCTCGGCGCCGAGATCGTCGTCCGAGAGATCGACATGTGCGCGCTCGTTGACCGCCATCAAGGTCGCCGCCATGGCGACGTCGACATACTGTCCGCGACCGGTGGTCTGCCGGCTGTTCAGCGCGGCGAGGATCGCGATCACGGCCTGCAGGCCGGAATAGACGTCGGCATGCGACAGGCTGTCGGTGCGCGGCTCCGACAGGGCGTCGCCGTAATGGCGCACGCTGTTGTCGGTGAAGCCGGCTTCCGCCTGCACGGTCGGCGCATAGGCCATCCGGCTGCGCCAGGGTCCGCCCTGACCATAGCCGGTGATCGAGGCATAGATCAGCCGCGGATTGCGCTTCGCCAGCGTCTCATAATCGAGGCCGAAGAATCCGAGCGTTCCGGCGCGGAAATTCTCGACCACGATATCGGCGGTGTCGCACAGTTTCAGCACCAGCTCGTAGGCGCCGGGCAGATTGAGATTGATGCTGACGTTGCGCTTGCCGGCGTTCTGCTGCGCGTAATAGCCCGACATGCCGTCGGTCGACGGAAAGGCGAAGCGCGAGACGTCGGGGCTGGGCGGCTCGACCTTGATCACCTCGGCGCCCAGATCCTGCAGCGTCCGCGCGCAGAGCGGGCCGGCGAGGACGCGGGAGAAATCGACGACGCGAAGTCCGCTGAGGGGTCCGCTCATGGTCAGCGCCCCACGAACTTGGCGAGCCCCGGCCCGCTCTTGCGGAACGAGGCGAGGCCGATCTTGAGATCTTCCGAGGTCCAGATCGGGGCCTGCACGCGCGCCATCGCCTCGTCGGCAGCGGCAACGCCCTCGTTGACGGCGATGTGCACGAGTTGCTTGGTCGCCGCGTGCGCCAATGTCGGCCCCTGGGCGAACTCCTGCGCCACCGACATCGTCGCCTCGTCGAGAGACTCCTCGGGCACGGTGAGATTGATCAGCCCCCATTTCTCCAGGGTCGGCGCATCGTAGCGGCGGCCCAGCATCGACATTTCCTTGGCCCGTGCCGCGCCGATCCGCTGCGCCTGGCGCTGGATGCCGCCGAGCAGCGGGTGCAGCCCGAGCGTCGCCTCGACCGAACCGATCTTGGCGGACGTGCTCGCGATGATGTAGTCGCAGGCCAGTGCCAGCTCTAGACCGCCGCCGAGACAGACGCCATGAACGCTTGCGATCAGCGGAACCGGGAGCAGCTCCATGAAGCGCAGGAACTCGACGCCGTTGAGCCGGCGCTCCTCGTTCGCCTGGTCGCCGCTGCCAGCCGCAACGCGCTTGTCGAAGATGTCGAGATCCGCGCCGGCCGAGAAATGCCGCAGGCCGCTTCGGATCACGATGGCGCGGCTGCCGGCGTTCTGCGCGGCCTCGATCTGCTGCACCAGCGCATTGATCAGCCTGGGGCCGAGCAGGTTGTAGGGACGATAGACCATGGTCAGAACGGACAGATTCGCGCGATCTTCCCGCGTCACCAATGCGTCTTCGGACAAGGCAGCCTCCGTTCCATCACGCGTTTCCTGTCGTCCGCACGGCGGACGGGCTATTTATATGTCTTGCATCATATCATGACCGTGCGCTGATCGACATTCAAGGCAACACCGCAGCACGATCTTCACCTCCGCGTGAACCCGCCGGCCTACTTCGGGTCGGCGCTCAGCACGCCGCCGAACTGTTCCCACGAGCTTCCCGTCCAGCGCTGCAACTGAAGCTGCGTGTAGGCCATGCTGTTGTCGGGTCCGGTGTTGATCACGATGCCCGGCATCAGGGTCGGCAGCACCAGTCCCTTGATGCTGCGCGCCTGCTTCACGATGTTCTCGCGTGACAGGTCGTCGCCGCACTGCTTCAGCACCTGTTCCAGGATCTGGCCCTGCTGCGTTCCGAACAGGTAGTTGTTGTCGCCGATATCGGCGCCGGGAAGATATTTCGCGAAATGGGTGCGGTACCATTTCATGCCGGGATCGTCGTCCCACTTCCGGTCGGTCGTATCCTTGGTGATGGTCGCCGAGACGACGCCGACCGCCTTGTCCGCGCCGGCCGGCACGATGGTCGCGGAGGCCGAACTCGACACGAAGTTGATGATGGTGAGCGGCGACCAGCCGATCTCGCTTCGTTTCTTGAGCGCCTGTGCGGCGAATTTCGGTGTGCCGGCGATCAGGAAAGCCTGGGCGCCCGATGATTTGAGCGACACCACTTGCGATTCGATCGTCGGCTCCGTGACCTCGTAGGGCGACGTCACGACCTTCTTGTCGAAGTCGCTCTTCAGGACGTCCTTGAACGCTGCGACAAAATCCCGGCCGAGATCGTCGTTCTGATAGAGGATCGCGATCTTCGCGTCGGGAGCGGTCTGGGCGATGTATCTTGCATAGATCCTGCCTTCGGTGTTGTAGCTCGGCAGCCCCGTGGTCGTCATCGGAAAGTCGGTGAAGTTCGTAAACTTGCTCGCGCCGCTCACGACGAAGAGGTGCGGCACCTTCTTCGCATTGACGTACTTGACCGTCGCGCCGAGGCCCGGCGTGCCGAGCGGGCTGAACAGGAACGCCACCTCGTCGCTTTCGATCAGCTTCCTGGTCTGCTCGACCGCCTTTGGCGGCGTATAGGCATCGTCGTAGGTGATGAGATTGATCTTGCGGCCATTGATGCCGCCGCGGTCGTTGACCGATTTGACGTAGGCGATCAGGCCCTTGCCTGTGTTGCTGAGCGGAGACGCCGGACCGCTGAACGGGAATGTCGCCCCGATCCTGATTTCCGATTCCGTCACGCCGGGCGTTTCGGCGCGGAGCGGACCTGCGGCCAAAGCCGCAAGCACCGCGATGGAAGCAGCAAACGTCCTCGACACCATCAAACTCCCCTGCGTCGGTTGTGGATTGTGCGCTGATGCGCCGTGGCTACCAGTTCTCTCCGAACGGCCGCAGCTCGACATTGAACGACCAGGCGCTGCGCTCCTGATGGACGACGTGCCAGATCTCGTTCGCGATCGCCGATGGCTTGATGAAGAAGTCGTCCGGCCGCTCCGGCCAGCGCTTCCGCGTCCATTCAAGATCGATCACTGCATCGATGACGAGGTAGGCGACGTGCACCCCTTGCGGCCCGAGATCGCGCGCCATCGCCTCGGCGAGGATGCGCTGCGCGGCCTTGGTCGGCGCAAAGCCGGAGAAACCGGCCTTGCCCCGCAAGGCCGACGTGTTGCCGGTCGCCACGATGGCGCCCTTGCCGACACTGACCATCGCCGGAAAATCGACGCGCCAGATACAACAGCCCCATCGTGTTGACCTGGAAGTTGCGATTGAGCATCGCCGGATCGATGTCGCGAAACGTGCCGAACCCGCCGCCGACGGCGTTGTGAATGACCACGCCGGGGCTGCCGAGATCGCGTTCGACGGCTGATGCCACCGCCTCGATCTGCGCCGGATCGGACACATCGCAGCGATATCCCCTGGCGTTCGCCAGCTCCTTTTCGATCGCGGCCAGCCGCTCCTCGTTCCTGGCAAGCATGGCGACGCGATAGCCGCCTTCGGAAAATCTCCTGGCGAGTGCGGAACCCGTTCCGGGTCCGACACCAGTGATCAGGCAAACCGGCGAGGTCATGCGATCAACCCTCCGCGTTGAAAGAAGCAGCCCTGATGCTCAGGCCGCCGCCTTTGACGATAATTTGTCGACGTATGGTTTCAGATCGGGCCTGAAGTGCTCGTGCGCGACCAGCCGGGCAAAGTGAGCGAACACCAGCGGGTATTCGTCCTCGATGCCGGCGTGCAGGATCTTGTCGAGCCCGCGATCCCTGAGCTGCGCGGCGCGCGCGTGCTCGTTCATGAACAGCGCCAGTTCGGCGGCGAAGCAGATGTCGGCCAGCGACAGCCCGTCACCCGTCAGAACCTCGCGCCGCGGCGACAGCGCCTGCTCCAGCCCCGCGGCATAGATCGCAAATGCGTTCCTTGCGCGGGCGTGAATGGCCGCGTCGACCGTGCCGTCGGACAGCGCGAGCAGATAGATCTGCGAGTCCCGTGCGAACACCAGGCTGACATCGAGGAAGCTGTCGATGCGGGACGCCTCGTAGACGTCGCGTCCATACAGCGGATAGGTCGCCTCGCCGAGCCGCGCCACCGCACGCATGATGCTGTTCGATTCGAAGATCCCGATCTGCCCCTCCGGTCCAAACGCGGCGGGCACGTTGCCGAACGGCTGCGCCTCCAGGAAGGCGTCGGTCTTGAAGAGTTGCGCGCCGGTCAGCCCGACGCGCCCGGTCCGCGCCAGGCCCGACAGCGACTGCCGCTCCCCTTCGCCGAGCGCGCGCGCATCGTAATCCCACAGCCAGTCCCGCAGCTCCTTGCCGGAGGCTCCCCGGACCTCGACGTCGACGCCGCAGAATCGCGCGGCGATAGTGGCCTTCCATACCCGCGGGTTCGGCAGATACGAGAATATGCGCAGCTGTGCCATCGTGGCTCGCTCCGGATGCAGTGGCAGCGTCAGGCGGCCAGCTTGAGAATCTTGACGATGTCGCTCGGTTCGCGGATCGGTTGCGGGTTCGCGCGGGTGAAGATCGACAGCATCGCGTTCCGGCCGATCAGCTCGAACCGATCCTCGGCTACGCCGACATCGGCGAGCCTGCGCGGCAGGCCGAGTTCGGCGATGAACGCTGCGAACGCATCGCCGGCGTCACGGTCCGGCGCGCCGAGCGCGGCGGCAATCGATTTCTGCGCGGCTTCGGTGGCGGGGCGATTGTACCTGAGCACGCTCGGCATCATCACGGCGGTGCAGAAATAATGCGGCACGTCGCAGGTGCCGCCGAGCACATGGCCGATGGCGTGGCTCGCACCCATCGGCACGCGCGACTGCAATCCGAAGGCCGAGAGCCAGGAGCCCAACTGGCAGTTCAGCCGCGCCGCTTCGTCGTCCGGATTGTCCCTGGTGCGCAGCAGGCCGTCGTGCAGGTAGCGCAGCCCCTGCCGGCACACCGCGTCAACCAGCACGTTGGGACGGCTGGAGCAGATTGCCTCGATGCCGTGATCCATTGCGCGCGTGCCGGAGCCGAGCCAAAGCTTTTCGGGCGTATGTCTCGTGATCGCCGGATCGAGGATGATGGCGCGCGGCATCATCATCGGGTGATTGAAGATCTGCTTCAGCTTGCGGCCGGTATCGGTGACCAGCGCGCCGGAGTTGTATTCGCCGCCCGACAGCGTGCTGGGAATTGCAATCATCCGCACCTTCGGGGTCCGGAACGCACCGAAGCGTCGCTCCGGCGTGGTCTCGAAGCCGTCGAGGCCCGCCGGCTCGAATATCTCGTTCTCCATGCACATCAGCACGATCTTCGCCGCATCGACCACCGATCCGCCGCCGATCGCGACGACCAGATCGGCCCCGGCCTCCTTCGCCTGCCGGGCGATCTGCGTCACCACGTCACGCGTGGTATGCTGCGGCACGCCGTCGAAGGTCGCGGCATGACGCTCGCCGAGACCTTTGCGGATCTTCTCGATCTCATCGGTCGTGCTGTTGAGCGTGCGGCTCGCGATCAGATAGACCCGCCTGGCATCCAGCCGCTCGGCCTCCTCGCGCAACGCCTCGGCTGCGGGCTTGCCGTAGATCACGGATTCCATGGTGGGGTATTGATGGCTGCCGACGACCCGCATGCTCTTCACTCCCTTGACTGTGTCCGTGATTGACGCAACCGGTCAGGCCGACAACCTGGAAAAGTCCGGTGGCCGCCGTTCGGCGAAGGCCGCAAAGGCCTCGCGCGCTTCCGGCGTCGCCAGCCGCTCCTTGAATACCTCGCCTTCGGCTGCGATTTGCGCAGCGATCCGCTGGTGCTCGCGCATCAGTCTCTTGGTCAGGCTGAGCGAACCCGCGGGCCGCCTGGTCAGCGCGATCGCGGCATCGTGCGCCTTCTTGCGCAGATCGGCTGCCGGCACCACCGCGTTGGCGAGGCCGCTTGCCAGCGCGCCCGCCGCGTCCATCGGCTCACCGAGCGCGAACATCGCATAGGCGCGCGCATGCCCGATCCGCAACGGCAGCAGCCAGCTCGACGCCGCCTCCGGCACCAGCGCCAGATTGACGAAAGGCGTGATCAGCCGCGCATTGTCGGCGAGATAGACGAGGTCACAATGCAGCAGCATCGTGGTGCCGACGCCGACGGCGTTGCCCTGCACCGCGGCGACGAGCGGCTTGCCGACCTTGCTGATGGTTTCGATGAAATGATGCGCCGGACTGTCCACGGTGCTTTCGCCGCGGGCCTGGCTCGCGAAGTCAGCCAGATCATTGCCGGCCGTGAAACTGTCACCGTCCCCCTGGAACAGCACAACGCGAACGGAGGCATTCGCCTCCGCCTGCCCGAGCGCTGCCGACATTGCGTTGTACATCGCCCCGGTCAGCGCATTCTTCTTCTCCGGACGCTGCAATGTCAGCGTCATCACACCATCCGATATCTCGATCTTGACGTGCTCGGTCATGATGCTCTCCGTCAGGCCACTGCGCGGGCCGGCTTGGCTGCAAAGGTGCCGTCGAGGAAGCCGGTCAGCCGCTGGCGGATGATCGCCTCGGCCTCGGCCATGATGCGGTCGATCAGCTCCTTCACCGTCGGGATGTCGTTGATCAGGCCGACCACCATGCCGCAGCTCCAGGCGCCGGCGTCCATCTCGCCTTCGATCATCACCTTCGGGTAGACGCCCGCGACCTGCTCGTGGATGTCGTCGATCTTCAATGCGGCGCCCTTCTCGCGCTCGATCTCGAGCAGATCGTCGACGCCCTTGTTCTTCAGCACCCGCTCGGTGTTGCGCAGCGCGCGCATCACGAGCCGCGTGTCGAGCTCGGTGGCATCGAGCAGCGCCTGCTTCACGTTGGGATGCACCGGCGCCTCCTTGGTCGCGATGAAGCGCGTGCCCATGTTCATGCCGGCAGCGCCCATCGACAGCGCCGCAACGAGGCTGCGCGCATCCGCCATGCCGCCCGAGGCGACGAACGGGATCTTCAATTCATCCGCCGCGCGCGGCAGCAGGATCATGTTCGGGATGTCGTCCTCGCCCGGATGGCCGCCGCACTCGAAACCGTCGACGCTGACCGCGTCGCAGCCGATCTTCTCGGCCTTCAGCGAATGCCGCACCGAGGTGCATTTGTGGATCACCTTGATGCCTGCCGCCTTCAGCGCCGGCATGTACTGCTCCGGGCTGCGGCCCGCGGTTTCCACCGCCTTGACGCCGCCTTCCCGGATCGCCGCGATATATTCCGGATAGGGCGGCGCGGTGAAGCTCGGCAGGAAGGTGAGGTTCACGCCGATCGGCTTGTCGGTCATGTCGCGGCAGCGCGCGATCTCCTTGGCCAACAGCTCAGGCGTCCGCTGCGTGAGACCGGTGATGATGCCGAGGCCGCCGGCATTGGACACCGCGGCTGCCATCTCGGCAAAGCCGACATAGTGCATGCCGCCCTGGATGATCGGATGCTGGATACCGAACAGTTCAGTGATCGCTGTCTTCACGACTATCTCCCCGCGTTTCCGATCAGTGGACGATTTCAAACAGGCCGGCCGCGCCCATGCCGCCGCCGATGCACATGGTCACCACGCCGTATTTCGCCTTGCGCCGCCTGCCCTCGATCAGGAGGTGGCCGGTGAGCCGCGAGCCGGTCATGCCATAGGGATGGCCGATCGCGATCGAGCCGCCGTTGACATTCAGCTTGTCCGGATCGATGCCGAGCTTGTCGCGGCAGTAGATCACCTGCACGGCATAGGCCTCGTTGAGTTCCCAGAGATCGATGTCGTCGATCTTCAGATTATGCCGCTTGAGCAACCGCGGAATCGCGGCCACCGGACCGACGCCCATCTCGTCCGGCTCGACGCCGGCGGCGACGAAGCCACGGAAGATGCCCAGCGGCTTGAGGCCCTTCTGCGCAGCGATCCGGTCACTCATGATCACGCAGGCCGAGGCGCCGTCCGAAAGCTGGCTGGCATTGCCGGCGCTGATGGTCTTGCCCTCGAACACCGGCTTGATCTTCGCTAGTCCATCGGCGGTGGTGTCGGGGCGCGGGCCTTCATCCTTCGACAGTGTCACCTGCTGATAGGTCACCTCCTTGGTGTCCTTGTTGACGACAGCCATCCTGGTCGTGAAAGGCACGATCTCGTCGTTGAAGCGGCCGCCCTGCAGCGCTGCCCCGACCCGGCGCTGGCACTCGAGGCTGTATTCGTCCTGCTGGTCGCGACCGATCCTGTAGCGCTCGGCGACGACTTCCGCGGTCTCGAGCATCGACATGTACATGTCCGGCTTCATCGCCATCAACTCGTCGTCGACGGCGTGGAACCTGTTCATGTGCTCGTTCTGCACCAGGCTGATCGACTCGATGCCGCCGCCGATCGCGATCTCGACGCCGTCTGACATCACCGAGCGCGCGGCGACCGCGATCGCCTGCAGGCCGGAGGCGCATTGACGATCGATGGTGGTGCCGGCGACGGTTACGGGAAGCCCGGCGCGGATCGCGCCCTTGCGTGCCACGTTCATCACCATGGTGCCCTGCTGCATCGCGCAGCCCATCACCACGTCCTCGACCTCGCCGGGCGCGATCCCGGCGCGCTTCACGGCCTCTGATATCACGTGGCCTGCCAGGGTCGGGCCCTCGGTGTTGTTCAGCGCACCGCGATAGGCCTTGCCGACGCCGGTGCGGGCGGTGGAGACGATGACTGCTTCGGGGGATGACATGCTTGCCTCTCTGTCTTAGGCGGCCGCGTCGAGCTGCGCGTAACGCAGCACGTGGTAGGCGGGATCGCCGAACTGGATGTTGATGGACGAGATTCGCTTGAAGTAATGGCCGACATTGAGCTCGTCGGTCATGCCCATGCCGCCGTGCAGCTGCACGGCCTGGTCGGCGACGAACTTGCCGGCATAGCCGATCCTGGACTTTGCACCCGACGCCAGCCGGGACAGGCCCGCTTCGCCGGCGTCGAGGCTGAGACTGAGGTGCTGCATCAGCGAGAGCGCCTCCTGATGCGCGATGAACATGTCGACCATGCGATGCTGCAGCACCTGGAAGGAGCCGATCGTGACGCCGAACTGCTTGCGGGTCTTCGAGTATTCGAGCGTCGCCGAGTTCAGCTCACCGATCGCCCCGACCATTTCAGCGCACAGCGCGCCGATCGCACGATCGCGGCACGCTTCGAGCGCCGGGACGCCCGCGCCTTCCCTGCCCAACAACTGGCCCTTCACCCCGCGCAGCGTCACTTCAGCGGCGCGGCGGCCGTCGATCGTCTTGAAGCTCTGCAAGTCCACGTTCGCCGCGTGCCGATCGACCACGAACAGGCTGACGCCGCCGCGATCATGACGGTGACCCGAGGTGCGGGCGGACACGATCAGATAGTCCGCCCAGGGCGCCGCGACGACAGCCGTCTTCGCCCCCGTCAGGATGTAGTCCTCACCCTCGCGACGCGCCGTGGTCGTCGCCGTCGCGAGGTCAAAGCGCGAGCCTTGCTCGGTCCACGCCAGCGTCCAGATCTTGTTGCCCGCAATGATATCGGGAATGAAGGCCTGCTTCTGCTCCCCCGAGCCGAACTGCTCCAGCAGCCCGCCGGCCACCACGATGGTCTCCACGAACGGCTCGACCACGAGATGACGGCCGAACTCCTGCATGATGATCATGGCCGACAGCGGCCCGCCGCCGAGGCCTCCGGCATCTTCGCCGAACGGTGCCGCGAGCAGCCCGAGTTCGGCGAAAGCGGCCCACTGCCTGCGGCTAAAACCCTCTTCGCTCGCGACGGCCTTGCGGCGCGCATCGAATTCGTACTGGTAGCGCAGCAAGCGCTGCACGCTGGACCGCAACAATTCCTGCTCTTCCGTGAACTGGATATCCATCCGATCCTCTCGTGGCGCGGTTGCTAGAGACCAAGCACTGCTTTCGCGATGATGTTGCGCTGGATCTCGTTCGATCCGCCGTAGATCGAGAGCTTGCGCGAGTTCAGGTACTTCTCCGACGCCGTATGCCCGTAATCGGGCCCCGGCATGAATCGGTTGGCGCTGACCGGGTGCTCGCGGATCGCAAGGCCATCATTGCCGATCGCGCGATGAGTCAACTCGGTGATGTTCTGGAAGATCTCGGTGCCGCGGATCTTGAACAGCGAGGCCGCAGGTCCCGGATCGATGCCGCGCGCCATCTGCGCCACGACGCGCAGCTCTGTTGCCTCCAGCGCCAGCACGTCGAGCTCGACGCGGGCGATGTCCCTGATGAATTCGAGATGCGCCGGATCGTCCTCGGGAATCTCGGCCTTCACGATCTTCTTCAACCGCTCGATGTACCGGGTCGAGCGGCCGATGCCGGCCATGCTGGTCCGCTCGTTGCCGAGCAGGAACTTGGCGTAGGTCCAGCCCTTGTTCTCCTCGCCGATCAGGTTCTCGACGGGGACGCGGACGTTCTCCAGGAAGACGTCATTGACCTCATGCGAGCCGTCGATGGTGATGATCGGACGCACGGTGACGCCCGGCGACTTCATGTCGATCAGCAGGAAAGAGATGCCGGATTGCGGCTTGGCGGCCGGATCGGTGCGGACCAGGCAGAATATCCAGTCGGCGTGCTGCGCCAGCGTGGTCCAGGTCTTGTGGCCGTTGACGACGTAATGGTCGCCGTCGCGCACCGCCTTGGTGCGCACCGTGGCGAGATCGGAGCCGGAGCCCGGTTCCGAATAGCCCTGGCACCACCAGTCCTCGCCGGAGAGAATGCGCGGCAAGAACTGCTTCTTCTGCGCATCATTGCCGAACGTGTAGATGACGGGACCGACCATGGTGACGCTGAACGCCAGGGGCGGCATCGTGCCGGCGCGAGTCGTTTCCTGCTCGAAGATGAAGCGGCGGGTGATCGACCAGCCGGGTCCGCCGTATTCCTTGGGCCAGAGCGGCGCGATCCACCCCTTCCCGGCCAGGATCCGATGCCACAGCAGCATCTGCTCCTTGGTGAGATCCGTCTCCGGGTTGGGGACGCGCATCTCCGCCGGATAATTGTCCTTGATGAACGCGCGAACCTCGTCGCGAAACGCCGCATCTGCAGGAGACAGCGCGAGCTCCATGAGACTGCCCCCTACCACTTCTCGCCGAAGGGACGGATTTCCAGCTCGAAGGTCCAGGCGCTCTTCGGCTGCTGGTAGAGCTGCCAGTAGGACGCCGCGACCGACGCGGGCGGCATCAGCAGGTCGGGATCGTCGAGCGCGTTCGGGCCGAGCGCCTCGATGCGGCGCTGCCGTACCCATTCGGTATCGACGCCGGAGTCGATGATGAGGTGCGCAACGTGGATATTCTTCGGCCCCAGCTCGCGCGCCATCGCCTGTGCCACCGCGCGCAAGCCGAACTTGGCGCTGGCAAAGGCGGCATAGCCGCTGCCGCCGCGCAGCGATGCGGTCGCACCGGTGAAGAAGATGTTGCCGCCGCCGCGCGGCAGCATCAGCCGTGCCGCCTCGCGTCCCGCCAGGAAGCCGGAATAGCAGGCCATCTCCCAGACCTTGCGGAACACGCGCTCGGTGGTCTCGAGGATCGGGAAGTTGACGTTCGCTCCGATGTTGAAGATGCAGACTTCCAGCGGCGCGTGCTTGTCGGCGTCGTTGAGGAAGGAGATGATCTCCTCCTCCTTGCGCGCATCCAGCGAGCGGGCGTGAATCTCGCCGCCGGCAGCCTCGATGTCCTTCACCAAGGGTGCGAGCTTGTCGCCGTTGCGGCGACCGGCGAAGATCGTGAAGCCTTCGGAGGCGAATTTCTTTGCGATTTCGCCGCCGATGAAATCTCCGGCACCGATCACGGCGACCGTCTTGTTTCTCTTCTGCATGATGTTCTCCGGCCCTTTGCGTTGCCTAGGATGCTTTCCGAGCGTTGCGTCAGTGCGGGCTGCGCAGCGACTCCGCCAATTTGTGTTTCAGAAGCTTGCCCGTCGATGTCGCGGGCAGAGCGTCCATCAGGATAATCTCCGACGGGCGCTTGTAGGAGGTGAGTTGCGGCGCAACATGGGCCATCAGGTCCTGCGCGGTGGCGGTCGAGCCCTTGATCAGCTGCACAAAGGCTATGACCTCCTCGTTGCCCTCGACCGCCCGCCCGACCACGGCGCATTGCACCACCGCATCATGCGTGCTCAGCACCGCCTCGATCTCGGCCGGATAGACGTTGAATCCGGAGCGGATGATCATCTCCTTGGTCCGACCGACGATGTACATCGCGCCGTTCTCGAAACGCGCGAGATCGCCGGTATTGAACCAGCCCTCGGGATCGATCGCCCTGGCGGTCAGATCAGGAGCGCGGTAGTAGCCGCGCATCACGTTCGGTCCACGGACGTGAAGCTCTCCGACCTCGCCGTCCGCGACGGCTTTGCCGTCGCGCCCGACCAACTTTGCTTCAAGACCCGGCATGACCGTCCCGACCGTGTGGTCGGCCTTCGGCGAGTCCGGCCGCACGCCGGAAATGCCCGGCGAGCATTCGGTGATTCCATATCCATTGAGCAGGGGAAGACCGAGTTCCTGCTCGACCCGCGATTTGAGCTCCGGGTCGAGTGGGGCGCCGGCCACTGCGATCAGGCGAAGCCTGCCACGGTCGAGCTTCGGCAAGCCGGCGGTGCGGCGATATTCAAGCAGGCGCTGATAGGTCGCAGGCACGCCGTTGAGGATCGTGACACCCTCCTGTGCCATCGCCTTCACCAGCGCAGCCGGATCGTATTTTGCCACCAGGCGGACGGTGGCGCCGACCATCAACGTCATGGTGAGCAGCGAGATGCCGACAATATGCGAGATTGGCAGAACGCAATACTGCACATCGGCGGCGGTCATATTGCGAAAGGCCGCAGTGCCGCGTGCGCTGAACAGCAGATTGCGATGCGTGAGCATCACGCCCTTCGGCGTGCCCGTGGTGCCCGACGTATAGATGAGGACGGCGACCTGATTTGCGCCGTCGGCCTCGATCGGCTCGGCCACAGTCGCCAGGTTCAGGCCGGTGACGGCGATGCCGCGGAGCGGCCCGACATCCTGTACGGTTGCCTCATAGCGGTCGGCATGGTTGGCCGCTTCCTGGGACACTTCCGCCGTCAGGAGCACGCGGCGGGCGCCGCTGTGATCCCTGATCTGATCGAGCTCGCGCGGCGACAGCCGCGGATTGACCACGATCGCCCAGGCATCGAGCCGGCTCGCCGCAAGCAGCAGGCAGGCCAGTGGAATGGAATTCTCGCTCACGATCATGATGCGGTCGCCGCCGCGAATGCCCAGCGCCTGCAGCGCCTCGGCGACGCGCCCAACCGTGCGATCGAGCTCGCGATAGGTGAGCCGCGTCCTGTCGTCGATCAGCGCGATATGATCGGGCGTCGCCTCGACGTGCCGATCCATCACCTCATGGATGCGGCTCGGCAAACCTTCCACGCTTCCTTCAGCCACTTGAGTCGACGCCTGCACCGAAACCTCCCTGCAGCGATCTTTCGAGCTTGATTGGTTGTTGAAGTGCTTCCGGCTCAGGCGGTCTTGCGCTGCCTTGCGTCCAGTTGCGCGATGATCTCCTCCTCGACCTCGCGCAGACGATCCTTGCCGAAAAAGATCTCATCGCCGACATAGAAGGTCGGCGACCCGAACGAGCCTCGCGCCACGGCGTTCGTGGTATTGTCGATCAGCTTCTTTTTCACATCGTCCTGCTGGGCGCGGGCGATGATGCGGTCGATGTCGAGACCGGAGGACAGGAACGCGTCGCGGAAAACCTGCGGGTCGTCCATCTTCTTCGGCTCCGCCCACATGTGGTGATAGGCGGCGCGGAAATAGGGCTCGAACAAGCCTTCGAACTGGGCCGCCACGGCCCCGCGCATCAGCATCAGCGTGTTCACCGGGAAGAACGGATTCATCCTGTACTGCGTGATGTTGTGGCGGCGCAGGAAGCGCTCGGTCTCGAGCGCGTTGTATTCGGGCTTGTTCCTGATCCCGCGCAGGGACTCGCCGGGCGAGAGATTGCCGGTCGCCTTGTAAACGCCGCCGAGCAGCACCGGGACGTAGTCGAACTTGACGCCGGTGCGCCGCTCGATGTCCGGCAACGCGAGTTCGGCGAGGTAGGCGTTGGGGCTGCCGAAATCGAAATGAAACTCGGCCTTGAGCGGAGCAGCCATGGAACGCCCTTCCCTTTGTGAGGCGCGGCGATTGCAGCCACGCGGTTGACCGTGCCGCGACATTAAGTTCTATTTTAGAACTGTCAATATGATATTTGTCATCCAATCGCTGCGATGGCAGCATCCTATTGAAACGACGTAGGTTCTGATTTAGAATTTATTTGCGCTGCCGATCGCAGATCGCTGGAGACGCCGATGAAATGGGATACCCTGGAAGAAGAGCCCTGCTCGGTGGCCCGCACGGTCGCAGTCATCGGTGACCGCTGGACCCTGCTGATCCTGCGCGAATGCTTCCTGCGCATCCGCCGGTTCGATGACTTTCAGGCGTCGCTCGGGATCACCCGGCATCTGCTCGCCGACCGGCTCAAGAAGCTGGTGCGGTTCGGCGTGCTGCGCAAGATTCCCTATCAGGACGCGCCCAAGCGCTACGAATACATCCTGACGCAGAAGGGACTCGACCTCTACCCGATCATCATGTCGATCGTGCACTGGGGCAACATCCACATGGTCGATGCGCGCGGGCGGCCGATGCTGCATCAACACAAGACCTGCGGGAAGATGTTCGATCCGGTGATGGTCTGCTCCGAATGCGGCGAGCCGCTGTCGGCGAAGTCCGTGCACGTGCATCCGGGACCGGGTGCGCGGAAATCCTCGCCCGTGCACGCCAAGGCCGCGGAGCGGGCGAAGGCGGGATAGACATCATCCGGCTTCGACGCATCCCTCCATGGTGCTGTCGATCTCGCCGCGCGACAGCGCTCCCATCTCGGCGATGAAGACGATCCGTGACCGCGGTGTATCGGGTGCGGGCGCTCCACCAGGGGCCAGCGTCGCGCGGCCGCCGGCGAGCTGAAACACCATCAGGCGCCCGGGCTGCTCGACCGTCTCGAACAGCCCCTTGGCCCGCGCCAGCTTCGGCGCCAGCCTGCCGATCGCCTGCTGCAATTGCGGCAGCCGCACCGGCCGTTCCGAGGTCCAGCTCAGCGTCTCGAACCGATCCAGCACGGGCTGCCGCGGCCCCGTTTCGCGCGGCGTCGGCGCGCGATCGAGATCGGCCGGAAACAGCAGCGTCGCCGGCACCTCGCCATGCACGGCATCGACGATCACCGCCGCCGGCCGCAGCGCGCGGACGGCATCGCGCATCCCGGCGTGGTGGGCCGCATCCACCAGATCGACCTTGGCCAGCGCCACCACATCGGCCGCGCGCAGCTGCGAGCGCAGCAACGCATCGTTCAGCTTCTCCGCCGGCTGCGTCGCGTCGACCACGCACAGCACGGTGTCGAGCGGCGCCTCCTGCCAGATCACCGGGTCCATCAGGTTGCGCACGATATCGGCCGGATCGGCCACGCCGCTGGTCTCGATCACGATCAGTTCGGGACGCGGTTCACGCCGCAACAGCGTGGCCAGCGTGCGCAGCAGATCGCCTTCCAGCGTGCAGCAGATGCAGCCATTGCTCAGGCTCACCACGCCGTCGCTGGCGCCCGCGATCAACTCCGCATCGATGTTGATCGCGCCGAAATCGTTGATCACGGCGGCGATGCGTTTTCCTTGCGCATGCGCGAGGAGATGATTGACGACCGTGGTCTTGCCCGCGCCCAGAAAGCCTGCAACGAGGAGGACCGGGACCGGCACAATCAGCTCGCGGCAGCGACGGGCCGGCGCACCGGCCTGCCGGGCCGGGCCGCGACATCGAGCACCCCGTCGCCGATCAGCGGCTGGCCGCTGACCACAAGATGCCGGACGCCTTCGGCCGGGCGGTTCATCGCGGTGAAGGTTGCGCGGTCGGTCAGCTTCTCGAAATCGAACGCGACGATGTCGGCGTCCGCGCCGGCCTGCAGCCGGCCCTTGCTGCGCATCGCCGGAGTGCTCTCCGATAGGATCTCCGCCGGGATCAGCGCGCATTTGCGGATGCCTTCCATCAGCGACACC
Organism: Bradyrhizobium jicamae; assembly: GCF_018130215.1. GTDB lineage: Bacteria > Pseudomonadota > Alphaproteobacteria > Rhizobiales > Xanthobacteraceae > Bradyrhizobium > Bradyrhizobium jicamae_A. The sequence goes on from NZ_JAFCKQ010000015.1 coordinate 147,979, forward strand.
GCGCGGCGCTCGCGCACCCATTCGCGGATGAAGCGGGTGAAGCACCCGGCCGACCGCGGATGCGAAGTGGCATCATCGGGCAGCGGCCAGGCATCGCCGGTGTAGGGCTTGCCGCTCGACAAGGTCCACGGCATCGCATCGGAGGCGATCGCGCCGCCGGGATAGAGCACCGCCATGTCGAGCAGATCGCGATGATGCGCGTTGTTCTCGGTATCGAGCACGTGCCACAACACCAGCGTGGACGGCTCCGCCGCCTGCGCCGCCAGCAACTCCTCGCGGCTGCCGAAGCGATGCCCGTCGGTCACGCGCTGCACCGAATCATAGCCGAGGCCGTTGCGCTCCTCGAACTTCGGATCGCTGAAAAATGCGGCGGCCAGCACGGTCGATCCGGTGCCATAGGGATAGGCCTCCACCGTGATCGGCAGGCCCTGCGCCTGCGCCTTGGCGATCAGCGCGACACAGCGTTCGATATCCGTCTTGCTCGAGGAATTGAAGTGACAGATGTGCATGTGCGCGCCGGTGGCGCCGGCATAGCCGATCAGGCGGATATAGGCTTCCGCCGCGCTCTCGGGGTCGATGCGCGACATGTAGGCGACATGGGTGAAGGTCGGCACGTTGTGGGCCGCCGCGAGCTGGCACACCGCGGTCAATTCCTGAACGCCGGCGCCCGGCGCGTAGGCGTTGAGGATACCGATGCCGATGCCGCCCTCGTTCAGCCCGCCTGCGATCCGGTCGAGGATGCCGCCGACCTCGGTCTCCGTCGCGACATTGTCGATCCAGCGGCGATCACGCATCGCGCTGCCGAACGATTCCAGCGAGCTTTCCGCATTCGAACCGGTCATCGCGCCGATGCGCGCGAACGCCCAGTTGGTGGCGGCGCCGTAGTTCAGCACGCGGCCCTTCTCGGCCTGGCGCTTGTACCAGGATGCGACCGGCAGCACGCCGGCCTCGAGATCGAGCGAGGTGGTGACGCCGTCGAAGGCCTGCATGCGGTCGGCCGGAATCGACTGGCCGTGCGCGTGGAGATCGATGAAGCCGGGCGCGACCACGAGCCCGGTCGCATCGATCTGCCGCTCGGCGCCACCGAGCCCGGTTCCTACGGCGGCGATGCGGCCATCGAGCACGGCCACGTCACCGATGGCATCCATCCCGCTGGCGGGATCCACCACCCGGCCGCCGCTGATCACCAAACCGCTCATCTCGCCGCTCCCTCGTTCCGACGAGACAGCAATAGAGCGAGATGTTCGCACCGGCAACGAGCGCAGCCGCGACCGAGCGTTGCGAGGCGCGCGGAGCAAGGCAATTTCCGCGTATGGAGGGGGATGGCCGCACGCATGGCGGGAGATTCGATCATCGCACCGTCCGGAAGAATGCGCGTATCTCGTTCGCCAGCGCCTCGGGCTGCTCGAGCGCCGGGAAATGACCGCCGCGCTCCATCGTCGTCCAGCGCGTGATGTTGCCGTACATGCGCTCGGCCAGCGAGCGCGGCGGCCGCAGGAACTCCTTGGGAAAATCGGCGTAGCCGCAGGGCACATGGATGCGCTCTCCCGCCGGAACCATCCACGGGCCGTGCAGTCGCGCGTAATACGGCCAGAAGCTCGAACCGATGGCGCCGGTCGCCCAGTAGAGCATGATGTTGGTTGCCAGCACGTCGCGGCCGAGCCAGGCGTCGAGATCCCCGTTGCAATCGGTCCACGACCTCAGCTTCTCCAGGATCCAGGCGGCCAGACCGACCGGGGAGTCCGACAGCGCATAGGAAAGCGTCTGCGGCTTGGTGCCCATGATCTGGATGTAGCCGGTCTCCTCCTTCAGCCAGTCCGCAAGCTGCGCGAAGAACGCGTTTTCCTCCGGCGTCGGGTTGTCGACCGCGGGCCGCTCGCGCGGGATCGTCAGCAGCGAGATCTGGATGCCGGCGACGTTCTCCGGATACGCGTAGCCAAGCCGCGAGCTGACGAACGCACCCCAATCGCCCCCCTGGGAGCCGAACCTGGTGTAGCCGAGCACATCGATCATCAGCCTCGCCAGCGTGTCGCTGATCTCGATGATGCTGAAGCGACGCTGGTTCGGCCGGTACGAGAAGCCGTGTCCGGGCATCGACGGCGCCACCACCGTGAAGGCGTCCTTCGGATCGCCGCCGAAGCGCGCGGGATCGGTCAGCATCGGGATGATCTTGCGGAAATCGGCGAACGAGCTCGGCCAGCCATGCGTCAGCAGCAGCGGCATCGGGTCGGGGCCCCTGCCCTCGACGTGGATATAGTGGAGGTCGATGGAGTCGAGCTCGACCGTGTACTGGCTGAGCTCGTTCAGCTCGGCCTCGTGCTTGCGCCAGTCGTATTCGTCGCGCCAATAGTCGACGAAGGACCTGAGATAGCGGAGGTCGGTGCCGTAGTCCCATCCGGGATCGATCTCGTCGGGCCAGCGCACCTGGTGCAAGCGACGTTTCAGGTCGGCAAGCGTCTGGTCCGGTATGGCGATTTTGAAGGGTTTTGGCATGTGTCGGTGAGCTTGCGACATTCATGCCCCCGCGTCCTCAAATCCCCTCGAATTGCAGCCGTGCAAGCCGCGCATAGAGGCCGTTCGCCGCGACCAGCTCGGCATGGCTGCCCTGCTCGACGATCTTGCCCTGCTCCATGACAAGAATGCGGTCGCAGGACAGGACAGTCGCGAGACGATGCGCGATGACGAGCGTGGTGCGGTGACTCATCAGCTCTTCGAGCGCGGTCTGCACCAGCGTCTCGCTTTCGGCGTCGAGCGCCGAGGTCGCCTCGTCGAGCAGGAGCAGCGGCGCGTCGCGCAGGATCGCGCGCGCGATCGCGATGCGCTGGCGCTGGCCGCCGGAGAGCGTCACGCCGCGCTCGCCGAGCTGCGCCTCGAAGCCGCCGGGCAACCGGCACAGGAATTCGGTGGCATGCGCCAGATCGGCGGCGCGCTCGACCTCGGCGTCCGTTGCGTCAGGCCGGCCGAAGCGGATGTTCTCGCGCGCGCTGGCTGCGAACACCACGGAATCCTGCGGCACCAGCGCGATGCGCCCGCGCACCTCGGCCGGATCGGCTTCCTTGATCGACACGCCGTCAAGCGAGATCGTGCCTGATTTGGGATCGTAGAAGCGCAGCAGCAGATGGAACAGCGTGCTCTTGCCGGCGCCGGACGGACCGACGATCGCGACCTTTTCCCCCGATCGGACCGACAGCGACACGCCGTCGACCGCGAGCGCATTCGGCCGCGTCGGATAGGCGAAGCTGACACTGTCGAAGCCGACATCGCCGCGCGGAGGCTGCGGCAGCGCGCGCGGCCTGGCGGGCGCCGCGATCTGCGGCCGGACGCGCAGGATCTCGAACAGCCGCTCGGCGGCACCCGACGCGGCCGAGACCTCGCCCCAGACCTCGCTGAGCTGGCCGAGCCCGCTCGCGGCGAACGCCGTGTAGAGCACGAACTGCCCGAGCCGGCCCGGGCTGATCGCACCTGTCAGCACGTCGTGCGAGCCGACCCAGAGGATCATGACCACGCTGGTGAACACGATGAAGATAACGATCAGCGTCAGCACGGCGCGCGCCTTGGTCGAGCTGCGCGCGGCCTCATAGGCCTGCTCGACCTCGCGGCCGAACCGCGCGTTGGCAAGCCGTTCGCCGGTATAGGCCTGCACGGTCCGGATGGCGTTGACGAGCTCGCTGGCATAGGCGCTGGCATCGGCGAGCGTGTCCTGGGCGTTGCGCGACAGCCGCCGCACCCATCGCCCGAACGCAACCAGCGGAATCACGATCAGGGGGATCGCGAGCAGCACGAAGCCGGACAACCGCGGGCTGGTGATCACCATCATCGCGGCGGCGCCGAAGAACAGCATCAGATTGCGCAGCGCGATCGAGACGGAGGCGCCGACCGCGGACTTGATCTGCGTGGTGTCGGCGGTCAGTCGCGACACCAGCTCGCCCGAGCGCGCGGAATCGAAGAACGACGGCGACAGCGCAACCAGATGCGCAAACACGTCGCGCCGGAGATCGGCGACGATGCGCTCGCCGATCGTCATCACGAGGTAGTAGCGCGAGGCGCTGGCGCAGGCCAGCACCGCGACAACTGCGATCATCACGCTGAAATAGCTGTTGATCATCGCGATGCCCTCGGGCGTGAAGCCCATGTCGATCATCCGCCGCACCGCGACCGGCACGATCAGCGTCGTGATTGCGGCAACCGTCAGCGAGATGAAGGCAAGGATCGCGCGGCCCTTGTAGCGCGCCACATAGGGCCGGAGCGCCAGCAGCGGCCGCAGCCGCGCGCGACTCTTTGCCGGCTCGGTGATCTGGCTCTCGATGAAGGCCTCCTCATCGAGCAGCGCATCGCGCGGCGGCTCGTGGGCGCCGCGAGGGGTTTCAAGCTGTTCGGCTACGCTCATTGTTTTAGACCGGTTCTACTGCCCCCAAATAGGCCCGCCGCCTCCGGCTGGCAAATGGACCGAAAGTCCCAATCCATTGACGGGCTTGAGCCGGGTTGCCGGGCAGGTTTCTTGGCTTGTTTTGGGGGTCTCCATGGGGTATAGAGCCGCCCAAATCCCGTATCCCAGATATCTTGAGACGGGCGCCGGCGCGCCGAAGGAACTGCCATGAAAGCCGATATTCATCCGAATTATCATACGATTAAGGTCGTCATGACCGACGGCACCGAGTACCAGACCCGGTCGACCTGGGGCAAGGAAGGCGACACGCTGAACCTCGACATCGACCCCAAGTCGCATCCGGCCTGGACGGGCGGCACCCAGCAGCTGATGGACCGCGGCGGCCGCGTCTCGCGCTTCCAGAAGAAGTTCTCGGGCTTCCTCAAGAAGGACTAAAGCCCGAAATAACGGCCCCCTCGCGGGCGGACCCCGACGCCCCCTTCGCGGGGGCGTTTTTGTTTTGGGGCGGCAGTTGCCCGATGTTCGGTGTTGTCCCGGCGCAGGCCTGGACGACACTGAATGTGCGGCGCGGCCAGTGACTCATACGCTCATATTCTCGCGACATGAATTGCCCGAGCTTTGCATCTCGTTTCACCCTCTCTCGGTAGGGAGGGCGCAGGGAAAGCCGGGTGCCGATCGCACCCATGGGCCCCGTGCAATGTAGAAAGCACGGGGGTAGGACCACAGGTGTAACCGGAGCAATCCGGCTTTCCCTGCGCGATGGGTTACGGCTTATACGTGCTCTCCCCGGCGAGACTGGGCTTTTTTGTCACCG
>NZ_JAFCKQ010000016.1 GCF_018130215.1 Bradyrhizobium jicamae
CTGTGGTCCTACCCCCGTGCTTTCTACACTGCACGGGGCCCATGGGTGCGATCGGCACCCGGCTTTCCCTGCGCCCTTCAGGTTCCACGGGCGCCCCGAACGGCAAAGTCTCGGACGCGTGGCGTCGCGAGAACGCGGACGTGTGACCGATAAGTCGCGCCACGATCGCGTTGTCATCCTTCGATGCACCAATCCCTCGCCAAAGGTCGGCCGGTTACGCTACGCTACCCTACCCTGCGCCCGCACAGGAAGGACCAGATGAACGGCAATCGGTATTACGGGGTCCGCGTCGAGGGCGCGAAGTATGGCGTGGGCTTCGGCTCGGCGCTGGCGATGGCGATTTCCTACACCAATCATCATTCGATCCTGTGGGCGATCATTCACGGCATCCTGGGCTGGCTCTATGTGATCTATGTCGCGCTGTTCGGGTGATCGGGAAAGCATGACCGTCATCTCCATCCAGTCGCAGGTTGCCTGGGGTCACGTCGGCAACAGCGCCGCGGTCTTCCCGATCCAGGCGCATGGCATCGACGTTGTCGCCGTGCCGACCACGCTGCTCAGCAACCGGCCGGGCTACGACACCATCCGTGGCCGGGTGCTCGACGTGCAGTTGGTCGCCGACCTCCTGCTCGGGATCGAGGAGCGCGGCGCACTCGACGGCGCGCGGATGATCCTGTCGGGCTATCTCGGCTCGGCCGACATCGCGGCCGAAGTTGCAGATTTCGTCTCCGGCGCCAAGGCCAGGAACCCGGCCCTGCTCTATTGCTGCGATCCCGTGCTCGGCGATCGCGAGGAGGGCCTGTTCGTGCGATTGGACATCCCGCCGCTGATGCGCGACCAGCTCTGCCCGCTCGCCGACATCATCACGCCCAACCATTTCGAGCTCGAGTACCTCTGCGGCACGAAAGCGACCACGATCGACGCCGTGATCGCGCAGGCCCGCACGATCATCGCGCGCGGTCCGTCGACCGTCGTCGTCACCAGCGCGGAGCTGCCGGATACATCCGGCGACACGATCGAGACGTTGGCGATCGAGGCGACCCGTGCCTGGCGCCTTCGCACGCCGAGAGTGCCGATCAGCCCGAACGGCACCGGCGACCTGTTTGCCGGGCTGTTCGCCGCGGCGCGCGTGCAGGGATCGGACACGCCGGCCGCGCTCGGCCACGCCGCATCCGCGATCTTCGCCGTGCTCGAGCGCACGGCGCGCAGCGGCACCGAGGAAATGCGCATCGTCGAGACCGGCGAGGAACTGGTTCATCCGAAGCGCCGGTTCGAGGCCGTCGCCATCACCTGACAGTCAGGACACGACCCATGATCGATACCGCCACTCTCCTCACCTACGCCGCCGTGGTACTCGGCCTGTTTCTCATCCCCGGTCCCGCCGTGCTGCTGGTGCTGGCGCGCGCGGTGACCGGCGGGCCGCGTGTCGGCGTGGCGACGGGGCTCGGGATTGCGCTCGGCGACCTCGTCCACACCGCGATGGCGACGTTTGGCCTGTCCGCCGTGCTGATGACTTCGGCGCTCGCCTTCTCGATCGTGAAATATGCCGGCGTCGTCTATCTGATCGTGCTCGGCATCCGCGCCCTGTTCGAGAAAAGCAACGATCTCACGATGCCCACGTCCCAGCCGGTGGATGCGCGGCGCGCGTTCCGCCAGGCGATCTGGGCGGAGATGCTCAATCCGAAGACCGCGCTGTTCTTCCTCGCCTTCCTGCCGCAGTTCATTCACCCCGATCATGGTTCGGCGATTGCCCAGTTCGCAACGCTCGGCCTGATCTTCGTCGCAATGAGCGCGGCCTATACCTCGCTGCTCGCGCTTGCCGCCGGCCGGATCAGCCCTTGGATCCGGCGCAACCGGAGCATCGGCCAGTGGCAGGGCCGCGTGGTCGGCACCATCTACATCGCGCTCGGCATCCGCCTCGCCTTCCAGGAGCGGTGAGTGCCGTCTTCCAAAAAAAGCCAGGAAAAAAGCCCGGCGCAAGGCCGGGCTTTTGGCTTCGTCATTACCGCTGGTGACCGCGTCCGCCTCCACCCGGAGCAGCGCCTGCATGTGGCGCGGCGCTGACGTGCGGTGCGCCGCCGCCCACGTGCGGCATCGCGGGCGCGGCAGCGCGCGGGGCCGGCATCTGCGCATGCGCGTTCATCGGCGAGCCGTGGCTGACGTTCGGCTGCGCGATGTGCGGCATTGCCTGCCGTGCGGGGGCTGCCGAGACGCGCGGCGCTTCACGCATCCTCGCCATCGGCCTCGCCATCTGCGGCTGCGCGCGTGCATGGGCGATCGCTGCTGCACGTGGCGCAGTGCGGGCACCCTCTCGTGCCATGCGGGCCTGTACATTGGCTGCCCGTCCCTGCGCCTCCCGGGCGGCAGGTTGACGCGCGATGGCCTGCCCGGACGTGACGCGCCCCGCGACGCCGTTGCGCCCCGGTCTCGCCGCGGTCGTAACTTCGCGCGCGGCCGCCGCGCGCCCGATCCGGGCCGCCGAACGGTCGACCGTCATCCGCGAGGCGAAGCGCTCATGCGAGCGCCAGTACCCGCTCCAATAGTCGCGGCTATGATACCAGGGTCGCCCGGCATAATAGCTCGACCAGTACGAGCTCAGCACGAACGGCACCACGGGGATGTCGATCTCGTCGGCATAGTCGGGGAGATAGACGTAGTGGTTGCGGTAGAGATATTCGAGATAGGCCGACGACACCCAGCCGCGGTCATCGGACCAACTCACGTCGCACCAGGCGTCGCCTCTGAGACAGCCGTGAATGTCGACACGGGCGCCGCCGGGAATGCGGTCGACGGTCGGAAAACCGCCGCCTGGTCCTGCCCGCAGGCCGACTGTGGTCGTGACGATCCCTGGTGCCGCCAACGCGGCGGTCGGCATCAGCAGCAATGCTGCAACGAAAGCTCCTTTGAGTTTCATGGCGATTTCCTCCTTCAAGGAGGAACGCGACAACGAAACGAGCGTTCCTTAAAGCAGTGTCACCTGACCGAAAGGATGAGCAGCCTTTCGGACCACGTCTTTGACGTCATCGGGCTCGCCAACGGGCAACCCCGATGGCCGACCGCTCTGCTCGCCACGCGCGCTGCATCGATTGCATCACGCAGCCTTGGCAGCCGTTTCCTTGGCCGCCTTTTCCGCGGGCGCGGTCTCCATCGCCCTCATATACAGATCGAGCAAGGTGTCGCGCTCGTCGCGCTCATCCTGATCCTGCTTGCGCAGCTTGATGATCTCCTTGAGGATCTTCACGTCAAATCCTTCGGCCTTGGCTTCCGAAAAGACTTCCTTTTTCTGCTCGTTCAATTCCTGCAATTCGGTGTCAAGATTCTCGATCCGCTCGACGAAAGAACGAATGCGACCGCCGGGAATGGTGATGTCAGACATGGTGCCTCTTGCTTGGATGAGGCTGTGAAATGAAAGCAAAGAGATAACCAATGTATTAAGCCTGCGAGCCCCCTTCATCTGCACCCCGTGTGATGGCTTGGGCAATCGCTTTGGCATCATGCACCGGCATACCGCCGACAGAACGAGTTCCACGACATGTCTCCCTTGAAGCCCCAGGCCAGTTACGACGACTTCGCCCGGCTCGACATCCGCATCGGCAGGATCGTCGAGGTCCAGCCGTTTCCGCGCGCACGCAATCCCTCATACAAGGTCGGCGTCGACGTCGGGGCCGAACGGATCATGTGGTCGAGTGCGCAGATCACCAATTACGCGCCCGCGGCGCTGGTCGGCTCGCTCGTCGTCTGCGTCTGCAACTTCGGTCCGAAGAACATCGCGGGCTTCACCTCGGAGCTGTTGATCCTCGGTGCGAAGGACGCGGCCGGCAAGGTCATCATTCTCGGCCCGCGCAGCGAGGTTGCGATCGGCGAAACGGTCTTTTGATTCGCATGCCGGTGATTCTCACGCGGTTTTGAGTCTCACGACGGCATCATGGTTAATTTGATTCAAATGCTCCGCATTCCCCGTAGTATCCCGATGGGGGATCATCCGGATTCTCGGCAAGGCCGCGCGCTGCTATTCCGACATGCGGGATTCGCCTGTTACGGGAATCGGAAAATGACCGCGGTTTACTTCCACTGCTCCGACGATCAACACGTCCTGCTCGATCGCAACGGCTCCGCCATGAACCTCTCCGAGGCGCGCGAGCATGCCGAGCGGCTGGTGCGCTCCTATGTGATGACGCCGAGCTCGGAGGACTGGCGCAACTGGGTGCTGCATGTCACCGACGATCTCGGCGACGAATTGTTCGAGCTGCCGTTTGCCGCCGTGCTCGGCCAGCTGCATTGAGGGCCGCGTCATGATCCTGCTGCGCCGCCGCCTCAATGCCCTGCTCGCGCTTATCGAAAGTGTCCGCGATCCCTATCGTCCCGAATTGCATTACATGCGGGGCCCCGGCCCGAAATGGCGCGCACGGCACGCGCTGGGCAAGGTGGACTGACAGGTGATCGCGTCGCGCATCCCCGTTCAACTACGGAGTTGCTGCACTCCTGCACGCCGATTTTGCGCCGATCGCCCGGCGTGTGTGCGTGATGCATCTTAGGGAACCATCCGACTCAGTGTTACCCTGTGGTGCATACCGAAACGGGGGAACTTCGGAATGCCATATTACACATTCGATCTCGTGGTCGGGGAAGAGTTCCGCAATCAGGGCACCATCATCCTGGAAGACATCAGCGTGGCCTCCGATCGCGCCGACCAGCTCGCCAACGAGCTGTCACAGGTCAAGCCTGAACTGAGGGCACATGGCTGCGCGGTGCGCGTTACCGATGTCGAGAACAGGGAGCTCTATCGCACCCCGCTCGATCCGGTGCCGCAATGGCGCCGGTTGTCCGAGCGGGCATAGGCCTCCGCCGTCCTGATCACGCCGCGCGTGGTCAACCGGGCATCGCGCGAGCGCGCCGCTAGCCGGACGTTTCGACCCGCGCCCGGTTGTTCGGCCCCTCGCCGCTTGCGCGCAGAGCCGTCAGTCCCTCGCGATAGTTCGGGTATCGCAGCACGACGCCGAGCTCGCTCCTGATCAATGCGTTCCGCACACGGTTGTTCTTGTCATAGAAGCTTCGTCCCATCGGCGTGAGATCGGCCTCTGCAAACGGAATCTCGGGCGGCGGAGCAATGCCGCAGAGCTTCGCGGCGAAACTGACGACATCCTGCGGCGGTGCAGGTTCGTCGTCGCTGACATTGTAGACCGCGCCGGCGCGCGGGCTCATCAGCGATGCTTCGACCACGGCGGCGATATCGGCGACGTGGATCCGGTTGAAGACCTGGCCGGGCTTGACGATCCGGCGCGCAGTCCCGGCCGCCAGCTGCGCGAGCTGGTTGCGACCGGGGCCATAGATCCCGGCGAGACGAAACAGATGCGTGGCCTTGCCTCGTGTCGCGCCGAAGTCGAGCCACGCCCGCTCCGCCTCCGCCCTGAGCCGCGAGCGACCCTCGCGCGGCACCACGGGCGTGGTTTCGTCGACCCAGCCGCCCGCGTGGTCGCCATAGACACCGACGGTCGAGAGGTAGCCGATCCAGCCCAGCCTCGGCGCCGCGGCGATCGCCTCGCCAAATGCTGCCAGCACGCGATCGCCGCCATGGTCGGGCGGGATCGACACCAGGACCGCGTCGCTTGCGGCGATCTCGCCGGCGATCGCGGGATCACGATCCCCGTCGGAGAACAGTCGTGCCCGGATGCCGCTGCGCGAGAGCTGCCCGGCCTTCGCGGCCGTCTGCACGGTGGCCGCGATCTCGTGGCCTGCTGTTCGCAGGCGCTCGGCGATCGCATGCGCCGAGTAGCCGTAGCCGAACACCAGAAGTCTCATCAGCGTTGCAATCGCCCCAGACCGCTCATTTCTTCAGGTTCAGACGACCCATGAAGTCGCGCTTGCCGAGAGGTGCGCCCTTGTGGCGGAGGATGTCGTAGGCCGTGGTCGAATGGAAGAAGAAGTTCGGCAGCGAGAACGACATCAGGAATCCTTCCGCGGTGAAGGGCATCGTCCGCTCGCCGACCTTGAACAACACGTCGCGGCCGACCAGCTCATTGACGGCATCGGGCGCCAGCGCCGCGAGCTCGCTGCGGGCGTCCGCGACCAGCGCCTGCAATCCGGCGTAGTCGAGATCCCGCGGACCTGAAGGCGGCACGAACACGCCGTTCTTCGCCGCGTCCATCGCGCCGCGGGAATGATGCGCGAGCGAGACGACCTGGAAGCGGAACGGCAGCATGTCCGGAAACAGCCGCGTTTCGACGATCTCGGCCGGATCGACGCCGTGCTCCTTGAAATGCGCGAGGCTCTTGTCGAGGAAACCGGAGACGGCTCCGAGGATCTGCAGATAATTGGCGACGGTCGCGTCGTAGAGTGAAAAGGACATGGCGAATTCCCCCTGATGAAAAGATATTCCACCGCTTGCGCCGGCAGAGTTCCCGGAATCTCCGGCGAAAGCAAGCGGAAGCAAGGAACCATCGCGGCGGGAATCAACGCAGCCGTCCGGCCGGGGCGCGCTCGCAAGGCGCGCTCACGTCGGTCTCCCAAATCCGGTTTCGGGCCAGTCTCAGCTCTGATGTGGCCCGCGCATGATCTTCATGGCGTCCTCGACGTGACGCCATTCCGTGGCCTGTTCGGTCTCGCCCTTCTTCTCGCAAGCCACGGCATTTTGCGCCGCATGAACGATCGCCTGCTGGCCATGCCTTTCCAGCATCTGCCGCGCGATGGTGTGGATTTGCATTTCGGACATCATGGCGCTTTCCTCACGTGCACCCGGGCCGGCCTTGTCGGATCTCCGGCTGCCTTCAATCAAACCGCTGACCGGATATCTGGTTCCACGCGGCCGCCAGCGTATACTGCCCATTCCGACCAGGCTTTCGATCGGCACGGTAACCATGGCGCAGAACATCTACGACGATCCCGATTTCTTCGCCGGCTATAGCCAATTGCCGCGACAGGTTCGTGGGCTGGTCGGCGCCCCCGAATGGCCCGCGATCCGCGCCATGCTGCCCGACGTCTCCGGCAAGCGCGTGGTCGATCTCGGCTGCGGCTTCGGCTGGGCATCACGCTGGATGCGCGAGCAAGGCGCAGCCAGCGTGCGCGGCATCGACCTGTCACAAAACATGATCGCGCGCGCCGCCGAGATGACGCAGGATCCGGCGATCAGATATGAGGTTGCCGATCTCGAGACGCTGGAACTGAAGGAGGCCGCTTTCGATCTCGTCTACAGCGCGCTTGCCTTCCATTATGTGAGGGATTTCGATCGGCTGACCGGCATGCTGTCTCGCGCGCTCGTCCCGGGGGCATTCCTGGTGTTCACCATCGAACATCCGATCTATATGGCAGCTGCCCATCCGCACTGGCTACAAGACGGAGACGGCCGCAAGACCTGGCCGGTCAGCCGCTATTTCATCGAGGGCGAACGCCGCACCGACTGGTACGTCAAGGACGTGCTCAAATATCACCGCACGATCGGCTCGACGCTCAACGCGCTGATCGGCGCCGGCTTTGCCATACGTCGTGTCGAGGAATTTTCGCCGACGCCGGAACAGATCGCATCCGCGCCCGAGCTTGCCGAAGAGCTCGAGCGTCCGATGATGATGCTGGTGTCGGCGCAGCGTCAGGCCGCAAGCAGCTTGTCGAATTCTTCCGGCGGGTAGGATTTGCCGTCCTTGTCGGTGATCACGACCTTCCATCCCTCGCTCGCCCAAACCCTGGCCTTGGCGACGATGACGTAGGTGCTTTCCCGCTCGACCCTGACCGTCTCGTTGTCGCGTTCTGCGACCATCTTGTAAGCCAACGCTGCATCCCCTTCAGACACGCAACCATCCTTGCCGTCTGTTGGCAGCGGCTTTGGGCTGCAATTCGCCGGGAGCGTGACCATTTGGTGGAGGCGTTCGCGCAATGCACGCATCGTGCGGTGCGTAATCGGCGCCAGGCGATCACAAGAAAAAACCCCGCCTTCTGCGGGACGCGAGGGCGGGGAAAGGTTCATTGGGCAGAAATCCACGCGTCTGTGAAAGGAGAACGCGGGGAAGTAGCGGCGATGATTGTATTTGTGCCCAAGCCGGGAACAACGGGATTAAAGCGCACATCGTCCCGGGACTTTTTCCCGGTAGCACAGGAAAAAGTCCTGATTGGCACGCCGCGACGCCAGGAATGCCTCCACCTGCCTCTTTGCGCGCTACTCGACGACGTCGAGCCTGACATTGGCCACGCCCTTGCCGACCATGCCGAGCGACCGAGCCGCCGAATAGGAGACGTCGACAATGCGACCGGGGACGTAGGGCCCGCGGTCGTTGACCCGCACCGTCACTGAACGGCCGGTCTTGACGTCGGTGACGCGCAGCCTGGTGCCAAAGGGTAATGTCGGATGCGCGGCCGTCAGTTCGTGGGCATCGAACTTTTCACCGCTCGCGGTCTGCTGCTCCTCGCTGTAGAAGCTGGCCACCCCCTGCGACGCGATCTTGACGTCGCCTGCCTTTGAGCGTGGCGCATGAGGCCTGTGCGCAGCCGCGACGCGCGTGCGGATCGGAGACGACGCGGTTCGCGTCGGCACGATCGAGGCCGTCCGGCTCGCGAGCGCCTGCGAGCGTTGGCTGACCACGGTGGACTGCGCGCACGCCGCGAGCGACGCCCCGCCGATCACGATGGCGAAAAGGCGGAGCGCTCGCCGCGCTCGCACAGATGGGGCCAAAGACAGCGCGCTGAGCGCGCAGTGTTTGGCGTCGACGTCCGCTAGACCAATGCCGTCGCCTGACATGTTGTATCCCCAACTCGCGCCCCCAGCCCAAGCCGAAAATCCAACATCCGCCTATCAGCCGAATCCAATCGGGGCGGAACGGTGGCAGGACGCTGCAAGACACGGTCCGGACAGCCCGATTTCCCGCCGGGTGTGTCGATCAGGCCACAACAACCGCAGCTCATTGTCAGTGTCGCGCGCCAAGGGCGATGCACAGCGCCCAGGCCGGAACAACGGCGCGGGAGGCACAGTCGCTCCCAAATCCGGTTCCCCTAAACTCCCCAACCTCTCCACCCTCTCGCCATGCTTTGGTCAAACCGGACTGGAGTTGTGAGACAGGGCCAGGGGTAATGCAGAACGTAAATTCGCCGGCCGCCCATTAGCGGTTTGACCCTGGACTGAACATGGGACCGCCAATGCAAACCACGCTCAAAGACGCCGATCCGCACGACATCTTCGCGATCGAACCCGACTTCACACCGGCACGCGCGGCCGCGCCCGCTGCACCGCTCGCTCCTGCTGGCGCTGGACCATCGGAGCATCGCGAGCCGCATTTCGGTCCGAGCGCAGCTGTTGCTCCCTCGGCGCCGCCGTTCGCGCCGATGCCTGCGGCCGCACCATTGCCCCCCGCTGCACCTGCGCCATCCACATTTGCGCCCGCGCAAACATATGCGCCAGCGCAGACATATGCGTCAGCGCAAGCCTATGCTCCAGCGCAAGCCTATGCTCCAGCGCAAGCGTATGCTCCAGCGCAAGCGTATGCTCCAGCGCAAGCGTATGCGCCCGCGCAGACGGGAACGCCGGTGTATCGCCCCGCGGCGACCGACGACATCAGGCTCGATGATATTCAGCTTGATCGCGCGCCGCGATCCCCCAGCAGATGGGCGATCCGGGCCTTCTGGTTCGTGTTCGCGATCGTCAGCGCCATGGGCGCCGCCGCGTGGCAGCACTATGGCGATCGTGCCAGGCAGCTCGCCGCCGAATGGACGCCGCGTGTCGAATCGCTGACGTCGCTGCTTCCGGGCAAGTCGGCGCCTGCGCCCGAGCAGGCCAGCGCCCCCGCCGCCGACCAGACAGCGGCAGGCGACCAGACCGCGGCAGCCGACCAGCCGGCCGCACAGGCGACACCGGCGGCGCCGCCGCAGGAGGTCGCCACCGCCACGCCGGCGCCGTCTGCCGCACCGGCTCCGGCCGCTGTGCCCGCTGCCGCCGTCACGCCGGCCGCAACAGCCGCGGTCGCTCCGGATCAGACGCAGTTGCTGCAGTCGATGGCGCACGATCTCACCTCGATGGGACAGCAGATCGAGCAGCTCAAGGCCAGCATTGATCAGCTCAAGGCGAGCCAGGATCAATTGGCCCAGCGTGTTGCGAAAACAACCGAGGCCAGGGTGGTCGAGCCGAGACCCGTACCTCCGCACCCGCGCGCTGTCTCGGTGCCGCCGCGTGCCGCAGCCGTTCCGCCGCCGGTCCGCCGCCCGACGCAGGCCTATATCCCGCCGCCACCTCCTGCGTCGGCCGCGCCGCTTCCTGCTGTCTCCGCGCCGCCGCCACAGACCGCATTGCCGCCGCAGTCGCAGCAACCCGCCGTTGTTGATGCCGATGACGACGGTCCGGTGATCCGGCCGCCGATGCCGGTGCGTTGAGGCCGACAAGATAACGCGGCGGATCACCCCAAAGGTGATCCGCCGCTCATCTCGGACGTTGGCTTACGCGCTCTGCCCGGGCGGCAGCACGACCACCGTCGCGCCCGGCTTGACCCGTTGATAGAGATCGATGACGTCGGCATTGTTCATGCGGATACAGCCCGACGAGATCGCCTGCCCGATATATTCGGGCTGGTTGGTGCCGTGGATGCGATAGAGCGTGTCCTTGTTGCCCTGGTAGAGATAGATGCCGCGCGCTCCAAGCGGATTGGCCGGTCCGCCGGCAACCCGCGCCGGATAGGGGCCGAGCCGCTCCTGGATCTCCTTGGTCGGCACCCAGTCCGGCCACTCTGCCATACGGCCGACGGTGGCGACGCCGGAGAAGGCCATCGCCTCCTCGCCAACAGCAACGCCATAACGCATCGCCTTGCCGCCGGGCAGCACGTAATATAGATAGCGCGCATCGGTATCGACCAGGATCGTGCCCGGCTGCTCGCGGCGTGTGTAGTCCACGATGTGCCGCTGGAATTGATCGGGGATCTTGGCCTCTGCGTAGGGCGGGTGCGCCAGCAATTGCCGATCGCGCGGCGTCATCGCAGCATCCGTCACAGGCGACAGCGTCGCCTGCATGCAGCCGCCCAGCGCGAGCGACCCCACCAGCACCGCAGCAAGCCCCGATTTCGACACGATCATTCTCCCCTGCGTCAACCTGCGCCACATGCTGCCGAAATCGTGCTGAAATCGTGGCAGCGCTGCGCGAACACGCCTGTTTGATCGATTCCCTCGCCGACTGTGTCCTGACGGTTGCACCCTGTTCCCGCGGGCGCTAGCTTTGCGGAAAAGGTCTAAAACATTTGGAGGAATTCGATGCGCTACGCTCTGGTGATCGCCGGCCTGATTGTCGCGGCAACACCGGCCAAGGCCGACAATCCGCGCGCGGCCTATGTCACCATGGTGCTGCAGGCCTTCGCCGCCAAGGTGGAATGCCCCGGTACCGATCTCGTCTATCAGGACCTCGTGCAGAAGGCGCAGGAGATGCACCTGCCCGACGGCACCACCGAGCAGGTGCGCAAGGCGATCGCCTACATGCACACCGGCGGCAAGATGGGCGAGAAGCAGGCCGACGATCTGATGACGGAAGTCGCGATCGCAACCCAGACCATCGACCTCGACCAGCGTCGCGCCGGCATGACCGCCTGGTGCCACGACCAGAAGGCGCGGCTCGCGGGCTACATCAGGACGAAGGAATAGGACTGCTTCATTCGAGCTCCGGCGGTGCGAACCAGTTGGTCAGCGAGAGGCCGCCGTCGACCACGATCGACGCGCCGGTGACGTAGCCGGAGATCTTGTTCGACAGCACCGCGAGCGCCATCGGCGCGAGGTCCTCGGCCTGCCCCAGGCGTCCGAGCGGAATGTGCCGCGCGAGCGCCGGATCGGCGACGAAGCCGCCGGCCGCGATCGCGCCCGGCACCAGCGCGTTGACGCGGATGCCGTAGCGGCCCCAGCTCTTGGCGAGCTCCTTCACCAGCATCGCCATGCCGGCCTTCGCCGTCGAGTAATGCGGCAGGTTGCGCGGCGTGCCGGCGTGCAGCGAGGTCAACAGCAGGAACGAGCCCGGCGATCTCGCCGCGATCAACTTGCGCGCGAGCTCACGTGACAGGTGGAAGCCGGCGTCGAGATTGACTGCATGCATCTGCCGCCAGGTCTCGTCATCGACCGCCATTGCATGATCGGCCTCGCGCCGCGGCGGCGAGGCCGAGTGGGCGAAGTGCGTCACCCGCCCGACGGCGCCTTGCGCATGCGCCAGCAGCGCGTCGCAACCCTCGCGGCGCGCGAGATCGCCAACCCAGGGTACGGCGAGTTCGGGGCGCGTCGCTGCCTTGATCGCGGCCGACACCCTGTCCTCATGCAGGTCGGCAAACACGGTGCGCACACCCTCGCCGACCAAGGCCTGCGCGATCGCGCGGCCGATACCGTTGCCGGCGCCGGTCACCACCGCGGCCTCGCGCGCGGGATCGAAAGCTGCATCGAACAGGCTCATCCGCAAACTCCCACAACGGCCGTGCTGCGTTCAGTATGGCGGCGCCTTGCGCGCCCGCTGCGCCTTGGCTGCTTCGATCCACCACGTGAAATCATCGGCGAAACGCGGGAAGGCGCGCTCGAGCGATTTTCCGCCCTCGCCGATCGGCTTGCCTTCCTCCGACAGCGTATGCGCAATCGGCCCGGCGCTGATCGTGCTCGATACCACGACCATGCCCATTTCGGAGAGCGTGCCATGCCAGGCGGTTGCGGCGCGCGCACCCGCAAAGCGGCCGGCCGAATAGCTCGCGATCGCAGCGGGACGCCAGAACCACTCCTCGAGAAAATGGTCGGTGAGATTCTTCAGCCCGGGCTGGACGCCCCAATTGTACTCGCCGGTGACGAACAGAAAGCCGTCGGCGTCGCGGATCTTTCCTGCGAGGGTCTCCAGCACTGCGGGCGCCTGTCCCTTCGGATATTCCTTGTACATCCGGTCGAGCATCGGCAGGCCGACGTCCCGGGCGTCGATCAATTCGACATCGTCGCCACGGCCGCGAAAGCCGTCGATGACGAAATCCGCAAGGCGAATGCCCATGCGATCGGAGCGATAGGAGCCGTAGAGAACGAGAATGCGGTGGGTCATGGCAGGTTGATCCTAACACGATCTCGATGACATTGGTGCCGCGGCGCCCACCGGTATTCCTGCACGTTAACGGCCCCTGCCGCGCATTTCCCGGCCATTAAGCAATCCCCTGTAGCCTGCATATCGCGGCTCAAAATTGCCAAATTCCTTTTCGGATATACGGCCGCTTCGAGGAGGAGAACCCGACATGCGGATCGCAAGGCTGGTTTTCGCAGGTTCGCTCGCAGCCTTGGCGGCTGCCGCGCCTGCGTTGGCGAAGAGTTCCGACCACCAGAAGGCTGAGGATAAATCGACCACCTCTGCCGGCTGCCAGGCTTACCAACAGGCCGAGGACGGCAGCTGGACCCAGCTTCCCTGCGGCGAGACCGGCCCAACCGGCTCGACCCAGCATCGCGCCGCGACCAAAGGCGCTGATGGAGACGAGCACTGAGGCACGGCCTTCGCGCAACGCCGGGTTCGACTTTCGGCTGATGCACTGCGGACCGCGGGCCTTGATGCAGGCCGGCATCGTAAACCCAAGTTTAATGCGCCCCCGGTACGGTTGAGGCACCCACCCGTCCCTCGTCACCGACCGGCGCAGCAAATGAAAATCGGCACTCTCCTGACGGCCGCGATTGTCTCACTGTCCGCGGTCGGCGGCGGACTTGCCGCCTATGTCGCTGTTGCAAAGTACCAGACGATGGACAAGGCCTCGATCGCGCAGAGCCGGCTCGAGGTGGTCCGCGCAGTCGGCGATATCCCGCGCTACATGAACCCCGAGCGCGGCTATGCCACCAACCTCCTGTTCGGCACCGGCGCGATCGAGCCGAAGCAGATGGCCGAACTCGACCGGCTGCGCCAGCTGACGAGCGGCGCGCTCGCCAAGGTCAACCAGGTCCGCGCTACCCTGCCGGGCTCACTCGACGACGGCGAGGCGGTCGCCAGCGCAATCGACGCCTTGAAGCTGAAATTCACCGCGCTGCGCGACGCCATCGACAAGGCGCTCGCGGGTCCCGTGGACGCCCGCCGGGCCGCGGCTACCAGGATCGTCTCCGACAACTCCGTCTTCAATGCCGGCGTTACCGCTCTGCTCGACGAGCAGGTCCGCCGGCTCGCCGGCCTCGACGGCAATGCCTACCGGCAGGCCAACTACGCCAATGTCGCCTGGACGCTTCGCGACATCGGCGGCCTCAATGCCAGCCTGCACAAGGCGCTGGTCAGCGCCAGGCGCGTTGCGACCGAACCCGAGAAGGTCGAACTGTTCCGCTCGACCGGCAGGACCGAGCAGATCCTCTCGACGCTGCAGGAGCTGCGCAACAATCCTGCAACGCCGTCCAACGTCACGGCCGCACTCGGCAAGATGCAGGCCGATTATGTCGAACGCTTCGGCAAGGCGCTGAAGCTCGCCAAGGACGGCGCGTCGTCGGGCAAGTACGACATGAACGTCGACACCTACTTCGCCGAGTCCCAGATCGGCCTTGCCGCGATCATCGCGGTGCGTGAGGCCTTCTACGATAACGCCGAACAGGGGCTCGCTTCCGCCTATTCGTCGGCGCGCCTCAGCTTCGTGATTGCGCTGTTCGGCCTTGCCGCAGTCGCCGCCGCAAGCGCCGCCCTGATCGTCCTGGTCCGCCGCCGCATCCTCAATCCGATCGCCGCCCTCACCGGCCGCATGTCGGATCTCGCTGCAGGCAACGTCGCCGCGGAGATTCCGGGCGCGGCCCGCAACGACGAGATCGGCGCGATGGCCGCCGCGGTGCAGGTGTTCAAGGACAACAGGATCGAGGCCGATCGCCTCGCCGCCGAGAAGGAAGCCGAGAACGACGTCAAGATGCGCCGCGCCCGCGTGCTCGACGATCTGACCCGTGTGTTCGAAGCCAAGGTCACGGAGCTGGTCGGCGGATTGTCATCCGCCTCCGGCGTGATGGAGGACACCGCACGCTCGATGTCGTCGACGGCGGCCGCGACCAATCGCCAGGCCTCGATGGTCGCTGCCGCCTCAGACCAGACCTCGACCAATGTGCAGACCGTCGCGAGCGCAACCGAAGAGCTGACGTCATCGATCGCGGAGATCGCGCGCCAGGTCGCAACGTCGACCGGGATCGCCGCGCGCGCGGTCGATCATGCCCGCCGCACCGGCGATACCGCCCGTTCGCTCGCCGACGGCGCCCAGAAGATCGGCGACGTCGTTACGCTGATCCAGAACATCGCAGCTCAGACCAACCTGCTCGCACTCAACGCCACGATCGAGGCGGCGCGCGCCGGCGAGGCCGGCCGCGGCTTTGCCGTGGTCGCCTCCGAAGTTAAGTCGCTGGCCGGGCAGACCGCGAAGGCGACCACCGAGATCTCCGGGCAGATCGCAGCGATCCAGGCCGCCAGCGACGAGACCGTGACCGCGATCAGGAACGTCGTCGACGTCATCACCGAGATCGACCAGATCGGCACCGCGATTGCTGCCGCGATCGAGGAACAGGGCTCGGCCACCAAGGAGATCGCGCGCAGCGTCCAGGAGGCCGCGCGCGGCACCCAGGAGGTCAATTCAAACATCTCCGGCGTTCGGCATGCCGCCGACGACACTGGCGCTGCGGCGACGCAGGTGCTCGGCGCCGCCGAGCAGCTGTCGACGCAATCGAAGGACCTCGCCGGCCAGGTCAACCGCTTCCTGTCCGACGTGCGGGCGGCCTGACATCAGTTCGCGAGCCGGTCGATCAAGAGATCGAGCAGCGCGCGCAACCGCGCAAGCCGCTTGAGATCACGATGATAGCCGACATAGGTGTCGCGCCCGGGCGGCGGCGCGCCGAGGTCGATCAAGCGCAGGCCGTCGATTGAATCCGCGAGCGGGCGCGGCAATACCGCGACGCCCGCGCCCTCTGCGCACATCCGGGCCTGGACCTCGCGATTGTTGCTGCGCGAGACCACATGCGCGTGCGGCAGCATCTTCGTCAGCCACACCGCATCGGGCATGCCGCCGAAAGCGGTGTCCATCGTGATCAGCGGCGTACCGCCTCCGTCACCGGGCCTTGGTTCGTAGGCGCTATCGGCGCGGGCGTAGACACCGTAATCGATATGCATCAGCCGCCGCGAGATCACCTCGGCCTCGTCAAACGGCCGGATGCGGAAGGCCATATCTGCCTCGCGGCGCGGCAGGCTGTACAAGCGTGCGTCGGTCAGGAGCTCCACCACGACCCGCGGCTGAAGCTGTGCGAACTCGGCGAGCACGGGCGCCAGAAGATGCGCACCGAACCAATCCGACGACGAGATGCGCAGCTGGCCGTCGAGCTGGCGGTCCTGGCCGGCGAGCTGGCGCGTGAGCGCATTCGCCTCCTCCTCCATGCGCTCGGCATGGACCAGCACGCTCGTGCCCTCATCGGTCAGCACGAAGCCGTCGGCGGTGCGTTGAAACAGGGTCTGGCCCAGCGAGGTCTCGAGCGCGCGCAACCGCCGGCCCATGGTCGGCTGGCTCAGCCCGAGCTTGCGTGCGGCCGCACCCAGCGTTCCCTGCCGCGCGATGGCCAGGAAGACCCGAAGGTCGCTCCATTCCATAAGACCTCGCATTCAAATATGAATGAACAAGGTACAGAAATGTCCATTTCCAAACAATGATGAAGTTGTCAGATTTCGGGTCAACCAAGGAGCGCGACATGACCGACCAGCCCACAATGCAAGCCGCCGTCCTCGACGCCCCCGGCGCATCGTTTCGCGTGACCGAGACCATGCGGCCGCAGGCGGGCCCCGGTCAGGTCCTCGTCCGGATCAGCGCGAGCGGCGCCAATCCACTCGACCTCAAGATCGCGGCTGGTCAGGCGGCGCATGCACGGCAGATGCTGCCGGCCGTGCTCGGTATCGATCTCAGCGGAGTTGTCGAAGCCGTTGGCCCGGGCGTCTCGGCGTTCCGCCGAGGTGACGAAGTCTATGGCATGACCGGCGGCGTCGGCGGCATCCAGGGCTCGCTTGCAAGCTACGCCGCTGTTGATGCCGATCTGCTGGCGCCAAAGCCGGGCAATCTCGCCATGCGTGAAGCAGCGGCGCTTCCTCTGATCTTCATCACCGCCTGGGAAGGCCTGATTGATCGTGCGCACGTCGCCGCGGGCCAGAAGGTGCTGGTCCATGGGGGCGCCGGCGGCGTCGGGCATGTCGCGATCCAGATCGCGCGGGCCTTCGGCGCCGTTGTCTACGCCACCGGTTCGGCCAACAGCCTGCCGTTGATCGAGCGCCTCGGCGCCACGCCGATCGACTATGCACGCGAGACCGTCGAGGATTACGTCGCGCGCCATACCCAGGGCCGCGGCTTCGATATCGTGTTCGACACCGTCGGCGGCGCGACGCTCGACGCCTCCTTCAACGCCGTACGCCGCTTCGGCCATGTGGTCAGCGCGCTCGGATGGGGCACGCACGCGTTGGCGCCGCTGTCGTTCCGCGCGGCAAGCTATTCTGGAGTGTTCACCCTGCTGCCGCTTCTCACCGGTGAAGGCCGCGCGCATCACGGCGAGATCCTGCGCGAGGCGACGCGGCTCGCCGAGGGCGGCAAGGTCGCGCCACAGCTCGATCCGCGCCGTTTCACGCTTGCGACTATCGCCGATGCGCACGCCGCGATCCGCGACAGGACCGCGGCCGGCAAGGTCGTGGTTGATCTCGCGAGCTAGGCCGCAACGAGGAAGCCTAGCCTCCGCGCAGGCCGAGCACGCGTCGCGCGATCGCCTGGCGATGGACCTCGCTCGGGCCCTCATACATCCGCATCAGCCGGGCCTTCTGCCACAGCGCGTTGAGCGGCAGCTCCAGCGTCATGCCGAGCGCGCCGAGCGTCTGCATGGCGTGGTCGCAGGCGTCATAGGCCATCTCGGTCGCGAACACCTTGATCATCGAGGCCTCGTGCCTGATGTCCTCGCCGCGGTCGGTCTTGTCGGCGGCGTCGCGCACCATCAGCCGGCAGGCATGCATGCGCGTGGAGATATCGGCGATCCACCACTGGATCGCCTGTCGATCGGCGAGCTTGACGCCGAAGGTCTCGCGCTGCTTGGCGTGCTCGCACAGCATCTCGAGCGCCCGCCTGGTGATGCCGATGCAGGTCGAGCCCATCTCGAGCCGGCGGGTGCGCAGGCGCAACTGCATCGGCGCGTAGCCCTTGCCGACCTCACCGAGCACGGACTCCTTCGGGATCCGGCAGTCCTCGAACACGATCTCGAAGGTCGCGCCGCCGCCGAGCATCGGGATTTCGCGCTCGATGATGAAACCCGGCGTCCCCTTCTCGACGATGAAAGAGGTGATGCCGCCCTGCCGCTGGTCGCTGCCGACGCGGGCCATCACGATGATGAAGTCGGCGATGCGCGCGTTGCTGATCCAGATCTTGCGGCCGTTGATCACCCATTGATCGCCGTCGAGCACCGCACGCGTCTTCATGCCGGCCGGATCTCCACCGGCGCCCGGCTCGGAGATCGCGATTGCCGACGACATCCGGCCCTCGATGTAAGGCTGCATGTACTTCTTCTTCTGCGCCTCGGTGCCGACCGCCTGCAGCATGCGCAAATTCGGCGTATCCGGCGGCAACCCGAACGGCACACAGCTGCGGCCGAGTTCCTCGTTGACCGCAGCCATGGTTCGCGTCGGCAGATCGTGGCCGCCGAGATCCTCCGGCGCATCGAGGCCCCACAATCCGAGTTCCTTCGACACGTCGCGCAGCCGCTTGCGCTGTTCGGCGGTCAGCTCGGGATGATCGCTGCCGGGCAGCTTCGATTTCAGATATTGCTGCTCGAGCGGGATCAGTTCGCGATCGACGAATTTCGCCACCGTCTCGCGGATCATTGCCGTCTGTTCGTCGTCGCTCATCTGCTGTCCTCACCTGCGCTGTTGTTTCGAAAGCAGTAGCGCATTTTGAAGCGACGGATATAGCGGAAACGCGCGCACGCCATTGCACAGGCATCGCGTTCTCACCGCGCGGAATTCAAAATCCCGCCGCGCGGTCAGCGGTCGTGCGATTGCTTCTGATACGCGGACATCTCGAGCCCATGCGCTCGCAGCGGCGATCAGTCGGCAAAGCCGACGTAGCGGACGAAATCGCTGTTGGCCTCGCGATCCGACCGCACCGCGTTGGCAGCGAAGCTGTCGTCGGGATAGCCCATCGCGACGCAGGTCATGATCACCTGGTCCTCGGGGATGGCGGCGACCTCGCGCACGATGTCCGAGCGCATGATGCCCTGGCCATTGATCACGCTGCCGAGACCGCGGTCCCAGGCCGCCAGCACGATGCCGTAGCAGAGTGCGCCGAGGTCGAAATGACAGACCGCGCCGGGATCGAGGATCCTGTCATAGGTCAGCACCAGCGAGACCGGGGCGTCGAACTGGCGGAAGCCGCGCAGCACCCAGTCCTGCCGCATCGGCTTGTCGTCGCGGGCGATCCCCATGGCGCCGAACAGCTTCTTGGCGATGTCGACCTGGCGGCCGCGGTGGACCCCCTGGTATTCGCCGTGGCTGACGATGTCGCGCTTCGCCTTGGCCCCGGCGATCATCTCATCCATGTTGCGCCGCCGAACCTGCTCCAGCGGCTCCCCGGTCAGGACATGGACATGCCAGGGCTGGGTGTTCATGGAAGACGGCGCCCGCTTGGCGACCTCGATGATCTCCTCGACGGTCGCCCGAGAGACCGGCTGCTTCTTGAATCCGCGCACGCTTTTGCGTGTCTGTACCAGCGTCTCGAAGTCCATTCCCCGCTTCCTCCAATTTGTTCCATGCCGAATAAGGGAATTTTCTCCCTCAAGCGGGCTATTTTATCGTCAAAATCCGCCATGGGAACTTGATCGGTCCAGGAATCCGATATCCAATCCGGTTACTGGTTTGGTTCAGGGAGAAACCCAGATGAAGCGGATTTTCTTGGCGGCCGTCATCGCAACCTTTGCGGCCGGTTCGGCCTTTGCGCAGGATGCCTCATGCGAAAGCAAGGCGGTCGGCAAGGATGGCAAGGCGCTCGCCGGTGCGGCGAAGACCTCGTTCATGAAGAAGTGCATGGCAGATTCGTGCGAGTCCAAGGCGGTCGGCTCGGACGGCAAGAAGCTGGCCGGCGCCGCCAAGACCTCCTTCATGAAGAAGTGCGAGAGCGGCACCTAGCTCGTCACTCCCACTCACCTCGATCGGAACAGATCTTCGGGCCGCGACGCGGCCCGAAGTCGTTCAGCTGGCTGGTTGCTTGCGGTGACGAGGATTGGCGTCAGAAGGTGACGCCGACGCGCACACCCCTGGCCCAGACCCGGCGACAACGTTTCCTGATGTTTCCGTGAAGCATTTCGAAACGTTCCGGCAGTTTGATCAACTTCGGCAGTTCGATGCAGGCGCCGCCTGCCGAATAATCGACGAGCCTGCATTCGAGCATCGGCGCCTTCGGCTCAAGCAGGAGCTTGACCGAACTGGATACACAGCCTGTCGGACGAACACGCGCAAACCGCCGGGGATGCATCTTCGCTGCCTTCGAATGGACCAAACAACAGGCTGCTTGGCCGCTGTTAAGAATCCGTTCCGGCCCATGGTTACGGATTCGGTCAAAACTCACCGCATTGCAGCCGTCTCGTTCGGTGATTCGCCGAACTGTGCGAGTTAGCTCCTGGAGAAGTGGCTCGGGTGGCAAAGCAGCGATCGATCGCCGCGAACAGGGACTCCCTGATGGCCCTCCGGGGTCATTGCCGGTTTTCGATAGTATTTGTCACGCTTTTCAACCTGTCAGATGCGATCTGCCGATCAGATTCTAAAATCATGTTAAGGGTTTTGATTCCATAATGGCTTGGGAACAATAAAGTTCTTCGTCGCGGAGCATTTCAGGTGCCGCAATGATAGCCATTGCCTCAGATCTTATTGCTGAACTCGACCACGTTTTGAAAGCAGGCCCGCCAGGTCGTCGCATCCGGATTCTGCGGCAGGTCGCTGGACTTTTCCTCGAGGATGTCCACCGGCTCAACGAGCAGCACGTCGGAGTGTTCGACGATGTCCTCGTCCGCCTGATCGACAACGTCGAACTGCACCCCCTGACGATGCTGAGCCGCTCGCTCGCCGATATCAGTGCCGTTCCCCGGGAACTCGCGCGTCGCCTTGCCAATCATGACGACGCGGATGTCGCGGCCCCGATCCTGCACAAGTGCGCCTGCCTGTCGGAGGCCGACCTGATCGACATCGCGTGGCTGCGCACCGAAGGACACCTGTTCGCCATCGCGGGCCGGGCGAAAATCAGCCCGGAACTCTCGGATATACTGCTGATGCGCGGTGACACCAACGTGCTCCGTGCGCTGGCCGGGAATGCCGGCGCCGAGATCACCAGCGGCGGCTTTGCCATGATGCTCGACGCCGCCGTGCGCGACGACGAGATCGCCCGCCTGCTGCTCTCGCGCGCGGACCTTCCTCCGGATGTTCGCGATGGCCTTGTCAAGCGATCCACGCCGCGCCGTCAGGCCCAACTGTTGAAGATCGTGCCGCCAGCCGTTCGGGATGCGATCCGGGCATCCATCGGTGCCGGCTCCGCGCCCACCGGAGCAGCGCCGCCTGTCGCCGTCGACTACACCGAGGCGAAGGCGACGGTGATGGGGCTCAACAATGCGGGCCAATTGAACGACTCCAGCGTCAATCGCTTTGCGATACGGGGCGAGGCCCACAACGTTGTCGCGGCGCTCGCACTCCTCGCCGCTGTGCCGACCGAAACCATCGAGCTGCTGCTGAACTCCGCGGACATCCAGGGGCTCGTCATCGCCTGCCGTGCGTCGCGCCTGAACTGGACCACGACGCTGGCCGTCGTGACCCATCGCAAAGCTGACCGGTTGCCTTCGCGCCAGCGGCTCGACGAGCTCAGGGAACTGTTCGAGTCGTTTCCGCTGTCGAACGCGCAACGCCTGATCCGGTTTGGCTCAATCAGCGACTTGACCGCCAAAGGGTCGCTCGCGAGGAAGATTTGATGGCCTATGGGGATCGAAAGGCCGAACGCGTTCGGTTCGAGAGCCGCCACCCCGTGAACCTGATGGGTGTCGACGGCACGTGGCGGCGGAACTGCGTCCTGATCGACGTCTCCCAGACCGGTGCGAGGCTCGAGGTCGAGGGAACGCTGGAGGTGCTGCGAGCGCAGGAGTTTTTCCTGCTGCTGTCATCGACGGGACTTGCCTTCCGCCGCTGCGAACTCGTCCGTGTCGACGGCACCGAGGTCGGCGTCAGGTTCATCGAAGAGAAAAAGAAAAAGGCACGCGCCGTCATTCCCTGAGACTTGGCAGCATTCAAACCTGCCCAAGAGGGATCTTGATCCACTCTAGCCGCGCTTGAACCGATAGTCGAAGCGGTCGCCGTCCGCCTTGATCAGCCCGACCGTCGGGCTTGGAAAATGGATCGGCATGATCAGCGTATCGGTCTCGGCCACCGACGCAAGGAATCTACGCCGTGACACCGCCGACTGCTTCGGATCCCAGTCGGGCTTCGCCGACCAGTCCGGTTCGCGGCACTGGATCGCGTGGTGCATCAGATCGCCGGCGACCACGGCGCGCTGTCCCTTCGAGAAGATGTTGACGCAGCAATGACAGGGTGAATGGCCCGGCGTCGGGGTCAGCGTCACGGTGTCGTCGAGCGAATAGTCGTCATCGACAAGGAGCGCCTGCCCGGCCTCGACGATCGGCAGGCAGTTGTCGCGAAACACCGTGCCGGGCGGATTGGCGCCCCTGGCATTCTCGGCCTCCCAGGCCGCGTATTCGCGCTTGTGGAAGACGTATTTCGCATTCGGGAAAGTCGGCACCCAGCGCCCGTCGCGCAGCGTCGTGTTCCAGCCGGTGTGGTCGATGTGCAGATGGGTGCAGAACACGTAGTCGATCTGCTCGAACGGTATGCCGAGCGCGAACAATTCGTTGCGCCAGCGTTCCTTGCCCGGGAAATCGAACGGCGGCGGATGGCCCTTGTCCTCACCGGTGCAGGTATCGACCAGGATGGTGTGGCGCTGAGTGCGGACCACGAAGGTCTGGTAGGTGATCACCATCATGCCGCGCGCGGCGTCGAACACCTCCGGCTCCATGGTCTCGAGGTGATGCTTGAACACGGCGTCGTCATAGGCCGGGAAGAAATCCTGCGGTCGCCGCCACGGCCCCTCCCGCTCGATCACCGCGTGGATCGTGATGTCGCCGATCCTGATCTGCTTCATGGCCCTCGCCTCCCGTTTTTTGCGGAAGCGTAACGGGCAGTGCGGAGCCTCACAAGACGAGCACCGGGCGGCGTGCCATGCGCGCTTGCATGGCGGCGCTAGCTCCGCAATCCCGGCGCCTCGTGCCCGGTGCGCGCGACATATTCGGTGTAGCCGCCGCCGAACTGGTGGATGCCTTCCGGCGTCAGTTCCAGCACGCGGTTGGAGAGCGCAGCAAGGAAATGCCGATCGTGCGAGACGAACAGCATCGTGCCTTCGAACTCGGAGAGCGCTGATATCAGCATCTCCTTGGTCGCGAGGTCGAGATGGTTGGTCGGCTCGTCCAGCACCAGGAAGTTCGGCGGATCGAACAGCATCTTGGCCATCACGAGGCGCGCCTTTTCGCCGCCCGACAGCACCCGGCACTTCTTCTCGACGTCATCGCCCGAGAAGCCGAAGCAGCCGGCGAGCGCGCGCAGGGAGCCCTGACCTGCCTGCGGAAATGCATCCTCCAGCGACTGGAACACGGTGCGCTCGCCGTCGAGCAGATCCATCGCGTGCTGGGCGAAATAGCCCATCTTGACGCTGCCGCCGATCGCAACCGTTCCGTCGTCAGGCTCGGTCGAGCCTGCGACCAGCTTGAGCAGCGTCGACTTGCCGGCGCCGTTGATGCCCATCACGCACCAGCGCTCCCTGCGGCGGATCATGAAGTCTAGTCCGTCATAGATCCGCTTGCTGCCATAGGCCTTGTGGATGTTCTTCAGGCTGGCGACGTCCTCGCCGGAGCGCGGCGCCGGCTGGAAATCGAACGCCACGGTCTGCCGCCGCCGCGGCGGCTCGACGCGCTCGATCTTGTCGAGCTTCTTGACCCTGCTCTGCACCTGCGCCGCGTGCGAGGCGCGCGCCTTGAAGCGCTCGATGAACTTGATCTCCTTGGCGAGCATCGCCTGCTGCCGCTCGAACTGCGCCTGCTGCTGCTTGTTGGCGAGCGCGCGTTGCTGCTCGTAGAACTCGTAATCGCCGGAATAGGTCGTGAGCTGGCCGCCGTCGATCTCGACCACCTTGTTGATGATGCGGTTGATGAACTCGCGGTCATGCGAGGTCATCAGCAGCGCGCCCTCATAACCCTTGAGGAACTGCTCGAGCCAGATCAGGCTTTCGAGGTCGAGATGGTTGCTCGGCTCGTCCAGCAGCATCACGTCCGGACGCATCAGCAGGATGCGCGCCAGCGCGACCCGCATCTTCCAGCCGCCGGAAAGCTTTCCGACGTCGCCGTCCA
This sequence comes from Bradyrhizobium jicamae, assembly GCF_018130215.1. GTDB lineage: Bacteria > Pseudomonadota > Alphaproteobacteria > Rhizobiales > Xanthobacteraceae > Bradyrhizobium > Bradyrhizobium jicamae_A. The sequence goes on from NZ_JAFCKQ010000016.1 coordinate 24,388, forward strand.
TCATCTCCTGGCTGAACCCGAGGCCCGCGAGCGCCTCGCGCGCACGGCCGTCCAGCGCGTAACCATCGAGTTCCTCGAACCGGTGCTGCACCTCGCCGTAGCGGGCGATGATGTCCTCCATCTCGTCGATCTTGTAGGGGTCGGCCATCGCCGCTTCCAGCTCCCGCAGTTCGGCCGCGACCTCGCTGACCGGCCCTGCCCCGTCCATCACCTCGGCCACGGCGCTGCGGCCCGACATTTCGCCGACATCCTGGCTGAAATAGCCGATCGAGATGCCGCGATCGACCGAGACCTGGCCTTCATCGGGTATCTCCCGGCCCGAGATCATCCGGAACAGCGTGGTCTTGCCGGCGCCGTTCGGGCCGACAAGGCCGATCTTCTCGCCCTTTTGCAGGGCTGCGGAGGCTTCGATGAAGAGGATCTGGTGGCCGACTTGCTTTGAGACGTTGTCGAGGCGGATCATGCAAACACAGTGGAAATGGGATTGTGCGGCCTCTTATTCGATCTGGAGCGCGGGGGAAAGGGCGTTCAGGCCGCATCGTTCGGCGTTTTTTGGCATCACATCCCGGATTTCACCGTTTGCGCGGAAGCCGCATCAATGCCGCTTGAAGTACTGCACGTCGCGCTCGTGCTTCTCGGCGGCCGCGCGCGATTTGAAGGTGCCGAGATTGCGGCGCTTGCCGGTCTTCGGATTGATCTTGCGGGAATACAGCCGGTATTCGCCGGACCGCAGCTTGCGGATCATGATATCGCCTCGCCGACGCCTGTCGTATTTCAACGATGGTGTCGCCGCAAACGTTCCAAACGGCTCAGAAGCAGAGATTGGTGACGGCGTTGCCGCGCTTGTCCTTGATCACATAGGGACAGCGGGCGCGCTCCAGCGCCTTCCTGGCGTCCTCGTCGCCGAGCGCAGCGGCGCGCTCATAATAGGCTTTCGCCGCGTCGCCATCCTTCGGGCCGCCGCGGCCGGCGGCGGCGAACGCGCCCATCCGTTCCAGCGCGCCCGGATGGTTCTGAGTCGCGGCCTTCTCGAACAGGGCACGCGCTGCGACATCGTCCTGCGCACCACCCTTGCCTTCTGCCAGCATCATGCCGAGCTGATACTGCGCCTCGGCATTGGTCTCGGCCGGTTTGGCGAGCAGCTCGCGTGCCTGCGCCGGATCGGCGGCCGCACTTCCGCCGAGCGCAGCGAGATTGCTGACACCGCGCGCATTGCCGGCCTGCGCCGCGCGCTCGAACAGCTTGCGCGCCTGCGCTTCGTCCTTCGCGACGCCGGTCCCGTTGCCGTAGAGCACGCCGAGCTCCACCATCGCCGACGTCGAGCCCTTGTCGGCAGCCCTGCGCCAGGCCGCCGCGGCTTCCGCGGTTTGCCGGTTGGCCGCATAAGCGCGGCCGAGCTCATACGTTGCGCGGCGCGAGGATTTCGCTGCGATGGCGCAGTATTTGATCGCAGTCGAAACATCCGATGACGCGATCTCGCCGACGCCCTTCACATCGGCCGGCTTGTCGGGATCGGTGGGATCGGCGGCGACGCGGTCGCACAGCACGAGGTCGGCCGATTGTGCATGAGCACACGCCGGTGCAACCAGCAGCGCGGCAACGACAATGGCGCGAAGACGTTTGCTCATGCGCGGCAGGTTGCGTCGGTGGCCCGGCAAATTCAAGGCTCGAGCCCGGTCGCGCGCAGCACCGGCGCAACGTCGGCGGACGCCAGATAGCGCAGCAAATGATCGGCGACATCGGTGCGCTGTGCGCTTGTCATGCGGCCGGCCGAAAACACCGCCGGCGTCTGCAGGTCGAGTGGGATCGGACCGATGACCTCGATGCCATCGACCTGCTTCAGCTCGCTGATCTGCTGGACAGCGAGATCGGCCTCGCCGGTGACAAGCCTTTCCGCGGTGAAGCCGGCGGGAACGATCACCGCGCGGGCGTTGATTTCGGCCGCGATGCCGAGTCGTTCGATCAGCTGGGCGAACAGGATACCGCTGGCGCCAAGCCGCGAATAAGCCACTGCCCGCGCCGCCTTCAGCGCCGTGCGCAGCGCGGCCTCGGACCCGATGTCGGGATGCGCGGCACCTGCCTTCACCGCGAGGCCGACATAGGAGCGGGCGAGATCGACGCAGCTCTCCGCGATCACCCGGCCCTCGCCGACCATCTCGTCGAGCCCCTCGCGGGTCAGGATCACGAGATCGGCAGCCTCGCCGCCACGCAGACGCGCGAGCAGCGCCAAGGTCGGCGCGAAATCGGCATCGATGCGGACACCGCCGTTCGCCGGACAGATCTCGGCAAGCCGGACCACCGCGCCCTTCAGCGCCAGCGTCGAGAGCACGCGGACCGGGCGATCCATCGACCCGTTCATGACCTACGCCCGCCGCATCAGCTTGAGCACCGCCGTGAGGCGAAGGCTGCGCTTGCCGGCGAGCGCCGTGGCATCGAGCACCGCTCCGTCAGCGTCGCAGGTGCCGGCGAAGCCGATCCCGACCTCGTGCCCGCCGAAGACCGGATTCTCGCCGCGCGCCGGCGTATGCTCCTGGTTCAGGATCTGGCCTTTCCAGCGGCCGTTTTCGGAGGTGTAGCTCCCGAGATAGTAGAAGGACGCGTCGCCGCCGAGGATGCGGCCGCGATTGAGCAGCATGACGCCGGTAAGGCCGCCATCGACACCGTCGAGCAGGCGGATGTGGATCGAATAGAGGCCGTCGGTGACGCCGCCCTCGCCGATGCGGCCGGCGAGCGGGATCTCATCCTTCTGGATCGGCGTCATCACCGACGAGAACGGAACGCCCGGCAATTCCTTCAGCTCACCCTTGAAACGATAGAGCTCACCATCCGCCCACCCCTTCGCGATCAGGGTCGCATCATCGGTGCCGGCCATCGCACGATAGGTCGGGTCCGGATTGTGACGAACCGTCTTGATTTCGATTGCCACACCGTCGCCGGTCTTCTGGTAAGCCCCGATATGGGCGAACGCGGAGTTGCCGCCGAGCATCTTGCCGTCATGCACGTACATGACGCTGCGCCCGACCGCTTCGCCGAGTTGAAACCGGACCTTGTAGAAGCCTTCGAACAAGTGCCTGCCCCCGGCGGCGCCCAATCAGCCGTTGTGTAGCGCGGTTCATAACGCAGCGAAACCGCTTTCCGCGCGGAGCCGCGCAGCAGCGTCATCAAGACGCAAAGGCCCGCCGAGGCTTTCGCCTTGGCGGGCCGGATTGCAGGACCGGACGATGCCGTCCGGGTCTGAGGTCTTGGGTCTCAGGCCGCCGCCTTGGCGCCGGTCGGGACCTCGGAGATGGTCTTCAGGATCTGCGAAGCGATCTGGTAGGGGTCGCCCTGCGAGTTCGGACGGCGATCTTCCAGATAGCCCTTGTAGCTATTGTTGATGAAGGAGTGCGGCACGCGGATTGAAGCGCCGCGGTCCGCAATGCCGTAGCTGAACTTGTTCCACGGCGCCGTCTCGTGCTTGCCGGTCAGACGCTTGTCGTTGTCCGGTCCGTAGACTGCGATGTGGTCCATCAGGTTCTTGTCGAACGCCGCCATCAACTTCTCGAAGTACTCCTTGCCGCCGACTTCGCGCATGTACTTGGTCGAGAAGTTGGCGTGCATGCCCGAGCCGTTCCAGTCGGTGTCGCCCAGCGGCTTGCAATGGAATTCGATGTCGATGCCGTAGCTCTCGGTAAGACGCAGCATCAGGTAGCGTGCCATCCACATCTGGTCGGCGGCGGTCTTGGAGCCCTTGCCGAAGATCTGGAATTCCCACTGGCCCTTCGCCACCTCGGCGTTGATGCCTTCGTGGTTGATGCCGGCGTAGAGGCAGAGATTGAGATGCTCTTCCACGATCTTGCGGGCGACGCTGCCGACGTTCTTGTAGCCGACGCCGGTGTAGTACGGGCCCTGCGGGGCCGGATAACCGGACTCGGGGAAGCCGAGCGGACGGCCGTCCTTGTAGAAGAAATATTCCTGCTCGAAGCCGAACCAGGCGCCCTCGTCATCGAGGATGGTGGCGCGCTTGTTCGAGGCATGCGGCGTCTTGCCGTCGGGCATCATGACTTCGCACATCACCAGCACGCCGTTCTCGCGCGCACCGTCGGGATAGACCGCGACCGGCTTCAGCACGCAGTCAGAGCTGTGGCCTTCAGCCTGCTGGGTGGACGAACCGTCAAAACCCCACAGCGGGAGCTGCTCAAGGGTCGGGAACGACGCGAATTCCTTGATCTGCGTCTTGCCGCGCAGGCTCGGCGTCGGCGTATATCCGTCAAGCCAGATATACTCGAGCTTGTACTTGGTCATTGAACCTCTCTGTTGATGATGCAAAACCGTGAGCAACCGAAAGCCAGTCGGTCGCCGCACGCGTACCCGGCCACCATCGGCCGGTTCCTTCTAAGCAATTAAAATGCCAGTCGCTGCAATGCGGCATCCGCCCGTCTCGCTGATGTCCACTGCGGACATTGCATTTTTTGCTGCGACATAGGAGCGCGGCTGGCATGCGCTCAAGGCAGTCGGAATCTGCTTTCGAGGGTCCTCGGGCGCCCGATTCTCCAGCAAATCGGCGCGACCGGGCGCCCTTCGATTAAAGCCGCGGCAGTCTCGCATGACAGTCGACGTCTTGTCGGCTGGTCGCCGGCAGCCCTTGCCTCCGCCTGAGCGTCGGCGACCCATGCCCTGCCTCGCAGGAGGCAAATGGAGATATGCTCATGAATTGATCAGAACATGACCACTTCTTAGTCACCTTGCACCCCATCGGGGCTCGTCCAATATCGAAAAGGAGGCAACTGCGTGTGAAGGAGTCGGGCGCAGCATGGAGGCTTGCGTTCCGACCAAGAGGGAGACTTGATGATGAACACAGGTTTGGAGCAGGGATCTGCCAAGATCTATCAATTCCCCGCCGGGGGCCGCGCCGCTCTCGGTGGACGCCGCTACGGCGAGGTACAGACAGCGCCTGAGCTTGCCGCCCATGTCGAGGTCTCAAGCTGCAGCGAGAGCTGGTACCATCAGGCGGCGATCGACGACGCCAAGCCGGGCCGGGATCACTGATGCCGGTGCAGCAGAGAGGCGCGACGGGACGCCCAAGGGCCACGTCAGCACAGTAAGAAGGGTCGGAACGGAACGTTTCGGCCCTTTTTTCTTATGACGGGTCGTGCGCGGCGCGGACGCGGCCTCGAGAATGGCGCCTCTGCGATAAGTCATATTCTCCCCCCAACAGGGCCGCTATAGACACGTCCTGCGCATGCCACCCGCACAGGTCTGTCCGATGCAAGAAACCCCTGCACGTCATCTCAATCTCGCCGGCGCCAGCAATTTCCGCGATCTCGGCGGCTATCAGACCCGCGACGGCCGCACGCTGCGCTGGCGGCAGCTGTTCCGATCCAATCATCTCGCTCATCTCACCGACCCCGATATCGCCGTGGTGCGCGGGCTTGGTGTCAGGAGCGCCTTCGACTTTCGCGGCGTCGCCGAACGCGCCGAGGCGCTGTGCGGAATGGCCGAGATCACCGTACATTCGCTGCCCGTCGAACCGACCGTCGTTGCCGCGCTGCGCGAGATCGCGGCAAAGGGCCGTCCGCCATCGCGCGACGATGCCGTCGATGTGATGCGCGACTCCTATCGCGGCTATGTGCAGGACAACACGCCGCGCTATCGCGCACTGTTCGGCCATCTGCTCGAAGACAAGGCCCCGCTCGTGATCCACTGCACCGCAGGCAAGGACCGCACCGGCTTCGCCTGCGCGCTGATCCTGCACGCGCTCGGCGTGCCCGATGCGGTGATTGCGGACGACTATCTCTTGACCAACCAGTTCTACAGGCGCGATCCGTCGGCCAGCACCGAACTGCCCGAGGAGGTCAAGCAGGTGCTCGGCGCCGTGCAGCCGGCATTCCTGGCTGCGGCATTCGAGGCGATCGACACCGACTATGGCGATCTCGAAGGCTATTTCCGTGAAGGCCTCGGGCTCGGTCAGCCCGAGCGCAAGGCACTTGAAGGCCGCTATTTGCAGGCCTGAACGAGCTCTGTCGTGAAGCGTTTTCTTGACGCGAACTGGTCTCCACTTCGCTCGAAGGCGCTCAGGCCGCAGCCTCGAGTTCGAGCTCCGCGTCGAGATCGGCGATGACGTCCTCGAATGCCGAGATCGCCTGCTGGATCGCGGCGATCTGCATCAATTCCCAGCTGCCGACCGGCCCTTTGCGGTTTTGCAACGCCACCACGAGATCGCGCCGCTGCTCCTTGAGCTGAACGAGCGGTAAACCGTGATCCGGAAGATTTCCCATGAACTGAACCCCTGCCTTGGTCGGTGTTCGCTTCTAGCGGACGGGTTCTGCAAATCGACTTACGGAACTGTCGCGAATTTTACCGATCGCGCGACACCCGTAGTCTTACGTAGTCGGCGTGCGCGCCAGGGCATCATTGATCGCCTCGAACAACGCCTGGGTCACGCAGCCGGTCGCCCAATCACTGGTGTGAAGCTCCCCGCCATCGTCGAGCTCAGGAAGTAAGACCCCATCCTTGATCCATTGCTTCATCAGCTCGAAGCGGCGAAACAGGTTGACGTGCTTGTCGGCGGCGACATCGGCGATCATCGCCATGTATTTTTCGGCGAGTTCGGCCTTCGCGGCGATTGCCCGGGTGAATTGGGAATCCATCACCACGACATCGAGCGGCAGCGCGGCAAGCACGTCGAGTCCAGCCGCGAACGTGGCTTGCACCTCGTCGAAAACGTAGCCGTCCTTGTAGACGGCATTGGTGCCGACCTGCCAGATCACCAGCGCCGGCGCCTCGGCAACGACGTCAGCCTCGATGCGAGAAAACTCTTCCGGCGCTTCCTGCCCGCCCACGCCACGATTGATCACATCTATCAGCCGGTCGAAGAATTGCTTCTCGCCCCGCAACAGCATCTCGAGCCGTGGCGGGAACGGCATGACGCCGTCCGCCCCCGCGGTCGACGACGATCCGAACGCCACCACCTTGATCTTGCGCTGGCGCTTGAGCGCTTTCGCGAAATGCGGGAGGCAGTGCTGGAACTTGACTATATCGAAATGCGTTTGGCATGGCCGCGGGTCGGGCATCGCAAACATCCTCTGCGCGAATGAACTCAACAATACCCGCACTACGCCGCAAAACCGGCCGGCATTGCAAATGAAATCCACCTGATCATAGTGGGCCGCTCATCTCTTGCCTGCACGGAGACACCATGAACGGGAAAGCCATCGTCATAACCGGCGCACTGGGTGCGCTTGGCAAGGTGGTCGCCGAACAGGCGCTGGCGCGCGGCGCGCGCGTCGCCGGCATCGATCACGCGGCTGCGTCAGCGGCGGCGACGGCCGACCGGATCGAACTCGGCGGCGTCGATCTCACCGACGCGGCGCAGGCGAAGGCTGCGATCGACAAGGCCGCCGCGCTGTTCGGCCGGCTCGATGCGCTGATCAACATCGCAGGCGGCTTCACCTTCGAGGCGATCGCCGACGGCGATCCCGCGACCTGGCAGCGGATGTACGCGCTCAACGTGACGACCGCGCTGAACGCCTCGCGCGCCGCGATCCCGCATCTCGTCGCCGGCGGCGCAGGCCGCATCATCAATATTGGCGCGCTTGGCGCGCTGCAGGCCGCCTCCGGGATGGGACCCTATGCCGCCTCGAAGGCCGGTGTGCATCGCCTGACCGAAGCGCTCGCCGCCGAGCTCAAGGGCAAGGTCACCGTCAATGCCGTGCTGCCGTCGATCATCGACACCGCGGCCAACCGCGCCGCGATGCCGAAAGCGGATGTTTCCAAATGGGTGACGCCGAAGGAACTGGCCGACGTGATCCTGTTTCTCGCGAGCGACGCCGCCAGCGCCGTCACCGGCGCGCTGCTTCCGGTCAACGGGCGGGTTTAGGGAGCGCTGGCGCGCCGCCCCAGCTCAGTTGGGGATCAGACACGGCAGCACCTGGGACAAACCCGTTCAGGTCGAGGAGTGCCGTTTCGCGCTATGCTGCTACGATGAGTCGCGGCAGGACAGCCGCCGGAGCACGTCCCGTTGGAAACCGCGCTTTACCTGCCTGTCAAACGCTTCCTCGAAAAGCTCGGCTTCGCGGTCAAGGGCGAGATCGGCGGCTGCGATCTCGTCGCGCTGAGCGCGGGCGATCCGCCGGTCGTGGTGATCGGCGAGCTCAAGCTCGCCTTCAATCTCGAACTGATCCTGCAGGCGGTCGACCGCGCCGCCGCCGCCGACGAGGTCTGGATCGCCGCGAAGATCTCCAGCCGCGGCAAGGGCCGCGAGAGCGACGCGCGCTACCGCAACCTCTGCCGCCGGCTCGGCTTCGGCATGCTCGGCGTCTCCGCTACCGGCGATGTCGAGGTCCTGGTGAAGCCGCCGACCACGGCTCCACGCCGCAATCCCAAAAAGCGTTCACGCCTGGTCGCCGAGCACCGCAAGCGCAAGGGTGATCCGGTTGCCGGCGGCTCGACCCGTGCCCCGATCATGACGGCCTATCGCCAGCAGGCGCTGGCATGTGCGTCGGCGCTGTCGGATGGACCGCGGAAGGTTCGCGACCTGCGCGCCGAGATCCCCGACGCCGGCAAGATTCTGCTGCACAATGTCTATGGCTGGTTCGACCGCGCCGAGCGCGGCATCTATGGGCTGACCGAGGCCGGGCGCGCGGCGCTGCAACGCTGGCCGCAGCAGCCGATCGATTTTCGCGTGGAAGCCACATCCCGGGAGGGTGCCGCATGATCGTCGTGACCGGCAGCGTGACCGCCCGCCCCGAGACCTTCGACGAGGTGCGGCGGCTGAGCCTCGAGCACGTTCATCGCTCGCGGACCGAGCCCGGCTGCCTCTCACATGCCGTCCATGTCGACTGCGAGAACCCGCTCAGGCTGGTGTTCTTCGAGCAATGGGCCGACCGCGCGGCGCTATCAGCCCATTTCGCCGTGCCTGCCTCGCGCGACTTCGTCCGCGCGCTGCAATCCCTGGCGGCGGCCGCGACCACGATCGAACTTTATGATGGTCACAAGATTGAGAGACTCTAGCTGCATGGCTGGCTTGCCATCGCACTTTCATATTGCAATGCAACATAAGTACGCCTAGGTAATCTCCCGCGATTCAGAAACGAGGCGGCGATGAGCGGCGACTGGAACACCAAGTACGGCACAAGGCGGGTGCGGCATGATCCGCCGACGCTCGAGGAGGCAATCTTCGCGGCCGTCGGCATCACCGATGACGTGGAGGCCCAGGCCGAGATCGCTTCGGCCCTGATGGGCCTGCCCTATGAAGACGTCCTGGCCGAAGTGAAGAAGACTGCGCGCGTCAGTGCCCGGACCGGCACCGCGACCCGTGTGATCGCCGGGGAACAGGGCGCCCAGCGTTCCGTCGTGGTCGAGCGCCGCGTGGTCCGCCGCGTGTTGCCCGCCAAGCGCACCGGCACCTGAACCCGACAAACCGACGATTGAAAAACAAAAAGGCAATCCGCTGAGCGGATTGCCTTTTTTATTCGCGTCAGCCTTGGCTCAGGCCGCCCGGCCCCAGCCGGACATCTGCATCACCATCCGCCAATAGGCGCGGTTCATGTTGACCAGCGCACGTGCAGCCTCGACCGGCGTGACCATCGCAGCAGCCGGCGCCTTCTCGGGCTGGCTCTGCTCGGTCAGGTCGATGCTGCCGGTCGACTCACCGTGACGGAAGGTCAGGTGCGCACCGAACTTGGTCGCGAGCGCCCGCATCGCATCGTTCTGCGCGCCGGTGGTGATCCGCAGGTTGGTGTAGCCCTTGGCACGCGCCTCGGCGATCAGCTTGCGGAACAGGATGCTGCCGACGCCCTTGCGCCGCACCGACCGCTCCACGCTGAAGGCGATCTCGGGCTGCGCGTCCGGCGACTGCTCCGGCGGATGCAGTTCGGCTGCGCCGCGGACCACGCCGTCCTCGAAATAGGCGATGATGACGGTGCCGTCATTGGCGCACCGCTCGGCATAGCGACGGATGAAGCTGTCGTCGATGAAGCCGTGAAAGCGATCATGCCGGCTGGATCGGTCCAGTCTCAACAGATGATCGCGCAGGAGGGGAAGCTCCTCCTGCTGGCTCAACGTCCGTACGGTGCCCTTGACGCGCGTCGAACGGATGGAATGATGGTTCATTTCATAACTCCTCTTGGTAGCCCTCGAGGAGGCGTCGAGTCCCTAGCAACCCTATATTGTGCATCGCACCATGAAATTCAAGTGCCTGGATTCATTTGAATCGCGCATCGGGTGATCAGGAAATCCCATGACAAATCAGCCCTATAATACCATTTGCGTCTGGGTGATGAGCGCAACCAGCTTCCCGTCCTCGGTTTCGAGGCGAGTTTGCCAGACCTGGGTCCGCCGCCCCCGGTGAACCGGTGTCGCGGTCGCAATGACGGTGGTTCCCTCCTTGGCGCCGCCGACGAAGTTGGTCTTGCTTTCAAGGGTCGTGGTGCCCTTGGCATCCTCGGGCAGGTTGATCACGGTTGCCGCCGCCCCGACTGAATCCGCGAACGCCATTATCGCGCCGCCATGAATGGTGTGGTTGAGGGTGCAGAGGTCGGGCCGCACCAGCATTCTGGCGACGACGCGATCCTTGTCGGCTTCGGTGAAGGTGACGCCCTTCAGCTCCGCAAACGGCATCTTCATCGACTGGATCTTTTCGAGCAGCGTCATTCGCGTTCCTCCGGCGCATTTCCGAGACTGTCGCCGAGCATGGACGTGCGAGGTAAAACAGGCAATGACGTCAGAGGTAATCGCCGCCGTGCTATGCAGGTCGGCATGCGCGACTTCCCTCCCCGCCGGATCGTTTGCCTCACCGAAGAAACGGTCGAGACGCTTTATCTGCTCGGCGAGCAGGACCGCATCGTCGGCGTCTCCGGCTATGCGGTGCGCCCCCCGCAGGTGCGCCGCGAGAAGCCGCGCGTCGCGGCCTTCATCACCGCTGACATTCCAAGGATCCTCGCGCTCGACCCCGATCTGGTGCTCGCGTTTTCCGATCTGCAGGCCGACATTGTCGCCGAGCTGATCCGGGCAGGCGTTGCAGTCCACGTATTCAACCAGCGCGACCTCGCCGGCATCCTTGCGATGATCCGCACATTGGGCGCCATCGTCGGTGCGGCCGTTCGCGCCGAACAACTCGCGACCGACCTCGAACAGCGGCTTGCGCGGATCGCAGCGACGCCGCGTCCAGGCCCGCGGCCGAAAGTCTATTTCGAGGAATGGGACGATCCCCTGATCGGCGGTATCGGCTGGGTCTCCGAGTTGATCGAAATCGCGGGCGGCGACGACGTGCTGTCGCATCTGCGCGTCCACAAGGCCGCCAGGGACCGCATCATCGCGCCTGATGCCGTGCGCGAGGCCGCGCCCGACGTGATCCTGGCGTCCTGGTGCGGCAAGAAGGTCGTGCCCGACCGCATCCGCGGGCGTGGCGGCTGGAGCGGGATTCCCGCCGTGCGCAACGGTCGCATCGTCGAGATCAAGTCGGCGATCATCCTGCAGCCCGGCCCCGCGGCGCTTACGGATGGGCTGGATGCAATCGTGAAGGCGTTGTGGCCCGACCGCTGAACTCTCTCCTCGCAAAGGCGCGGAGAGACCAATCCCTACGCCTTCTCCACCCCGCACCATTCCGCGATGAACAGCGCGGTCGCCTTGGTCGCCTTGCGCAGCGAGTCCAGCTCGACATATTCGTTGAAGCCGTGCATCGCAGCTCCAGTCGCGCCGAAGCAGAGGCTCGGGATGTTGTGGTTCAAACCGTAGAAGCGCGTGTCGGTCAGCGCAGTGAAGGCGCGGTCTTCCACCGCGCCGCCATAAACCGCCTGATGCGCTTTCGCGAAGGCGGCTTCCGGCGCTTCCGAATTGGTCAGCTCGTAGCCTTCGGACAAAAAGCCCGACCATTCCACCTGCGGCGGATTGTTGGAGAGGAAGCGATGGTCGCGCGCGGCCGCAGAGACACAGGCCAAGATCTCCTGCTGGCACTCCGCAATCGACCAGCCCGGCAGCACCGCGATCCGACAATCGACATCGCACCAGGCCGGCACGCTTGAGGCCCAGTCGCCGCCCCTGATGATGCCGGGATTGAAGTTGATCGGATGGTCGACGTTCTTGAAGTGGCGATCCGCCCTGGCGCGCTCGTTCCAGGCGATCTCGAGCTTCTCCAGCGCATGGACCAGATGGTACGCCGCCATGATCGCGTTCGAGCCGGCGCCAGCCTCGAACACATGCACCGGGAAGCCGCGCACCCTCAAGCGAAACCAGATCACACCGACCTGCGAGCGGATCATCTTGCCGCTGGTCGGCTCAGGAATGAAGCAGGCATCGGCGCGGTAGCCGCGCTGCAGGGTCGAGAGCGCACCGACACCGGTGCTCTCTTCCTCGATCACGGACTGGAAGTGGATCCGCGCCGTCGGCTTCAGGCCGGCCTTCCCGATCGCATCCAGCGCATAGAGCGCGCCGATCGTTCCCGACTTCATGTCGCAGGCGCCGCGGCCATACATCTTGCCGTCCTTGATGACGGGCGAGAACGGCGGCGTCTCCCACATGTCGAGCGGGCCGGTCGGCACCACGTCGCAATGGCCCTGCACGATGAGGGATCTTCCGGCATTGGTGGCCGGGCGGTAGGTGCCCACCACCGTGCGCGCCCTGGAGAAATCATGCTCGATCGGGCCGAAGCCGCGCAGGTCCTTCAGAACGTCGAGGTTGATGTGCCAGTCGTCGACCTCGTAGCCGCGTTCGCGCAGCAGATCGCCGATCATGTCCTGGCACGGGCCCTCCGCGCCGCGGGTCGAGGGAATCGCGACGAAGGCTTGCGTCGTCGCGAGTTGCGCGTCGAAGCCGGCATCAACGGCATCAAGGATTCGTTGTTGAACGTCGGCGTTCATGCGGCAGCTCCAATGGGGAGTTCAGAAGGCGGGAGCGTGACCGTACCCCGATTTCAGCCGGCCGGGTACTGCACAAAATAGGCATCGCGCAGCGCATCTTCGAGCAGGCGGCCTTCGGAATAGCCGTCGAGCGAAGCTGGCCGCGTCACGCCGTCGAGCAGCCGCGGACAGGGCTCGGGCGCACCGATCACGGTGCGCACCGGGATGCGCTCGGCATAGATCGGCAACTCGTAATCCTCGTCGTCATCGGCGACGCCCTTGGCGCGAATCTTCGCCGACGCCTCCTCGATCTCCATCGCGATGAACGAGGTCGCCTTGATCTCCTGCCTGTTGCTCGGCCGCAAGCCCGCGGTGCGATCGGGAAACAGGCGGTCGACCATCGCAACGATCGCGCGCTGCTTCTCGTCCGGATCGGTGACGAGATACGCCGTGCCGAACGCCATCACCGCGCGGTAGTCGGCGGAATGGTTGAAGCCACAGCGCGCCAGAACGAGGCTGTCGAGATGGGCGACCGTCAGGCAGACGCGCTGGCCCTCGGACTGGTTCTCCAGCATCCGGCTCGCGCTGGAGCCGTGCCAGTAGAGCTTCGTGCCCTCGCGCCAGAAGAAGGTCGGCGTGCAATAGGGCTGGCCGTCGATCACGTACGAGACATGGCACAGCATCGAGGCGTCGAGAATCCTGTGCACGGTCGCATGGTCGTAGAAGCCGCGATCGTGGCGGCGCTTCACCCGGTTGCGGGACGACATTGGATATGAGGGAGTGGATGCGCCTTCGGTCACGGCAATGCCTCGCGAGAATTGGACTCTGATGACAGTTGTAGCGACCAATTTGGTCTGCGATAGTGCCAATTCCATGCGAAAAATTCCGACCAATTCGCCGACGCCCGCGGCGCGAAAGCCCGACCTGACGCTCGACCTCGCCGGTCCTCACGTCACGCCGGGCGCCGCCTCGCAGCAGCGGCTCTATCAGGCGCTGTGCCATGCGATCGTCGGCGGCATCGTGAAACCCGGCGAGCCGCTGCCGCCGTCGCGCGCGCTCGCCAGGCAGTCGGGCTTTCGCCGCAACGCCGTCACCACGGCCTATGAGCGGCTGATCGCCGACGGCTTTGCGGTCGCTACCGTCGGCTCCGGCACCTTCGTCGCCGCGCGCATTCCGGAGCAGGCCTCGACACCGCGGCGCACGAAGATCGCGCTCGAGCCACCTCAACACAGCGCGCTGTCGCTCGGCTGCACCCATATCGACGAGCGCGCGCTGCAACGCTTTCGTGCCTTCGCCGGCCGCCGCTTGCGCGCCTTCGGGCCCGAGCACCTCCATTACGGCGACCCCAGGGGCAGTCGCGAACTGCGCGTCGCCATCGCCGATCACCTGCTGTCGGCGCGCGGGCTGCGCTGCGATCCCGACCAGATCATGCTGGCGTCGGGCACGCTGCACGCGCTGCGCATCGTGCTGAGCGCGATCCTGAAGGCCGGCGACCAGGTCTGGTGCGAGGATCCCGGCTATCCCGCGGCGCGACGCGCGATCGAGCATTGCGGCTATCGCCCGGTGTCGGTGCCGGTCGACGCCTCCGGCATGCTGGTCGCCAGGGGACGCAGCGCGGCACACCTGGCGCGCGCGGCCTATGTCACGCCCTCGCACCAGTTTCCGCTCGGCGTCCAGATGTCGATGCCGCGCCGGCTCGAACTGCTCGACTGGGCGAAGGACGCCGGCGCCTTCGTGTTCGAGGACGATTACGACAGCGAGTTCCGCTATGACGGCGCGCCACTCCTGTCGCTCGCCGGCATCGATCATTTGCGCCGCGTGATCTACATGGGCACCTTCGCCAAGACGTTGTTCCCGGGATTGCGGATCGGCTACTGCGCGCTGCCCGAGCAACTCATAGGCCCGGTGACGGCGGCGCGCGCCGCGCTCGACCGCTTCCCCGGTACGCTGATGGAGGGCGCGGTGGCCGACATGCTGAACTCCGGTGCCTTCGCGGCCAACCTGCGCAAGGCGCGCAAGCTCTACCGCGAGGCGCGCGACCTGCTGGCATCGACGCTCGCGACGGCTTCCGCGGGCGAGCTCACGGTTCCGGTGCCGTCGCAGGGCCTGCATCTGGTGGCGCGGCTCGATCCGTCGACCGATCCGGCTGTCGCGGCAGAGGCGAAGGCCGCCGCCGGGGTCGGCGGCTGGCTGCTCGCCGAGACCTATCATCGCGCGCGTCCCCTGCCCGGATTCGTGCTCGGATTCTCCGGACACCCTGGTCCGCAACTGGTCGCGTCGGCGGAACGACTGGCGAAGGCTTCACTGGCCGCGCTGCGGGCCACGCGCAGGGCACGGCGCCCTGTCAGAATCGGCGCCGCCTGACTAAGGTCGCGCCGTTCAATCGGCGCCTGCTCGGAGACACTGGATGCCCCGCAACCGCAACGTCCTGCATCTGGTCCACCGCGCGCTGTTCGGCGCCCTTGCTCTGATGGTCGCAACCCTGCCCGCTGCCGCGCAGCAGGCCCAGGCCGTCTCGCATGAGCGCGATATCGTGGATCTGCGCGTCGGTCAGCGCGTGCTGGTCGATGACGGAACGTGCCCGGCCGGGAAGATCAAACAGGTCACGGGGTCGCAACTGAACCAGACCGGTGTGGTGCGTACGATCACCTGCGTGCCGCGGTTGTCCCGAAAGTAGAACGCCCCGCATTTGCGAGGCGCCTCCATCATCTCCTGAGAACAGCCGATCAGTTCGTCGCCGGCTCGAACATGCATTGCAATGTCGGCTTGGCGATCTTGGTGAAGGTCGGGCCGATCTCGGCCTTCTTGGACTCCGGCACCCAGGCGGTCTCGATGGTGGGCACGCCGGTCTCGCTGATGCCGCGCAACACGGCCTGGCGGAGGTCGCTGTCCTCGATGGTTGCCGCGGCGTGATCGTGCAGGCAGCCGCAAACGGCCTCGGGATGGGCCCAGCGTCCCACCATGTGGGGCACGCACTGACGCACGAACTCATCGCGCGCATCAGGCGCCTTGAACAGGGAGCGCAACTGCATGGTTTCGAGGGGAAGCTGCGATTGGGCGTTGGCGGGGCTCAGGAGGACGAAGGACGCCAACATCGCGGCGGGAAGGATACGGAGCAACATGCGAGGCCTTTACCGGCAATTTCTTTGATTGGCTTGTCGCGATCAGTTGGCCGCCATGACGACCGACGCACCGGGTTGCACCGGCGGACCATTGTAGGAGAACGTTCCGATCCCGGGCAGACCGCTGTCCGCTGTACCAGTCATCGACGATCCGACCATCACGAAGGCAAAGGCGAGGATCAAGCTCATGGTCCGCATTTGACTGTCTCCGGAATCCCTGTCGGCGTGACCGCCGCTTTGTTGACAGTTTGATAACGAACCGGCGTTTCCGGAGTTCTGCGCAAAAAGCGGAAAATGGTTTCGTCCACCGCGCAATTGTTTCGTCATAGCCAGTGCGATGAAACATTGGCGCGAAAAGCCCAGGGATTTCAACGCTCCGTTCTGGGCCGGCCGCGTCGATCACTTCGTCATGTCGCAACAAGATTGGGCTATAGCCGCTGGGCTTTCTTAAGGTTCCTCTGCTGAAAGAGGCTTTGACGCAGCAAAAGCTGCAGTGAACCGCGCGAGGGCTCCGGCCGACTCACGCTGACAGCGCGCAACCATCTCCGTGGTTGCACGTTGTTCGTTATCCCAGTTCCAGGGGAGGATGTCAGTCGTGGGCAATGGCAACAACGGCGTTGGCAGTGAATCCACGGCCCGCAAGCCGGGTCAGAAGCAGATGGCAGGCGCGATGCCGCAACAGGGCGCCTATGTGATGGGCGACAACGAATGCGCGCCGCAGAAACTGGTCCGGCTGATCGGGTGCCGCGACTCGAGGATCCAGCCCGAGCGGCCCGGCTTCGACTTCCGCACAAAGCAATTCGGCCAACGCTGACGCCGGCTCGGCCGCCGCGTCAGCTTCCCGGCCCAAGCCCTTGATGCCTCAAGCTCTTGCGCCGGCTACTGAATGAACTCGCCGCACTTCTGCACGGTCGAATCGTCGGCCCCCCAGGGCATGATCGGCACCGACGAGGTTGAGTTCTTCGGCGAGCCCTCGATCAGCCTGTCCGAATAGACCATGTAGACCAGCACGTTGCGCTTGGCATCGCAGCCGCGCACGATCTGCATCTTCTTGAAGAACAGCGAGCGGCGCTTGCGGAACATGTCGTCGCCCTGGCCCATCTTTTCCTTGAAGCGGATGGGGCCGATCTGCCGACAAGCCAGCGATATATCAGAGACTTCCTCGGCGACGCCGATCCAGCCCTTGAAGCCGCCCTTCTCCGGCACGGTGAAATGACAGGCCACGCCCTCGACCTCGGGATCATCGACGCCATAGGTCGCGAGCTTGTCGTTGGGGCTCAGCCATTTGAACACGGTCGAGCGGCGGAAGATCAGGTCTGGCTCGTCGGCGGCCGCCGCGGGACCGGCCTGCACGCAAGCAAGGACCAGAAGCAACATCGCGAATCCCCATCGAGACAATTGTCGCACGTCACACAGGCTCACAGTTCTCGATGTCAGGGATGTCATGAAGGTCTCCGCGGATGGCACCGCCAATGTAGTGCGCAAACGCCGCACAGGAAGGCGCTAACGGATCGGTGATGTCAGGGCCGCTTTAACCTTATGTGAGGCTTTTTTGTTACGCTTTTCGCGAAGACACGGGATCACGGAAGGGCTAAAGCGCTTGTACTGGTGAACGTGTTTCACGTCTGCGACAACCAATAGAATAGCTTGGACTGGGATTCGGAATATGCGCGCCAGCGGACGTCGGATTTCGATGTTTGATTTTGCGAATGAGCGATTTTGGCAGTTTGCGGTTTTGACCGCCGCCGGCACGCTTGGCGTGTCCTCGAAGGCGGATGCAGCCCTCTACTACTGGAACGGACCCGACGCCGGCTATTACGTGCAGGCCGAGCCGGCGCTCCCGATGCACCGGCAGAAGGCGCGTCGCACTCAGGCCAAGACCGGGAAGGCTGCCGCCGAGAAGGAGACCGCCGGCAAGCCGCAAGGCGCCGTGGTGATCTCAATCTCGATCGACCAGCAGAAGGTCCGGATCTACGACGCGAACGGATTGTTCGCCGAGAGCCCGGTGTCGACGGGCATGAAGGGCCATTCGACCCCGATGGGCGTCTTCAGCGTGATCCAGAAGCAGAAGTACCACCGCTCCAACATCTACAGCGGCGCGCCGATGCCCTACATGCAGCGCATCACCTGGTCGGGCGTGGCGATGCATGCCGGCGTGCTGCCGGGATATCCGGCATCGCACGGCTGCATCCGCATGCCGATGGCATTCGCGGTCAAGATGTACAACTGGACCCGGATGGGAGCGCGCGTATTCGTGACCCCCGGCACATTGGCGCCGGAGAGCTTCTCGCATCCGCTGCTTGTGACACAGAAGGTTCCGGCGCAGCCGGTCGCCGACGACATTCCCAAGCTCGATGCCCCGATGGGCGTGAAGAGCGACAAGGGCGCTGAGAAGCCGGAGACCAGCCTCGAACTGCGCTCCACCGTCGGCCATGCCGAGCCGCCCGCTTCGCTGCGCGACAACCCCCACACCGCCGATGCCAGCGGCGCGATGCCGGCCGTCGGCACGCCGGCGACGCTCTCCGACGCGTCGGGTAGCGCCGTCGCCGACGCATCCGACGATGCCGCCAAGGGCGCGGCGGGCGCAGTGAACGCCGCTGCATCCAAGACTGACGCGTCCAAAGCGGATGCCGCGACGAATGATGCGGCAAAGTCCGACGTCACCGCCACGAAGGCGCCGAAGTCCGGCAACGCCGACAGCGCCGTCAAGGACAACACGAAGAACCACACTGGGGATGCCGTCCCGGCCGATTCAGCCAAGAGTTCCGACAAGAGCGCGGAAAGGCCCGCCGAGCCCGCGAAGGCCGCTGACGCTCCCGATGCGAAGAAGGATCCGGCACCGCTACCCGGCCTCGCCAGGGCCGATGCGTCCAGACACGCCGGCCAGGTCGCGGTTTTCATCAGTCGCAAGGATTCCAGGCTCTATGTCCGGCAGAATTTCGAACCGCTGTTCGACGTGCCGGTGACGATCACGGCGAGTGACCGGCCGCTCGGCACCCATGTGTTCACCGCGGAAGCCGACAAGACCAATCCGAACCAGTTGCACTGGTCGGTGGTCACACTGCCGGTCCGGAACGTCGCGCGTGTCGACGTCGAGGATCACGCCTCGCACCGCCGCAAGGCCGCCGCCGCACCGGTCGAAGCCAGGCCGCAGCCGGACAGCCCGGCCGAGGCGCTCGACCGCATCACGATCCCTGCCGACACGATGGCGCGGATCTCGGAGGCGCTTGGCACCGGCGCGTCGATCATCGTCTCCGACCTCGGCGTGAACCAGGGCGAGACCGGCGAAGGCACCGATTTCATCGTGCCGCTGCGCTGAGGCGCAATGACGTCTTGTTGAAGTTCATTGCCTGCTCCCTGGATTATCATCCGAGCCGGAATCCGCTCCGGGGAACATCACCATGATCGACCGCAGGACCTTGATCGGCGCGGGACTGGCCGCCGCGGCAGGATCACGCGTATCGCACGCGCAGCAGCCCGCGATGAGCCGGATCACGGCCTACACCTTCTCTTTCCCGGCGCTGGATGGCGGCGAAATCCGCCTTGCCGACCATGCCGGCCATCCCATGATGGTCGTGAACACCGCATCGCTTTGCGGCTTCACGCCGCAATATGCCGGCCTGCAGGACCTCTGGACCGAATTCCGCGACCGCGGCTTCGTCATCATCGGCGTTCCCTCCAATGATTTCGGCGGCCAGGAGCCCGGCGGCCCCGGCGAGATCGCCGAGACCGCCCAGCACCAATACGGAGTCACCTTCCCGATGGCGGCGAAGGCGGTGGTCAAGGGCGAGAACGCTCACCCGTTCTACCGGTGGGCCGCAGAGGTTCGGCCGAAGGACGTGCCGCGCTGGAACTTCCACAAGTACCTGATTGGTCGCGACGGCTATATCGCCGACGTCTTTTCCGAGCAGGTCGCTCCCGCCGACACGCGAATCAAGACCGCGATCGCGCGGACGCTGGCGGCGGCCTGATATCACCGATAATCCCCGGATTAACCCACAGAAGCTTGATTTTCAGGGCAAATCCGGCACCCCGTTGCGTTGGCGTGGCTGGCCCAACTAGGGTACTATCGGCCGGGGTGGGAAGCGGCCACGGCGCTGGCAAAAAAGCCAATGCCGGGAACGACATCAGCTAGGGACACGCGCCATGCGCATCACGGCAGGACTGATCTTCGCAGGTACGATGTCATTGCTCCTTTCGAGCGCAGCCTGGTCGCAGACGCCACCAGCCAAGGGCGCCGCGGCCGCCCCGGCAACCAAAGGCGCCGCGGTCCCTGCGGCAGCTCCGCCAGCGGCTGCCCCCGCTCCTGTCGCAGCCGCTGCCCCGGTTCCGCCGCAGCAGCCGCCGCAACCGGCTCGCGCCGCCTGCAACAATCCGAACGCGCTGGGCGTCGCCCGCACCGTCGAGATCGACACCACCGGCGGTCCGGGCTTCGGCTTCGAGCATTTCAAGCAGCTCGACTTCCTGCGCGACCACGAGGTGGTGTTGACCTTCGACGACGGCCCGTGGCCGGCGAATACGCCCGCGGTGCTCAAGGCGCTGGCGGACGAATGCACCACGGGCGTCTTCTTCCCGATCGGCAAGCACGCGACCTACCATCCCGAAATCCTGCGGCAGGTCTATGCGGCCGGCCACACCGTCGGCTCGCACACCTGGTCGCACGAAAACCTGAACAACAAGAAGCTGACCGAGGATCAGAAGAAGGATGAGATCGAGCGCGGATTGGCGGCGGTCAAATGGGCGCTCGAGGTCTCGCCTGCGCCGTTCTTCCGCTTCCCGGCCCTGCAGCATCCGCCGGAAATGGTGACCTATCTCGGCAACCGCAACATCGCGATCTTCTCCTGCGACCTCGACTCCTTCGACTTCAAGTCGAAGAATCCCCAGCAGGTGATCGACACCGTGATGAAAAAGCTCGGCAAGCTCGGCAAGGGCATCATCCTGATGCACGACTTCCAGAAGCACACTGCGGAAGCCCTGCCCACATTGCTGCAGCAGCTGAAGGCCGGCGGCTACAAGGTCGTCGCGATGCGGGCGAAATTCCCGGCGACCGTGCTGCCGCAATACGAGCAGGAACTCGCCAAGGACGTCCAGCTGCCGACGGTCAGCTCGCGGCCGGTGGACAGCGTCGTCACCACCGTCAACCAGTAAGCCGCGGCCGCGGACAACCAGGGCTGTGTCTGGGTTGCGTATCGAGGGTTACGTCATCGTCTCCGCCGATGGCCGGCTGGCGAATGCGCATAACGTGATGCCCGACGAGCTCAAGATCGAGGGCGACAAGCGGTTCTTCACGTCGGCCCTCGACCACGCGGACCTCGTCGTGCATGGCCGCCACTCCGGAGAGGAGCAGCCGGATGCACCGAAACGGCGGCGGCTCATCGTGACCCGCAAGGTTGCGGCTACCGCACCCGACCCGTCCAATCCGAAGGCGCTGCTGTGGAATCCGGCCGGCTGCTCGTTCGAGACGGCGAGCCGCGAGGCTGGCGTCACCGCAGGAGTGGCCGCGATCATCGGCGGCCCCGCCGTGTTCGGAATGTTCATGGACCGCTACGACACGTTCTGGCTCTCGGTCGCCTCCCTCGTTCGGATCCCCGACGGCGAGCCGTGCTTTCCCGGCGTCCCGGCCCGCACCCCGCAGCAGGTGCTCGCCGCACACGGCCTCACAGCCGGCAAGCCGCAACTGATCGACGCCGCGCATGCGGTCAGCGTCACGCCGTGGCGGCGGATCGGCTAGACCGAACCGCTCCCTTCGCTCGAAACGCTGTTAGACGTCGCCGTAGGCCGGGTCATCGCGGCGGGGACCCCGGCCGTAGCCGGCGATGATGAACAGGGCGCCGATCAGCGCGAGGTTTTTCAACGCGTCGATCAGGGTCTTTGCGTTGTCGGGCGCGGGCTGGTTCCAGAAGTCCTGGAGATAGAACGTCTGCAGGCAGATGTAGATGATCAGGAGGATCGCGAAGAACCGCGCCAGCACGTTCATCGCGATCGCCAGGCCCGCGAGGATCTCGAACACGCCGGTCGTGATCGCCAGGAGCTGCATGAACGGCATGCCGACGAAGGTTTCGATCTGCTGCGTATAGGGCGCGATCTCGGCGGGAATGGCCACCTTGGAGGCCAGCAGGTCCGCCGTAACCTGGAAGCCGATCAGCTTGGTCGCGCCCGAATAGAGGAACAGCACAGCGAACAACACTCGCCCGAAAGTAATGAACGCTGGCATAGGTCGGCCTCACCGGATGACGTAAATCGGACGGAGCAAGCGGAACGATTATGGTCGTTCCGCCTGCGTCGATCAAATCGAATCCGTCTTACCGAAACAGCCTGGAGCGCGATGCGATCAGCTTCACGCTTTTCCGGATCATGCTCTAGCCGAACAGTGTCGGCTGTGCGCGACCGGCACGCTCCTGGGCTTCGACCGCGGCGACCGCGGTCATGTTGAGCACGCCGCGCGCCGTGACGCCGGGGGTGAGGATATGCGCCGGGCGCGCCGGGCCGATCAGGATCGGGCCGACCGGCAACGCATTGGCCAGCACCTTGATGGTCTGGTAGGCGATGTTGGCCGCATCCAGCGTCGGCATCATCAGGATGTTGGCGTCGCCTTCCAGCCGCGACTGCGGCAGCACCATCTTGCGCGCGACCGCCGACAGCGCGGTATCGGCCTGCATTTCGCCGTCGGCCTCGATCTCCGGATGGCGCTCCTTCAGGAGCTGGGTCGCCCGCCGCATCTTGCGCGCGGAATCGGTCTCATAGCTGCCGAAGTCCGAATGCGAGACGAATGCGATCTTGGGCTTGAAGGCGAAGCGCTGGGCATGGATCGCCGCCAGCGACGCCACCTCGGCAAGCTCCTCCGCGCTCGGGTTCGGCCGGACCTGGGTATCGGCGATGAAATAGGCGCCCGTGCTCGTGATCAGCAGCGCCAGCGCCGCGTAGTCGCTGATCCCCTGCTGGAAGCCGATGATGTCGCGGACATGACGCAAATGGCTCATGTAGCGGCCCTCGACCCCGCACAGCATGGCGTCGGCCTCGCCGCGCGACACCGCGAGCGCCGCGATGACCGTGTTGTTGGTGCGCACCACCGTGCGCGCCGCCTCGGGGGTGACGCCGCGGCGGCCGGCGACGTCGATGTAGGACTGCACATAGGAGCGGTAGCGCGGATCGTCCTCGGGATTGACGAGGTCGAAATCGCGGCCGGCCTTGATCGACAGGCCGAAGCGCTTGATGCGCGTCTCGACCACGGAGGGACGCCCGACCAGGATCGGCCGCGCCAGCTTCTCCTCGAGCACCACCTGCGTGGCGCGCAGGATGCGCTCGTCCTCGCCCTCGGCGTAGATCACCCGCACCGGCTGGGACTTCGCCTTGGCGAACACCGGCTTCATGGTCAGTCCGGAGCGGAACGCGTAGCGCTGCAGCTCGGCGCAATACTCGTCGAAATTCGTGATCGGCCGGGTCGCGACGCCCGACTCCATGGCAGCCTTGGCCACCGCCGGTGCGATGCGCAGGATCAAACGCGGATCGAACGGGCTCGGGATCAGCGAGCCCGGACCGAAGCCCTGGGTCTCGCCGGTATCGAAGCCATGGGCGACCGCGTCCGACGGCGGATCACGCGCGAGCTGCGCGATGGCCTCGACCGCGGCGTGCTTCATCGCTTCGTTGATCGCTGTGGCACCGACGTCGAGCGCGCCGCGGAAGATGAACGGGAAGCACAGGACGTTGTTGACCTGGTTCGGGAAGTCCGACCGGCCGGTGCAGATCATCGCGTCGGGGCGGGCCTGCCGCGCCTCGTCAGGCATGATCTCCGGCACCGGATTGGCGAGCGCCATCACCAGCGGCTTGTCACCCATCTGCTTGACCATCTCGGGCTTCAGCACGCCGGGTGCCGACAGCCCGATGAAGATGTCCGCGCCCGGAATGACGTCCGCCAGCACCCGCGCATTGGTGGTCTGGGTGTAGACCGCCTTCCAGCGGTCCATCGTGGTGTTGCGGCCCTCATAGACGACGCCGTCGATGTCGCAGACCCAGATGTTCTTGCGCTGGGCGCCCATCGAGACCAGCAGATTGAGGGTTGCGAGCGCGGCAGCTCCAGCGCCGGAGCAGACGATCTTGACCTCGGACAGCTTCTTGTCGTTCAGCATCAGCCCGTTGACGATCGCGGCCGCCACGATGATCGCGGTGCCATGCTGGTCGTCGTGAAACACCGGGATCTTCATCCGTTCCTTGAGCCGTGCCTCGATCTCGAAGCACTCCGGCCCGCGGATGTCTTCCAGGTTGATGCCGCCGAAGGTCGGCTCCAGCGCGGCGACCGTCTCCACCACGCGCTCGATCGTGTCGGCCTTGATCTCGATGTCGAACACGTCGATGCCGGCGAACTTCTTGAACAGCACCGCCTTGCCTTCCATGACGGGCTTCGACGCCAGCGGGCCGATATTGCCGAGGCCGAGCACCGCCGTGCCGTTCGAGACCACCGCGACCAGATTGGCGCGCGCCGTCAGCGACGCCGCCTCGCCCGGGTTGTTGGCGATCTCGGTGCAGGCGGCGGCCACGCCGGGCGAATAGGCCAGCGCCAGGTCGCGCTGGTTGGCGAGCGGCTTGGTGGCCTGGATCTCGAGCTTGCCCGGCCGCGGCAGGCGGTGATAGGCGAGCGCCGCGTTGTGGAGTTCTTCAGACGATGACGACATTAACTCCCCCCCTCGGCCCCGGACTGGCACCCGGTGGCCGGACCTAAGACTTGAGGCAACAGCGGGATGACGTTCGCTGCCGAAGCGTCATCCCGTGCTTATTGTCGAGCCATGGTCCGGACGGCCGGGCCGGCCGGATATGCGCGCGTTATTTCTGCGGCAGATTGGTCCGGATGTGAAGCTCGCGCAACTGCTTCGGCGCGGCTTCCGACGGCGCGCCCATCAACAGGTCCATGGCCTGCTGGTTCATCGGGAACAGCGAGATCTCGCGCAGGTTCGTCGTGCCGCAGAGCAGCATCACGATGCGGTCGAGGCCGGCCGCCATGCCGCCATGCGGCGGCGCACCGTACTGGAAGGCACGGTACATGCCGCCGAAGCGGTCGATGACTTCCTGCTCGCCGTAGCCGGCGATCTCGAACGCCTTCACCATGGCTTCCGGCTTGTGGTTGCGGATGCCGCCGGAGGCGATCTCGTAGCCGTTGCAGGCGATGTCGTACTGGAAGGCCTTGATTGTAAGCGGATCCTGGCCCTTCAGCGCGTCGAGGCCGCCCTGCGGCATCGAGAACGGGTTGTGCGAGAAGTCGATCTTCTTGTTCTCCTCGTCATACTCGTACATCGGGAAGTCGACGATCCAGGCGAGCTCGAAGCGATCCTTGTCGATCTGGTTCAGCTCCTCGCCGAGCTTGGTGCGGGCAAGGCCTGCGAACTTCCAGAACTTCTCGGGATCGCCGGCGACGAAGAACGCGGCGTCGCCCTCCTTGAGGCCGAGCTGGTCACGGATCGCAGCTGTCCGCTCCGGGCCGATGTTGTTGGCGAGCGGACCCGCGCCCTCGCCGCCCTCGCGCCACATGATGTAGCCGAGGCCGGGCTGGCCTTCGCCCTGCGCCCAGGAGTTCATGCGGTCGCAGAAGGCGCGCGAGCCGCCGCCAGTGCCGGGGATTGCCCAGACCTGGTTCTTCGGGTCCTCCAGCATCCGCGCGAACACCTTGAAGCCGGAGCCGCGGAAGTGCTCGGAGACCTCCTGCATGATGATCCTGTTGCGCAGGTCGGGCTTGTCGGAGCCGTATTTGCGCACGGCCTCGGCAAACGGAATCCGCGGCCAGTTCTTCGTCACAGGCTTGCCCTTGGCGAAGTCCTCGAACACACCCGTGATGACGGGCTCCATCGCCGCAAAAACATCGTCTTGCGTGACGAAGCTCATCTCGACGTCGAGCTGGTAGAACTCGCCCGGCAGGCGGTCGGCGCGCGGATCCTCGTCGCGGAAGCAGGGTGCGATCTGGAAGTAGCGGTCGAAGCCGCTCATCATGAGCAGCTGCTTGTACTGCTGCGGCGCCTGCGGCAGCGCGTAGAACTTGCCGGGATGGATGCGCGAGGGCACCAGGAAGTCGCGCGCGCCTTCCGGCGAGGACGCCGTCAGGATCGGGGTCTGGAATTCGAAGAAGCCCTGCTCCTTCATCCGCTTGCGCATGGAATCGACGACCGCGCCGCGGGTCATGATGTTCTGGTGCAGCTTCTCGCGACGCAGGTCGAGGAAGCGGTATTTGAGCCTGATATCCTCGGGATATTCCTGCTCGCCGAACACAGGCAGCGGCAGCTCGGCCGCCGGGCCCAGCACCTCGATCTCCTTGACATAGACCTCGATCATGCCGGTCGGCAGCTCGGGATTGTCGGTGCCGGCGGGGCGGCGGCGCACCTTGCCGTCGATCCTGACCACCCATTCGGAGCGGAACTTCTCGACCTCGGCAAAGGCCGGCGAGTCCGGATCGGCGACGCATTGGGTGATGCCGTAATGGTCGCGCAAATCGACGAACAGCACGCCGCCATGGTCTCGGACACGGTGGACCCAGCCGGACAGCCGGGCCGTCTGGTCGATATCGCTCTCTCGGAGCGCGCCGCATGTGTGTGACCGGTAGCGATGCATTTTAGTCCCAAAAGCTGATGTCGGAGGAGAATCGGAGCGGCCAGGCGGCCGGTGCCGAAGTTGCGGAGGGTTTACCCGACGAGACCCGGGGCGGCAACCAAGGGAACGGCCGGTTTTGGCCTGAAACTGCACATTTTGGGGGTCCCGGGCGCGGAGCGTTTGCCTATTCGCCCCCGAGGCCTATCTTTCCGTCATGACCGTCCATTTCCCGTTCCAGAATACTTACTCCGCCCTGCCGGCGAACTTCTTCGCCCGGGTCGCGCCGACCCCGGTCGCCGCTCCCCGGCTGATCAAGCTGAACCGGCCGCTGGCCACGCAGCTCGGCCTCGATCCGGATCTGCTATCGACGCCCGAAGGCGCCGAGATCCTTGCCGGCAAGCGCGTTCCCGACGGCGCCGACCCGATCGCCATGGCCTATGCCGGGCACCAGTTCGGGCAGTTCGTTCCGCAGCTCGGCGATGGCCGCGCCATCCTGCTCGGCGAGGTTATCGACAGGGACGGCGTCCGCCGCGACATCCAGCTCAAGGGAAGTGGCCCGACCCCGTTCTCCCGCCGCGGCGACGGCCGCGCCGCGCTCGGGCCCGTGCTGCGAGAATATATCGTCAGCGAGGCGATGTTCGCGCTGGGCATTCCGACCACCCGCTCGCTCGCCGCCGTCGTTACGGGCGAGCCCGTGATGCGCGAGACGGCGCTGCCCGGCGCGGTGCTGACCCGCGTTGCGTCGAGCCATATCCGTGTCGGCACCTTCCAGTTCTTCGCCGCGCGCGGCGACACTGAAGGGGTGCGCGCCCTCGCCGACCATGTGATCGCAAGGCACTATCCGGAGCTGAAGAACGCCGATCAGCCCTATCATGCCCTGCTCGCGTCCGTCGTGGCGCGGCAGGCCGAGCTGGTGTCGCGCTGGCTATTGGTCGGCTTCATCCATGGCGTGATGAACACCGACAACACCTCGATCTCGGGCGAGACCATCGACTACGGCCCCTGCGCCTTCCTCGACGCCTACAACCCGGCGCAGGTATTCTCCTCGATCGACGAGATGGGGCGCTATGCCTATGCCAACCAGCCGCGCATCGCGTTGTGGAATCTGACCCGGCTCGCCGAATGCCTGTTGCCGCTGCTGTCCGACGACCAGGACAAGGCGATCGAACAGGCGCAGGCGATCCTCGGCGAATTCCCCGAAAAATTCACGACAGCCTATAATTCCGGCCTCCGCCGCAAGGTCGGCCTGTTCACCGCGCGCGACGGCGACGAGGCCCTGATCCAGGACCTGCTCGACGCGATGGCGAAGAACGAGGCCGACTTCACGCTGACCTTCCGCCGGCTCGGCGACGCGGCAGCCGATGACACAGCCGATGTCCGCGCCCAGTTCACCGATCCCACGGCGTTCGACGATTGGGCTCCCCGCTGGCGCGCGCGCCTCGCGCTGGAGCCGCAGGCATCAGCCGAGCGCAAGGCCGCAATGCACACCGTCAACCCCGCCTTCATCCCGCGCAACCATCGCGTCGAGGCGGTGATTGCAGCCGCCACGAACAGCGACGATTACGCGCCGTTCGAGGAATTGCTGACGGTGCTGGCGAAGCCGTATGAGGATCAGCCGCGCTACGCGGCCTATGCCGACCCGCCGCTGCCCGAGCAGCGCGTGACGCAAACGTTCTGCGGGACGTAATCTCCCCACCCGCGCTCTGGCGTCCGCGCGGCCGAGGCTCGTCGCGCGGAAGTGTTGCAATGCTTGGCTGTGTTGCTCGTGAGCATTAACTCACCTTCCACCATGCCGAGCGGCCTCCCGCGGTAACCATAAGGATTAACAAGGCGTCAACGCACCCCGAACAAGTCTAGCGGTTTCATTGGGGGAGAATGACCCGTGGACGCCTTTACATTTGAATTCGTGGGAATGGTGATGATTGCGCTATGCCTCGTCGTGCTCGCGATGCCCGCGGCGCGCCGGCCGTCGAAGAAGATGGGCTACGAGTAGAATTTTCGGAGAGCGGATCGCGGGACTGACCCGCCTCTTCCCTGTCGTCCGATCGCGCTATCATGGCCCACGGGTTGGTCCGCCAATCCGCGGTCACAGCGGGATGGCAGCCCTTGAGAGATTCCCAGCAAGTTCAGCACCCAGGCGCAACACCTGCTGCAACGAGCGCCGCACACTCGCCGGCCGAGGTGCTGCTGATCTTCCTCAAGCTCGGCGTGAGCTGTTTCGGCGGACCGATTGCCCATATCGGCTATTTCCGCGACGAGTTCGTGGTGCGCCGGCGCTGGCTCGATGAGCAGGCCTATGCAGACCTCGTTGCGCTGTGCCAGTTCCTGCCGGGTCCGGCGAGCAGCCAGGTCGGTTTCTCCATCGGCCTGATGCGCGCCGGCTATCGGGGCGCGCTGGCGGCCTGGACCGGGTTCACGCTGCCTTCGGCGATTGCGCTGGTGCTGTTCGCCTTCGGTGCGAGCGCGCTGCACGGCGCCGCCGGCGCGGGTCTCGTGCACGGCCTGAAGCTGGTTGCGGTTGCGATCGTGGCGCAGGCGGTCTGGGGCATGGCGCGCGCGCTCTGTCCGGACCGCGAGCGCGCATCGATCGCGACGGTGGCCGCGCTGATCATCCTCGTCAGCTCATCGTCGGTGGCGCAGATCGCCGCGATCATCCTCGGTGCCCTCGCTGGGCTCTGGCTCTGCCGCGCGCCGCAAGCCGATGGTGCCACCCATATCACGATGCCGGTGTCGCGCCGCACAGGCCTAGGCCTGCTGGTGCTGTTCATCGCGCTGCTGGCCGGCCTGCCGGTGCTGGCCCGGATCTGGCCCGGCCTTGCGGTGTTCGACGCCTTCTATCGCTCGGGCGCGCTCGTCTTCGGCGGCGGTCATGTCGTGCTGCCGCTGCTGCGCGAGGCCGTGGTGACGCCGGGCTGGATCAGCGACGACGCATTCCTCACCGGCTATGGCGCGGCGCAGGCCGTGCCCGGACCGTTGTTCACCTTCGCCGCCTATCTCGGCGCGGTCATCGGCGGCGTGCCGGGCGCGATCGTCGGGCTGATCGGCATCTTCCTGCCCGGGATCCTGATCCTGCTGGCCGCGCTGCCGTTCTGGGACGGCTTTCGCAAGCGTGCCAGCGCGCAGGCAATGATGCGCGGCGTCAACGCCGCCGTGGTCGGCATCCTAGGAGCGGCGCTTTATGACCCGGTGTGGAGCAGCAGCGTGCTTCGCCCGCTCGATTTCGGCATCGCGCTCGCCGGCTTCGTCCTGCTCACCGCGTGGCGCGCGCCGCCGCTGGTCGTCGTGGCACTCAGCGCGGCAGCCGGCGTCGCCACCGGACTGCTGCAATCCTGAACACGGCGCCGGGCTGACGTGTCCGCGGCAACTCCCGTCCGGATCGGCTATTTCACAAGCGGGCACTTGCTCTCCTCGAGCGAGCGAAACGCCTCGTCGGGCGGGATGGTGGTAACCAGCTTGACCAGATCCCACGGCCCCCTGGACTCCGCCGGAGTCTTGACCTGCACGAGATAGAGGTCGTGAACCATGCGCTGGTCGGAGCGGATCGTTCCTCCCGGCGTATAGGCATCCGACACCGGCGTCGCCTTCATCTTCGCCATGACGATTTCGCCGTCGTCGGAATCGGTGTCCTTCACCGCCTGCAAATAATGCCGGACAGCCGAATAGACCCCGGCCTGGATCTGCGAGGGCATCGCCTTGCGGCGTGCGAAGAACGCGTCGGCCCATTTGCGCGCCGCGGGCGTGACGTCCTCGTAGAAGCTGGTCGCGATCAGGTCGCCCTGCGTGACCGGGAGCCCGGCAGCCACGATGTCGACGTTCTGGAACGTCATCGGGACAACGGCAATTCCCTGCTGCGCGAAACCGAACTCCTGCGCCTGCTTCATGATCGTGACGTTGTCGCCGGCGGCATTCAGCGCCAGCACCTTGGCACCGCTTGCCTGTGCCTGCAGCAGGAAGGAGGCGAAGTCCGCCGTGTTGAGCGCGGTCTTGACGCTGCCCGCGACCTTGACGCCGAGCCTGTCGAGCTTGGCCCGCGCGATCGCTTCCACCGCATGCCCGAACGCATAGTCCGCGGTGATGAAGAACCAGGACCCCTGTACGGTCTTTGACACGCCGGCGACGACCGCATTGGCGGTCGAGGCCGCATCGTGGGTCCATTGCACGCTGGTCGGTGCGCAGGCCTTTTCGGTGAGCTCGAGAGCGCCGGCACCCGAGACCAGGAACACCCGCTTGTTCTCACGCACCAGTTCCTGCACGGCGAGTGCGGCGCCGGAGCTGCCGCCATCGGCAATGGCCTGCACGCCCTCGCGATCGAACCAGCGACGCGCGATCGCCGATGCGACATCGGCCTTGTTCTGGTGGTCCGCCTGCAGAATCTCGATCGGCTTGCCATTGATCCTGCCGCCGAAATCCTCCGCTGCCATCCGTGCCGCCTCGACCGAGCCCGGTCCCATCGCGGTGGCGAAGATGCCGCTCATGTCGGTGAGCACGCCGATGCGGATCGCATCGCCCTTGATCTCGGCCGACGCGCTGCCCGACAGGGCTGCGACCGCGACCATCGGCAGCGCCGCGCGGATCAGCAATCGAGAGATCATGCCTGGTTTCCGGGCCATCAGTGCTTCCCCTGTCTATGTTCGTTTGACGAATTCGCCGCGCCCGGTCACTGCGTCGAGCCACGGGCAGTCCGGCATCGGCGCACGCACGCCGCGCGCGGCCGCCGACAGCCGCATGTCACGCAGGCGCGCACGGCTCTCAGGCTCCATGTAAAGCCGGTCGTGGCCCCAGAAGCTCGGGCCGTCGAAGGTTTCATGCGGTTGCCAGGTGGCGGGATCGATGACCCGGCCACCCCAGCCATACTCGACGAAGAAGCCGGAAGGCGTCGTGGCGTAGAACGAGGTCACGAAATCGTTGGTGTGACGCCCGAGGGTATAGGCGATCCGCCCCTCGTCGAGCTGTGCGAGATCATAACCCTGCCCGACATCGTCGAGGCTGTAGAGTTCGACCATGAAATGATGCAGTCCGCGCCGGCCCGACCCGACCATCGCAAAACTGTGGTGACGGCCGTTGACGTGGAAGAAGTACAATTTGTACGGCGTCAACCCGTAGTCGCTGACCTTGAAGCCGAGCAGATCGCGATAGAACGGCAACAGCGGGTCGACGTCCTCGACATGCAGCACGACATGGCCCATGCCGAGCGGTCCGGTCTTGAACCCCGAGATCGGCCGTGCCGGTGCAAACGGCGTGTCCGCGATCGCGGGCCCGTAGAACACCTCGAGCGGATTGCCGGCGGGATCGCGGAAGCCGATGAGATCGGCAACGTGTCGCTCGTCCGCGAGCTGACGCGTGCCGCGGCGAACCGCAGTGCCGTGCCGCTCGAGCCGTGCCGCAAGCCGCTCGAGCGCGGCCGCATCCGCAACCTCCCATCCGAAGAAGGCGGCATTGTCGCCCTCGCGATCGCTCACCACCAGACGCTGCTTGCGGTCGTCCATCCGGAAGGCGCGGGTGCCGCCGCCACGATCGACCGGCTGCATGCCGAGCAGGCTGGTCGCAAATCCGGTCCAGTCCTCGAGCCGTTGCGACTGGATGCCGATGTAGCCGAGCGCATTGATTTCCGAATTGGTTTCCGAATTGGCTTCCATGGCTCCCTCCGTCCCTGTCATGCGGTCTCCGCGACCACCGGATTGCGCAGCACGCCGATCCCGGAAATCTCCACCTCGGCGACGTCGCCGGGCCTCATCCAGAGCGGCGGGTTGCGCTTTGCGCCGACGCCGCCCGGCGTGCCCGACACGATCACGTCGCCGGGCAACAGCGGCAGAATGGTCGAGATGTAGGCGATCAGACCAGGGATATCGGTGATCATGAGATCCGTCGTGGTGTGTTGCACCACCTGTCCGTTGATGCGCGTCTCCAGCGTCAGCTTCGACGGATCGGCAATCTCGTCGCTCGTCACCATCCAGGGTCCGAATGCGCCGGTGCCGGCGAAGGTCTTGCCGGAAAGGAACTGGGTGGTGTGGCGCTGCCAGTCGCGAATGCTGCCCTCGTTGTAGCAGGCGTATCCCGCGACATGCGCCAGCGCATCGCGCGCTGCGATATGCCGTCCGCTCTTGCCGATGATGACCGCAAGCTCGCCTTCATAGTCGAACTCGTCGGAAACCTTCGGTGTCACCAGCGGCGCGAGATGGCCGATCTGGCTGCCGGCGTAGCGCGCGAACAGCGCCGGCTTCTCCGTGACGGTACGGCCGGTCTCGGCGACGTGGTCGCGGTAGTTGAGGCCGACACAGATGATCTTGTCGGGGTTGGGGATCACCGGATCGAAGGCGACCGCGCCCAGGGCGAGGTCGGGCTTCGATGCCTTGGCAAGTGCCGCGGCCTCGTCAAGCAGTCCCCTGGCCAGCAGATCGCGCAGGGTCGGCGCGCGATCGCCAAATGCCGTCGACAGTGCCACGATGCCGTCACCGACGACGCATCCGTATCCGGCGCCTTCGGCGGTCGAGTAAGATGCGAGCTTCATCCAAAATCCTCCTGGTTCATGGTGTCGATCAGCGCCGACAATTCCTGCGGGGTCTGCGCCAGCCCGACGATGTACCGATCGGGCCGAACCAGTGCGGCGTGCGCGCCGACGCTGTCGAGCCAGCTGCTCAGCGGGCCCGGGCCGGCGGCGACCAGGGCGATGCCGCGTTTGCCGCAACTCTCGCGTATCGCGATGTCGAGCCCGTCGAGAAAGTCAGGCCGCACCAGTGCGGCAAAACGATAGCCGACATGATCGTCGAGCCGGCATCCGTTCGAGAGCATCGGCTGCGGGGCCAGAGTGCCGGCAACGGCGCACCCGCGCCGGAACAGGCCCGGTCCAAGCCGCGGCTTGATGGTCGCCATCCGGCGCGGTTCCGCGCCCGCTTCGCGGCCCTCGACGCGCGTCGCGTTGATCAGGCTTCCGAGCCGGACTGCAAGCTCGATATATTCGCGGACATGGGGATGGCGCTCGGTCTGGTAACTGTCCAGCAAAACGTCGCTCGCCTCACCGCGGATCACGCGTCCGAGCTTCCAGGCCAGATTGGCGGCATCGCGGATGCCGGCACACATCCCCTGCCCGAGAAACGGCGGGGTCTGGTGCGCGGCATCGCCGGCGATCAAGAGCCGCGCGCGGCGCCAGGCCGATGCGATGACCGAGTGAAAGCTGTAGCACGCCGCGCGCTCCAGCTCGGCGTCACCGGGGGTGATCCAGCGCGCCAGGAGCTTCCAGACGTTGCCGGGGTCGGTGATCCGCCGCGCATCGTCATCCGGCATGACAGCGATTTCCCAGCGCCGGCGATTGCCGATGCTGCGGACATAGGTCGCCGGACGGCGGGCGTCGCAGAACTGGACGCTGTAGTCGCCGAGCTCGGGCTTCGGCCGCTTCAGGATCGCGTCGACCACCAGCCACTGCTCGTGAAAGCCGAGGTCTTCCACATCCGAACCGATCAGTCGCCGGACCAGCGAGCGCGCGCCGTCGCAGCCGACGACGTAGCGCGCCCGCGCCTCGTCGAGCCTGCCGTTGGCTAGGCTTTCAAAGCGGATCGCAACGTGATCGCCGCGTTGATCCAGCGCAAAGACGTCGGTGCGCAAGCGAATATCGACCGACGCATGGGCACTCGCACCGGCACGCAGCACGCGTTCGAGATCGGGCTGATGGAAGCGATAGCTCGCATTCCATCCGTTCGGACCGACCTGCAGCGGCCGCGACCAGTCGAGGAACAGTCTTCCGTCACCGTCCACGAAATGCATGCCCGGCGAGACATGCGTGAACGGCAAGATCTCGTCGGCCAGACCGATGGTCTGGAAGATCCGCATGACCTCGTCGTCGAAATGCACGGCGCGCGGCAACGCATAGGGTGTGGGCTCGCGATCGAAGGCGATCACGCTGAGCCCATCCACCGCCAGCAGGTTGGCCAATGTCGCGCCGACCGGGCCGAACCCGACGATCGCGACGTCATAAAGCCCTTCCGCGCGTTGCGGCCCGTCCATGCGTTTCCCTTTCCGTTGCGATAAGGCTTGCCAGCCGGTCGGCAGCCGTGCAACGACGACGACAGTTCTGTTCACCAGGTGAACATGCCATGGACGTCAAACCGATCCGCGCACTCGGCCGGGGCCTTGCCGTGCTGGCAGCGCTGAACCGCCACGCATCCGCCAGCGCGCTGACGCTGGCGCGGGAAACCGGCCTGCCGCGGGCCACCGTCTATCGCTCCCTGAAAACGCTGATCGATACCGGCTACGTCATGCGGAGCCGCTCCGATGACCGGTTCACGTTGCTTCTGAAAGTGCGCGAGCTCTCGGAGGGGTTCGAGGACGAGCAATGGCTGGGGGCCGCGGCGGCGCCGGTGATCTTCGATCTCACACGCGAGATACTCTGGCCCTGCGATGTCACCACGCTCGAAGGGGTGCGCATGGTGGTCCGTGAGTCCACGCATCGCTTCGCGCCGATGTCGATCGATCGTCGCATGGTCGGCGTCCGCATTCCCCTGCTCGCCAGCTCCGCCGGCCTCGCCTATCTCGCGTTCACCGCGCCGCACGAGCGGACCCTTCTGCTCGATCTGCTGCAGGGCGCAGGCGAGCTCATGGATCGTGCCGGCACGGAGAAGCAGCTCCAGGGCATCCGCCGGCGCGGCTACGCCGTGCGCCAGGGCGGCAGGATCTGGCCTCACACCGGCACCATCGCGATGCCGATCCGCCGCGACAGGCAGGTGATCGGGTGCGCCTCCATCATCTGGATGACCAAGGCCTTGACCGCGACCGAAGGAATCGCGCGCTGCCACGGCCCGCTTCGTCAGGCCATCCGAGGCATCGAGGCACGGTTGCAGTAGAGCTGGCTTTTTACGCGCGAACGCTTCCGATTTTCCGAATTGAACTTGACATGTACCCCAAATCAGATGTCCAATCCGCCCGTCTCACCCGCTCGAGGGGCGCTTTGCGGTCGTCACGAACGTTGTGGTGGGATGCGGTGGACGCCGCATGCGTGACTGACGAGAGCGCATGCAGCGGACGGCGAAATCGTGCAGGCCTGACGCCCTGGTGGCAGGTGTCCTGTCAGCAAGAGACCAAGGTCTCTTGCTGACGGCGGTGACAAAAGAGCCCAGTCTCACCGGGGAGAGTACGTATAAGCCGTAACCCATCGCGCAGGGAAAGCCGGGATGTTTGCGGTTACACCTGTGGTCCTACCTCCCGCGTTTTCTAATACGCGGGACCCATGGGTGCGATCGGCACCCGGCTTTCCCTGTGCCCTCTGATCTTCGGAGTGGCGAAACGAAATACAAGCCTCGGACAAATCATGTCGCGAGAACGCGAAGCTGTGGCCCCCTCCACCGCTGTCATCGCCGGCTTGACCGGGCGATCCAGTACGCCGCGGCCCATCGGCTCAAGCAGAATGTGGCGAGGAGCGCACGATCAGGGACAACAGCGACATTGTGGCACCTTCGGTGCCCCTTTCTTCGGCAACAAGATCGAAATTCCTCTCAAATCCCTCCCGATCCCGCCAAAAATCCCCTGCCCCTCGCGCCATGCAGAGCCAAAATCCCAGCAAGACCCTTGACATAGCTGCACTTTCGGCAGAACGCGTGTCTCTAAGCGTCATGGACAGTTCATGGATCTGATTACCAACACCTCCGAGCTTGCGGCCGCCTGCGAGCGACTTGCCAAACACAAGGTCATCACCGTCGACACCGAGTTCCTGCGGGAGACGACCTACTATCCGCTGCTCTGCGTCGTGCAGATGGCGAGCGCGGACGAGGCCGTCGTGATCGACGCGCTGGCTGAGGGCATCGACCTCAAGCCGTTCTTCGAATTGATGTCCAATGAAGCCGTGCTGAAGGTGTTCCACGCGGCCCGGCAGGACATCGAGATCGTCTGGCATCTCTCCGGCACCATTCCGCATCCGATCTTCGACACCCAGGTCGCTGCCATGGTGCTCGGCTATGGCGACAGCATCGCCTATGATGCGCTGGTCGACCGCGTCACCGGCCACCGGCCGGACAAGACCCACCGCTTCACCGACTGGTCGCGCCGCCCGCTGAGCCAGGAGCAGCTGCACTACGCCGTCTCCGACGTCACCCATCTGCGCGACGTGTTCGCAGCGCTGGACGCCGACCTGCAGAAGCGCGGCCGCAGCGACTGGGTCAGCGAGGAGATGGAGATCCTGACCTCGCCGAACACCTACGATTTCCATCCCGAGCGCGCCTGGGAGCGGCTCAAGACCCGCGTGCGCAAGCCGCGCGAGCTCGCAGTGCTGATCGAAGTCGCGGCCTGGCGCGAGCAGGAAGCGCAGAGCCGCGACGTGCCGCGCTCGCGCGTGCTCAAGGACGATGCGGTCGGCGACATCGCGACCCACGCGCCGACCTCGCTGGAGAAGCTCGCCACTTTGCGCTCGCTGCCGAAGGGCTTCGATCGCTCGAAATGGGGCAGCGACATCATCGCCGCCGTGCAGCGCGGGCTCGCGCGCGATCAGTCGACGCTGCCGAAGCTCGAGAAGCCGCGCAACAATTCCAATGGCGCGGCAACCGTCGAGCTGCTGAAGGTTCTGCTGCGAATGACCTCGGAGCGGCATGGCGTCGCCAGCAAGGTGATCGCGACCGTCGACGATCTCGAGCAGATCGCCGGCGACGACAACGCCGATGTCGGCGCCCTGCACGGCTGGCGCCGCGAGCTGTTCGGCGAAGCCGCGCTCAAGCTGAAGCACGGCCAGGTCGCGCTCGCGATCGACAAGGGCCGCGTGGTACGGGTGGATCGGAGCTAGCTCACCACTTGTATTCGAAGCCGATCGTGCCCTGATGCGACTGCATGGCGGCACGGAACTTGGCGTCGTAGTTCAGGTAGATGCGCGCGGTGCTGGTCAGGCTCAGCGAGGCGGCCGCGCCGGCGTCGGCACCATACTGGCTCTCGCCGATGCCCTGCAGCGTCAAGCCCTGCCCGGCGAGGCTGACGGTCGTATTGCTGAAGTTCTGCACGACATTGTCGACGAACTTGCCGTACGCGGACAGATCGAGAATCTTCTGGTCGAAGATCCAGTAGTGGCCGACCTCCGCACCCAGCAGAA
The DNA here is from genome assembly GCF_018130215.1 of Bradyrhizobium jicamae. GTDB lineage: Bacteria > Pseudomonadota > Alphaproteobacteria > Rhizobiales > Xanthobacteraceae > Bradyrhizobium > Bradyrhizobium jicamae_A. The sequence continues at coordinate 61,953 of NZ_JAFCKQ010000016.1, forward strand.
GGCGCATCCGGTCGACGCTGGATGCGGTGACGGAGACGGGATCGAGCCCGCCCGTCTCCTGGTACGATCCGGTTCGCGCGTGGACGTATTCGAGCGCACCCTTCGGGATCAAGCGGCTCTGGTCCTTGTCGATGTAATAACTGAGCTCGCTGATCGCACCGTCGAGCCGCGCGTTGTAGCCCGCGGTCGCAAGGCCGAGGCCGGTGTCGCGGCTGGAGTTGATATTGCCGAAGCCGTGCACCAGCGCCACCGCCCAGGTCCACGGCCCCTTGTCGAGCGAAGCCGTGAAGCCGAACTGGGTGAGATCGAGCGTGGCCGATTGCAGCGCCAGCGGCACGTCGATCGCGGTGCGGCTCTGGTCGATCGAGAAGCCGATGTTGACGCCGGGCGCGACCCGCGCGCCGATCCCGGCGACGCCGCCCCAGGTTGTCCTGGTGTCGCCGACATAGCCGCCGGTCGCGCCTGTTGTCATCGAGATTCCGTAACCTTCGACCCAGCTGCGGTAGACCGGACCATCCGTGCTCTCGGATGCGCCGCCCCCGCCGGGATTGGTACGCGACATCCGGTTGAACCCGTTCGAGGCCTGGTTGCCGAGCCGTTCCAGGAAGTTGCTGCCGAGATTGGTGACGGTCGAGGAAGCCGAGACGTCGGCATTGATCATGGTCTGCGTCGGGCTCGGAGCCGGCATCGGGCTGGGAGACGGCGTGGGCGTGACTGTTGGTGTCGGCGTGGGCGTTGGTGACGGCGTCGTGGTCGGTGTTGGTGTCGGCGTCGGGCTCTGCGCACGGACCGGCGAGGCCATCGCGACGGCCAACAGGGCGACGAGCCCGGCGAGGCGCGCGAGACCGCGGGCACTTCCGGTCAGTCCTGCGCACGAACGGCGCGATAGGCGGCACATGCGATCAGGCCCCAGGGAGCAGCGTGCGGCGCGAAATACGCGGACGGCCGATACGGCTCTGCGTGATTTGCTCGCACTTCCCGAAGAGCGTCAACGCCCCGCGCCATCGGCCGATGGCCGAACGCCGGGAGCTGTTGTCCGGTTGCCACAGGTGGCGATTGCATCGCCACATCCTGCAGGGGCACGCCGCAGCCTTGCTAAGGCGCAATTTTCGTGTTGCAATCCGTTCACAATCGGATTGCGGCCGTTCGACTATGCGTTTCGCGACGTTGAGATCCAAGGTTTCGAGGGGCGACCCTTCGAGCGACAAGACTTCGGACTTGAAGACTCGAGACTTGAACACTGCGGACCTGAAGACTCGGGAATTGAACAGACACCCGGAAGCCCGCTTGTGGCGTGGCACGTGCAAAACGTGGCCGCGTCTTTTTTATATCCAGACTGGGAGAGAGGCGATGCCGAAGGGTACCGTCAAGTGGTTCAACCCGACCAAGGGTTACGGGTTCATCAAGCCGGCCGTCGGAGACAAGGACGTGTTCGTCCATATCTCCGCCGTCGAGCGCGCGGGGCTTTCCACGCTCAACGAAAACCAGACGGTCGAATACGAGTTGGTGGAGAACCGCGGCAAGTCATCAGCGGAAAATCTCAAGGTGCACTGAACGGCAGCGGCGGCGAAGGCTGTCGTGACGTCTCCCCCGGCCGCATCACCCCGGGGGTCGTGTTTTTGCGTGCCCGCGCGCTAGCGCACAGCCGGCGCAATCAGCGTGCTGTTCGACGCGGCGCTGTCCAGCGTCCGGCAGTGATCGCCGTCCAGCCTGAGCCTGCCGCTGGCCAGCAGCCGCAGCGCCTCGGGATAGATCCGATGCTCGATCGTGATGACGCGCGCTGCCAGCGTGTCAGGCGTGTCGTCGTCTGCCACGGTGACCGCCCCCTGCATCACGATCGGCCCCGCGTCGGTTTCCGGGATCACGAAATGCACCGTCGCGCCGGAGAGCTTGACACCCGCACGCAAGGCCTGGCCGTGCGGATCCAGGCCAGGGAAGCACGGCAGCAGCGAGGGATGGATGTTGAGCATCCGCCCGTACCAGGCCCGCGCGAACTCGGCGGTGAACAGCCGCATGAAGCCGCCGAGGCAGATCAGCTCGACGCGGTTCTCGTCCAGCGTCCGCTGCAGCACCGCCTCGAAGGCGGCGCGGTCCTTGCCGAACGGCTTGCTCTCGATCACGACGGTCGGAACGCCTCCGGCGACGGCCCGCTCCAGCCCCGGCGCGTTGGCACGATTGGAGATCACGACGGCGATCTCGGCCGGAAAATCCGGCGCCTTGGCGGCCTCGATCAGCGCGGCCATGTTGGAGCCGCGGCCGGAGATCAGGATGGCGACGCGGCGCTTCATCGCGAGAGATCGAGACGACCGTGATAGACCACGCGATGCTCGCCTTTGGCCTCGATCACCTCGCCAAGCAGCGCCACGGTCTCGCCGCTGGCGGCGAAGGCTTCGGTCACTTGCTCGACGGCGTCGGCCTTGACGATCGCGATCATGCCGATGCCGCAATTGAACGTGCGCAGCAGTTCGAGCTCGGAAATGCCGCCCTGCTCGGCCAGCCACTTGAACACCGGCAACACCGGCAGCCGCGCCAGATCGATGCCGACGCCGAGGTGCTTGGGAAGCACGCGCGGAATGTTGTCGGTGAAGCCGCCGCCGGTGATGTGCGCGAGCCCCTTCACCGCGCCGGTCTCGCGGATCGCGCGCAGGCAGGATTTCACGTAGAGCCGCGTCGGCGTCAGCAGCGCCGCGCCGAGCGTCATGACGGGCGAGAACGGCGCAGGCGCATCGTAGGTGAGTCCGGAGTTTTCGACGATCCGCCGCACCAGCGAATAGCCGTTGGAGTGGACGCCCGAGGACGCCAAGCCGATCACCGCATCGCCGACCGTGATATCGGCGCTCGGCAACAGCGTGCCGCGCTCGGCGGCGCCGACGGCAAAGCCGCCGAGGTCGTAATCGCCATCCTTGTAGAGGCCCGGCATCTCGGCGGTCTCGCCGCCGATCAGCGCGCAGCCGGATTCCCGGCAGCCTTCCGCGATGCCGGCGACGATCGCTGCGGTGGCCTCGGGATCGAGCTTGCCGCAGGCAAAATAGTCGAGGAAGAACAACGGTTCCGCGCCCTGCACGACGAGGTCGTTGACCGACATCGCGACCAGGTCGATGCCGATGCCGCCATGGATGTTGGTCTCGATTGCGATCTTCAGCTTGGTGCCGACGCCGTCGGTCGCAGCCACCAGCACCGGATCCTTGAAGCCGGCCGCCTTGAGATCGAACAATCCGCCGAAGCCGCCGATCTCGGCGTCCGCCCCGGGGCGGGCGGTCGCCCGCACCATCGGCTTGATCAGATCGACCAGACGATTGCCAGCATCGATATCGACGCCAGAATCCGCGTAGGTGAGCCCGTTTTTGCGCTCGGTCATGCCCAATTCCAGATGATCAGGGGCTGGTTACGAGGAATTCCGCCCCCGCGCAATGGCTCGCGGCCCAGCTGCCACGATACTATGTAGATAACACCCGGCCGCTGCTGAAAAGAGCCGGATATCGAGTAAAATCAGGCTTCTAGCCGGGAAGCGACCAAGTTGAGTATTCCGAACATCATTACCATCGCCCGCATCATCTTGGTGCCGGTGATCGTCTGGGCCATCGTCTCCAGCCAGATGGAGATCGCATTCGCGATCTTCGTGATCGCCGGTGTCTCGGACGCGGTCGACGGCTTCCTGGCCAAGCGCTTCAACATGACGAGCGAGCTCGGCGCCCTGCTCGATCCGCTCGCCGACAAGGCCCTGCTGGTCTCGATCTATATCGCGCTCGGAATCTGGGGCGCCGTGCCGCGCTGGATCGTGATCCTCGTCGTCTCGCGCGACATCATGATCGTCGCAGCCGTGATAGTGTCATGGTTGTTCGACAAGCCGGTTGAAATGAAACCGCTGATGGTGTCGAAGCTCAATACGGTGGCGCAGGTCGCGTTCGCCGCATTGGTGCTGGCCTCGCTCGGCTTCGGCTTCGAACCGCACCCCTACGACGTGATCCTGATGGGATTGGTCACGGTGTTTACTCTGGGTTCGGTGTCGCTCTATCTCGTGGAGTGGATCCGGCACATGAGCACGATCGAAGCCCGGTAGAGCTGTTCCGGAAAAGTGGAGGCCGGTTTTCCGAAGAATTCATGCTCAAACAAGGTGTTTTGGAGACTTGCGTGGCAGGCAGCGTTCAACCTCGTCAATTGGCCTTGGCATTGCCGCACGAGGAGAAACTGACCCGCGACGACTTCCTCGAGGGACCGGCCAATGAGGCCGCGCTGGCGCTGATCGACCGCTGGCCCGACTGGCCGAACCGCATCATGCTGCTGGTCGGAGCGGAGGGCTCCGGCAAGAGCCATCTCGCCGCAATCTGGGCTGAGCTATCGGGTGCGCGCGCGACCTCGGCACGGGCGTTGACGGCCGAGACGGTGCCAGCAGCGCTCGCCACCGGCGCGCTGGTCGTGGAAGACCTGAGACCCGCGGAGTTCGACGAACGCGCGATGTTCCACCTGATGAATCTCGCTCGGCAGGACGAGGCCTTCGTGCTGATGACGGCGCGCATTCCCCCTTCCGCCTTCGAGATCGAGCTGCGTGACCTGCGCTCGCGGCTGCGCGCGGTGCCGACGGTGGTGCTGCTGGCGCCAGACGACATGGTGTTTCGCGGCCTGATCCTGAAATTCTGCGCCGACCGCCAGATGAGCGTGGACGAATCGGTCGTGAGCTACTTGACCAACCGGATCGAGCGTTCCTATGCGGCGGTCCGGCAGGCGGTCGAATTGCTCGACACCGAGGCGCTGCGGCAAGGCCGACCGGTGACGCGCGCGCTGGCGGCCGAGCTGCTGCGCGATGCATGAGCCGGCTGCCGGCTTGACGCGCCAAGCGGGCGGCACATCAATGTCATCGAAACGTCATCGCAATATCACATGGTTTGAGCGGCCCTCGGCTAGACCACCCGGGCCGCCTGCCCAAAATTGGATCACCACTTGATGGACTCGGCACAAGTTACTGAAATCAAAGAAAAAGATGTGGAAGTCGCACCGCTCCCCGCGATCGCGACCAGCCCCGAGCGATTCATCAATCGCGAGCTCTCCTGGCTGCATTTCAATCGCCGGGTGCTCGAGGAATCGGTCAATCCCGGCCATCCCGTGCTGGAGCGCGTCCGGTTCCTGTCGATTTCAGCGAATAACCTCGACGAGTTCTTCATGGTCCGCGTCGCCGGCATCAAGGCGCAGGTTCGCGAAGGCATTCCCGAGCGCAGCCCGGACGGCCTGCTGCCGGCCGAGCAGCTCGTCATGATCAACAAGACGGTGTCGCAGCTCGCCTCCGACCAGCAGGCGATCTGGAGCGACCTGCGCGCGATCCTGTCCGGGGTCGGCATCCAGCTCGTCGACGCGCGCGACGTCACCAAATCCGAGCGGACCTGGATCGAGGATCACTTCCTCCACAACATCTTCCCGCTGCTGACGCCGCTGGCGATCGACCCGGCCCACCCGTTCCCGTTCATCCCGAATCTCGGCTTCACGGTTGCGCTGCATCTGTCCCGGACCTCCGACGGCAAGCCGATGAACGCCCTGATCCGCATGCCCGGCAAGATCGACCGCTTCATCCGCATCCCGTCCGCGAAGGAAGGCGGCGCGGTGCGGTTGATCACGCTGGAACAGGCCACCGGCCTGTTCATTGGCCGCCTGTTCCCCGGCTACACCGTCAAGGGCCAGGGCGCGTTCCGCATCATCAGGGACTCCGAGCTCGAAATCGAGGAAGAGGCCGAAGACCTCGTTCGCCTGTTCGAAACCGCACTCAAGCGCCGCCGGCGCGGATCGGTGATCCGGCTCGAGATCGAGGCCAAGATGCCGGAAGAGCTGCGCATCTTCGTGCAGCACGCGCTGTCGGCCGCCGACGACGAGGTGTTCCTGGTCGACGGCGTGCTCGCGATGAACGAGCTCTCGCAGCTGACGCGCCTCGATCGGCCCGACCTCGAATTCCCGCCCTATGTGCCGCGCCATCCCGAGCGGGTGCGCGACCATGGCGGCGACATCTTCGCGGCCATCAGGCAGAAGGACCTCGTGGTCCATCACCCCTATGAATCCTTCGACGTCGTTGTGCAGTTCCTGCAGCAGGCGGCGCGCGATCCCGACGTGGTCGCGATCAAGCAGACGCTCTATCGCACCTCGAACAACTCACCGATCGTGCGTGCGCTGGCCGAAGCCGCCGAGGCCGGCAAGTCGGTGACCGCGCTGATCGAACTGAAGGCGCGCTTCGACGAGGAGGCCAATATCCGCTGGGCTCGTGACCTCGAGCGCGCCGGCGTGCAGGTGGTGTACGGCTTCATCGAGCTGAAGACCCACGCCAAGCTGTCGATGGTGGTGCGCCGCGAGGGTGGCAACCTCACCACCTATGTGCACACCGGCACCGGCAATTATCATCCGGTCACCGCGCGCATCTACACCGACCTGTCCTACTTCACGTCGGATCCGATCATCGGCCGCGATACGGTGCGCGTATTCAACTACATCACCGGCTATGCCGAGCCGAGCGACATCGAGAAGATGGCGGTGTCGCCGCTGACGCTGCGCAAGCGCATCATCGAACACATCCGTGGCGAGATCGCCCACGTCCGGAACGGACGCCCCGGCGCGATCTGGATGAAGATGAACGCACTGGTCGATCCCGACATCATCGACGCGCTTTACGAGGCTTCGCAGGCCGGCGTCTCGGTCGAACTCGTGGTGCGCGGCATCTGCTGCCTGCGGCCCGGCCTGCCCGGCCTGTCGGAGAACATCCGCGTCAAATCGGTCATCGGCCGCTTCCTCGAACACGGGCGCGTCTACTGCTTCGGCATGGGGCAAGGCCTGCCGAGCACGAAAGCTGCTGTGTATATCTCGTCCGCCGACATGATGCCGCGCAACCTCGACCGACGCGTCGAGGTGCTATGTCCGCTGCAAAATCCCACGGTGCATCAGCAGGTTCTCGAACAGATCATGGTCGCGAACCTGAAGGACACCGAGCAGAGCTGGCAATTGTTGCCGGATGGATCGTCTACGCGTATGAAGGCCGCGAAAGGCGAAGAGCCTTTCAACCTGCACAACTACTTCATGACAAATCCGAGTCTGTCCGGCCGTGGCAAATCTCTCAAGGAATCCTCGCCGCGCCGGCTCACGCGCCGCAACGAACGTCAGCAGCCGTCGGCATAAGGGAACTTCACGGTGAAGCGACCGCGGAAGCGCGCTGCCAGCGTCGCTGTCATCGATATTGGCTCGAACTCGGTTCGTCTCGTGGTCTACGAGGCGATGGCGCGCAGCCTCATCACCATCTTCAACGAGAAGGCGCTGTGCGGGCTCGGCCGCGAGGTGCAGACCACCGGCCTGCTTGCGACCGACGCCGTCAACAAGGCGCTCACCGCGCTCCGCCGCTTCCGCGCGCTGTGCAAGATCCAGCAGGTCGGCCGGGTCTATGCGATCGCGACCGCGGCCTGCCGCGACGCCAAGAACGGTCCGGACTTCATCGCGCGGGCCGAGCGCATCTGCGGCGCCAGGATCGAGATCCTGTCAGGACCGCGTGAGGCGAAGCTGTCGGCGCTCGGCGTCATCTCCGGCGTGCACAACCCGAACGGCATCGTCGGCGATCTCGGCGGCGGCTCGCTCGAACTGATCGACGTGAGAGGCAATCGCGTGCGCAGCGGCGTGACCCTGCCGCTCGGCAGCCTCGCGCTGCAGGACCTCGCGCACAAATCGCTCAAGCGGGCCGAGCGCATCGTCAGGAACGAACTGCTCGGTGTCGCCCTGCTCAAGGCCGGCCGTGGCCGCGCCTTCTATGCGGTCGGCGGCACCTGGCGTGCGCTGGCGCGCATCCACATCATCCAGAGCGGTTATCCGCTCAAGGTGATGCACGGCTATTCCATTCCCGCGGCCGACGCGCTCGACTTCGCGCGGCGGCTGCGGCGGCTTGCGGCCGCCAATCTGCTCGCCAATATCGAGGCGGTCGCCGATGCGCGGCGACCGCTCCTGACCTATGCCGCGCTGGTGCTCGAATACATCATCCGCGTCGCGCAGCCGAAGACCATCGTGTTCTCGACCTTCGGCGTGCGCGAAGGCCTGCTCTACGAAATGCTGCCGCAGGCCGAGCGCGCCAAGGACGGTCTGGCCTGCGCCGCGCAGGACCTCAACGTGCTGCTGTCGCGCTCGGCGCGTCACGCCCAGGAATTGACGGCATGGACCGACCGGCTGGCACGCGTGGTGCACCTGCGCGAGACCGAGGAGGATCGCCGGCTGCGCCACGTCGCCTGCCTGCTCTCCGACGTCGGCTGGCGGGTGCATCCCGACCATCGCGGCGAGGAAACCCTCAGCCTGATCATGAACGGCAATTTCGGATCGATCACGCATCAGGGCCGCGCCTTCGTCGCGCTCTCGGTGTTCTACCGCTACGCCGGCCTCAGCGAGGAAAACGAGCCGCCGCCACAAATCCGCGAATTGGTGACGCCGGCGATGGACGAGCGTGCCCGCGTGCTCGGCGCCGCGTTTCGCGTCGCCCATCTGATCACCGCGGCACGCACCGGCGTGCTGCCGGCGACGCATTTCCGGACCCAGGGCCGCAAGCTGATGCTGGTGTTCGAGCACCGGATGGTCGATCTCGTCGCCGACCGGGTCGGCAGCCGCTTCAAGCAGCTCGCGCGGCTGCTCGGCCGATCCGGCTCGATCGTGCGCCGCTAGAGAACGACGAAGCGTTCACGCAGCCCTGACGGAACGCTTCGCCTTCCTGAGCGCGCGACGGCGCCAGATTGATCCCAGCATCAACACCACGACGATCCCGAGCACCGCGAGCAGGATCTCGCTGCCGCTGCCGCCATGGGCGAATTGCGGAGCCACTCCAACCGACGCCAGCCAGGAATCCAGTCTGGCGCCGAGCGGTCCGGCGAACAGCAGATCCAGCTTCGGATGCACGGCGGGATCGGTTGCGATGACGTCGCCCGCGATCCAGCCGAGCAACGCAGCACCGGCCCAGACCAGGATCGGCAGCTTGTTGAGCAGCGCCATGATCAGCGCCGCTCCGGCGACGATCAAGGGAACGCTGATCGCAAGTCCGAGCACCAGGAGCGGCACGCTGCCATTGGCGGCGGCCGCCACCGCGATCACGTTGTCGAGGCTCATCACGATGTCGGCGACGACGACGATCTGCACCGCCGCCCACAAATGCGCGGCAGCGGCCACGCTGTCCTCGTCCTCGTGCTCCGGCACCAGCAGCTTGGCCGCGATCACGATCAGCGCCAGCCCACCGACGAACTTCAGGTAGGGCAGTTCCATCAGGCTGGCGACGATGCCGGTGAATATGACGCGCAGCAGCACCGCAGCGGCCGCTCCGAAGATCATGCCCCACAGTCGCTGTCGCGGCGCAAGGCCCCGGCAGGCGAGCGCGATCACGAGCGCGTTGTCACCCGACAGCAGGACATTGATCCAGATGATCTTGCCGACGGCGACCCAAAAGGTCGGGGTCACCATCTCGTTTCTGAACTCGGTAAAGAACGCACCGATTTGCGCGGGATCAAAGATCTGCCACAGCCAGTCCACGGTGCGTCCTTTTCGGCCTCGCGGCCGCCCCTGTCGGCGATCGCGCGCCGCTCCCGAGTCTATATAGGCACGATCTGGTCGGAAAACCGCTGCCCGGCTTTCCCGATCGTGCCTTAGCCGACGATCTCGTTGCCGGCGAAGAACTGCGCGATCTCGATCACGGCGGTCTCCGGCGCATCCGAACCGTGCACCGAGTTTTCGCCGATCGACTTCGCATGGAGCTTGCGGATCGTGCCTTCAGCGGCCTTCGACGGATCGGTCGCGCCCATCACATCGCGATATTTCAGGATGGCACCCTCGCCTTCAAGCACCTGGACCACCACCGGGCCCGAGGTCATGAAGTCGACCAGCTCACCGAAGAACGGACGCGCCTTGTGGACCGCGTAGAAGGTCTCAGCCTGGCCGCGGGTCATGCGAATGCGCTTCTGCGCCACGATCCGCAGTCCGGCCTTCTCGATCACCGCATTGACCGCGCCGGTCAGGTTGCGCTCGGTGGCATCGGGCTTGATGATCGAAAAGGTGCGTTCAATCGCCATGATCTCGTCCTTGCAAAGGGTGGTTGGGAGTTGCCGGGGCTTATATCGGCGCGATGCCGCGTCGGCAAGCGACCCGGCGCCTCGCCAGCCCTTGGTTTTGATGCGTTCTGACGCCGAAAAACGTCTCGGCAGCGATGATCCGGCCGAGCCCATCCCTGCCAGCTTACGACGATTTCACGAAGGTGAACCCATCCTGTCAGCGCTGTGCCGCTTCCATTCAGCTGCGGCCGCATAGGCTCTCAACCGATCGGACGCCTTGCTGGCCCCTCCGCAAGCCGCACAGGACGTCCCGGGAGATGTCACCGCCGGCGCGTCGACCGCGCCCCAACTTCGAGGAGACGATCATGTTACGCAAACTCTCGCTTGCTGCAGTTGCCGCGATTTCGCTGGGCGCGGCCGCGCTGGCCCCGACCTCCGCCTCCGCCTTCGGTGGCTGGCACGGTGGATGGCATGGCGGCTGGCACGGCGGCTGGTGGGGCCCGCGCGTCGTGGTCGGTGGTCCCGCATACGGCTATTACGGTGGTTACGGCGGCTGCTACGTGCGGCGCGTGGTCCCGACCCCGTGGGGACCCCGCTGGCGCCTGGTGAACCGCTGCTACTGACCCGATTTGATGCCCCTCCCCTGACTTGGGCCCCGGCCACCGCGCCGGGGCTTTTTTCGTCCGCGGGAACCCGCCAAATGCTCCAGGCCGCTACCTCAGAGCGAGCGCCGGACCACAGAAATGCCCGAAACCAAAATCGGGCTCGCGACTTGATAAGGCACGGATTTACTCAAACCTCGCGAGGTGAAACTCGCCAAGAGACGTGCCATGACCACGACCCAGACCAACAGGGATCTCGAGCAGATCGATCACAAGACCTGCCGCCACATCTGCGATGCCGTTGGCGAGCGGCTTCAGCAGAGCATGCGCCCGGAACCGTCGCTGTCATCCCCCCTGCAACAGCTCATGGATGAATTGCGTCGACGGGAAGACGATCGCCGTTAGGCTCTTGCGGGCTGACAAGCAGCCCAAAATGCGTATTTCCAACAACCGTGTGGCCAGAATTTACAAACTGACGGGTTGCGTTTGGCGGCGGGTCCGGTGACAACGCTGCATGCTTTCCATCACTGATATCTCGGTCCGGATCGCCGGACGGTTGTTGATTGATCACAGTTCCGTGCAGATCACGCCCGGTGCGCGCGTCGGATTCGTCGGCCGCAACGGCGTGGGCAAGTCGACGCTGTTTCACGCCATCCGCGGCGACATCCCGACCGAAAGCGGCAGCATCGCCCTGCCGCCGCGCTGGACCATCGGCAGCCTCGCCCAGGAAGCCCCCGACGGGCCCGAGAGCCTGATCAACGTCGTGCTGAAGGCCGATCGCGAACGCGACGCGCTGCTGCGCGAGGCCGAGACGGCGCAGGATCCGCACCGGATCGCAGAGATCCAGACCCGGCTGACCGACATCGACGCGCACTCCGCGCCGGCACGCGCGGCGGCGATCCTCTCTGGCCTCGGCTTCCCGACGGCAGATCAGGCGCGGCCCTGCGCCGAATTTTCCGGCGGCTGGCGCATGCGCGTCGCGCTTGCGGCGACGCTGTTCTCGGCGCCCGATCTGCTGCTGCTGGACGAACCGACCAACTACCTCGATCTCGAAGGCACGCTGTGGCTGGAGAATCACCTCGCCAACTATCCGCGCACGGTGATCGTCATCAGCCACGACCGCGACCTCCTGGACACCTCGGTCGATCAGATCCTGCACCTCGATCGCGGCAGACTGACGCTCTACAAGGGCACCTATTCATCATTCGAGGAACAGCGCGCAGCGCGCGAGCTGCTCGACGCCAAGCACGCCAAGCGCCAGGCCGACGAGCGCAAGCGCCTGCAGGCTTTCGTCGACCGCTTCAAGGCCAAGGCCTCGAAGGCACGGCAAGCCCAATCGCGTGTCAAGATGCTGGAGCGGATGAAGCCGGTCACAGCGCTCGTGACCCAGGACGTCCGCGAAATCTCGTTCCCGACGCCGGAGAGACTGCTGTCGCCGCCGATCATTGCGGTCGACGAGGTCGCGGTCGGCTACGAGCCGGGCAAGCCGGTGCTCAATCGCGTGACGCTGCGCATCGATACCGACGACCGCATCGCGCTGCTCGGCGCCAACGGCAACGGCAAGTCGACGCTGGTCAAGCTGCTCGCCGGCAAACTGGCGCCGTTCTCGGGCAGGGTCACGCGGGCCGACAAACTGTCGATCGGCTACTTCGCCCAGCATCAGGTCGATGAGCTCAATCTCGACGCATCGCCCTATGACCACATCCGCAAGCTGATGCCGGATGCCCCCGAGAGCAAGGTGCGCGGCCGGGTCGGCGCGATCGGCTTTTCCGGCAAGGCCGGCGACACGCTGGTGCAGAGCCTGTCGGGCGGTGAAAAGGCGCGGCTGCTGCTCGGGCTCGCCACCTTCTTCGGTCCGAACATGATCATCCTCGACGAGCCGACCAACCATCTCGACATCGACAGCCGCGCCGCGCTGGCCGAGGCCATCAACGATTTTCCGGGCGCGGTCATCATGGTCTCGCACGACCGCTATCTGATCGAGGCCTGCGCCGATCGGCTCTGGGTGGTCGCCAACCAGACCGTGACGTCCTATGACGGCGATCTCGACGAGTACCGCAAGCTGATCCTGTCGGCCAATGACGACCGGACCGCCGCACGCGAGCGCGTCAAGGAGGCCGCAAAGCCCGAGCGCGCGAGGGGCGAACGGCGCGCTGCGCCCAGGCAGCGGATCGCGCAGGCGGAGGCCGAGATCGAGCGCATCAACGGCATCATTGCCAAGATCGACACTGCGCTGGCGCTGCCCGACATCTTCACGCGCGATCCCAGGCAGGCCGCGCAACTCACCAAGGCCCGCGCCGGCGCCGAAAGCGCGCTGCAGCGCGCCGAGGAAGAGTGGCTGGACGCCAGCGCCGAGCTCGACGCGGCAGCGAACTAACAGAACGGAAAAGGCCCTAGCCGTTCGAGGTTGCCGGAGGCTTGGTCGCGGCCGGCTTTTTCTTCTTCGGCTTGGCCGCCTTCGCCTTCGGCTCGGGCTCCGGATCCGGGCCGCGCTCCACCGAGGTCAGCCGACCCGAGGTGAAGGTGTAGATGCCGGCGCGCGCGCCGCGCGCCCAGGTCACGACCGCGACGCGGTTGCCGCCCGGGCCGCTCGATAAATTCACGCTGTCGGGCGCGCCGATGCCGCGCACGACGTCGCACTCGGTATGACCGAGCGCGACATGACCCGTCAGCTGAGGCTGGGGCGGCGGTGCGCCGGCGGCACCATCTGCGAGCGCGTTCGCGTCGGCGGCGCCGGGCGGCGGCGCCATGCCGGGACACGATCCGTCGGCGCTGACGAGATCATCATTGGTCACCGGCTTGTCCGGGGTCAGCGGCGGAGACTCGATCGAGATGTTGCGGATGAACAGCCGCCCCGGACGCGAAAACCACTCGGCATCGCGCGACATGAGATCGGATGCACTCGAGCAGCCGGCAAGGCCGGGCGCAAGCACAAGCAGCGCCAACAGCGACTTTCGACTGAATGTTGCGTCCCGCACGATCGACCGCACTCCCATTGTAAGTGTAAGGGGTTGTCCGAACATCTCTTTGCGGCATGACCGTGGCTTGCCGCAAGAAACCTCAAATTATCATTAATTGCTTGATATCTCTATTGCCGCCGCTGCCAGCGTCCCCGTTCGTCGGCCTGCCAGTAGGTGACCTCCAAGCCACGTGCCTTGCAAGCCGTCCAGCTCTGCCGCGCCGCGGCCAGTGCCTCGGGATCGTCGCCGTTGAACACGAGCACGACCCGCTCGTAGGTGTCGCAATCGGCCGGCAGCGCGGCGCTATCGATCAGGAAGCGGACATTGGCCCGGTTCGGATTGCCCTCCTCGATCGACAGGATGATCGGCTGGTCCTGCGCGTCGGCAACGCGCCAGATCGCGTGCGGCAGAAACGAATCATCGCTGTAGGTCCATAAATGCGCGTCGAGCATCTCGGCGCGCTCCGGCGATGTCGATTGCACGACCACGCGCCAGCCGCGCTCGAGCGATTTCTCGAGCAGCGGCGGCAACACGCTCTCCAGCGTCATGTTCTGCAGATGGTAGAACAGAACCTCGGTCATGCGGCGGCAGTCGCCTCACTTCTTTCCTTCATAATAGTCCGAGACCAGCCGATCGAGCAGCCGGACGCCGTAGCCCGAACCCCAGCTCTGGTTGATCTCGGTTTTCGGCGCCCCCATCGCGGTGCCGGCGATGTCGAGATGCGCCCACGGCGTGCTGTCGACGAAGCGCTGCAGGAATTGTGCCGCGGTGATCGAGCCGCCATTGCGTCCGCCGGTGTTCTTCATGTCCGCGAATTGCGAGTCGATCTGCTTGTCGTACTCCGGGCCGAGCGGCATGCGCCAAACCCGCTCGCCGGTCTCGAGTCCGACCTTGGTCAGCCGCCCGGCAAGCTCGTCATTATTGGAGAACATGCCGGCATGATCGGTGCCGAGCGCAACCATGATCGCGCCGGTCAGGGTCGCGAGATCGACCATGAATTTCGGCTTGCACTTCTTGGCGACGTACCACAGCACGTCCGCAAGCACGAGGCGGCCCTCGGCGTCGGTGTTGATGATCTCGATGGTCTGGCCGGACATCGAGGTGACGATGTCTCCGGGACGCTGCGCGTTGCCGTCGGGCATGTTCTCGACCAGGCCGATGGCGCCGACCGCGTTGACGCGCGCCTTGCGGGCCGCGAGCGCATGCATCAGCCCGACCACGCAGGCCGCGCCGCCCATGTCGCCCTTCATGTCCTCCATGCCGCCCGCTCCCTTGATCGAGATGCCGCCGGTGTCGAAGCACACCCCCTTGCCGACGAAGGCGACCGGCGCCTCGCTCTTCTTGCCGCCGTTCCAGCGCATGATCACGGTGCGGCCGGGACGCACCGAGCCCTGCGCGACGCCGAGCAGCGCGCCCATGCCGAGCTTGGTCATCGCCTTGACGTCGAGCACCTCGACGGTGACTCCGAGCTTGCGGAGCTGGCCCGCCCTGCGCGCGAACTCCTCGGGGTACAGCACGTTCGGCGGCTCGTTGACGAGCTCGCGCGCCAGGTTCACGCCGTCGACGATACAGGCGCCCGGGGCGAACGCCTTCTTTGCCGCCGCGACATCTTCGACGGCGATCGAGACGTCGGCCCGTACGGCACCATTCTCGCCGTCCTTCTTCCTGGTCTTGTAGCGATCAAACTTGTAGGCGCGCAGCCGGAGGCCGGTCGCGATCCCGGCAGCCTGATCGGCCGTCATCGCGGCATCGGGCAATTCGGCGATCACGGTCAGGGCGTGGCTGCCGCCGTTGAGCTTTCCGGCAGCGATGCCGCCGAACTTCAGGAAATCGTTCTGCTTGAGATCGGACGCCTTGCCGATGCCGATCACGATCAGCCGGTCGGTCTTGACCCCGTCGGGCGCCAGGATGTCGAGCGCGGATCCGCTCTTGCCCTTGAACTGGTTGGCGGCGGCCGCCCGCTTGATCGTCTCGGCCGCTGTCCCAAGTGCCTTCCGGGTCGCCGCTCCCAGCTTCAACTGCTCGTCGCAAAAAGCGAGCAGAATGCCACGAACCGGCGTGGACAGTGGGGCAAAGCCGACCTTGACGGCGTCGGACATAGGAAAATCCTCCAGAATTCAGGGTGTTGCCAGGATGTATTTCCAAGGCCTGGGAACGGCCCGGATGCGCGTCGCGATGGCGGCCCGGGGCGAGCCGGACCGTGCTTGACCTTACTATGGCCTGCCCGCGACACCGCTGCCAAGCGCCGCCGTGGCGAGAAGGCCACAAGGAGGATTAATTAACCATACGTAAAGGCTGCCTTGGCTCGGCCATTTTGTTGACGGATCAAGGGGATGGTAGTGAGAGTGTGAAGCCGGACTGATCTGCGGCTCGATCCTGGGGAACCCGCTTGGCGGGATGGGTCGGAACCGTGCGTTTGGGGGCGCCTAGGGGGTCATTGCGGTCGTTATGGGGTCGGTCGACAAGTACATCTTCAAAACGGTGCTGGCATCGTTTGCGCTTGTCCTGGTCAGCCTCACCGGCGTGATCTGGATTACACAGGCGTTGCGCGGCATCGACCTGATGACCAGCCAGGGCCAGACCATCGTCACCTTCCTGGGCATCACGGGCCTCGTGATCCCGGCGCTGGTCCTGATCATCGCTCCGATCGCGCTGATGATTGCGATCTCACACACCCTGAACAAGCTCGCGACCGATTCCGAGATCATCGTGATGAACGCGGCGGGTTTTTCGCCGTTCAGGCTGTTCTACCCGTTCTTCTATGCCACCTGCGTGGTGGCGGCGATGGTCGCCTTCATCGGCGCCTACCTGGCGCCCGACGGAATGCGACGAATCAAGCAGTGGGACGCCGAGATCACCGCGGACGTGCTGACCAACATCCTGCAGCCCGGCCGCTTCGCCCAGCTCGACCAGAATCTGACGATTCGCATCCGCGAGCGCCTGCCGGGCGGTGTGCTCGGCGGCATCTTCGTCGACGACCGCCGCGATCCGCAGGAGCGCGTCACCATCGTCGCCGATCACGGCACCGTGCTGAAGAACGAGAGCGGCTCATATCTCGTGCTCGAGGACGGCAATCTGGAGCGATTCGAGGTCGGAAAGCGCGATCCGGCGCTGGTGGTGTTCCAGCGCTACGCCTTCGACATGTCGAAATTCTCGCAGGGCCGCGATGTCACGCTCGGCATCCGCGAGCGCTACATGTGGGAACTGATGTGGCCTGACGAGAATGATCCGGTCTACCAGCAGCTGGCTGGCCAGTTCCGCGCCGAGCTGCATGACCGCTTCATGGCGCCGATCTATCCGTTCGCCTTCGCTGCCCTCACCTTCGCCTTCCTGGGTGCGCCGCGGACCACGCGCCAGAGCCGCAATTTCTCGATCGGCGGCTCGGTGGCCGCCGTGTTCGGTCTGCGCATGGTGGGTTTTGCCTGCTCTGTCCTCACGGTGAAGACGCCGCTGGCCGCGCTGGTCCAGTACCTGATGCTGTTCGCCGGCATCGGGATCGGTCTCTGGATGATCATCGGCGGCGTGGTGGTCGAGCCGCCAGCCAGGCTGATGGAGCAGATCAACCGCAACAACGAGCGCATTGCGCGCTTCTTCAGACGGCCGGCCACCGCATGAGCATGGTCACGAACACGCTCGGGCGCTATTTCGCCGGCCGTTTCGTGGTCTCGGCGGTGGGCGTGTTCGCGGGCATCTTCGTGCTGCTGGTGCTGGTCGACTACATCGAGATGGTGCGCAAGACCTCGAGCCTCGTCAACGCCTCGGCCATCACCGTGGCGGAGACCTCGCTGTTCCGGGTGCCGCAGCTGCTCGAGAAGCTGATGCCGTTCTGCGTGCTGATCGGCGCCATGACCTGCTATCTCGGCTTGTCGCGCAAGCTGGAGCTCGTCGTGGCGCGCGCCGCCGGCGTCTCGGCCTGGCAGTTCATTTCGCCCGCGCTCGTCAGCGCGTTGCTGCTCGGCGTCGTCGCGACCACGGCCTACAATCCGGTCTCGGCGAACCTGCGCGAGCTTTCCAAGCGGATGGAAGCCGAGCTGTTCGGGTCGGCGCCCGGCGGAGGCATCCAGGATGCGTCCGGCTTCTGGCTGAACCAGATCAACGATGAGGGCCAGGCGATCATCAACGCGGCCCGCAGCGAGCAGCAGGGTGTGCGGCTGACCGGCCTGACCGTGTTCCGATTCGATACGGCGCTCCAGTTCAAGGAGCGAATCGAGGCGCGTGAAGCGTCGCTCGAAGACGGGCGCTGGGTGTTCAAGGGAGTGCGCAGATACACGCTCGACAAGCCCCCGGTCGACCAGGACACCTTCTACCTGGCCACCACCCTTACCCCGGCCCAGGTCCGCAACAGTTTCTCCACTCCGGAAACTGTGTCGTTTTGGCAACTACCGACGTACATCCGCTCGTCGGAGAGTTCGGGGTTCGCGACCGCCGGCTATCGCCTGCAGTATCATAAACTCATCGCACAGCCATTTTTGCTGGCTGCGATGGTGATGTTGGCGGCTTCTGTGAGCCTTCGCTTCTTCCGGATGGGCGGCGTGCAGAAGATGGTTTTGAGTGGCGTGGGTGCAGGCTTTCTGCTCTACGTTCTGTCGAAAGTAACTGAGGATTTGAGCAAGGCTGAGTTGATGCATCCCATCGCTGCGGCGTGGTTGCCCGTCTTTGTGGGTGGCCTCACCGGTTTCTTGGCCTTGCTGTATCAGGAGGACGGGTAGTGGCAGACGTCGCCGCCCGCCAGACAAGGTCGCCTGCGTTCAGGCGGCGCAGCCTGCTGCGCCGTCGTCGGAGCCGCGTGGCCGCGTCGCTGGCTGCCCTCCTCGCCGCGATTGTCATCGCTGGTGCGCTTGACGTCGCCACGACGACGCCCGCCTCCGCGCAGGCCTTCACCTACAATCCGCACCATACGAGGCCGGTTCCGCCACCGCCCAAGAATGACGGGCAGATGCTCGTTCAGGCCACCGAGGTCGACTACGACTACAACAATCAGCGCATCTCGGCGGTCGGCAGCGTGCAGCTTTTCTACAACGGCACCAGCGTCGAGGCGGACAAGGTCATCTACGACCAGAAGACCAAGCGTCTTCATGCCGAAGGCAACATCCGCATGACGGATGCGGAAGGCAAGATCACCTACGCCAACATCATGGATCTGAGCGACGACTACCGGGACGGTTTCGTCGATTCGCTGCGCGTCGATACCGCGGATGCGACGCGGATGGCGGCGGCCCGCGCCGATCGCTCCGGCGGCAACTACACGGTGTTCGACAACGGCGTTTATACCGCCTGCGCACCCTGCAAGGACGACCCGAAGAAGCCGCCGCTCTGGCAGGTCAAGGGTGCGCGCATCATCCATGACCAGACCGAGAAGATGCTCTATTTCGAGAACGCCCAGATCGAGTTCTTCGGCGTTCCGATGGCGTATCTGCCCTACTTCTCGACGCCCGACCCGACCGTGAAGCGCAAGAGCGGCTTCCTGATGCCGAGCTTCACCTCGTACACGGCGTTCGGCTACGGCGTCGAAGTCCCCTATTACTTCGCAATCGCGCCGGACATGGACGCGACATTCGATCCGCGCTTCACGACCAAGCAGGGCGTGCTGCTGCAGGGTGAATTCCGCCAGCGCCTGTCGAACGGCTCCTATCAGGTCAAGCTCTACGGCATCGACCAGACCGATCCCGGTGCCTTCGCGGGCTTGCCCGGCGACCGCCAGTTCCGCGGCGGCATCGACACCAAGGGCCAGTTCGCACTGAACGACAAGTGGGTGTGGGGCTGGGACGGCGTCGCGATGTCGGACTACTACTTCTTCTCCGACTACCGGCTGGCGCAGTACAAGGACCCTTACGGATCGTTCCTGTCACTGTATACCGAGGCGGTCTCGCAGCTCTATTTGACCGGCGTCGGCAACCGCAGCTTCTTCGACGCGCGCGCGATCTATTACCTCAGCTTCTCGGGTAACCAGAGCCAGGTTCCGGTCGTCGCCCCCGTGATCGACTACAACAACGTGATCAACAGTCCGATCCTCGGCGGTGAGTTCAGCTACAAGACGAACTTCACCAACCTGACCCGCGACACCGCGGTGTTCGATGCGGTCACGACGGCTGCCAGTACCAGCGGCCTGTGCTCGACCACGTCCGCCGATCCGATGGCGCGGGTACCGTCGCAGTGCCTGCTGCGCGGCATGCCGGGCACCTACACCCGCTTCACCGCCGAGGCGCAGTGGCGCAAGTCCTACACCGACCAGTTCGGAGAGATCTGGACGCCGTTCGTCAGTCTCCGCGGTGACGCGATCAACGCCGACATCTCGAATCAGCCAGGCGTTTCCAACTACCTTCCGGTCGGCGATACCCAGACGGTCCGCCTGATGCCGACCGTCGGGTTCGAATACCGCTATCCCTTCATCAACGTCCAGCCGTGGGGCACGACCACGATCGAGCCCATTGCCCAGGTCATCATCCGGCCGAACGAGCCTGATGCGGGCAAATTGCCGAACGAGGACGCGCAGAGCATGGTGTTCGACACCAGCAACCTGTTCTCGGTCGACAAGTTCTCCGGCTATGACCGCGTCGAGGGCGGCAGCCGCGCCAATGTCGGCGTTCAGGCCACCACGCAGTTCGACCACGGCGGCAGCATCAAGGCGATGTTCGGACAGTCCTACCAGCTGTTCGGGCTGAACTCGTTCGCGGTTGCTGATGTCACCAACACCGGCGTCGATTCGGGCCTGCAGAACGCGGCATCGGACTATGTTACGAGCCTCGCCTACTCGCCGAACCGGACCTATACGTTCAGCGTGCGCGCGCGCATGGATGAAGCCACCTGGAACGTCAACCGGTTCGAGGCCCAGGGAACCGCGAATTTCGACCGCTGGTCGGTCAGCCTGATGTACGGCGACTACGCCGCACAGCCGCAACTCGGATATCTGACCCGGCGCGAAGGCATTCTCACCAGCGGATCGGTCAAGGTGGCGACCAACTGGGTGGTCCAGGGTGCGGCACGCTGGGACCTTGTTGCGAACAAGATCAACCAGTACGTGATCGGCGCAGGCTATGTGGATGACTGCTTCGTGCTGGCCGCCAACTATGTCACGTCCTACACTTATCAGGCTGGCACCACGCCGCCCGTCCTCAGCCACGCCTTCATGTTCCAGATCGGCCTGCGGACCATTGCGCAGACATCGGCGTCGAGCAGTTCGGCCGGCGTCCAATAGCCTGGAACCAACCCTGGACCTGCGCATGCGGCAGGTCCAGTTCGAACGGGTTTAGACCGCTGACATGATCACCACGACAGTTCGCCTGGCAATTCGCCGTTACTTCCTGCCCTTGGCTGCCTTGCTGGCCTTCGCACTGCTGTTTGGAGGTGGCGCGCCGGCGAGCGCCCAGACCATCGCCGCGATGGTCAATGGCGAGCCCATCACCAATTTCGACATCGAGCAGCGCAGCAAGCTCAATGCCCTGTCCGGCTCCAAGGAGATCAATCGGCAGTCCGTTCTCAACGATCTGATCGACGAGAAGCTGAAGATCAAGGAAGCCAAGAAATACGGCGTCGATCCCGGCACGAGCGACATCGACCAGGCCTATGGCGGGATGGCGCAGCGCATGCGGCTGAACAACGATCAGCTCACCAAGGTGCTGGAGGGCAAGGGCATCCGGCCCGATACGCTGAGGCAGCGAATCAGGGCCGACATGGTCTGGGCGGCCCTGGTACGCGGACGCTTCAAGGAGAGCCTGCAGGTCGGCGAAAAGGACGTCAATGCCGCGGCGCAACAGGCCGGCGAAGCGACCGAAGCCGACGCGTTCGAGTACCGGATGCAGCCGATCGTGCTGATCGTGCCGAAGGGCGCGCCGCAGTCCGCTTTCGAGGAACGGCGCAAGGAGGCGGACAGCCTGCGCGAACGCGTGACGAGCTGCGAGGAGGCCAACTCCTTTTTCAAATCAATGCGCAACGCGGCGATCCGCGAAATCGTGGTGAAGACGTCGGCCGACCTGCCCCAGGCCCTGCGCGATATTCTGGACAAGACCCCGATCGGTCATTTGACCGCCCCCGAGGTCACCAAGCAGGGCATCGAAATGGTTGCGCTGTGCGACCGCAAGGCCACCACCATCGACACCCCCAAGAAGCGCGAGATTCGCGACAAGATGTACGCCCAGAAATACGAGGCGAAATCGAAGGCGTATCTGGCGGAAGTCCGCAGGGCCGCGATGATCGAATACCCAGCCGCGCGTTGATCGACTATCGTTGACGCATGGCAAACCCCCTTGCGCTGACCTCCGGCGAGCCCGCCGGCATCGGCCCCGACATCACGCTTGCCGCATGGCTGCGGCGCCGCGAACTCGACCTTCCGCCCTTCTATCTGCTTGGCGATCGCGGAGCCCTGGCTGACCGCGCCAAGGCGCTCGGGATCACGATCGAGCTCGCCGACGTCACCGCCGAGGAAGCGGCCGCGGCGTTTCCGCGTGCCCTGCCGGTCGTTGCCGCCGGCCGTCCGGCAACGGCGCGGCCCGGTGCCCCCGACGACACCAGTGCCGACGCCGCGATGGCCTCGATCCGTCAGGCGGTCACCGACGTCATGTCCGGCAAGGCCGGCGCCGTCGTTACCAATCCGATCGCCAAGAGCGTGCTCTATCGCGCCGGCTTCCGTCATCCCGGCCACACCGAATTCCTCGCCGAACTCGCCGCCACGGGCGGGCGGGCGCCGCAGCCGGTCATGATGTTGTGGTCGCCGACGCTTGCCGTGGTCCCGGTGACGATCCATCTGTCGGTTCGCGAGGCGCTGGCGCAACTGTCGACCGACCTGATCGTCTCGACCGCGCGCATCGTGGTCGCGGACATGAAGTCGCGGCTTGGCCTCGCCGCTCCGCGACTTGCGATCTCGGGTCTCAACCCGCATGCCGGCGAGGATGGTACGCTCGGCATGGAGGATATCGAGGTCGTTGCACCGGCGGTCGAGATCCTGCGCCGCGAGGGCATCCTGGCCAAAGGGCCGCTGCCGGCCGACACGATGTTTCATGCGGCTGCGCGCAAAACCTATGACTGCGCGGTCTGCATGTATCACGATCAGGCGCTGATCCCGATCAAGACCGTCGCGTTCGAGGACGCGGTGAACGTCACGCTGGGGCTGCCGTTCATCCGGACCTCGCCCGATCACGGCACCGCGTTCGACATCGCAGGCACCGGCAAGGCCAATCCCTCGAGCCTGATCGCCGCGCTGCGGCTCGCCGCGCGGATGGCCGCGGCGCAGCGGTAGATGAGCACGATCGACGACCTGCCGCCGCTGCGCGAGGTCATTCGCGAACACTCGCTGTCGGCGCGCAAATCGCTCGGCCAGAATTTCCTGCTCGACCTCAATCTCACGGCCCGGATCGCCCGCGCCGCCGGTCCGCTCGAAGACGCCACCGTGATCGAGGTCGGCCCCGGCCCCGGCGGATTGACGCGCGCCCTGCTGGCGCTCGGCGCCAGGCGTGTCATCGCGATCGAGCGCGACGAGCGCGCGCTGGCGGCGCTCGACTACATCGTCAAGCGCTATCCGGGCCGCATCGAGATCGTGCACGGCGACGCACAGCAATTCGATCCGCGCCCGATGCTCGAGGGGGGCAAGGCGAAGATCGTCGCCAACCTGCCCTACAACATCGCGACCCAACTTCTGGTCGACTGGCTGTCGATCGAGCCGTGGCCGCCCTGGTACGACATGATGGTACTGATGTTCCAGCGCGAGGTCGCCGAGCGCATCGTCGCCCATGAGAACGAGGAAGCCTATGGCCGGCTCGGGGTGCTGGCCAACTGGCGCGCCGAGACCAGGATCCTGTTCGACATTTCGCCGGCAGCATTCGTGCCGCAACCGCAGGTGACATCCTCGGTGGTACGATTGATACCGCGAGCTGCGCCCGAACCGTGCGATCGCCGCTTGCTCGAGCAGGTCGCGGCCGCAGCTTTCGGCCAGCGCCGCAAGATGCTGCGGCAGAGCCTGAAATCGCTCTCCGTCGATCCCGCGCGGCTCGCCGCCGCTGCCGGCATCGACGCCACGCGGCGCGCCGAAACCGTTCCGGTCTCGGGCTTTGTTGCCATGGCGAGGGAATTGGCCGATATACGGTCCACAAAATAGAACATCAGGAGAGAACGTAATGGCGCGTATGGTTCGCCAATCCCTCGTCAAGTTCGATGCACCGCTGTGCGAAACCATCATCGACACGCCGAAGCCGGTGGGCCGCGAGGTCCTTGTCCGCATCGAGCGTTGCGGCCTGTGCCACTCCGATCTCCACATCCAGGACGGTTATGCCGATCTCGGCGGCGGCAAAAAGCTCGACACCACCCGCGGCATGACCCTGCCCTTCACGCTCGGCCATGAGATCGCCGGCGTCGTCGACGAGGTTGGTCCCGACGTGCCGAACCAGCTGATCGGAACGAAGAAGGCGGTATTCCCCTGGATCGGCTGCGGCCAGTGCCGCGACTGTCTCGCCGGCGACGAGAATTTGTGCGTCAAGCAGCGCTTCCTCGGCGTTTCCATCGACGGCGGTTTTGCCACCCACGTGCTGGTGCCCGACGCGAAATACCTGCTCGACTATGATCCGCTGCCGGTGAACCAGGCGGCGACCCTGATGTGCTCCGGCGTCACCGCCTACGGCGCGCTGAAGCGGCTGGTCGATCGTCCGCGCCAGCGCAATCTCCTGCTGATCGGCCTCGGCGGCGTCGGCATGATGGGCCTGTCGTTCGCGCAGGCCATGTTCAAGCAGCCAATCGCGGTTGCCGATCTCAGCCCCGCTGCGCGCGAGACTGCGCTGAAGAACGGCGCTGCGGTCGCCTACGATCCGGCGGAGCCCGACGTGGCCAAGCGCATGCTGAAGGAAAGCGACGGCGGCTTCGATGGCGCCGTCGATTTCGCCGGCAACGAGAAGTCGATGGCGTTCGCCGTGTCGACGGTGGCGCGCGGCGGCAAGATCGTGGTGTCGGGCCTGATGGGCGGCCAGTTCACGCTGCCGATGGTGCAATGGGTCTACAAGCGCATGACCATCGAAGGCTTCATGGTGGGCACGCTCGCCGAGGGCCAGGAGCTGATGGCGCTCGCGCGCGCCGGCAAGATCAAGCCGACGCCGATGAAGGAAGAGCCGATGGCCGACGTCCAGAAATGGATCGAGGAGTTGCGGGCCGGCAAAGTCGTGGGACGCGTTGTTCTGAAGAACTAGCAGAAGCGTCTCGCCGGCCTCACCCGAACAAATGGGGAGGACGTGAATGAGGAAACGTTCGACGATCCCGGCTTGGGCGGCGCTCGCGTTCGCCCTTGCCACGACGCCGGCCGCCGCGCAGCATTACGGTCCGGGCGCCACCGCGAGCGAGATCAAGATCGGGACGACCACGCCCTACAGCGGCCCGGCATCGGCCTATTCGGCCGGCGCCATATCGATCACCGCCTATTTCGCGATGATCAACGATCATGGCGGCGTCAACGGCCGCAAGATCAACTTCATCAGCCTCGACGACGCCTACAGCCCGCCCAAGACCGTCGAGCAGATCCGTCGCCTGATCGAGAGCGACGAGGTGCTGTTCCTCGTCAACCCGGTCGGCACCGCGCCCAACATGGCCGTGGTCAAATACATCAACCAGAAGCAGGTGCCGCATCTGTTCGTGGGATCGGGCGCGACCATCTTCAACGATCCCGAGCACTTTCCGTGGACGATGAGCTGGACGCCGCATTACGCGTCGGAAGGCGAAATCTACGCGAGATACATCCTGTCGACGCAACCGGACGCGAAGATCGGCATCCTCGCGCAGAACGATGATCTCGGCCGCGACTACATCATCGGCTTCAAGCGCGGGCTTGGCGACAAGGCGGCAAAGATGATCGTGTCGCAGCAGGCCTACAACACCAGCGATCCCACCGTGGACTCGCAGATCGTGTCGCTGAAGGCCTCCGGCGCCAACGTGCTGTTCATCGCCGCCGTACCGAAATTCGCGGCGCAAGCCATCCGCAAGGCCTACGATATCGACTGGCATCCGCAGGAACTGCTTTCCAGCGTCGGCTCGTCTATCGCGGGCGCGATCCGCCCTGCCGGCTTCGAGGCGGCCAAGGGCGTGATCTCGGCGGCCTACCAGAAGGACCCGGCCGATCCGCAATGGAAGGACGATCCGGCGATGCAGGCCTGGAACGTCTGGATGGACAAGTACAACCCCCACGTCGACAAGAGCGACTACTACGCGCCCTACGGCTACAATATCGGCTACGCCGTGGTGCAGATCCTCAAGCAATGCGGCGATGACCTGACGCGCGAGAACGTCATGAAACAGGCCTCGCATCTCGACATGGAACTGCCGTTGCTGCTGCCCGGCATCCGGCTGCGGACCTCGCCGACCGACCTGCGGCCGATCAAGCAGATGCGGCTGGTCCGCTTCAACGGCCAGCGCTACGTGCTGTTCAGCGACGTCATCGAGAGCGATTGACCCGCACTCGGAAAGCCGCCGCGGCTTTTTTCCTGCCTGCTTCGCTGCTAACCTGCCGTCGAGGCATGAGGTGCGGGGGATGCACGGAACTGCTTACGGCAGAGGCCTGGCGGTGGCAGCGTTGCTCGCGCTGCTCCACGCGTTCGCAGGTGCCGCCGAGGCGGCGACCGAGAAGCGTGTCGCGCTCGTGATCGGCAATTCCGCCTACCAGAACGTCACCCGGCTCGACAATCCCCGCAACGATGCCGCCCTGATGGCTGAAACGCTCGCGAGCCTCGGCTTCACACTGGTCGGGGGCCGTGCCCAGATCGATCTCGACAAGCCGGCCATGGATATCGCAGTCCAGAGCTTCGGCCGGCAGGTCCAGGGCGCCGACGTCGCGCTGTTCTATTACGCTGGCCACGGCGTCCAGGTATCAGGCTCGAACTATCTGGTGCCGGTCGGCGCCAACGCCACGCGGGAAGCCGACGTCGATTTCCAGATGCTGGATGTCAATCTGGTGCTGAAGCAGATGCAGGGCTCCGGCACGCGGCTCAACATGGTGATCCTCGATGCATGCCGGAACAACCCGTTTGGCGGACGTGGATTGCGCGCCGCAGACGGAGGTCTTGCCCAGATGCGTGCCCCGGACGGAACGCTGATCTCCTACGCAACACAGCCCGGCAACGTCGCACTCGACGGCACCGACGGTCACAGTCCCTACACCAAGGCGCTGGCGTCCACGATCAGGCAGGCAGGCCTCGACATCTTCCAGACCTTCAACCAGGTCGGGCTCGCGGTGAAGCGCGAGACCGGAGGCGCGCAGCAGCCCTGGGTGTCCTCCTCGCCGATCGACGGCACCTTCTATTTCGTTCCGCCCGCCGCTCCGGCCGCGCCGCAGGTCGCGGTCGCGGCGCAGCCGGAGGCGCAACTGCCGGGCACGCTGCGGCCGGACCCCGACCGCGTCCCGATCAAGGATGTGGCCCTGCTCCGCGAACTGAGCGAACGGCTCTACGAGCACAATTTCGATCCCGAGCCGATCGACAGCAGGAACGGCATGCGTGCCGCGATCAGCAAATTCCAGGAGAAGGTCGCGATGACGCCGACCGGTGAAGCAACCGAGGGCGTGCTGACGCGGCTGCGCAAGATGGAGGATCTCAGCCCATGGGGCTCGATCGTTTACGGTCCCGATATCGACAAATGGGGCATCTCCTGGAAGCACGCGTCACGACGCGCCGCGGTCGACGATGCGCGCGACAAATGCGGCGGCGCCAAATGCACCTTCGAGCTATCCTTCTACGGCTCGCATTGCGGCGCGTTCGCCATATCGAGCAAGTCGTGGTCGCTGATCGAGCGCGACACGCTCGATCGCGCCAGGGCGGCGGCGCTTGACGAATGCGGCAAGGCCGGGAAATCCTGCCGCATTATCGATGCCGTCTGCGCGAACGGCGTCGGACACTGAGCTTACCGACGGTGGCATTCGAAAAGCAGAGTATGCAAGACATGTCTCAATCCACGCTGCGGCCTGCCCTGTTTTCCGCCCTGCTCCTTTCCGTCCTCGGCGCGACGTCGGTGCTCGCGCAGTCCGGCAGCAGCGGCGGCAGCATCGGCAACGATGAGAAATCGCTGTCCGGCTCGCGCGAGGCACCGCGCGCGGTCGACTCCAGCCGTCCGTCCCGGCACAGCAAGCCGGATACGGAAGAGCCGAGCCACGCCGCGCGCAGGAGCGGCGGCGGTGGCGGCACCGGTAATTTCGACGGCGCGTGGGCGGTCGTCTCCATCGGCTGCGGCGGCACCGCCACCGGCGCGGTCGTGATCACGAGCGGCAGGATTATCGGCGAAAGCCTCACCGGATCCGTCAGCCCCAACGGCGCGGCGCGGTCCGTTTTCCGAGGCAAAGGCTTTACCTCGATCGGTTCGGGTCACCTGTCCGGCCGCAGCGGCTCGGGAACGTTCCGCCGTTCCGACGGCTGCGGCGGAACCTGGTCCGCCACCAAGCAATAGCGGCCGCGCGATCGTTGCCCCCGGCGCGCCGCAATTGCGGGACGCCGAGGGCCGCAATTAAGCCCTACCCGCTCCGGATTTGCGGCGCATTGCGACCCAACTCTTTACCGACATTGGGACCTGCCAGCGTTTGCACAAAGAAATACCGGGGACGCGTATGTCAAATCGTTCAGCAATATTTGCCGCGGCACTTGCCGCCGGCATGTTGGGGGCTGCCAATCTCGCCGCGGCGCAGACCGCCGCCGGGACAGCAGAGAAAACGGCAGACAATTGCCAGCCCGCACCGAAGGGAAGCGCACCGGCAGGAAGCCATTGGTATTTCCATCTCGACCGCGCGACCCAAAAGAAGTGCTGGTATCTTGGTGAGGCGAAGAACAAGGCGGCCAAAGCCGCAGCCGCGCAGCAACCGGCGGCGCCCGCGCCCGATGCGACCGCTGCCGACGACACGTCGCCACAGGCGCAGCCCCAGCCACAGCCACAGCAGACGCAATCCCAGCCACAGCCCCAACTCCAGCCGGCGATGCGCAAATCGGTCGCCGATGCGCATGCCGAGGTGGTGTCGCCGCCTGCAGCCGCCGCACCGGCGGCGGCTCCCGATGCCAGCCAGGCAGGCAATCCGGCAGCCGACGCGAACGCGCCGGCGGATCCAAATGCGCCGTCCTCGTCAGTGACGGCACGCTGGTTCGACGCCTCGAGCATGGGCGCGTCGAACGGCACGCGCCTCGCTACCCCAACACCGGCGCCTGCGGCCACGCAAGCCGATGCGACGCAGACGGACGCACCGGCGCCGGCGCCGGCGCCGGCCGCCGCGGCGCAAGCCTCCACAGACAGGCCGTCCTCGTCCACGCAGATGCTGCTGATCGTCATGATCGGCGCACTGGCACTGGCGGGTCTGGTCAGTGCCCTCGTCGTGCGGCTGACCCGTACGCGCACGAAGGCCTACGAGATCGACAACGAGTGGCACGCGCCGTGGGATTCGCTCAGCCGGGAGCGCGCGCCGCCAGTCGCCCCGAAGCGCGAACGCCCGACCAGAGCTTTTCCGGGCAGAGTTGATGCCGGTTCGCGGGAAGAAAACGCGTCAAAACCAAAACCTGGATTGGCGTTCGAATTCCGCCTGAACGGCAACGGCTCTAGGCTGTCCGAGATGCCGCCACGCCGCGCCGAACCGCCGATGCCGCGCCGCGAGGGCGTGCGTGATTTCGAAAAATCCGAGGAGGACAGCCGGCAGATCGCCGAGATGCTGCAGCGACTGGCACGCAGCGCTGCGAGCTGAGGCTACTTCTCGAGCTGGCGCTGCAGGCCGCGCACGAATTCGGTCAGGCCTGTGCGCCGCTCGCGCTTGAGCCGTTCGGCCTTGAGGATCGACTGCACCTCGGCGAAGGCGTCGTCGACGTTCTGGTTGATGACGATATAGTCGTACTCCGCCCAATGGCTCAGCTCGTGGGTGGCGCGGTTCATCCGCCCGCGGATGACCTCCTCGGAGTCCTGCGCGCGGGTGTGCAACCGTTTCTCGAGATCCGCTGCAGATGGCGGCAGGATGAAGACGCTGACGACGTCGGCGCGCGCCTTCTCGCGCAGTTGCTGGGTGCCTTGCCAGTCAATATCGAACAGCACGTCCTGGCCGGCCGACAGCGCGGTCTCGACCGCGGCCCGCGGCGTGCCGTAACGATTGTCGAATACGGTGGCCCATTCCAGCAAATCGCCCTGCCTGGCCATCGCCTCGAATGTCGCCTGGTCGACGAAGAAATAGTCGCGGCCCTCGACCTCACCCGGCCGCATCGGACGTGTGGTGGCCGACACCGACATCTTCAATCCCGGCATGCGGTCGATCAGCATGCGCGATAGTGTGGTCTTGCCGGCGCCCGAGGGCGAGGACAGGACGAACATCAATCCGCGACGCTCAACGCCATCGTAGCCCTGCGCCGTCATCGCTCACTCCAGATTCTGGACCTGCTCGCGGAACTGCTCCACCACGTTCTTCATCTCGAGCCCGGTATTGGTCAGCTCGACATCGTTCGACTTCGAGCAGCAGGTGTTGACCTCACGGTTGAATTCCTGCGCGAGGAAGTCGAGCCGCCGTCCGACCGGGCCGCCCTTGCCGATCATGTCGCGCGCCTGCGCGACATGCGAAGCGATGCGGTCGAGCTCCTCGCGGATATCGGCCTTGGTGGCGATCAGGATCGCCTCCTGGCTGAGCCGGTCGGCATCGAAGCGATCAGACGTTTCCAGCAGCGCCGCGATCTGCTCGGCGAGGCGTGCCTTGATCGCCTCGGGCTTGCGGCCGGGCGCGACTTCCGCGCGCCCGGCGAGGCGTTCGATCTCGTCCATCCGCTGCATCAGGATCTGCCCGAGCGCCGCACCCTCGCGGCGGCGCATCTCGACGAGGCTGTCGAGCGCCTGCTCGAAAGCCCTGGCCGCAGCAGCCCGCGCCGCCTTGTCCTCTTCCTCGTCGCTCTCGGGCTCGACCACCTCGATCACGCCCTTGATTCCGAGCAGGCCGTCGATGCTCGGCGCAACAGCGTCGATCCGCTGTGCGAGCTCGCCTGCGACCTTCACCACGGCTTCCAGCACGTCCTCGTTGATGCGGACCGTCTGCGCCGCATCGGTCCGTTTGACGCTGAGATTGGCGTAGACCGTACCGCGCGACAGCACCTCGCCGGCGCGCTTCTTGGCGGGGGCCTCGAGCTCGTCCCATCCGGGCGGCAGCCGCAGCCGGAGGTCGAAACCCTTGGCGTTGACGGATTTGAGCTCCCACTCGAACGTATAGGGGCCGCTCGCGCCATGGCTTCGGGCAAAGCCGGTCATGCTCGATAGCGCCATCGCGTTGAACTCTCCAACAAAAAGGTATGAGGCTCGCCTGGAACCTGCGGGACTCGCTCGGAGCCTTCGCGACCTTAGAGCGGATTCCGTGAAAGTGGAATTACATCCACGTCAGGGCAGAGCCGCGGTTAGCGCTGCACTACCGGCGGCGTCGCGGTCTGCTGGGCCGCACCCTGGCGGCCGCGCGGAGGCTTCTTCTGATTGGCCGGCTTCGGCGGCGTCGCCGCGGTCGGATTGGTGTCGGCGGCAGCGGGCGCCGGGGCCGCGGCCGGCGGCGGCGGATCATCCGCGGGCTCGACGGTATCGTTCTGGATCTGCTTTTCCATCGTGCGCAGCTTGGCGACGTTCTTGGCGTGCTGGTCGTAGGTCTCGGTAAAGGCGTGACCGCCGGTCCCGTCAGCAACGAAGAACAGATCACGCGTGCGCGCGGGATTGGCGGTCGCCTCCAGCGAGGCGCGGCCGGGATTGGCGATCGGCCCGGGCGGCAGACCGTCGATCACATAGGTGTTGTAGGGCGAGGGCTGGTTGATCTCGCTGCGCTTGATCGGACGTCCCAGAGTGCCCTTGCCGCCGACCAGACCGTAGATGATGGTCGGATCGGACTGCAGCTTCATCTTCTGCCGCAGGCGATTGACGAAGACGGCGGCGACGCGGCTGCGCTCGTCGGCGCGCCCGGTCTCTTTCTCGACAATCGAAGCCAGGGTGACGAGCTGGTCCGGCGTTTTCAGCGGCACGTCCTGACTGCGGCGGTCCCAGATCTCGGCAAGCACGCGCTTCTGCGCCTGCTGCATGCGCTGGATCACCTGGTCGCGCGTGGTGCCGCGCGGGAACTTGTAGGTCTCCGGCAGCAGCGTTCCCTCGCGCGGGATCTCATGCACCGAGCCCGTGAAGATGTCGTTGTCGGAGAGCCGCGCCACGATCTGCTCGGAGGTCAGGCCCTCCGGAATCGTGATGGCATGCTGCACCACCTTGCCTTCGACGATGGTGGCGATGACGTCGCGCAGGCTGGCATTCTTCTGGAACGAATACTCGCCGGGCTTGAGGTCGGAGCTGGCCTTCAGCGCGAACACGCTGCCGATGAAGATCCACGGGTTGACGTTGATCACGCCCTCGCGCGAGAGCACGTCGGCGATGTCGCGCTTGCCGGCGCGGGCCGGGATGTTGACGACCTTGTCTTCCTGGAG
Organism: Bradyrhizobium jicamae; assembly: GCF_018130215.1. Lineage (GTDB taxonomy): Bacteria > Pseudomonadota > Alphaproteobacteria > Rhizobiales > Xanthobacteraceae > Bradyrhizobium > Bradyrhizobium jicamae_A. The sequence goes on from NZ_JAFCKQ010000016.1 coordinate 93,950, forward strand.
CGGCCCCGGCGCCTCCAGCGTCTGTCGTCCGTAATAATACGCAGTGCCGGCGCCGATCATCGCAATGATCAGGATGGTGATGATGGCGTTGCCGACGATCACGAAGGGATTGCGGGCACGATCCGAGCGCTTGGGCGGCGGCGGAACCTGTTCCGGCTCCAGCGCGGCACGCGGACTCCTCGGCGAAATGGGCGGCCTCTCACTCATCGATGCAAACCAAAATCCTACCGGTTCAATCGTGGCCGGACAAACCCCTGCCCGGCCAATAGCATACGCCCGCTATTAGGAGTCACCGCGGAATACGGCAAAACGGTGGACTAGTTCTAAACACCCAATTAATTCGTCACACGCTGCACGATCACGGAGGCGTTGGTGCCTCCGAAACCGAACGAATTGGAAAGCGCCACATTGATCTCGCGTTTGCGCGACGTGTGCGGCACGAGATCAATCGCCGTTTGGACCGACGGATTGTCGAGATTGATGGTCGGCGGCGCGACCTTATCGCGAATCGCAAGGATCGCGAAGATCGCCTCGATTGCACCGGCTGCGCCGAGCAGATGTCCGGTTGCCGACTTGGTCGACGACATCGAGACCATCGACGCCGCGTTGCCGAGCAGACGCTCGACCGCACCGAGCTCGATCTCGTCGCCCACCAGGGTCGAGGTGCCGTGCGCATTGACGTAGTCGATATCGGCCGGCGTCAGGCCGGCGCGCTTGAGCGCTGCACTCATGCTGCGGAAGCCGCCATCGCCGTCCGGCGACGGCGAGGTGATATGATACGCATCGCCCGAGAGGCCGTAGCCGGTCACCTCGGCGTAGATCTTCGCGCCGCGCTTCTTCGCGTGCTCATACTCTTCCAGCACCACGATGCCGGCGCCCTCGCCCATCACGAAGCCGTCGCGATCCTTGTCGTAGGGGCGCGAGGCCTTTTGCGGCGTTTCGTTGAAGGCGGTCGACAGCGCGCGCGCCGCGCAGAAACCGGCAACGCCGATCCGGCTGATCGGCGATTCGGCGCCGCCCACCACCATCACGTCGGCATCACCGAGCGCGATCAGCCGCGCACCGTCGCCGACCGCATGCGCGCCGGTCGAACACGCGGTGACCACGGAATGGTTGGGGCCCTTGAGGCCGTGCTCGATCGAGACATAGCCCGACGCCAGATTGATCAGGCGTCCCGGGATGAAGAATGGCGAAACCCTGCGCGGCCCGCGCTCCTTCAGAACGATCGCGGTCTCGGCAATGCCGGTCAGGCCGCCGATGCCGGAGCCGATCAGCGTGCCGGTCGCGCACTTGTCCTCTTCGGTCTCGGGATGCCAGTTGGCATCGTCGAGCGCCTGCTTGGCCGCGCACATCGCGAAGATGATGAAGTCGTCGACCTTGCGCTGGTCCTTCGGCTCCATCCACTGATCGGGATTGAAGGTACCGTTGCTGCCGTCGCCGCGCGGCACCGGACAGGCGATCTGGCTCGGCAGATCCGACACGTCGAAGGTATCGATCTTCTTCGCGCCGCTCTCGCCCGCGAGAATGCGCGCCCAAGTTGCCTCAACACCGCAGCCGAGCGGTGTAACCATGCCCAGCCCAGTGACGACAACTCGCCTCATGTCAATATCTCCGGCCCGGAATGGGCGGCCAATAATAAGAAACCGGGGGACCGTTCGACAACGGTCCGTCCGGCTTCGTCAACCTGCGCGAAAGGCGTCAGCTCTTCGCGTTCTTCTCGAGAAACTTCGTGGCGTCGCCGACGGTCAGAATCGTTTCGGCGGCGTCGTCCGGAATCTCACAGCCGAATTCTTCTTCAAAGGCCATCACGAGCTCGACCGTGTCGAGGCTGTCGGCGCCGAGGTCATCGATGAAGCTCGCGCTGTCGACCACCTTCTCGGGTTCGACACCGAGGTGTTCGACCACAATCTTCTTAACCCGCTCGCCAATCTCACTCATCGTTCAACCTCGTTGTTCCATTGGACCCGACCCCAAGACGATACGAGCCATCGTGGTCGTCTCGATTACTCAGTCGCGCATAGTCTTGATTCGGCCCGGTCGTAGCCGACTAAGCCCCGGCGAACGGCAGGCGTCGCCCCGCCAATATACAGGCTTTCAACATCCTGCAATGGCGTTCTTTGCCCATCCGTGGGGGGTTCAGCTATCATACTTCCAAAGCCTTGACTACACACCTGAACCGGCTCCCGGAAAGGGCCTTTCGCCGCATTGCGAGAGCCAGTAAGCAGCTCAAATCATGGCCATTCCGCCATTGACGTGAATCGTCTGTCCGGTGACGTAAGCGGCCTCGTTCGAGGCCAGGTAGACCGCAGCCGCAGCGATATCCTCGGGCGTTCCGAGCCGCGCCGCAGGAACCTTCGCCAGGATGGTCTCGCGCTGCTTGTCGTTGAGCGCATCCGTCATCGGCGTCTTGATGAAGCCCGGCGCGATGCAGTTGGCGGTCACGCCGCGCTTGGCATATTCGGCGCCCAGCGTCTTGATCAGGCCGATGATGCCGGCCTTCGACGCGGTGTAGTTGCCCTGCCCTGGATTGCCGGTGACGCCGACGATCGAGGTGATCGCGATGATCCGGCCGAAGCGCTTGCGCATCATCAGCTTGGTCGCGGCGCGCGCCAGGCGGAAGGTCGCGGTCAGGTTGACGGCGATGACGTCGTCCCAGTCTTCGTCGCGCAGCTGTACGAACAGATTGTCACGGGTGATGCCGGCATTGGCGATCAGGATGTCGACCTGCCCCATCGCAGCCTCCGCTGCCGGCACCAGCGCCTCGACATCCTCCTTGCTGGAGAGATTGCAAGGCAGCACGTGAACGCGTTCGCCGAGCTTGGCGGCAAAGCCGTCCAGCACCTCGCGCCGCGTACCGGAGATCGCAACCGTCGCGCCCTGCGCGTGCAGCGCCTGCGCGATCGCGCCGCCGATGCCTCCGGTCGCGCCCGTGACGAGCGCCGTCCTGCCAGTCAAGTCGAACATCGAAAATCTCCTCTCGGCTGGTTACGCCGAAGCCTTCAAGGCGTCCCTGGCCGCAACAATATCGTTGGGGCCGCCGACCGACACGCCGACCGCGCCGTCCGCAATGCGCTTGACCAGTCCGCTCAGCACCTTGCCGGCGCCGATCTCGAAGAACCGGGTCACGCCCCGCCCTGCCATATAGGCGACCGACTCGCGCCAGCGCACCGTCCCGGTGACCTGCTCGACCAGGCGACGGCGAATCTCGTCGGGATCGGTGATGGCGGCAGCCAGCACGTTGGAGACCAGCGGCGCCGCCGGCGCCTTGATGGTGACGCCGGCCAGCGCCTGCGCCATCGCATCGGCCGCCGGCTGCATCAGCTTGCAGTGGAAGGGGGCGGACACCGGAAGCAGCATCGCGCGTTTTGCCCCTTTGGTCCTGGCGATTTCCACCGCGCGATCGACGGCGGCCTTGTCGCCCGAAACAACGACCTGCCCGCCGCCATTGTCGTTGGCGGCCTGGCAGACCTGTCCCTGGGCGGCCTCGCTGGCGACCGCAACTGCCGCCTCATAGTCGAGGCCGAGCAGCGCGGCCATCGCGCCGGCGCCAACCGGGACGGCCTTTTGCATTGCAAGGCCGCGGGTGCGCAGCAACCGCGCGGTGTCGCTGACGGTCAGGCTGCCGGCCGCCGCCAGCGCCGAATATTCGCCGAGCGAATGGCCGGCCACGAAGGCGGCGTCACGCCCGACCGAGAACCCCGCCTCGCTCTCCAGCACACGCAAGGTCGCGATCGACACCGCCATCAACGCCGGCTGGGCATTTTCGGTCAGTTGCAGCGTCTCGGCCGGACCATCCCAGATCGTCGCCGTCAGCTTCTCGCCGAGCGCAGCATCGACCTCGTCGAACACCGCCCTGGCTGCCGGAAAGGCCTCGGCCAGGGTCTTGCCCATGCCGACGGCCTGCGAGCCCTGCCCGGGAAACGTGAATGCTGCCGTCATCGGCGCTCCCTACCTTGTTGAGCGTGATCTTCGCGCAAACGCTTGGCGTTTGTCGCGGGGGAAATTGCTGTCCGCGTCGCGCGAAAAGCGCCCCGGCGGGTCCGGACAACGGCTTGAGCCCTGCCCCGGACCGGGCCGTAAGACACTGATGATGGCCACCATGTCAAGCCGCGCCGGCGGAACCCTGGGGATGCAGGTGGGGATGCCGGAGAGGGATTCGGGCTAGAACCCGCCGGCATTCTGGTCGGCGTTAACCCTGCCGCCGGCCCGCGCCCGGCGCGCGCTGTTGACCAGCTGCCCCGGACGATCCTCGTGGTCGGGCCTCGCGGTCGCCAGCCGCAGCACGGCGGCATAGCCCGGCTGCACCTCCATCCGCTCGGCATAGCGGCTCCGGCCCAGAATGCGGTGGACGCGCGGCAGGTTGTAGCAGGGCACGTAGAACAGCAGGTGATGCTCGAGATGGTAGTTCACGTAGTAAGGCGCGACGAACAGCCGTTCGAGGACGTTGGCGTGCGTGGTGCGGGTGTTGCGCAAGGGATCGGCGCTGTCGGGGACCACCGCGTGCTCGGCGATGTTGCGGATGCGCGTGATCACCATCATCCAGGTGAACAGCGGCACCAGCCACAACAGCGGATAGGCCCACCACACGCCGGCAGCGGCCAGGCCTGCGAACAGCACCGCGTTGGTCACGCATTGCGGGCCGAGCTTCTCCCAGAAGTTCGCGGCGCGCCGCGACAGCGGCCATTCGCTCGGGCCGAACGCGTTGAGCAGCTGCGCCTTGCGCTGCTGGTAGCCGGTCTGGCCCGTGATATCGCGGAAGAATTTGCGGCGATAGCTCATCTTCGTGATCGGAAACGGCGCCGACAGCACGAGGTCGGGGTCATCCTCCTGCTGCGTTCGCGCGTGGTGCTGCAGGTGATAGCGGCGATAGCCGCGCGTCTCGGCGAAGATCGGATAGGCGCAGAACCACTGGCTCAGCGCCAGGTTGGTCTTCTCGTCCGCCGAGAGGCAGCCATGCGCGCCGTCATGCATCAGGATCGCAAGCCCGAGCTGGCGCGAGCCGATGATCGCGACCGCAAGCAGATAGGTCAGCGGATTGGGCCACCATGCGACCAGCGCGACCGCGCCTGCTATCAACGCCCAGGCATGCGCGATCAGGGCGACGCCCTTCCATGTCTTGCGCTGGCGGACCGCAACCAGTTCATCCTCGGTCAGGAAATCGCGGGCACGCATGCGGAGCGCGGTCATGAGCTGGTCTCCTCATCCGATGAGGCTGAAGTGTCGCGATTGCGGTTGCCAACAAGGCGCAGGCGCATGCCATCATTGCCCGAGGTCGCGGTTGCCTGCTCGCCGAGGGCGCGCAGCAGCTCGCCGCACATCTCCTCCGCCGCCCGGCCCATCGCAAAACCTTCGACGATGACGCCGATCGCGACCGCCCAGAATCGCCGCGAGCTCTCCTCCGGCGCACGCAGCGTTCGCCAGCCGTGCCGTTCGACCTGTCCCGCATAGGCGCGCGCGCCTTCACTGTGCAGGCGCTCGATGGTGCGTTCGACCAATGGTGCGAGATCCTGGCGGCGCCGCGTCAGGGTCAGGGCTTCGGCGAAGAAGGCGACCGTGTCCGTCGCAGTCACGGTCTCGGCCAGCGCATGCGTGTAATCGCGCGGCGTGAGGGCGTTGAGAGCGGCCCGCTCGGTGGCGCGAGCCAGATAGAGCATGTCGCGGCAGGCAGCCTCGACGAACAGCGCCTCCTTGGTGCGGAAGTAATAGGTGATCTGACTGGGAAAGGCGTCCGCCGCGGCGGCGATGTCGGAGATCGAGGTCCCGGACAGCCCGCGCTCCTTGAACAGTCGGCTGGCGCCATCGAGCAACTGGGAGCGCATCTTGCGACCTGCCGAGCGCGTCGCGCGGACTGCGTGCTTCGGGTCTGGTGCGGGCATGCCGGCGGTCTCCGAACCCATCATGATCCTTCTTGCGTATTTGTATGCCATACAAACAAAGAAATCAACACAAAATTGCCAGGAGGTTTGCCTTGGGGAGCCCCTCGACCGCCCCCGCCCTACAATCGGCGGCCCGGTTCGGGGTTGTGAGCGCTTGCCATTGCGGCCAAAATCCTTATAAAGCGCGCATCCGTGGGCCCCGGCCGGGAGCTGAACGGACGGTCTCAGCAAATTCACCTCGTTGATTTTGATGTGGCAGGGCCAGTCGGCCCGTCGTCCCGTGCTTCCGCCTTCTGAGCAGCATCGAGTCCTTTCCGAAGGTCTCGAAGGGCTTGTCGCCGGGAACCGCGCCAACACTAGGAAAGGACAGCCATGGCTCTTTACGAGCATGTTTTTCTCGCGCGTCAGGACGCGAGCAGCCAGCAGGTCGAAGAACTGACCGCCCAGATGACCGGTATCGTCGAACAGGGCGGCGGCAAGGTCACCAAGACCGAGAATTGGGGCGTGCGCTCCCTCACCTACCGCATGAACAAGAACCGCAAGGCACATTTCGTGCTGATGAACATCGACGCTCCGTCGGCTGTCGTCACCGAGATCGAGCGCCAGGAGCGGATCAGCGAAGACGTCATCCGCTATCTCACCGTACGCGTCGAAGAGCACGAGGAAGGCCCGTCCGCGATGATGCGCAAGGCCGACCGTGACCGCGAGCGCGACGATCGCGGCGGCGGCTTCCGCGGCGACAGGGAGGGCGGTTTCCGTGGTGATCGTGATCGCGATGGCGGTGGTTTCCGTGGCGACCGTGGCCCGCGCCGTCCGCGCGAAGAAGACGCAGCGACCGAGGAGTAAAGAATCATGGCTGAAGCTGGTGCCCGCCGTCCGTTTTTCCGTCGCCGCAAGTCCTGCCCGTTCACGGGCGCGAATGCGCCGAAGATCGACTACAAGGATTCCAAGCTGCTGATGCGTTACGTCTCCGAGCGCGGCAAGATCGTGCCGAGCCGCATCACCGCCGTCTCCGCCAAGAAGCAGCGTGAACTCGCCCGCGCCATCAAGCGCTCGCGTTTCCTCGGCCTCCTGCCCTACGTTATCAGGTAATCGCCTTCGGCCGGCGGCCCGTGCCGCCGGCCCGTTATTCTCATAAGGCTTCCGGGTCGTCCGGTCGCCGATGGTTGGGGTTCTCGACGGAGTGCCTCTAACCGCTCGAAAGGAGCGGGACAGCTGATGATCGCGATCTTCATCGTTGCCATTGCCGCCGGCGCAGCGTCGGGGCTGATGTTCGCCTCGGTCATTTCGGGCGAACTGATCTCGTTGCTGCTGTTCTACCTCGCGCCGCTGCCGCTGATGGTGACCGCGCTCGGCTGGGGGCCGCTTGCTGCCGCCATCGGCGGCATCGCGGCGGCCGCAGGTCTCGGCGCGATCTTTGGACTTCCCTACTGCATCGCCTTTGCCGTGATCGTCGCCCTGCCCGGTTGGTGGCTTGGCCATCTCGCTTTGCTCGGCCGGCCGATCGAATCGGCCACCGACGGCGCGGAATCCGCTCCGCCGCAGTTCGAATGGTATCCGGTCGGCCGCATCGTGCTCTGGATCGCGGCTTTCGCCCTCATCACCACGACAGCTGCACTGCTGACGCTTGGCTCGGATGCGGAGACCATCCACGTGGCGATGCGGCGCGGCCTGCTCAGGATCATCAGCGCCGCGGCCGACGGGCAGACTGGCGGAGATATCGAGCGGTTCGTCGACGTGATGGTGGCGATGGCGCCGATCGCGGGGTCGATGGTCGCGATGGTCACGCTGACGCTGAACCTGTGGCTTGCCGGCAAGGTCACGCAGACCTCCGGGCGGCTGAACCGGCCGTGGCCGGATCTGCGCGCGACCGCGCTGCCGCCGATGACGCTGGTCGCGCTGCTGGTGGCACTCGGCCTCAGCTTCGTCGGCGGCCTCCTCGCGATCCTGGCGCAGGTCGTCTCGACGGCACTGATGATCGCCTTCGCGATCATCGGCTTCGCCGTGCTGCATACGGTGACGCTGTCGCTCAACAGCCGCGGCTTCTGGCTGTTCTGCACCTACGCCATCGTCGTCGTGTTCGCCTGGCCGCTGGCCGCGCTGATTGCGCTCGGCATCGCCGACGCGCTGTTCGGACTGCGGCAGCGCTATTTGCGCTCGAGGCCGCCGCCGTTGCCTGCATCTTGATATCCGATCCAACCACTCAAACCGATACTTAGCATCTAAAGGAGAACGAAAATGGAAGTCATTCTGCTGGAGCGCGTCGCCAAGCTTGGCCAGATGGGCGAGGTCGTGCGCGTCAAGGACGGGTTCGCCCGCAACTTCTTGCTGAAGCGCGGCAAGGCGCTGCGCGCCACCGAAGCGAACCGCGCCAAGTATGACGGCATGAAGGCCGAGCTCGAGGCCAACAACATCAAGGCCAAGGGTGAAGCCGGCAAGGTCGCCGAGAAGATCGACGGCCGCGACATCGTCATCATCCGCCAGGCCTCCGAATCCGGCCAGCTGTTCGGCTCGGTCTCGGTGCGCGACATCGTCATGGCGCTCGCCGCCGACGGCATCACGGTCTCGCGTCCGCAGGTCTGGCTGGACTCGCCGATCAAGGTGATCGGCCAGCAGAAGGTGACGATCGCCGTCCACCCGGAAGTCGAGACCAGCGTCAACGTGACTGTCGCCCGCTCCGCCGAGGAAGCCGATCGCATCAAGCGCGGCGAGGACATCTCGACCCGCCAGGAAGACCAGGACGCCGCCGCGGAGGCGCTGGCCGCCGCCGGCGAGTTCTTCGATCCGGAAGCCCAGCACGACGATGCCGAGCCGGCTCCGGCCGCCGAAGAGAAGTAAGCGCGTCTCGATTGCTCCATCGACTGAAGCCCGGCCCCTCAGGCCGGGCTTTGGATTCGTGCCGCGGCCTCTTCATCGAGCATCGCGATCGAGGCGAGCGCGGTCGCGGTATGCTTTTCCCTGCCGTCGATCACGCAGAACACATCGGCCGCGACCACCGCGACCTGACGTCCCGGCTTGATCACCCGCGCGCGGCAGATCAGCCGGTCGCCTGACGCCGGTGACAGCAGGTTCAGCTTGTACTCCGCCGTCAGGACCGGCTGACCGCGCGACGTCGCTGCAGCGATCGTCGTCGCGTTGTCGACCAGGAACGCCGTCACCCCGCCATGAAACAGGCCGTGCTGCTGCAACAGCTCGGGCCGGCGGTCGACCGCAAGCGTGCAGGTGCCGCGCGACAGCTCGGCCAATTCCGCGCCGACATGGCCCATGAATCCCTGCCGTCCGACATTGGCGCGGATTCGCATTGCGATCGGTGCGAAATCCGGATCGGTCTGTTCGCTCATGACGTCCCTCCTGCTCCCGGCGACGCACCTTTCGCCACGACCGCGCGGATTGCGCAGCCAATAAGCGTCTCGACCTGCTCGCGCGGATCGCGGCTTTCGCGGCCCGACAGGTAAGCGCGGCAGAAGATCTGGGCCGGTCCGATGATCTGGCTGAGGAACAGCGCCGTGTTCATCGGCAACAATTCGCCGCGCGCGAGCAGCGGCGCGCGCCAGTGCCCGATCGCCTCCGCCAAGCGCGAGTTCTCGGCGCGCTGGGCGCCGCGCACCTCCTCGCCCCATTCGGCGCGCGAAATCTCGAACAGGAATCGTGCCTCGCGGCGGCTTGTCACCACCCAATCCAGGTGGGCGCGGATCAGCCGCGCCACGCCGTCGCTCGCGCCGCAGGTCGCGTCGACCGAGGTGATGATCGCGGCGTGATAGGATTGGAGGATTTCAAGGAAAAGGGTTCCGGCGAGCTCTTTCTTCGAGGCGAAGAAATGGAAGAAGCTGCCGTTGGAGGCGCGCGCCCGAGTCCGGATCGCGGCAACGGTTGCGCCTTCGAAGCCGTCGCGATCGAACACCATAAGCCCTGCCGCCAACAGATCCTCGCGCGCCGTGGTCACCTGGTTTTTCCTCTCTTGGATCGTTACTCTAGAGTATTACTCTAGTTCTGGTCAAACGTTTACGCGACCTCGGACTGGGCGACTACTTGGAGAGCGGCGGCTCCGGCGTCCCGGCCGGGGCACCGGAAGGCGGTGGAGGCAGCGGCGCGGTGGAAGTCACCGGCGCCGGCGAAGCGGAGGCAGCCGGCTCAGGTGCGGCGGCTGCGGACGATGCGGCAGGTGCGGGCGAAGCCGCAGGGGTCACGGTTGCGGCTGGAGATGCCGGTGTCACCGCTGGAACGGGGTCGGCTCGCAGCGGAGCGGACTCGCTGCCGGCGCCCTCCTTCGGCGCATCCACCTTGGCGCTGTCGGACTTGTCGGAAGCAGGCTTGTCCGGAGCAGATTTTTCGGGAGCCGACTTGTCGCTCACCGGCTTCTCGGCTTCGCCCTTGTCCTCGCTCTTGCTCTCGCTTTTGGCGCCGGCATCGGTCTTTGCGCTCTCCGCCTTGGGCTCGTCTTTCGAGGTCTCGCCCTTTGCAGCTTCGTCGGGCTTGTGCTCCTCGACGGGCTTGCCATGCCGGCCGAGCTTGTGGCGGCGACCGGGCTTGGGCTGCTCACCGGCCGCTTCCGGCGTCTGGCCATCCGGCTTTGCGACATCGGGCGCTTCGCTGGGACGCGCCATGTGCCTGCTCCGGCGGCCGCGATGCCCTTCCTCGCCCTGCGGCAATCCATCGGCGTCCGGCCTAGCCCCCTCCTGCGGGAGCGCGCCCTCGCGATGGCGGCGGCCGGTGCGCTCGGCCTGCTCCGGATGGTCGGCCTGCTCAGGCGACTGCTTCGCCTCGCGCCGACCATCCTTGCCCTCCCTCGCCCCTTTCGGCTGATCCTTGGCCTGGTAGCGCGTATCGCTGGCGCCATTCGAGACCAGATAGGCCGACAGCACCGACGCCATCTCGCCCGACGTCGTGTAGTGCTGGCGCAGGAAGCCCGGCAGCGACGAGGCCGGCACGCTCTTCAGGAGGCCGCGCGGGCTCTTGTGGCAAGCCGTGCAAGTGCCGGCGAATATCTGTGAGGGGCTCTTGCCGGCCTCGAGGTTTTGCGCGTGCGCTGATCCTGCCGAGAGGCAGCCAATCAGAAGCATCACCGTCGCCAGACTGAGCGCTCGGCTGGACATTCCTTACGTCTCCGGATTTGGAAAAATGGCGGCCCGCATGGTCGACCGGCCGCGGCGGTCACCTTTTATCGGATTATCCTGCGAATGGAAGCGCATCTATGGCGCATCCACGCTATTGTCACATTTCGGAATATCGGCTTTGACCACAACGCAATAGCACAATCCAAAGGCGTGCCTATCTTTGCAGCGGGGACACGTTGGAACAAAGAATTCCAGTGTGTTTAGGCACAAGCAGCTTGCCGTTCCGTTGGTGTTTCGATGGATCGACTCTTGCGACACTTCTTTGGGCAGTTCATTCGCCGCGGTGCAATCACGTTCACGACCGCGAGCGGAACCAGATTCATCTGTGGCGACGGCAGCGGTTCTCCCGTGGCTGCGCGTTTCCTCTCCAAGTCCGCCGAAATCCGCACCCTGCTCGATCCCGAGCTCTATTTCGGCGAAGCCTTCATGGACGGCACGTTCGTCGTGGAGCAAGGGACCATTGCGGATGTGCTGGCGATCCTGATGGGCCAGGCCAGGATGCTGCCGAACTTCGCCAAGCTGCAGGCCTGGCTCCGGTTCCTCGGACGGCGCGCTCAACAAATCAATCTGCGCGGCAAGTCGAAGACCAATGTCGCCCATCACTATGATCTCGACGGCAGGCTCTACTCGCTCTTTCTCGACGCCGACAAGCAGTACAGCTGCGCCTACTTCGAGACCCCCGAATCCAACCTGGACGACGCCCAGCTCGCCAAGAAGCGTCACCTTGCCGCCAAGCTGATGGCCGGACCGCGCGACCGCGTGCTCGACATCGGCTCCGGCTGGGGCGGACTCGGCCTCTATCTCGCCGAGATGACCGGCGCCGACGTCACCGGGGTTACGCTCTCGACCGAGCAATTGCAGATTTCCAACGCCCGTGCGGCGGAGCAGAGTTTGACGCAGACGGCGCGGTTCCTGCTGCAGGACTACCGCGACATCCCCGGCCCGTTCGACCGCATCGTCTCGGTCGGCATGTTCGAACATGTCGGAGTGGCCTTCTACGAGAAGTTCTTCAAGCGCTGCGCCGAGCTGCTGACCGACGACGGGATCATGGTTCTGCATTCGATCGGCCGCTCGACCGGACCCGACGTCACCAGCCCCTGGATCCGGAAATACATCTTCCCCGGCGGCTACATTCCGGCGCTCTCGGAAGTGATGCCTGCGATCGAAAAGGCCGGCCTTCTGATCTGCGACATGGAAATCCTGCGGCTGCACTATGCCGAGACGCTGAAGGCATGGCGCGACCGCTTCATGGCGCGGCGCGAGGAAGTCGTCCGGCTCTATGACGAGCGTTTTGCCCGGATGTGGGAATTCTACCTGGCAGCCTCGGAGATGTCGTTCCGGGTCCAGAACATGATGAACTTCCAGCTCCAGCTCACCAAGCGCCAGGGCATCGTGCCGATGACCCGCGACTACCTTACGCGTGGCGAGGCACTGCTGCGCCGCAAGGAGCAGAACGTTCCGCCGCGGCTGCGACTTGCCGGCGAGTAGATCGCCTCGGAACGGTAAGTTTTGGGAAGCCCGAAATCCTAGTTCCGCAAGCTGTAGGGCGAGCCGCAGTTGCCCAAGACCGTCGCCGGCCGAGCCAGATGCGCCGAGACGTCCGCGACCAGCCCGGGATCGCAGGGGGTGTGGCGAACGTCCGCGCGCGCGGCCAGTTCCATGGCGTCGACCAGCCTCGATAGCCAGCGCGGGTCCAGTCGCGCCGGGCGGCCGATCCGATATCGCGATGTCTGAAACTCTGCTGCCATCGTCGCCGTATCTTGCCTGAGCGAGGACAACCCAAAATCGGCCGGGTGGTTCCCGCGATCCTGCCGCAAAAAAAATGCAGCTGTTGTGATCTGCTTCACAGAGGGCTGGCCCGGTCCGTCGTAATGGTTCGGAATGGCCCCAAAACCGTACCAGACGATGTTGGATCCGCAGCGCGATATCGCGACCGATTACGCCCTGATCGCAGCCGGCGTCGCCGCCGCATTGATCGCACTTGCGTTTCTCATCCTGGTCTGAGGACGCGGCGCGAACCGCCCCCTCGTCTCCAGATGAGTCCATCGGCGCGCGAAAAGGTTCAGGCCGAGTTGCGGTTTTGCCCTCAACATCACGTGCCAGCCGCGCCCCAGCCGGATTCGGACAAAACCCCGTCAAGCTGAATGCCGCCGTGCGTCCCGGATTCACACACCGCGTTGTGTGAATCGTGCATAAGGCACATCCGTCCTTTCGCTTCGTGCCCGGCTGGCGCTTGATCGCCGCCCCACGACCGAAATTCCCAGTAACGACGAAATCAGAAGAATAAACTCGTCCATGGCCCTGATTGATTCGAACGTCCACAAGCTCGCCCCCGACGCCGGAACGCCGGCCTACCGGAGTGCGCCGCACAACATTGAGGCGGAACAGGGCCTTCTGGGCGCGATCCTGGTCAACAACGACGCCTTCTACCGGGTGTCGGACTTCCTGGAGCCGAAACACTTCTTCGAGCCGCTGCACCAGACCATCTACGAGACTGCCGGTTCGCTGATCCGGATGGGAAAGGTCGCGACCCCGGTGACGCTGAAGACCTTCCTGCCTGGTGACACCGACATCGGCGGCATGACGGTCAGCCAATACCTCGCGCGGCTCGCGGCCGAAGCGACCACGATCATCAACGCCCAGGACTACGGCCGGACCGTCTACGACCTCAGCCTGCGCCGCAACCTGATCCAGATCGGCGAGGACATCGTCAACGTCGCTTACGAAGCTCCAGTCGACTTTGCACCGCGCGCCCAGATCGAGGACGCCGAGCGGCAGCTCTACTCGCTGGCCGAGACCGGTCGCTATGACGGCGGCTTCCAGCGCTTCTCGCAGGCGCTCACCATCGCCGTGGACATGGCGGCGAAGGCGTTCCAGCGCGACGGCAAACTGTCCGGCATCTCGACCGGCCTTCGCGACCTCGACGCCAAGATGGGCGGCTTGCAGCCCTCCGACCTCATCATCCTTGCCGGCCGTCCCGGCATGGGCAAGACGTCGCTGGCCACCAACATCGCCTACAACATCGCCAAGGCCTATGTGCCCGAGGTCCAGGCGGATGGCACCACCAAGGCGATCAATGGCGGCTCGGTCGGCTTCTTCTCCTGCGAAATGAGCGGCGAGCAGCTCGCCACCCGTATTCTGGCCGAACGCACCGGCATCCCCTCGAGCTCGATCCGCCGCGGCGGCATCTCCGAGCTGGATTTCGAGAAGATCCGCGACTGCTCCATCGAATTGCAGTCGCTGCCGTTCTATGTCGACGAAACCGGCGGCCTCTCGATCTCGCAGCTCACCGCCCGCGCCCGCCGCCTCAAGCGGCAGAAGGGCCTCGATCTGATCGTGATCGACTACATCCAGCTGTTGCAGGGCTCGGGCAAGCGCGGCAACGACAATCGCGTCCAGGAAATCACCGAGATCACCACAAATCTGAAGGCGCTGGCAAAGGAGCTGAATGTTCCGATCATCGCCTTGTCGCAGCTCTCGCGTCAGGTCGAGAACCGCGACGACAAGCGGCCGCAGCTTTCGGACCTGCGTGAATCCGGCTCGATCGAGCAGGACGCCGACGTCGTGATCTTCGTCTATCGCGAGGAATACTACCTCGCGAACAAGGAGCCGCGTGCGGGCACACCCGAATACGAGAAGTGGCAGATGGACATGGACCTCGCCCACGGCAAGGCCGAAGTCATCATCGGCAAGCAGCGTCACGGCCCGACCGGCACCGTCGACCTGCACTTCGAAGCGAGCGTCACCCGGTTCGGCGATCTCGCGCCCGACGGTCAGGTTCCGGATCGCGGATACTAATGGTCCCGCGCGGTTGAACGCCGCAAGGCCCGCGCGTACAACTGGCGCATGAACATCGTGACCGACGCCAAATCGCAACTGACGCCCGAAGCCAGCCCGATGGCGGCGCATCCGACCGCCACCGGGATCCTGACCGTGGATCTCGACGCCATCGTCGCCAACTGGCGCAAGCTCGAAAAGACCGCGGTGCCTGCCGAATGTGGTGCGGTGGTCAAGGCCAACGGCTATGGCTGCGGCGCCGAACAGGTCACGCGGGCGCTCGCCAATGCCGGCTGCAACACCTTCTTCGTCGCCAATATCGAGGAGGCCGCCGTGATCCGCGCGGCCGCGCCCCGGGCCACCGTCTATTCGCTCGGCGGCTTCTTCCAGAACACCGGCGATGCCTACGCCAGGATCGACTGCAAGCCTGTGATCGGCGACCTCAACGAGCTCGCCGAATGGGACGTGTTCTGCCGCCGCTCCGGCTGGTCCGGCGGCGCGGCCATCCATATCGACACCGGCATGAACCGGCTCGGCCTGACCGTGACCGAAGCGCAGGGCATCATCCCACGCATCAATGCCGGCGATCACGGCATCACACTGGTCATGAGCCACCTCGCCGCAGCCGAACTGCTCAACAATCCCGCCAATGCCAGGCAGCTGTCGGCATTCCGCGAGATCGCGAGCCTGTTCACCGGCGTGCCGGCCTCGCTGGCGAATTCCTCCGGCGTGTTCCTCGGCGCCCAGTTCCAGTTCGAGATCGTGCGGCCGGGCTGCGCGCTCTACGGCGTCAACCCGACGCCGGAGGCCGACAATCCGATGCAGCAGGTGGTCGACCTCAAGGCGCGCATCGTGCAGATCCGCAGCATCGATCGCGGCGAGACCGTCGGTTATGGCGGCACCTGGACCGCGCGGCGGCCGACCCGGCTCGCCATTGTCGCAGCCGGCTATGCCGACGGCTATTTCCGCGCCGCCAGCGCCAATGACGGCACCCGCGGCGCCGAGGTCGTGGTTGCGGGCAAGCGCTGCCCGATCGCGGGTCGCGTCTCGATGGACCTGATCGCGGTCGACATCACCGATCTCGAAAAGAATGCCGTTCGGCGCGGCCACATGGTGACGCTGATCGGCGAAGGTATCACGGTCGACGAGGTCGCGCATCATTTCGGCACGATCGGCTACGAGGTGCTGACCAGCCTCGGCCGCCGATTCCACCGGATCTACAAGGGCGGCAATGCGGTTGCAGAGAAGACCGAAGCAGCACCTCCGGCGCTGCCGGTCGAGCCACCACCCCTGTCGACTGCTGCGCAAGCCCCGGCGCCGAGCTGACCGGATGCAGGGTTGCGATCGCCTGTAGGATTCTTCTTTTGACGCGTTTTCTTCACGCGAACCGGCGTCCACTTCGCTCGAAAACGCCCTGGCATGAAGATCGCGACCTTCAACATCAACAACGTGAATCGGCGGCTGCCGAACCTGTTGCGCTGGCTGAAGGCGGCGAAGCCTGATGTCGTTAGCCTGCAGGAGCTCAAGGCCGGCGACGCTGAATTTCCGTATGCGGCCATCGAAACCGCCGGATACGGCGCGGTGTGGCAGGGACAGAAGACCTGGAACGGGGTCGCGATCCTCGCGCGCGGTGCCGAGCCGGTGCTGATCCGCAACTCCCTGCCCGGCGACCGCAATGACCACGAGGCGCGCTACATCGAGGCAGCGGTGCGCGGCATCGTCGTCACCAGCCTTTACCTGCCGAACGGCAATCCGCAGCCCGGGCCGAAATTCGACTACAAGCTCGCCTGGTTCAAGCGGCTGCAGGCGCATGCGAGGAGCCTGCTCAGCGAGGGCGTGCCGGTGGTGCTCGCGGGCGACTACAATGTGGCGCCGAC
The DNA here is from genome assembly GCF_018130215.1 of Bradyrhizobium jicamae. Classification (GTDB taxonomy): domain Bacteria; phylum Pseudomonadota; class Alphaproteobacteria; order Rhizobiales; family Xanthobacteraceae; genus Bradyrhizobium; species Bradyrhizobium jicamae_A. The sequence goes on from NZ_JAFCKQ010000016.1 coordinate 110,594, forward strand.
GCCGCTCGACATCTACCCGACCCGCTCCTGGGACAAGGATGCGCTGATCCAGCCGAAGAGCCGCGCCGCGTTCAAGGCGCTGGTCGATCAGGGCTGGTGCGATGCGATCCGCACGCTTCACGCCGACGCACCGATGTTCACCTTCTGGCACTACAAGCGCAACCGCTGGCCACGCGACGCCGGCCTGCGCCTCGATCATCTCCTGCTCAGCCCTGTACTGGCGCCGCGGCTGAAGAAAGCCGGAGTCGACCGCGAGATCCGCGGCGAGGACGACGCCAGCGACCACGCGCCGGCGTGGGTGATGCTGAGGTGATGGATTGAATTGCCACGCTCGTTGCACGATTGTGAATCGTACGCCCGCATTCTCGCGACATGATTTGCCCGAGCTTTGCATTTCGTTCCGCCCTCTCTTCGAAGAGGGCGCAGGGAAAGCCGGGTGCCGATCGCACCCATGGGCCCCGTGCAATGTAGAAAGCACGGGGGTAGGACCACAGGTGTAACCGGGAACAACCCGGCTTTCCCTGCGCGATGGGTTACGGCTTATACGTGCTCGCCCCGGCGAGACTGGGCTGTTTTGTCACCGTCCATCGCAAAGATGCTTTCGCATCTCGCGGGAGACACCTGCCACCAGGGCGTCAGGCCTGCACGATTTCGTCGTCCGCCATCTGCCGCGACCGTCAATCGCGACATCGGCGTCCACCGCATCTCACCGCAACACTCGTGACGATCGCGAAGCGCCCCTCAAGCGGGTGAGTTGACGAATTCATACATCATTTTTTTGTTCGTGAAAACAGAAATAAATTTTCCGCGGGGGCTTGACGGATTTTCGGCTGATTTGCCCGGAAGGACAAGGTTGCATGGCTCGCACGCGCGCGCCGCGAATAGCCGCGGGTGTGGCCGGCCGGGCACAGCTAGCGGTCGAGCAAATCGACTAGGCTCGCGCTGATTTTGATTTGGTGCATCGGGGCCGCTCATGAAGACAGTTTTCGTCGCCGCGTCCGCGCTCGTACTGGGCATTGCGAGCGCGTCCGCGGCCGACCTCGCCGCCCGCCCCTATGCCAAGGCGCCGCCGGTCGTGGCCGCAGCCTACGATTGGAGCGGCTTCTATGTCGGCGTCAACGGCGGTGGCGGCTGGAGCCGGACCTGCTGGGATGCCCTGCCGTTCCCGATCAACATTCCCGCACTCGGCCCGCCCTTCAACATCTCCGGCCCGGAGGGTTGCCACACCGCGAGCGGCGGCACCGCGGGCGGCCAGATCGGCTATCGCTGGCAGCAGGCGAGCTGGGTGTTTGGCCTGGAGGCACAGGGCAACTGGGCCGATCTCATCGGCTCCAACGCTTCGCAGCTCGCTCCGTTCTTCACCGGCTTTGCCAACCGCACGAAGACCGATGCGATCGGCCTGTTCACCGGCCAGGTCGGCTATGCCTGGAGCAGCTTCCTGCTCTATCTGAAGGGTGGCGCAGCCGTGGTGCACGACACGTACGACAGCTTCCTCACTGCACCACAGGGACCGCTCCCGACCGGCTTCGTCTCGGATACTGGCGGCGAGACGCGCTGGGGCGCGGCCGTCGGCATCGGCGGTGAATTTGCCTTCACGCAAAACTGGTCCGTCGCGCTCGAATACGACCACCTGTTCATGGGCAACAGCAGTGTTCACATGACCTACGATCCCGCCTTCATCGCCCAGCTCAACCATGACGCGCGGATCCATCAGGACATCGACCTGGTGACCGTGCGTCTCGACTACCGGTTCGGCGGGCCGGTCGTCGCGAAGTATTGAGCCCTTGGGCCTTCTCTTCGTCCTCATCGTCGGCCTGATCGCAGGCACCATTTCCGGGATCGTCGGCACCGGCTCGTCGATCATGCTGATGCCGGTTCTGATCGCACAGTTCGGACCGAAGCAGGCCGTGCCGATCATGGCGGTCGCCTCGGTCATGGCCAATCTCTCGCGCATCCTCGCCTGGTGGCGCGAGGTCGACTGGCGCGCCTGCGCGGCCTATTCCATCACAGGCGTTCCGGCCGCCGCGCTCGGCGCACGGACGCTGCTTGCCCTGCCCTCGCGCGCCGTCGATGTCGCGATCGGCCTGTTCCTGATCGCGATGGTGCCGGTGCGGCACTGGCTGGCGCGGCACGCGCTGAAGGCCAATCTTGCGCACCTTGCGATCGGCGGCGCCGTCATCGGCTATCTCACCGGCATCGTGGTCTCGACCGGCCCGCTCAGCGTGCCGCTGTTCCTGTTCTACGGCCTGTCCAGGGGCGCCTTCCTCGCAACCGAGGCGGCAAGCTCGCTCGGGCTCTATCTGAGCAAGTCCGTGACCTTCGAGCGGTTCGGCGCACTGACGGCGGACGTCGCGCTCAAGGGCCTGATCGCCGGCACCTCGCTGATGGCCGGCGCCTTCATCGCGAAGCGCTTCGTACTGCATCTGAAACCCGACGCGTTTCGCCTGCTGATGGACGGCATCATGCTGGCGGCCGGAGCGTCGCTATTGTGGTCGGCGACGACCTCCTAGCGACGCTCGGCTTCGCGAACGCTATGCCGGCGGCGCGAGGACCCGCAAGCGGTGGCCGTCCGGATCAAGCGCGACGAATGTGTGTCCGAACGGCAGCGCGGTCGGCGCCTGCGCGATGGCCGCGCCGCGCGCTTGCCACGTCTCGTGGGTTGCGCGCACCGCGTCAGGGTCGGCGACGGTAAACGCAATCTCGCTGCCGCCGGGGTCGTGACTGACGCGAGGTTCGACCTCCTCCCGCTGCCAGAGCCCGAGCATGGCTCCCCCGTCAAGCGGCAGCATCGAGAATTTGGGCGACGATTGGACAATCGGCCGGTCCAGGAGCGTTTGGTAGAACGCCGCACTGGCATTGGAATCTTTGACGTAGAGCACCACGAGATTGAAATTGGTCACGGCAGTCTCCTTGTTTGGCTTGAGGACGAGCTGTCCGGCGCGCCCATGGCCAAATCCCTTACAGGGACACCCTGCCAATTTCTGTCAGCATGATTCCGGAGGCTTCCGCTGCCGGGCACGATCACGCGCTCGCCATTCGCGAAGCATCTCGAACCGGCGTCGCGGATAGCGGCTGTCGGTCATCTTCAGCGAGCGAATCCGGTCCGTGCGGAAATGCCGGTAGTCGCGCCGCGTTTCACACCACGCGGCAACCATGCGAACACGTTCGAAAAATCCCAGCGCGATCGGCCAGATGGTCCGGCTGCTGCGGTTGTCCTTTTCGTCGCTATAGGTGATGCGCAGCTTGCGCTCGGCGCGGATCGCCTCGCGGATCGTCGGCAACTCGGTGTCGCCGGCGGCCGGAGGCTGCGGAGCGACGAGCAGGCTCGACGTTTCCAGGCTGCGCTGAAGGTCGTCAGGCAGCACGGCCGCGATCTTGGACAGCGCATTGCGCGCCGCCTTGCCGAGCAGTTCATCGGGTTGCGCGGCGACCCAGCGGCCGCCGAGCACCAGGGCCTCGATCTCGTCTTCCGAGAACATCAGCGGCGGCAGCATGAAACCGGGCCGCAGGATGTAGCCGACCCCCGGCTCGCCATCGATATGAGCGCCCTGGGCCTTCAAGGTCTCGATGTCGCGATAAAGCGTGCGAAGCGAGATGGCCAGTTCATCGGCCATCGTGGTGCCCGCGACCGGATTCCGGTGACGGCGCAATATCTGGATCAGGTCGAGAAGACGTTGAGCGCGCGACATGCCGAACTCCCGTTTGGCACGCTAGCACGCCCTGCTGCCAATTCCTGGCAGCATCCGTCCATTCGTCGGGCGACGTGTCAGCCTCGGGTGATGCCGCAAGGCGGATGCGGATTTTCGCCGTGGGCGGCTTTCGGAATTGACACACAGCGCAACAGAAAGTGTCCGCGCGGCGTCGCGCCGGTCAATCCGTTTTGATGCCCGACCCGCTATGGTCCCGCGCGGGATTCGAGGGGCTGATGGTGGGCGCACTGATTTTCGATTTCGACGGCGTGATCGCCGACAGCGAGGCGATCGCGAACACCGTGCTCGCGGAGACGATCACCCGTCTCGGTCACCCGACCACGCTCGACCAGGCGCTCACGCGCTATTCGGGCAAGCGCTGGGATGACGTGCTGACCGCGATCGAAGCGGCCACAGGACGGCCGTTGCCGGCGGATTTTTCCAACGGACTGAAGCAGGCCACGCTGGACAGGTTTCGCACCGGTCTGACCGAGGTCGGCGGCGCCGCGGCCTTTATCCGGCGCTTTTCCGACATTCCACGATGCATCGCCTCATCGAGTTCGATCGATCGCCTGCATCTGTGCCTTGCGGTGCTCGGACTTGAAGCCGAGTTCGAGGGCCGCGTGTTCAGCGCCGACATGGTCGCGCGCGGCAAGCCGCATCCCGACCTGTTCCTGCTGGCGGCCGGCAGGCTCGGTGCAGCGCCGGCCGAATGCCTCGTCATCGAGGACAGCGCAGGCGGCATCAAGGCCGCCGTCGCCGCGGGAATGACGTCGATCGGCCTCTGCGCGGCGAGCCACATCCGCGACGGCCACGATGCCGCGCTGCGGGAAGCCGGTGCTTCGCATCTGGCGCGGTCATGGCGCGAGGCCGAACAATTGGCCGAGCAATTCTTCGGGTGGAAAGACAAAGGTCGAATTTTACCTAACCGGCAGAAGAGCTAGACTTCTCATCGCAAGACCGTGTCATTGGGGATGTCGTGCTCCCGCGATGGCGCTCGGTTGGCGCCGCTCGCGATCGAGCACCCCCTGCCCCTCAAGGCCGGCATGGGCCCTCTGACCCGCGCACTGCGGCACAGCCCCAACCAAACAAAAACTGGGCATCGATCCCTCCATCCACCGCAGTGGATGGGGGACGCAACGCATTCCAGAAGGCCCGATCACGCCGACCAAGGAGATGCACGATGACAACACTCGACATTACCGCCACCCCACTGCCGGAGGCCGACCATCAAGCGCAGTTGCGCCGCGCCATGATCGCCAGCACGGTGGGCACGACAATCGAATGGTACGACTTCCTGCTCTACAGCACCGTTACCGGCCTCGTCTTCGGCAAGCTGTTCTTTCCGAAGTCCGATCCTCTGGTCGGCGTGCTGGAGGCATTCGCGATCTACACGGTCGGATTCATCGCGCGGCCGATCGGCGCTGCGATCTTCGGCCATTATGGCGACCGCATCGGCCGCAAGGCCGCGCTGATCGCCACATTGCTGCTGACCGGGCTCGCCACAGCGGCGGTCGGCCTCGTCCCCACCTACGACCAGATCGGCATCTGGGGCGCGGTGATCCTGACCGTGATCCGCTTCATTCAGGGCGTCGGCGTCGGCGGCGAATGGGGCGGCTCGGTGCTGCTCTCGATGGAATGGGCGAGGACCAACAAGCATCGCGGCTTCATCGCCTCCTGGCCGCAATTCGGCGCGCCCGCAGGCCTGCTGCTGGCCAACATCGCAGTGCTGGTGTTCAGCCGCATTTCCGGCGACCAGTTCCTGGTCTGGGGCTGGCGCATTCCATTCCTGATCAGCATCGTCATGATCGCGATCGGCCTCTACATCCGGCTCGGCATCATGGAGACGCCGACCTTCCGGCGGATCGTGGCCGAGAACCGAGTCTCGCGCGTTCCCGTGCTCGAGGTGATCAAGCGCCAGCCGCGATCCATCATCCTCTCGGCACTGGCGCGGATGGCCGAGCAGGCTCCGGCGTACATCTATCTGGCCTTCGTGTTTGCCTACGGCACGCAGGTCATCCACCAGGATCGCGACTTCCTGCTGGTCTGCCTGATCTGCGCCGGCATCGTCTCGCTGTTCACGGTGCCGTTCGCCGGATACCTGTCGGATCGCATCGGGCGCAAGCGCATGTACCTGATCGGCTCGGTACTGACGGGACTGTTCGGCTTCGTGTATTTCGGCATGCTGAACACCGCGGCGCCGGTGCTGGTCTTCATCGCCATCGTGGTCTCGTTCATACCGCACGACCTGATGTATGGTCCGCAGGCGGCGCTGATCGCGGAATGCTTCACCCCGCGGCTGCGCTACAGCGGCTGTTCGATCGGCTACCAGCTCTCCTCGGTGATATCGGGCGGGCCGGCGCCGTTGATCGCGACCGCGCTGCTGGCGGCGACCGGATCGGGATACATGATCGCGGTCTACATCCTGTTCTGCGCCATCGTCAGCATCGTCGCGACGGCCATGATGCCGGACTACACCAACAAGGATATCTCCGAGGAGCACGACAGGCCGTGACCTGATGCCCGGCGGCCGCCCGCATCGATCGATGGCCTGCAAGCCAGGCCGTCGATCGAGGCGCCCGATTGCGCCGTTCCGTGCTATGGGGAAGATGCGGATTCGAACCCACCGCTGAACCAATCCCTCATCACCCATGGCCAAATCGACCCTCTCCTTCGTCTGCCAGAATTGCGGCGCGGCGTATAATCGCTGGCAGGGCAAGTGCGATGCCTGCGGCGAGTGGAACACGCTGGCCGAGGAGGACACGACAGGTTCGGTGCCGGTCTCGATCCGCAGCAAGCGCAAGGGGCGGACGTTCGCGCTCGAAAGCCTCAGCGGCAAGACCCAGGACGCTCCCCGCCTCTCCTCCGGCATGGGCGAGCTCGACCGCGTCACGGGGGGCGGCTTCGTGCGCGGCTCGGTGCTGCTGGTCGGCGGCGATCCCGGCATCGGCAAGTCGACGTTGCTGACGCAGGCCACCAGCATGATGGCGCGGTCCGGGCATCGCGCGGTCTACATCTCGGGCGAAGAGGCGGTCGCGCAGGTGCGGCTGCGCGCCGAGCGGCTCGGGCTCGCGGACGCGCCGGTGCAGCTGGCGTCCGAGACCTCGGTCGAGGACATCGTCTCGACGCTGTCGGAGGGCGCGGTCCCTCGCCTGATCGTGATCGATTCGATCCAGACCATGTGGACCGACACCGTGGAATCTGCGCCTGGTACGGTGACCCAGGTCCGTGCCTCCGCCCAGGCGCTGATCCGGTTCGCCAAGAAGACAGGCGCGGCGATCATCCTGGTCGGCCATGTGACGAAAGACGGCCAGATCGCCGGTCCCCGCGTGGTCGAGCACATGGTCGACGCGGTGCTGTCATTCGAGGGAGAAGGCTCGCAGCAGTTCCGCATCCTGCGCTCGGTCAAGAACCGGTTCGGGGCGACCGACGAGATCGGCGTGTTCGAGATGACCGGCCTCGGGCTGCGCGAGGTCACCAATCCCTCCGAATTGTTCCTTTCTGAACGCGACCTCGGCAGCCCCGGCACCGCCGTGTTTGCCGGGATCGAGGGCACCCGCCCGGTGCTGGTCGAGTTGCAGGCCCTGGTGGCGCCGACCTCGCTCGGCACCCCCCGCCGCGCCGTGGTCGGCTGGGACCCGAGCCGGTTGTCGATGGTACTGGCGGTGCTGGAGGCCCATTGCGGGGTGAAACTGTCCGGCCACGACGTCTACCTGAACGTCGCCGGCGGCCTGCGCATCCAGGAACCGGCGGCGGACCTCGCGGCGGCGGCGGCGCTGGTGTCCTCGCTGGTGAACGCGCCGCTGCCGACGGATGCGGTCTATTTCGGCGAGATCTCGCTGTCCGGCGCGATCCGCCCGGTGGCGCAGACCCCGGCCCGGCTGAAGGAGGCCCTGAAGCTCGGCTTCGGCCGCGCCATCCTGCCCGAATCGGCCCGCGGTGACGCCGGAGGCGACGCGGCGCTCTCCCTCAACAGCGTCGGCAACCTGACAACGCTGGTGGCTGAAATCGCGGCACGCGGAACGCCTCGGGGTGGCCGGGCGGCGCCTCCGGATGATGACAAGATTGAGAAAAATGCCACACCGGCCCGATTCCGTCGCGAGAACGGCTAAAGCGGCGTGACGTGCCGGCCCCCCGCCGCTATACATCCGCCGCGCGGGACAGGATGCGATCCGGCCTTGCCGGATACACCCGATGCGCCTCAGCTAGGACGGCACCGAGTTTGCCGATTCGCGAAAGCTTGAAGCAGCGTAGCCAAAAGACAGCGTACCCCAACGTACCAGCGGACCTGACCAGCCGATGCCGATAACGATACTTGATCTCGTCCTGCTCGGGGTGATGCTGATTTCGGGCCTGCTTGCGATGGTTCGCGGCTTCATGCGCGAGATCCTGTCGATCGCGGCCTGGGGCGCTGCGGCCCTCGTCACGCTGTATGCTTTCTCGAAGCTGCTGCCGACCGCCAAAACTTACTTCAACAACGACACGATCGCCGCCGTGGCCGTGGTCGCCGGCACCTTCATCGGTACCCTGATCGTGGTCTCGGTGATCACGGTGCGGATTTCGGACATGATTCTGGATTCACGGATCGGCGCGCTGGACCGCACCCTGGGCTTCCTGTTCGGGCTGGCCCGCGGCCTGCTGATCGTGGTCGTGGCGTTCATGTTCTTCACCTGGCTGGTCCCGGACAAGCAGCGGCCCGATTGGGTCACCGGTGCGAAGTCCCGCCTGGTGCTGCAGGGAACCGGGGATTGGCTGATGTCGCTCTTGCCTGACGACCCCGAGAACACCATCTTAAAGAAATTCAAGAAGAATAAGCCTGACGACGATTCCGCTGCCGCCGATCCCGATCAGGCCGCTACGGCTTCAGGCGATGGCTACAGTAAACCTGCGCGCGACAGCCTGAAAAAGCTGATCGAGAAACCCGCGGGCCGATAGACTATTTTCGTTTCGGCCCTAACGAGAGGCGATGAACGAGATGCAGACCCCTTCCGATCACGCCGACCAGATGCACCTCGACCTCGGCCCGATCGAACTGCAGGACCGTCTCGAAGACCTCGACCTCAGACACCCCGACATCGATGGTGACACGCTCCGCGAGGAATGCGGGGTGTTCGGCATCTTCGGCCATTCGGAAGCCGCCGCGATCACCGCGCTCGGATTGCATGCTCTGCAGCACCGCGGCCAGGAAGCCGCCGGCATCGTCTCCTTCGACGGCAGCCGCTTCCACAGCGAACGCCGCCTTGGCCTGGTCGGCGACGCCTTCTCCCGCCGCGAAGTGATCGAACGGTTGCCGGGCAACGCGGCGGTCGGCCATGTCCGCTACTCCACGACCGGCGGGACCATCCTGCGTAACGTGCAGCCGCTGTTCGCCGAGCTCAGCGCCGGCGGCTTCGCGGTCGGCCACAACGGCAACCTCACCAACGGTCTCACGCTGCGCCGCGAGCTGGTGAAGGGCGGCGCGATGATGCAGTCGACCACCGACACCGAGGTGATCCTGCATCTGGTCGCGCAATCCAAGCGCGCCCGCTTCGTCGACCGCTTCATCGAGGCGCTGCGCATGATCGAGGGCGCTTATGCGCTGGTGGCGCTGACCAACAAGAAGCTGATCGGCGCCCGCGATCCGCTCGGCATCCGTCCCCTCGTGCTCGGCGACCTCGACGGCCGCCCGATCCTGACCTCGGAGACCTGCGCGCTCGACATGATCGGCGCCCGCTACGTCCGCGACATCGAGCCCGGCGAGATCATCGTGTTCGACGAGCACGGCGCGCACTCTCACAAGCCCTTCCCGCCGAAGTCGCCGCGGCCCTGCATCTTCGAATACATCTATTTCGCCCGGCCGGACTCCATCGTCGGCGGCCGCTCCGTCTATGACGTCCGCAAGGCATTCGGCGCCCAGCTCGCCCGCGAGAGCCATCCCGATGTCGACGTCGTGGTGCCCGTCCCGGATTCCGGCGTGCCGGCAGCGGTCGGCTACAGCCAGTTCTCCGGCGTGCCGTTCGAGCTCGGCATCATCAGAAACCACTATGTCGGCCGCACCTTCATCCAGCCGACCCAGAGCGTGCGCGAGCTCGGCGTGCGCATGAAGCATTCGGCCAACCGCGCCGCGATCGAGGGCAAGCGCATCATCCTGATCGACGACTCGCTGGTGCGCGGCACCACCTCGAAGAAAATCGTGCGCATGATGCGCGACGCCGGCGCCCGCGAGGTGCACTTCCGCCTCGCCTCGCCGCCGATCCTCTATCCAGACTATTACGGCATCGACCTGCCCGACCGCGGCGGCCTGCTGGCCGCGACCCATTCCATCGAGGAGATGCGGGATATCATCGGCGCCGACTCGCTCGCCTTCCTGTCGATCGACGGCATGTACCGCGCGATGGGCTACCCCGGGCGCGATCCGGCGAACCCGAAGTTCGCCGATCACTGCTTCACCGGCACCTATCCGACCCACCTCACCGACCAGAGCGACGTCGAGCCCGCGCCGCGCCAGCTCTCGCTGCTGGCGGAAGCGAGTTAAGCTCAGGCGTGAACGTCGCGAACCTCAGGCGGCCGTGCTGCAGTGACACGCCGTCGCTGGAGGCATTTCAGCCTGAAGGGCTTGAGACCGCCGGTTTTTGGCTCTTCCGGGCTTGTCCCGGCCATATCTGTCTGTAATACCCGCCGCACAGACGCGGACAGACAGACATGACAAAACCCCTCGCCTCCCGTATCGCCCTCGTGACCGGCGCCTCGCGCGGCATCGGCTATGCCGCGGCCATCGCGCTGGCCAAAGCCGGTGCGCATGTCGTGGCGGTGGCGCGCACGCAAGGAGGGCTGGAGGAACTCGACGACGAGATCCAAAAGCACGGCGGCAGTGCCACGCTGGTGCCGCTCAGCCTCACCGACTATGAGGGCATCGCGCGGCTCGGCGCGGCGCTGCACGAGCGCCACGGCAAGCTCGACATCCTGCTCGGCAATGCCGGCGTCGCCGGTCCGTCCTCTCCGCTCGGCCATATCGAATTGAAGCCGTGGAACGACGTGATGGCCGTCAACGTCACCGCGAACTTCCAGCTGATCCGCTGCATGGATCCGCTGCTGCGAGCATCCGATGCCGGCCGCGCCGTGTTCGTCACGTCAGGCGTCGCGCACAAGGCCAGTGCCTATCTCGGTCCCTATGCAGCCTCAAAAGCTGCGCTGGAAGCGCTGGTGCGCTCCTGGGCCAACGAGACGGCGAACGCGAGGTTGCGCGTCAATCTGTTCAGCCCCGGCCCGATCCGCACCAGGATGCGCGCGCAGGTGTTTCCCGGCGAAGATCCGATGACGCTCGATACGCCCGAGATGGCCGCCGAGTTCATCGTTCCGATGTGTTCACCCTCGTGGACCGAGACCGGCAAGCTCTACGACTACAAGGCCCGCACGCTGCGGAGCTTTCAGCCGCCGGCGTGAGGTCGGTTCTCCCCGGCGATGAACCGTAGCCCGGATGGAGCAAAGTGGAGAGATTGACTCCTCTCCCGCCTCACGATTGACTGCCTGCCAAGAAAAATTCGGGAGGCATTCAATGACGCCGACGTTCAATCGCGCGCGCTCCGCCTTATCAGGATTGATCTTCTCCGCCATCCTCGCATCGCTCCCTGTCCTCGCTCCGCGACCCGCCGCGGGCGCCGAGATCCCGACCTTCGCCGTCGACGCCTCCTGGCCCAAACCGTTGCCCAACAACTGGATCCTCGGCCAGGTCGGCGGCATCACCGTGGACTGGCAGGGGCACATCTGGATGATCCATCGCCCACGCTCACTGACCGACGACGAGAAGGGCGCAAGCCTCACTCCGCCGCGCTCGAAATGCTGCATCTCGGCGCCGCCGGTGCTGGAATTCGACGTCGACGGCAACCTGCTGCGCGCCTGGGGCGGTCCCGGCGACGGCTATCAATGGGTCGGGCGCGAGCACGGCATTGAGGTCGACGAGCGCGGCTTCGTCTGGATCGGCGGCAACGCCGACAATGACAACGCGATCCTGAAGTTCACGCTCGATGGCAAGTTCGTCTCGCAGATCGGCTCGATCGCGCCGAGCAAGGGCTCGAACGATACAACGCAGCTCGGCAAGCCCGCTGAGACGGCGATCGACAAGGAGGCCAACGAGATCTACGTCGCCGACGGCTACGGTAACCACCGCGTCATCGTGTTCGACGCCACCAGCGGTGCCTACAAGCGGCACTGGGGCGCCTATGGCAACAAGCCCAGTGACGACAAGCAGCCGCCCTACGATCCCAAGGCGCCGGTCGCGCAGCAATTCGGCAATCCCGTGCATTGCGTGAAGATCGCGCAGGACGGCCTGGTCTATGTCTGTGACCGCATCAACAACCGCATCCAGGTGTTCAGGAAGGACGGCACCTTCGTGAAGGAGTTCTTCTTCGAGAAGAACACGCTCGGCAACGGCGCGGTCTGGGACGTCGCGCTGTGGCCCGACCCGAAGCAGACCTATTTGCTGTCCGCCGACGGCGAGAACAACGAAATCCGCATCATCAGGCGCGACGACGGCACGGTGGTCGGCAGCTTCGGCCGCAACGGCCGCAACGCCGGCCAATTCCACTGGGTGCATGCGATGGCGGTCGACGCCCAGGGCAACGTCTATACGGCCGAGGTCGACACCGGCAAGCGCATCCAGAAATTCAGGCTTACCTCCGACGCCCTGAAATAGAGACACAGCCGAATGATGCGTCATCCCGCTTTTGACGCATTGCCGGTTGCCTCAGGACAAGGTAACGGGAACCCAACCGGCATAATGGCTCCGTCTTGAGAGGGCCGACCGGAAATTTCATGATGGAGGGAATGTTTCATGACGACGACGCTCGCACGGCGCTACGCCGTGCTTCTCGCTTGCGCCGGACTAGGCCTTGCAACTCCTGCGTTTTCCCAGGACAAGAACGTCAAGATCGGCGTGCTGAACGACATGTCGGGCCTTTATGCCGACATCGGCGGCCCGAACTCGGTAGTCGCAGCCAACATGGCGGTGGAAGACTCCGGCCTGCTCGCCAAGGGCTGGAAGATCGAGGTGATCAGCGGCGATCACCAGAACAAGCCCGACGTCGGCGTCAACATCGCGCGGCAGTGGATCGACAACGAGAGGGTCGACATGATCACCGACACGCCGAACTCCGGCGTTGCGTTGGCGGTGAGCAACCTCGCGAAGGAGAAGAACTCGATCGTGCTCAACTCGGGCGCAGCGACCGCCGACCTGACCGGCAAGGCCTGCAACGCCAACACGATCTCCTATACTTTCGATACCTACATGCTCGCCAACGGCACCGGCAAGGCGCTGACCAAGGCGGGCGGCGACAGCTGGTTCTTCCTCACCGCCGACTACGCCTTCGGGCATGCGCTCGAGCGCGACACCTCGGCGGTCGTCACGGCCAATGGCGGCAAGGTGCTCGGCGGCGTCAAGCACCCGCTCAACACCGCTGACTTCTCGTCCTTCCTGCTGCAGGCGCAGGCCTCCAAGGCCAAGATCATCGGCCTTGCCAATGCCGGCGGCGACACCACCAATGCGATCAAGCAGGCCTCCGAATTCGGTATCACCGCGGGCGGCCAGAAGCTCGCCGCGCTGCTGCTGTTCGTCAACGACGTGCATGCGCTCGGCCTGAAGATCGCGCAGGGCCTCACCTTCACGGAGTCGTTCTACTGGGACATGAACGACCAGACCCGCGCCTTTTCGAAGAAATTCCAGGCACGCTCGCCGAAGGGCTCGATGCCCTCGATGACGGTCGCCGGCGTCTATGCCGGCGTGCTGCATTACCTGAAGGCGCTGGACGCGATGGGCGGCAATCCGCATGACGGCGCCAAGGTCGTCGCCAAGATGAAGGAAATCCCGACCGACGATCCGCTGTTCGGCAAGGGCCCCTTGCGGATCGACGGCCGCCGCATCATCCCGGCCTATCTGTTCGAGGTGAAGAAGCCCGAGGAGTCCAAATATCCCTGGGACTACTACAAGCTGATCGCCACGATCTCCCCGGAAGATGCCGCCAAGCCGCTCGAGGCCAGCGAGTGCCCGCTGGTGAAGAAGTGACTGCGTAGCAGTGCCGCCGGGTGGGCAAAGGCGCGCTTGCGCCGTGCCCACCCCCGGCAACTGCCCGATCAAAAATCGGCTCCGCCTGTCGGATCGCCTGCCTCCCCTGCGTCCTTGGGGCAGAAGCAGCCAACAGCCGGAGCAAAAATCCATGATGCAGCAGGGTCAGGAGGCCGAGAGCCAGATCAGGACACTGATCGAGGCATGGGCGGATGCCGTCCGCCGGCACGACTATGCGGGCGTTCTCGCCCGCCATGATCATGACGTCGTGATGTTCGACGTGCCGCCGCCGTTCCAGTCACGCGGCCTCGATGCGTACAGGAAAACCTGGGATCTGTTCTTCGGGTGCAACAAGACTTCCGACGCCTTCGATATCGAGGATCTCGCGATCACGGCCGGCGACGACGTCGCCTTCGCCGTCGCAGTCATGCGGTGCGGCCCGCCGCAGGACGAGCTCCAGTTCCGCCTCACCATCGGGCTGCGCAAGATCGACGGCGAGTGGCGTATCATGCACGAGCACCATTCGGTGCCGGCGGAGGAGTAGGAACCGCTCCACCCATCCTACGATCTGTGTGACGTCGCGCGCCACGCAATTGCCAGCGCCAGCAGCAGCAGCGCTGCGGCGAGATAGAACGGCGCGCCGGGCATTTTCAGTGGCGCGCTGTCGCCGATGAACCAGGCAAAGGTCAGCGTGAACAGGAACGGGCCGATCAGCTGCGAGACGCTCTGCACGCTTGTCGTCGCGCCCTGCAGCTGGCCCTGCTGATCGGCTGCCACGAGCTGCGTGGTCAGCGCCTGCGTCGCGGCGCCCGAGATGCCCCACAGCGCCATCACGGGAATGCCGGTCCAGAACCACTGGCCGGTCGGTGCCACGCCGAAGATGAAGAAGCCGGCCGCGCCACAGCAGAGCCCGAGGAACAGGGCCTTGCGCTCGCCGACATGCTTGACGATCGGGCCGATCGCCGCGCCCTGCACGATCATGGCGCAGACCCCGACCAGCGCCAGCGTGGCGCCGACGGTGCCGGTGCTCCAGCCGTAGCGATACGTCGCGTAGAGCACAAAAACCGAGGGCAGCACGACATGCGCAAGCTGGGCGAAGAAATTCGAAAGTGACAGCCCGGCGAGCACGCGGTTCGAGCGCAGCAGGTGCAATGCGCCGGCCGGATTGGCGCTCCGCCAGCGGAACGGCGAGCGGCGTCCGGCCGGCAGCGATTCCGGCAGGATCAGCAGGCCATAGAGGCCGTTGGTGAAGCTCAAGCCGGCCGCGACCCAGAATGGCAGCCGCGGATCGATCTGGCCGAGCAGGCCGCCCAGCGCCGGCCCGAGGATGAATCCCGCACCGAACGCAACACCGATCTTGCCGAACACGGCGGCGCGGCGCTCCGGCACGGTGACGTCGGTGATGTAGGCAAAAGCGGTCGAGATGCTCGCCGAGGTGATGCCCGAGATCATCCGGCCGACGAACAGCCAGCTCAGCGTCGGCGCGAGCGCCATCACCACGTAGTCGGCGGCAAGCCCGAAGTTCGACAGCAGCACCACGGGCCGGCGGCCGAAGCGATCGGACAGTGCGCCCAGGATCGGCGAGCAGAAGAACTGCATCAGCGCCCAGATCGTGCCGAACAGCCCGAAGATACGCGCGGCGTTCGCGGTATCGTTGTTGACGAAACTCTCGATCAGCTTCGGCAGGATCGGGATCACCACGCCGAGCGCGAGCGTATCGAGCAGGATGGTGACGAAGATGAAGATGACGGCGGCACCGCGCGCCTGTGGCGCCTCAGCTCTGCCGTTCGCCACCTCACCACTCATGACGGGCGCTTGCGCTTGTGGGCGAACGGATTGGCCTTCTCGCGGAGGGTGATTCTGACAGGCGTGCCCGGCAGGTCGAAGGCGTCGCGCATCGAATTGGTGAGATAGCGCAGATAGGATTGCGGTATCGCGTCGGCGCGCGAGCAGAACAGGACAAAGCTCGGCGGCCGTGCCTTGTTCTGGGTGATGTAGTTGAGCTTAAGCCGGCGGCCCGACACGGCGGGCGGCGGATTGGCCTGGATCGCCTGCTCGAACCAGCGATTGAGCGCAGAGGTCGGCACGCGCCGGTTCCACACCGCGTAGGCGTCCTGGATCGCCGTCATCAGGCGGTCGATGCCCTCGCCCATCAGCCCGGAGACGGCGACGACAGGCGCACCCTTGACCTGCGGGAGCCAGTGATCGACGTCGGTGCGCAGGGCGGAGATCTGGTTCGGCTTGCGCTCGACCAGGTCCCATTTGTTGACCGCGAGCACGATCGCGCGCCCCTCCCGTTCGATCAGGTCGGCGATGCGCAGGTCCTGCTCCTCGAACTTGTTCTGCGCGTCCATCATCAGCACGACGACTTCGGCGAAGCGCACCGCGCGCAGCGCGTCGGCGACCGACAGCTTCTCCAGCTTCTCCTCGATCCGTGAGCGGCGGCGCAGACCGGCGGTGTCGAACACGCGGAATGAGCGGCCCTGCCAGGTGATCTCGACCGCGATCGAATCGCGCGTGGTGCCGGCCTCGGGACTGGTCAGCAGCCGCTCCTCGCCGAGCAGATGGTTGATCAGCGTCGACTTGCCGGCATTGGGACGGCCGACGATCGCGACCCGGATCGGGCGCCGCGCGATCTCCTCATCCGACATCTCATCGTCGTCTTCGGCTTCGTCATCCGTCTCGACCGGCGCCGGCATCAGCGGGCTGAGCGCGTCATAGAGCTCGCCCATGCCCTCGCCGTGCTCGGCCGAGATCTGGATGGGATCGCCGAGACCGAGCGCGTAGGATTCCATGGCGCCGATCTCGCCATGCCTGCCCTCAGCCTTGTTGGCGACCAGCACCACCGGCTTGTTGGCGCGTCGCGCGAAATCGGCAAAGGCGCGGTCGGTCGGCGTCAGGCCGACGCGGGCATCGATCACGAACATCAGGGCGTCGGCGAGGTCGATCGCGGTCTCGGTCTGCTCCTGCATCCGCGCCGTCAGCGAGCCCTTGGCGCCTTCGTCGAGACCCGCGGTGTCGATGATGGTGAATTCGAGATCGCCAAGCCGCGCCTCGCCCTCGCGGCGATCGCGGGTCACGCCCGGCTCGTCATCGACCAGCGCGAGCTTCTGCCCCACCAGCCGGTTGAACAGCGTCGACTTTCCGACATTGGGCCGGCCGATAATAGCAATGGTGAAGGACATGGATCATCCAGGCGTTGCGTCAGCAGCGCGCATCAAACGAATTGGAGTGGAATCCTAGCGGTTAAACGTGCCGCTCGGTAGCGGCGCGGGGAATGACGAGCCGGATTGTTGCGTGGTCTGGGTCTGGGCCTGTGCCGCGGGCTGGGCGGCAGCGGGCTGCTGCGCCTGCTGGTCGTCGGGTGGCGGCGCGGTGGTGCGGCGGCGGACGATCTTCTTCTTCTGCTTGGGCTCCGGCGGCAGTGCGGCGGGCGCGCCCTCCTCGGGCGCCGCGGCGGCGTCGGGAGCAGCGGCCTGGTCTGCCGCGGGCGCAGTGCTCGCGGCGGCCTGAGCGGGCTTGGACTTGTGCTTCTTCGCGCCCTTCGGCGGCTCGGGAGGCGGCGCCGGCGTGGCGGCAGCCGTCGCGGCGTCGGGCGGCGGATTGAGCGAGTCCTGCTGCTGCGCGCCCTTGTACAATTCCTTCGGCACGCCCTGCTCGAGGCCCGGCACGCCCTCGGGGAACACCGGCTTGCGCTCGCCGGGCAGCTTCTTCTTGGTGTCGAGCCAGTCGAGCATGTCGGACGGATCGAAATTGGCCATGCCGCCGCTGCAGCCCGCCAGCACGCTGCAAAGCGCGACGAGAACTGCGGCTGCGATCAAGCGTTGCGAGCTTCGCATGGTCGATCTCTCATTCAAACTCAGGTTTCGCCGTCAGCTCGTGTTCAGCTCTTGGCAACTGGCGGCAGCAGGGCCTGCAACGCCTCGGCACGCGAGCGCAGGCTCGGCGGCGTGTCACCGTCACTGGCAATCTGGTCCAGCCACTTTCGTGCGGCCGTGGCATCATTGGCGTGCCAGGCCGACAGCGCCAGCATCTCGCGCGCGGTATGGCGGAAGGTCGAACCCTGCGCGGTGGCCGGCTCGAGCCGTTGCAGCATGTTCGGATAGGTCGTGGTGTCCATCACGAGCTGCGCGGCGCGGATCCGCGCCAGGTCCTGCTCGGGTGCGCTGACGCTGCGGTCGGCGGCGATCTCGTCATACAGCTTCGCGGCGGCCTGCTGGTCGCGCACTGCGACCTCGGCGGCCATGCGCAGCCGCGCCAGGGTGCGGTAGCCATACGGCGCCTTGGCGGCGAGATCGGCAAAGGCGGCCTCGGCCTCGGAGTGCTTGTTCTGCTCGGACAATTCGGCGGCGCGGTCGAATGCCGCACCCGCCTCGGCGGCCTTCTTGGCTTCGAGATACTGATAGCCGCGCCAGCCGCCGACGCCCGCGACGACCAGGATCGCCAGGGCGATGATCAGGATCGAGTACTTGTCCCACAGCTTCTTGAGCTGTTCGCGACGGACTTCCTCGTCTACTTCATCAAATAATTCAGACACTTAAGGCTATCCCATCCCCTCGGGGCCGCAAACTTCGGCCGGGCGCAGCCCACGCCGGATCCCCACATCGCGGCGGCGTTACCCTAACGGTGTGGCGGAGGCAAGGCAAAGCGAGGCGGATCAAAGCGTTAACGGGGGAGAGTTGCCCGGCCCGCTCACGCTCCTGCCGAGCTCAGACTCTCCCGCAGCTGCCGCTTGATCACCTTGCCGTTGGCGTTGCGCGGCAGCGGGGTCATCGTCAACGCCATCGTCTCCGGCACCTTGTAGTCCGACAGCCGTTCAGCGCACCAGGCGCGCAAGCTCTCGACATTCACCTCGGTCCGCGTCACGACGATCACCGCATGCACGCGCTCGCCCAGCACCGGGCACGGTTTCGCAATGATCGCGCTCTCGATCACGTCGGGATGGCCCGCCAGCACCGACTCCACCTCGGCGGAATAGATCTTCAGGCCACCACGGTTGATCATGTCCTTCTGGCGGTCGAACACGCGGACGAAATTATCGGCATCGATCGAACCGAGATCGCCGGAATGCCAGAAACCGGCGGTGAAGCTGTCGGCGGTCGCCTCCGGATTGTTCCAGTAGCCCGCGATGACGGAGGCGCTGCGGATCCAGAGCTCGCCGATCTCGCCGCGCGGGACTTCGCGGCCATCGGGGCCCATCACGACGATCTCGGCACCCGGGCACGGCAGGCCGACGCTGTCGATATGGGCGGCGGTCAGTTCGCCCGGCATGATGGTCGAGGGCGACGTGGTCTCGGTCGCGCCGTAGCAATTGGCAAGCTTGAGCCCGGGGATCTTGGCATCGAGCTTCTCGATGGTGGCGACCGGCATCGGCGCGCCGCCGAAGCCGCCGATCCGCCAGCTCGACAGATCGTAGCTGTCGAAGTCCGGCTGCAGCAGGCAGAGGTTGTACATCGCCGGCACCATCACGGTGTAGGTGACGCGCTCGCGCGCGGCGAGCTTGAGATAGTCGGAGGCCTTGAACTCCGGCATGATGATCAGCGCTCCGGCGCAGCGCACCATGGTCGTGATGTTGGCGACCGCGCCCGTGACATGCGCCAGCGGCACCGCGGCGATCGAACGGTCGGCCCTGGTGAGCTTCAGGGAGGACGCAAACACCATCGATGAATGGATGATGTTGCAATGGGCGAGCATGGCGCCTTTCGGCTTGCCCGTGGTGCCCGAGGTGTAGAGGATCATCGCGGTGTCCTCTTCCCTCATCTCGACGGGTGCCGCTGCTGCGTGATCGCGCAAGGCCGTAAATTGCGAGGCGCTGTCGTCGCTGACGGAGATCCGATGCCTCAGCGCCGGCAGATCGGCGGCCGCAGGCACGCGATCGGCGAGCGACGCCTCGTGCACCAGCAGCCTGGCGCTGCAATCGTTCAGCACATAGGCGATCTCGGGCTTCTGCTGGCGGGTCGACAGCAGCACCGTCACGAGCCCGGCATGGGCCGCGGCGAACATCGTCAGTACGAATTCGATCCGGTTGCCGAGCAGGATCGCGACGCGGTCGCCGCGCTCGAGCCCGAGCTTCTGGAAACCTGCCGCGACCCTGGCCGACAGCTCGGCGATCTCGCGCCAGGTCAGGCGCGTATCACCACAGACCAGCGCCTCGCCGTCGCCGTTAAGTGCCACAGCCTCCGCGATCATCGCCCACAGGCTGCCCGGCCGTTCGACAAAGGCCGGAACCACCCGATCGCCGAAGCGCGGCTCGAGCCGCATGGGAGGAATTCCGTGCTGCGACCAGTCCATGCGTGCCTCGTCAGCTCTTCTTCATGTCGTAGACGTGCTCGGGCCCCGGAAAGGCGCGGCTCTTCACGTCGCGCGCAAAGGTCGCGATCGCTTGCTCGATCGCGGGGCCGAGATTGCCGTAGCGGCGCACGAATTTCGGCGCGCGTGGCGACAGGCCGAGCATGTCCTCCAGCACCAGCACCTGGCCGTCGCAGGCGCTGCTCGCGCCGATGCCGATGGTCGGCACCGCGACCGATTGCGTGATCTTGCGCGCCAGCGGCTCGGCCACCGCCTCGACCACGATCGAGAAGGCGCCGGCCTCCGCAATCGCGCGCGCATCGTTCTCGATCGGTGCCCAGTTGGCCTCATCGCGGCCCTGGGCGCGGAACGAGCCGAGCGTGTTGATCGATTGCGGCGTCAACCCGATATGGCCCATCACGGGGATGCCGCGCTCGGACAGGAACGCGACCGTCTCCGCCATCCGTACGCCGCCCTCGAGCTTGACGGCGCCGCACAGCGTCTCCTTCATGATCCGCACCGCCGAGTGAAATGCCTGCTCCTTCGAGCCCTCATAGGACCCGAACGGCATGTCGACGACGACCAGCGCAGCTTGCGAGCCGCGCATCACGGCGCGGCCCTGCAGGATCATCATGTCGAGCGTGACGGGCACCGTGGTCTCGAAGCCGTGCATGACATTGCCGAGGGAATCGCCGACCAGGATGGCGTCGCAGTGCCGATCCACCAGCGCCGCGGTGTGCGCGTGATACGAGGTCAGCATCACGATCGGCTCGCCATTCTTGCGGGCGCGCAGATCCG
The DNA here is from genome assembly GCF_018130215.1 of Bradyrhizobium jicamae. Classification (GTDB taxonomy): domain Bacteria; phylum Pseudomonadota; class Alphaproteobacteria; order Rhizobiales; family Xanthobacteraceae; genus Bradyrhizobium; species Bradyrhizobium jicamae_A. Next base: position 131,405 of record NZ_JAFCKQ010000016.1, read on the forward strand.
GCGCGGTCTTGCGCTTGATGGCTGACTGTACGGACATCTCAGGCCCCCATGACAGGCACGCCGATCACGACCGGATGGAACGCGAACGCCAGCGCCAGATACGCGACGACACCGACCGCGATCGCGATCAGGTCGTTGGTCAGACCGCCCACCGGGATCGGCGGCGCGCCGGGGTCGCTGCGGCGCTTCAGCGAAATGCGGTCATAGACCGCCCAGGCGAGAAACGAGCCGAACAGGATGATCGAGCCGAGATCGCCGTTGGCGAGCAGATGCGCAAACGCCCACAGCTTCACCCCGGCCAGCATCGGATGCTTCAGCGTCGTGTAGATGCGGCCGCGGATATAGGACGCCGCCACCAGGATCACGGCGGGCAGCATCAGCGCCACGGTGATGTGCTTGAACGCGGTCGGCGGCGTCCAGACCTCGATCATTCCGGCGGAGCGGTAGTGGCCGAAGCCCCAGACGATCAGCACGAGGCCCGCGACGGAGACCAGCGAATAGACGCCCTTGTAGGCCCCCTCGCCCATCGCCTTCACGAGGCCCGCGCGCAGCTCGCGCCTGGTGGTGAGCACGTGGATGCCGAGGAACAGCACGAGACCCAGGATCAAGACGAGCAGTCCCACGATGTTCCTCCCCGGATGCCATCAATTCCGGCTATCGCGTATCATCTTCGGGCGGAGGAACGCAATGCGTCGCGGCCCGCGCCGTCACGGCTTGTCGGCATGCCTGGTGAGCTCGCGATTGTCGACATAGCGGATCATGATCGGGCGGCCGGCGAGCGCGCCGCCGAGGCCCCCGGTGAATTTCAGCGGCAAGCACGCATCGAGCGAGGCATTGATCGCGTTCAGGTAGGTCGTGCGGGTGTCCACGGGGACGCCTGACGTCGCGAATGTCAGCCGTGGCGCGCCGATCATCTCGCCCGACCGCTTGAAGCTGAAGCGGACCGACATCTGCATGCCGGCGCGTGCGGTATCGGCCGCCGGCGGCGACCAGCAGGAGCGCAGCGCGGCAAAGAGATCGCCGATGGTATCGAGGTCATGGTCCGGCTTGCGGTACTTCCCGGCCTGATCCTCGGGCGGCACGGCGAGGACCGTGAGCTGCAGGTTTTCACCATATGGATAGTTCATTTCGGGCAGGCACGGCCCGTGATTCAGCACGCTGCAAAATCCTGGCACGCAAGGCTGGTCATCGAGCACGCTGCACGGTGTATGCGCGAACGGCACCGGATTGGTTTGGCGCTCGCGCTCGCCGGCCGCGGCCGAAGGAGCGATCGCCAGCAGGGCGAGAGCGAGGCAGATGGCAATTCGTCGGAGCATGCGAATGGACCCGGAAAACGCCAACCGTGAAGATGGTCCCGTAACCCGAATGCATCAAGCGGGGGCGCGTTCACGTCCTCGCGCTTACTTCGCTGTCATCGCCCGGTGACCGGGCGATCCGGTGTTCCAGAGACGTCGGTGGGTAGCGGAAAGGCCACGGCGTACCAGGTCCCCCGCCTGAGCGGGGGACGACACCGAGTATGAAGCGCTCACGCCCGCTTCTTCACGTCCTTGACGCTGGAGAAGGCGATGTCCTCGGCGCGTTCGCGGGTATAGCCGAGATAGAACTCGTTCTTGGCCATGAACACGGGATCGCCGTCGACGTCATCGGCGATGCCGGAATTGTTGGCCGCGATGAAGGCCTCGAGCTTCTTCTTGTCGTCAGACGAGATCCAGCGCGCCAGCGAGAATTCGGAGACCTCGAACTCGACCGGCAGCGAATATTCGGCATCGAGCCGCGCCTTCAGCACGTCGAGCTGCAGCGGGCCGACCACGCCGACCAGCGCAGGCGCCCCGTCGCGCGGGCGGAACACCTGCACGACGCCCTCCTCCGACATCTGCTGGAGGGCTTCCTTGAGTTTCTTGGCCTTCATCGCATCCGTCAGGCGGACGCGGCGGACGATTTCCGGCGCAAAGCTCGGCACGCCGACGAAGGTCAGATCCTCGCCCTCGGTCAGGGTATCGCCGATCCGCAACGTACCGTGATTGGGGATGCCGACGACGTCGCCGGCAAATGCCTCGTCCGCCACGGAGCGGTCCTGGGCGAAGAAGAATTGCGGGCTCGACAGGCTCATATTCTTGCCGGTGCGCACCAGCTTGGCCTTCATGCCGCGGCTGAGCTTGCCCGAGCAGAGACGCGCAAACGCGATGCGGTCGCGGTGGTTCGGATCCATGTTGGCCTGGATCTTGAACACGAAGGCGCTCATGCGCGGCTCTGCAGCCTCGACCTTGCGCAAATCGGAATCCTGCGCGCGCGGCGCGGGCGCGAACCTGCCCAGACCCTCGAGCAGGTCGCCGACGCCGAAATTGCGCAGCGCGCTGCCGAAATAGACCGGCGTCAGGTGGCCCTCGCGGAACGCTGCAAGATCGAACGGCTTGCAGGCCTCCGACGCCAGTTCCAGCTCGTCCCTGACGGTGGCAACGTCGAGATTGGGGTTGCGGGCGCCGAGATCGGCGATGTCGATCTGCTCGGTGGCGCCGGTCTTGGCGCCGCCGCCTTCGAGCAGTCGCACGCCGCCATTGACGACGTCATAGGTGCCGAGGAAGTCGCGGCCACGGCCGACCGGCCAGGTCATCGGCGTGGTGTCGAGCGCCAGCGTCTTCTCGATCTCGTCCAGCAGTTCGAAGGTGTCGCGACTCTCGCGGTCCATCTTGTTGATGAAGGTGATGATCGGGATGTCGCGGAGGCGGCAGACCTCGAACAGCTTTCGCGTGCGCGCCTCGATGCCCTTGGCGGCGTCGATCACCATGACCGCGGAGTCGACCGCGGTCAGCGTGCGATAGGTGTCTTCCGAAAAGTCCTCGTGGCCCGGGGTATCCAGCAGGTTGAACACGAGGTCGTTGAACTCGAAGGTCATCACCGAAGTGACGACCGAGATGCCGCGCTCGCGCTCGATCTTCATCCAGTCCGAGCGGGTGTTGCGCCGCTCGCCCTTGGCCTTGACCTGGCCTGCGAGATTGATCGCGCCGCCGAACAGCAGGAGCTTCTCCGTCAGCGTGGTCTTGCCGGCGTCCGGATGCGAAATAATGGCGAACGTGCGCCGCCGCGCCACTTCCTCTGAGAGCGGCGAGCGGGACGTCGATTCGGCTGTGACTGATATGTCGGACATGGCGGGGCAGCGTTTGGCAGGGAAAACGGGCGCAATCAAGGGCGTTTTGTCGCAATGCGGAATGCCTGAAGGCTCCCCATATAGGTGGGGGAAGGACGACCTTCATCTCACCACATCACCTGCGGGGACGACCCTGCCTTATCCGGAGGGTTCGTCATGGCATGGGCCATACTGTTTACCGCAGGCCTGCTTGAGATCGGCTGGGCCATTGGGCTGAAATATACCGACGGTTTCTCGCGGCCGGTCGCATCGGTTCTGACCCTGGCAGCCATGGCCGGAAGCGTCATCCTGCTCGGCGTCGCGCTCAAGAGCCTGCCGATCGGAACCGCCTATGCGGTCTGGACCGGGATCGGTGCGGTGGGCACCGCGGCGCTGGGCATCGTTCTGCTCGGTGAACCCGCCACCGCAATGCGGCTTGCCAGCATCGGACTGATCGTCGCCGGTATCGCGGGCCTCAAGCTCGTTAGCTGATCAACGAAGGATCATCACCGCCCAATAGCTCAGCGCCGCGACGGCGGCCGACGCAGGGATCGTGATCACCCAGGCATAGACGATCGAGCTTGCCACGTTCCAGCGCACGGCGGAGAGCCGCCGCGCCGCGCCGACACCGACGATGGCTCCCGTGATGGTGTGGGTGGTCGAGACGGGAACCCCGAGGAAGGTTGCGATGAACAGGGTCGCGGCGCCGCCGGTCTCGGCGCAAAAGCCCTGCATCGGCGTCAGTTTCGTGATCCGCAGCCCCATGGTGCGCACGATCCGCCAGCCGCCCATCAGCGTGCCCAGCGCCATTGCGCTCTGGCAGGACAGCACCACCCAGAACGGGATCTCGAACGTTTCACCGACATGGCCCTGCGAATAGAGAAGCACGGCGATGATGCCCATGGTCTTCTGGGCGTCATTGCCGCCATGGCCGAGCGAGTACAGCGAGGCCGAGCCGAACTGCAGGATACGGAAGGCACGATCGACTGCAAACGGCGTCGACCGCACCGACAGCCAGGACACGATCGCGACCAGCACCAGTGCCAGGATGAAGCCGACCACCGGCGAGAGCACGATCGCCAGCAGCGTCTTGGTCAGCCCGCTCCACACGGCCGCCTTGATTCCCGCCTTGGCCATGCCGGCGCCGACCAGGCCGCCGATCAGCGCATGCGAGCTCGAAGAGGGAATGCCGAGCGCCCAGGTGATCAGGTTCCAGACGATCGCGCCGACCAGCGCGGCGAAGATCACGGTGGCGTCGACGACGGCCGGATCGATGATCCCGGTGCCGATGGTGTTGGCGACGTGCAGGCCGAACATCGCGAAAGCGACGAAATTGAAGAACGCCGCCCAGAACACCGCATATTGCGGCCGCAGCACCCGGGTCGAGACGATGGTCGCGATCGAGTTCGCGGCATCGTGCAGGCCGTTCAGGAAATCGAACAGCAGCGCGACCGCGATCAGAATAACCAGGACGGGAAGACCCAGCGTGGCGTCCACGTGATGGCCCCTGCCCTAGACTTGCTCAATGACGATGGAATTGATCTCGTTGGCGACGTCGTCGAAACGATCGGCGACCTTCTCCAGGTGATCGTAGATTTCGGCGCCGACGATGAAGTCCATCGTATTGGCGTCGCGGTGCTTCAGGAACAGCTCCTTCAGCCCGATGTCGTGAAGATCGTCGACCCGGCCTTCGAGCTTGGTCAATTCCTCCGTGATCTGCGCCAGCATCGCGACGTTCTGGCCGATCGCCTGCAACAGCGGCAGCGCGCGGCCGACCAGATTGGCGCATTCGATGATCAGGCTGCCGATCTCGCGCATCGGCGGCTCGAATGAGCGCACCTCGAACAGCACGACGGCCTTGGCGGTCTGCTGCATCTGGTCGACGGCGTCGTCCATCGACGTGATCAGGTTCTTGATGTCGCCGCGATCGAACGGGGTGATGAAAGTGCGGCGGACCGCGGTGAGGACCTCGCGCGTGACATTGTCGGCGTCGCTCTCGAACTGGTTGACGCGCTGGCAGTAGACCGGCGTCTCCTCCCCGCCCTTCAACATGCCCTGCAGCGCCTCAGCGCATTGCACGGCGGTCTGGGCGTGTCGGGCAAAGAGGTCGAAAAACCGCTCTTCCTTGGGGAGGAAGGCACGAAACCAGCGCAACATGAATACGTTCCATCGTTCCGGGACAGCCGTCAGGCGACCGTCACAAAGCTGTCATAGAACGTTTCGCGAGGAAAGCGTCAGAGGTCGGCGGCCCGTTGGGCCGTCATCCACCGCTTTGTCAGCTCCGGTCGGACCGGCCGCCCTGCCCGGCCGCGCCTTAAAGCGACCGCCGGAGGAAGTGAGCGAGCTCTCCGACCAGTCCTCGCCGGAACAGCAGCACGCAGGCCACGAAAATCACGCCCTGGATCACCGTCACCCACTGGCCGAAACCGGCGAGATATTGCTGCATGGCGATGATGACGAAGGCGCCGACCACGGGCCCGAAGATGGTGCCGAGGCCGCCAACCAGCGTCATCAGCACGATTTCACCGGACATCGACCAGTGCACGTCGGTGAGCGAGGCGTTCTGCGCCACGAACACTTTCAGCGAGCCGGCGAAGCCCGCGATCGTGCCCGAGAGAATGAAGGCGAGCAGCTTGTACTGGTCGGTCTTGTAGCCCAGCGAGATCGCCCGCTGCTCATTCTCGCGGATCGACTTGAGGACCTCGCCGAACGGCGAATTGATGGTCCGGTAGATCAGCAGGAAGCCGGCGAGGAAGCCGACCATCACCACATAATAGAGCACCGTCGGCTTGGAGAGATCGAGGATGCCGAACAGGTGGCCCTGCGGAATGCCCTGGATGCCGTCCTCGCCATGCGTGAACGGCGCCTGCAGGTAGATGAAGTAAAGCAGCTGGGAGAGCGCCAGCGTGATCATCGAGAAGTAGATGCCCTGCCGCTTGATCGAGATGTAGCCCGTGACGAGGCCGAGCAAGGCGGCCGCGGCGGTGCCGACCACGATGCCGAGCTCCGGCGGCAGCGCCCAGACCTTCAGCGCATGTGCCGATACGTAGCCGGCGGTGCCGAGAAACATGGCATGGCCGAACGACAACAGGCCGCCATAGCCGATCAGGAGGTTGAAGGCGCAGGCGAGCAGCGCGAAGCACAACGCCTGCATCACGAAGAAGGGATAGATGCCCGAAAACGGCACGATCGCGAGCAGCAGCGCCATCACCGCGAACACGATCATCTCGTCGCGCATCGCGCGGGGCGTCACCGGAATGGTATCGTCGGTCAATGTCGACATGTCAGGCCGCCCGTCCCGTCAGTCCCGTTGGCTTCACCAGCAACACCAGCACCATCAGGACAAACACCACGGTGTTGGAGGCTTCGGGATAAAAATACTTGGTCAGTCCCTCGATCACGCCAAGCGCGAAGCCGGTGATGATCGAACCCATGATCGAGCCCATGCCGCCGATCACCACCACCGCGAACACCACGATGATGAGGTCGGCACCCATCAATGGCCGGACCTGGTTGATCGGTGCCGACAGCACGCCGGCGAGCGCGGCAAGGCCGACGCCGAGCCCGTAGGTCAGCGTGATCATCCTGGGCACGTTGATGCCGAAGGCACGCACCAGGGTCGGATTTTCGGTGGCGGCGCGCAAATAGGCGCCGAGTTGCGTCTTCTCGATCAGGAACCAGGTCGCGATACACACCACGAGTGAGAAGATAACGACCCAGCCGCGATAGATCGGCAGGAACATGAAGCCGAGATTCATGCCGCCCTTGAGCTGATCGGGAATCGAGTAAGGCAGACCAGAAGAGCCGAAATAGTTCTGAAACACGCCCTGCACGATCAGCGCGATGCCGAAGGTCAACAGCAGGCCGTAGAGATGGTCGAGCCCGGCCAGCCATTGCAGCATGGTCCGCTCGAGGATCATGCCGAAGACGCCGACCACGACCGGCGCGATGATCAGCGCCCACCAGTAGTTGATGCCGCCCAGATTGAGCAGGAAATACGCCACGAAGGCGCCCATCATATAGAGCGCACCATGCGCGAAATTGATGATGTTGAGCATGCCGAAGATCACGGCGAGCCCCAGACTGAGCAGCGCGTAGAACGAGCCGTTGATCAGTCCCACCAGAAGCTGAGCGTAAAGTGCCTGCATCGAGAAAGCTTTCGCCTGAAGCTGGATGGAGCCCGCCGGTCACCGCGTGACCGGCGGGCGTGATCGTCATTTCTTCAGCAGCGCGCACGTGCTCTGCGAGAGCGGCGTGAACGCCTGGTCGCCGGGCACGGTGCCGACCAGCTTGTAGAAGTCCCACGGGCCCTTGGACTCCGAGGGCTTCTTCACCTCGAACAGATAGGCGTCGTGGGTGACGCGGCCGTTGGCCTCGACCACGCCCTTGCCGAACAGCGGATCGTCGGTCGGGATCTCCTTCATCTTGGCGACCACCTTGACGCCGTCATGCGGATTGGCGCCGAGCGCATCAAGCGCCTTGAAGTAATGCAGCAGGCCCGAATAGACGCCGGCCTGCACCATGGTCGGCATCGCGCCATTCTTCATCTTCTCGGAGAAGCGCTTGGAGAAGGCGCGGGTCTTGTCGTTCAAGTCCCAGTAGAAGGTCTCGGTGAAGTTGAGCCCCTGTGCCGTCTCGAGCCCGATCGCCTTGACGTCGGTGAGGAACAGCAGGAGCGCTGCGAGCTTCTGGCCGCCCTTGACGATACCGAACTCGGCGGCCTGCTTGATCGCATTGGTGGTGTCGCCGCCGGCATTGGCAAGTCCGATGATCTTGGCCTTGGAGGCCTGCGCCTGCAGCAGGAAGGATGAGAAGTCCGAGGTGTTGAGCGGATGCTTGACACCGCCGACCACCTTGCCGCCATTGGCAAGGATGACCGCGGTGGTGTCGCGCTCGAGCGCGGCACCGAAGGCGTAGTCCGCGGTCAGGAAGAACCAGGTATCGCCGCCGGCCTTCACCAGCGCCTGGCCGGTGGCATGGGCCAGCATGTAGGTATCGTAGGTCCAGTGCACCGTGTTCGGCGAGCACTGCGCGTTGGTCAGGTCCGAGGTCGCGGCTCCCGAATTGATGTAGACGCCGTTCTTCTCCTTCACCACGTTGTTGACCGCGAGCGCGACGCCGGAGTTCGGCACGTCGGCGATCACGTCGACCTTGTCGACGTCGAACCACTGGCGGGCAATGGTGGTGCCGATGTCGGGCTTGTTCTGGTGGTCGCCGGAGATCAGGTCGATGGTCCAGCCCTTGGCCTTCAGGCCGGAATCCTCGATCGCCATTTGTGCCGCCAGCGTCGAACCGGGGCCGGCGAGATCGGCGTAAAGGCCGGACTGGTCCGACAACACGCCGATCTTGACGTTCTTGTCGTCAGCCGAGGCGATGCCGGCGAATGCCAGCGTCATCGCGGTGCCGAGCAACAGCGCTGAAATCGTCTTCTTCATGTGTATTCCCTCGTCCTGAATTTTGCGGTTCGACGATTTCAAACGCCGAGATAGGTATGGAGCTTGTCCATGTTGGCCGACAGCTCGGAATTGGAGAAACCGTCGATCACCTTGCCGTGCTCGACGATGTAGTAGCGGTCCGCGACGGTGGAGGCGAAACGGAAATTCTGCTCGACGAGCAGGATCGTGAACCCCTCCGACTTCAGCCGAGCGATGGTGTGGCCGATCTGCTGGATGATGACGGGTGCGAGCCCTTCGGTCGGCTCGTCCAGCATCAGGAAGCGCGCCCCGGTGCGCAGGATTCGCGCGATCGCCAGCATCTGCTGCTCGCCGCCGGACAGCTTGGTGCCCTGGCTGGAGAGACGCTCCTTCAGGTTCGGAAACAGCGTGAAGATCTGCTCGAGCGACAGGCCACCCGAGCGCACCACCGGCGGCAGCATCAGGTTTTCCTTCACGTCGAGGCTCGAGAAGATGCCGCGCTCCTCGGGACAGAACGCGATGCCCTTGCGCGCGATCCGGTCGGACGAGGCGCGGATGATCTCCTGATTGTCGAAACGGATCGAGCCGCTTCGCTTGCCGATGATGCCCATCACCGACTTCAGCGTGGTGGTCTTGCCTGCCCCGTTGCGGCCGAGCAGCGTCACGACCTCGCCGGCCCTCACGTTGAAATTGATGCCGTGCAGGATGTGGGACTCGCCGTACCAGGCCTGCAAATCCTTCACCGCCAGCACCTCGGCGCCGGCTGCCGCCGCGGGGGCCTCCGCCAGTTTCGCCTCAGCCATGCCCCGCTCCCAGATAGGCTTCCTTCACGCGCTCGTCCTTGGACAGGTCGGCATAGTTGCCTTCCGCCAGCACCTGCCCGCGCGTCAGCACGGTGATGATGTCGGACAGGTTGGCCACGACCGAGAGATTATGCTCGACCATCAGGATGGTGTACTTGGCCGAAATGCGCTTGATCAGCGCGGCGATCTTGTCGATGTCCTCGTGGCCCATGCCGGCCATCGGCTCGTCGAGCAGCATCATCTCGGGGTCGAGCGCAAGCGTGGTCGCGATCTCGAGTGCGCGCTTGCGGCCATAGGGCATCTCGACCGCCGGCGTGTTGGCGAATTCGCTGAGGCCCACGTCGTTCAGGAGCTCGAGCGCGCGGCCGTTGTAGCGGTCGAGCACGGTCTTGGAGCGCCAGAAGTCGAACGAGGAGCCGTGCTGGCGCTGCAGCGCCACGCGGACGTTCTCGAGCGCAGTCAGGTGCGGAAACACCGCCGAAATCTGGAACGAGCGCACCAGCCCGAGGCGCGCCACATCGGCCGGCGGCATCGCGGTGATGTCCTGTCCCTTGTAGCGGATCTGGCCGCCAGACGGCTTCAGGAATTTGGTCAGCAGGTTGAAGCAGGTCGTCTTGCCGGCGCCATTCGGCCCGATCAACGCATGAATATGACCGCGACGCACCTTCAGCGCGACGTCGCGAACGGCGAAGAAACCCGCAAATTCCTTGGTCAATCCGCTGGTTTCAAGAATGAATTCATCGGCCAAACAGATTTCCCCCATACGCCGTCGCTGCGAGGCCTCTCGCCCGCGCGGCCGGTTCTTCAATGCCCGACAGGTCGTCCGAAACGTCTTGGAAACCGTCCCGGGCGCTGTCGCCTCCGGGCCGGAATATGCCGTCATCTGCGGCGGTTAGGCAAGGTGGAAAGCTGTGCGGTGCGGCATCGGCAATACCCGGTTCCGGTTGATCCTTAGTCGAATAGATTTTGGCCGCGCTTTGCGCAGCGGAAAGCCGCCATTAACGGTGTTTCGCTCCGGTTCCGCGCTTTCATAGAATATTTCCGCCCATGGCAGAGGCTCAGCCGGTTTGGAAACAGCGCGGGCCTTCAGCTTGCAGTTCGAGAGCGCCTATCCGTCGGTGGTGAAGTCGATCACGCAGCGAGTGCTGCTGAACGCATGGCTGCGCGCGCTGCGCACGCCCGATGCCCTGCCCTGCCTCGGCGATTTCCACACCGACGGCTCTGCCGACGAGTGCGCCGACATGATGGGCTTCGAGGTGGTCGGCCGCGGCGATGCCGCCCGCTTCCTGATCACGCAGGAAGGCGCTCGCCTGACCACCGCCTACGGCAACGAGCACGTCGATCCGGCGCTGCGCACCAACCGCTATCTCGATGACGCGATCGGCGCCGAGCGCTATGCGCGGGTGCTGCCATCCTACCGCGCCTGCCTGGCGTCGAAGCGGCCGACCTACACCGTCTCGACCGTGCAGGATGCCGACGGCAAGGATGTCGCCTATGAACGGCTGCTGCTGCCGTTCGGCGCCGGCGACGCCGTCATGCAGATCGTCGGCTCCTACAAGGCGATCAGCATCGAGGGCGGCTTCAGGCTCGACAATCTGATGGGCGTGATGCCGAAGGCCGTTCCGGTCGTCATCGTCAGCGCCGTGATCGATCGTGCCCTCGAGCCGTCACGGCGCCCGGCGGCGCAGGATTCGGTCGAGCTGATCTAGATACTCGATCTAGCGCTTGCGCGCCTTCGCCGGCACTTCCTTGGCATAGATGTCGGGCTTGAAGCCGACGACGCGCCTAGGCCCGAGGTCGAGCACCGGACGCTTGATCATCGACGGCTGCTCGGCCATCAGCGCCAGGGCCTTGCGCTCGTTCAATCCTTCCTTGTCGGCCTCGGGCAGCTTCTTGAAGGTGGTGCCGGCGCGATTGAGCAGCGTCTCCCAGCCAACCTCCTCGCTCCATTGCCTGAGCTTGTCCCTGGCGATGCCAGCGGTCTTGTAGTCGTGGAAGTCGTAGGCGACGCCGTGATCGTCGAGCCAGGCCCGCGCCTTCTTCATGGTGTCGCAGTTCTTGATGCCGTAGATGGTGATGCTCAATGCCGTTCCCCGCACGATCTGGTGCGGCGAAACTAGCCCTGCAGCCGTCGCCACGCCAGATCGGACGAAGCCGGTCTCCACACCGATCTCCATGTTGCCGGCTCAGGCCCTGTCGACATCGATGATCGCCTGGGCAAACGCCATCGGCGCCTCCTGCGGCAGGTTGTGGCCGGTGCCGCCGGAAACGAGGCGGTGCTCGTAGTATCCGGAAAACTTCTTGGCATAGGCTGCGGGCTCCGGATGCGGCGCCCCGTTGGCATCGCCCTCCATCGTGATGGTCGGTATCGCGATGACAGGCCCCTGCGCCAGCGTCTTTTCGAATGCGTCATACTTCGCCTCGCCTTCAGCGAGGCCAAGCCGCCAGCGGTAATTGTGGATCACGATATCGACATGGTCGGGGTTGTCGAACGCGGCCGCGCTGCGGTCATAGGTGGCGTCGTCGAAATTCCATTTTGGCGAGGCGAGCTGCCAGATCAGCTTGTTGAAGTCGTGCCGGTTCTTGGCATAGCCCTCGCGGCCGCGCTCGGTCGCGAAATAGAACTGGTACCACCATTGCAGCTCCGCCTTCGGCGGCAACGGCACCTTGCCGGCCGCCTGGCTGCCGATCAGGTAGCCGCTCACCGACACCATGGCCTTGCAGCGCTCCGGCCAGAGCACGGCCATGATGTTGGCGGTGCGCGCCCCCCAATCATAGCCGCCGAGCACAGCCTTCTCGATCTTGAGGGCATCCATCAGCGCGGTGATGTCTTCGGCGACCGCGACCGGCTGGCCGCTGCGCATCGTGTCGGTGGAGAGGAAGCGGGTCGTGCCGTAGCCGCGCAGGTGCGGGATGATGACGCGATAGCCGGCCTCCGCCAGCGCCGGCGCGACATCGGCATAGCTGTGGATGTCATAGGGCCAGCCGTGCAGCAGGATGACGGCGGTGCCTGACGCCGGACCCATCTCGACATAGCCGACATCGAGCACGCCGGCCTGGACCTGCTTGACCGGGCCGAGCGAGGTGTGGGCGCCGGGCCTGATTGCGGGCAGCGCTGCCTTCGCCGCGGACTCGGCATGCGCCACTGCGAAGATGCTGAGGCCGGCCGCGGCCAGGGTGCTGCCGGCGATCCCGAGGAAACGGCGGCGCTGCTGATTGATCGATTGCGACATGGTGGTCTCCTGCATCTGATGTCGGACATGATCATGCCGCAGCCGGTCCCCGTTCGCTTTGAGATGGCATGGATTTGTCCTTCAGAGCGTCGTGATTTTTGCCTCGCGCCGCCTGTGCTAGGTTCCGCCACCTGCACAGGAAACCGGCTGCCGGACCCATCGATTTGCCTTATCGTTTCAATGACTTCGTACTCGATTCCGATCGCCGCGAGCTGCGCCGCGGCGATGCGCTGGTGGCCGTGGAGCCGCAGGTCTTCGACCTCCTCGAGTTCCTGATCCGAGCCCGCGACCGTGTCGTCAGCCGCGACGATGTGCTGGCCGCGGTCTGGCACGGGCGGATCGTCTCGGAAGCCACCCTGAGCAGCCGGGTCAATGCTGCGCGGATGGCGATCGGCGACAGTGGCGAGGAGCAGCGGCTGATCCGCACCCTGCCCCGCAAGGGCCTTCGCTTCGTCGGCGAGGTCCGCGAGGAGGCAGCGACCGTCGCGGTCGCGGCGGACACAGTCGGGCTGCGCCCGAACGAGGGGCCGGCGATCGCGGTACTGGCTTTCACCAATATGAGCGGCGATCCCGAGCAGGACTACTTCGCCGACGGCATTGCCGAGGACATCACCACCGCGCTCGCCCGTTGCAGCGGGTTGACGGTGATCGCGCGCAACTCCGCCTTCACCTACAAGGGCAAGGCGGTCGACATCCGCCAGGTCGGCCGCGAACTCGGCGTCGGCTATGTGCTCGAAGGCAGCGTCCGCCGCGGCGGCGACCGCCTGAGGATCACCGGCCAGCTGATCGATGCCGTCTCCGGCGGGCATCTGTGGGCCGACCGGTTCGACGGCGCTGTGAACGACGTATTCGAGCTGCAGGACCGCATCACCGAGAGCGTGGTCGGCGCGATCGAGCCGACCCTGCATGTCGCGGAAGCCGAGCGATTGCGGGCGACGCCCCCCGTCCGGCTCGACGCCTATGATCTGCTGCTGCGCGCCTACAGCCTGCGCTATGAATTCACGCCTGCCAGCATGGAGGCCGCGCTCGATTGCCTCGACCAGGCGCTCGCGCTCGATCCCGCCTACGCGCCGGCGCTGGCGGCATCGGCCTATTGCCATGCGCTGCGCCATTTCCAGGGCTGGCTCGCACCGAACGAGGCGTATCGCGAGCGCGCGGTCGCGCGCGCCTGGCGCGCTGTCGAGCTGGCGCCTGGTGATGCCCAGGTGTTGTGGATGGCCGCGTTTGCGATCTGGAACATGGCCGACGAGATCGAGCCGGCGCGCGATCTGTTCGGGCGGTCGCTTGCGATCAACCCGAACTCGGCGATGGCGCTGACGCTCGGCGGCTGGATCGAGGCCATGCGCGGCAACCAGGCCGCCGGTCGCGCCATGATCGAGCGCGCGCAGCGGCTGAACCCGCGTGACCCGCGCGGCTGGTTCGCTTCGGCTGCGCTCGCGATCTGCGCGGTGCTCGACGAGAACTTTGCCGAAGCGGTGGCATGGGCCGACAAGGCGCTGGCGCAGAACCGGCGCTTCGCAGTGGCGCTGCGCGTCCTGATCGTGGCGCTGGTGAAGACCGGCGATCGCGAGCGCGCGACGCAGATCGCGCGCGAGCTGCTCAAGGTCGAGCCGAACTTCACGATCTCGGGCTTCCTGTCGCGAATTCCGTTTCCCGTCGAGATGATGTCGAAGACCTATACGGAAACGCTCAGGGCGGCCGGCGTACCCGACTGAGGATCCTGTCAGGCCGCCCCACCCGGCTCCAGCGCTTCGCCGAGCGCCACCGGATGCGCCATGGTCTCGTGCAGCGCGTTCTTGTCGAGCTCGCCTTCCGACAGGCTGATTACGACGCAGGCGACGCCGTTGCCGACCAGATTGGTCAGCGCGCGGCATTCGCTCATGAACTTGTCGATGCCGACCAGGATGGCGATCGACTGGATCGGAATATCCGGCACGATCGACAGCGTCGCGGCCAGGGTGATGAAGCCCGCGCCGGTGACGCCGGAAGCGCCCTTCGACGTGATCATGGCAATGCCGAGAATGCCGAGTTCCTGCCAGATCGTCAGATGCGTGTTGGTGGCCTGCGCCAGGAACAGCGTCGCCAGGGTCATGTAGATGTTGGTGCCGTCGAGGTTGAAGCTGTAGCCGGTCGGCACCACGAGGCCGACCACCGAGCGCGAGGCGCCGAGATGCTCCATCTTCTGGATCAGCTGCGGCAGCACGGTCTCGGACGACGAGGTGCCGAGCACGATCAGGAGCTCGTCCTTGATATAGGCGATGAAGCGGATGATCGAGAAGCCCGCGAGCCGCGCGATCGCGCCGAGCACGATCAGCACGAACAGCACACTGGTCAGATAGAAGGTGCCGATCAGCGCCGCCAGATTGGCGAGCGAGCCGAGGCCGTAGGCACCGACCGTGAATGCCATGGCGCCGAATGCACCGAGCGGTGCGACACGGACGATCATACGGATGATGCCGAAGAACATCTTGGCGGCCGTATCGATCGCGGCCGCGATCGGCTCGCCGGCCTTGCCCATCAGGGCAATGGCGAAGCCGGACAGGATCGAGATCAGGAGCACCTGCAGCAGGTCGCCACGAGCAACCGCGCCGAGATAGCTGTCCGGAATGATCGCCATCAGATGGGCGACGATGCCCTGCTCCTTGGCCTGCGTGACGTAGGTTGCGACCGACTTCGGATCAATCGTCGACGGGTCGATGTTGAAGCCGCGGCCCGGCTGCAGCACCTCGCCGACCAGGAGCCCGAACGCGAGCGCGACCGTCGACACCGCCTCGAAATAGATCAGCGTCTTCAGGCCGACCCGGCCGACGCGCTTGAGGTCGCCCATCGAGGAGATGCCATGCACCACGGTGCAGAAGATCACCGGCGCGATCATCATCTTGATCAGGGCTATGAAGCCGTCGCCGAGCGGCTTCAGCGACTTGCCGAGATCGGGATAGAAGTGCCCGATCAGGATACCCGCGAAGATTGCGATCAGGACCTGGACGTAGAGGATCTTGTACCAGGGCTGATGACGGGGCTTGACTGCAGGTCGGATCGCGTCTGTGGTCATGAAGCCCCCGATGATTACTCGTCTGCAACGTCATCTTGAGACGTTTCGCCGGCTGCGGCAATCAACATTGACGCGTCACGGCCGCTTGGGAATGTTCAATCCACGCTGCACCGCCGGGCGTGCGAGGCCGCGCTCCAGCCAGGCGGCGACATCGGTGAACTGGTCGAACTCGACCAGCTCGCGTGCGCCGTAGAATCCGATCAGGTTGCGCACCCAGCCGAGCATCGAGATGTCGGCAATGGTGTATTCGTCATCCATGAACCATTGCCGTCCGGCGAGATGGGTCTGCATCACGGCGAGCAGGCGCTTCGACTCGGCGACGTAACGCTGCAACGGCCGCTTGTCCTCATAATCCTTGCCGGCGAACTTGTGGAAGAAGCCGACTTGGCCGAACATCGGCCCGATGCCGCCCATCTGGAACTGAACCCACTGGATCGCCTGATAGCGGCGAGCGGCATCCGCCGGCAGCAGCTTGCCGGTCTTCTCGGCGAGGTATTGAAGCATGGCCCCCGACTCGAACAGCGGCAGCGGCTTGCCGCCGGGTCCATCGGGATCGAGCATCGCCGGGATCTTGCCGTTCGGGTTCAGCGACAGGAACTCCGGCGTCTTCTGGTCATCCTTGCCGAAGTCGACGAGATGCACCTCGTAGGGCAGCGCGATCTCCTCGAGCATGATCGAGACCTTGACGCCGTTCGGCGTCGGCAGCGAGTAGAGCTGGAGGCGATCCGGATGCCGGGCGGGCCAGCGCTTTGTGATCGGAAAGGATGACAGGTCGGGCATGTCAGCGATCTTTGCCTGCTTGTTGTTGGATGGGTAATCTACGAACATTGATCAAAGCCGCAAGGGCCGCACGCGACCATGGACGATCAACAAACACGGACAAGGCTCGGCCTCTCCGACGATGAGCTGGCGACCCACCCGACGGTGTTCGCGCCCGATGCGCTGACCGGTCGGGTCGTCGTCGTGTCCGGCGGCGCCGGCGGCATCGGGCGCGCCATCGTCTGGCTGTTCGCGCGGCTCGGCGCACATGTCGTTGCGGTCGGCCGCAATGGCGACAGGCTCAAGGCGCTCGTCGATCATCTCGCGCATCGCGGCCTGAAGGCCTCCGCCCATGTCGCCGATATCAAGGATCCGGACGCGGTCAACACGACGTTCGATGCGGTGTGGGCCGCGCATGGCCACGTCGATATCCTGGTCAACAGCGCCGGTGGCCAGTTTCCGCAACCCGCGATCGATTTCTCGGTCAAGGGCTGGAACGCGGTCATCAACACCAACCTCAACGGCACCTGGTACATGATGCAGGCGGCGGCACAGCACTGGCGTGACCGCAAAGCGCCCGGCAGCATCGTCAACATCGTCGTCGTGACGACCCACGGCCTCTACGGCATCGCGCATACCATTGCCGCGCGCTCCGGTGTGATCGGTCTGTCCCGCGCGCTCGCGGTGGAATGGGCGCCGCTCGACATCCGCGTCAACTGCGTCGCCCCCGGCGCAATCGAGACCGAGGGCTGGAACGTCTACAGCGAAGCGGCGCGCGCCGCCTACCCGCGCTCCAACCCGATGATGCGGCCCGGCTCGCCCTGGGACATCGCGGAGGCAGCTGTCTACCTCGCCGGCCCCTCCGGCAAATTCATCACCGGCGAAACGCTCACCGTCGACGGCGGCGGCCAGCACTGGGGCGAGACCTGGACCACCGGCAAGCCGGATTATTTCAAGCGCGGCGAGTGATCCTTTCCGTCGTCCTGGCGAAAGCCAGGACGACGCAGGGTGGTGGTACGCCTGACCAGCTTCATTTCCCGTCATCGAAGCTCACGATCACGGCCGCATTCGCGATCAGGATCGGGTCGTTGCCGAGATCGGAGGGGATTTCCAGCCCGCCCGCGATCGCCTTCACCGTCTTGGTGCCGTAAGGCAGCTCCCTGGCGACTGCGTCGATATCCACGCCTTCCGGATTCGGCACTGCGATCGTGACGTCGACGAACATGTCGTTCGCGGTCTTGCCGAGCATGCGGAAGAAGCCGAGGCTGGAATGGCGGATCGCATCGGAAACGGCGCGCTTGGCGGCCTTGGTGGCGTCGCGGCCGTGGACGTCGACGCCCATGCCCATTTCGGTGATGCAGCGCACGCGTGTCATGAATTGTCCTGTGTCGTTGGCGTGAAGGTCTCGCCCTCAATCGTCCGCCATGGCCAGGACGTCAAGTCATGCCTCCGCGATCTCGCGGCAGCGTGAGCCCGAGGTTTTTGCGGTTTCGCCGCCCTCATCATGCAGAGGGCGCAGGGAAAGCCGGGTGCCGATCGCACCCATGGGCCCCGTGCAGTGTAGAAAGCACGGGGGTAGGACC
>NZ_JAFCKQ010000017.1 GCF_018130215.1 Bradyrhizobium jicamae
GTCACAGAGGTTTTGACTCTTTGAGTTCGGTCTAGTTTGGCGGCGGGTTTGGGGTAGGCACGGCCCATTTTGGCGCGAGCTTTTTCGGTTGTGAACATCCATTTGATGCGGGCGCGTTCGGCATTGCGCCGCTTCTGCCAGGCCGCGGTTTCGGCGACGAGCCGGGCGTAGCTATCGATGCGCCGGTCGAGGCATTGGCGAGCCAGGACGCCAATCTCGATCTCGACCATGTTGAGCCAGCTGGCGTGCTTGGGGACGTAGTGGAACTCCAAACGGCGCAGAATGCGTCGTGCTTGGTCGGCCGGGAAGGTCTGGTAGAGCGCGCCGGGTGAATGGGTCGACAGGTTGTCGAGCACCACGCGAATGCGTTGCGCTGCAGGATAATGAACGTCGGTGAGGTCGCGCATGCAGGCAGCGAAGTCCTCCGCGGCCCGGCGCTCGGTGACCTTCACTCTACGCCAGGGGCGGTTCACATCGAGGAAGACAAACAGGTTGACGGTGCCGTTGCGCCGGTACTCGCAGTCGTAGCGCTCGAGCTGCCCCGGCTTCGCCGGAATTGGCTGACGCACCTCGCCGATGAGCTGGATCGGGCTCTCGTCGAAGCAGACCACCGGATGCTTCGGGTCGGGTGCCTCGGCATAGAGATCGAGCACGTCCTCCATGCGGGCGACGTAATCGCCGTCAACCTGGGGAATGCACCACATGTCTTTGCGCCACGGCTTCAGATCGTTCTCGGCCAGGCGGCGGCGCACCGTCTCGCGCGATAGGCTCCCGTGCGCGGTCAATTTGACCATTGCGCCCGCCAACAGCTCCAGCGTCCAACGCGCGCGCCCCGCGGGCGGGCTCGAGCAGGCGGTCGCCACCAGCAGGGCTTCCTCCTTGCCAGTGAGCTTGCGCTCTGCTCCGGGGCGCGGTTCTTCGCTCAGCGCTCGCTCCAGGTTGCCTTCGACAAACCGCCGCTTGGTCCGGTAGACGGTCGAACCGCCAACCCCGACGCTTGCAGCGATGTCCTCGTCGCTGACGCCGGCGTCGACAGCCAGCAAGATCTGGGCTCGCTTGAGCTTGCGCGCCGCCTGCTTGCCGCCGCTCATGAGGTGCATGAGTTCTGTGCGCTCGCTTTAGCTCAATTCGACCCGATAGCGTACATTCATCCGTGCCTCCTCGTGTTGAGGCACGGATCACCAGCTGAATCGGATGGCCGGCGTGAGTCGCTCGGGAAAAACCTTCACCGCCAAGCAGGGCCAATATCTGGCCTATATCCATCTGTACACTCGGTTACACCGCCGTCCCCCGGGCGAGACCGACATGCAGGAATACTTCCGCGTCAGCCCGCCATCGGTTCATCAGATGGTGCTGACGCTCGAACGGGCAGGATTCATCCAAAGGCAGCCGAGGACACCCCGCAGCATCGAACTGCTCGCTGATCCCAACCAACTGCCGGACCTACTCTGATCCAGCGCTCAACCCGTCAAATTCACCGTGCAGAGGTACTAGTTGCTGACTCGAAATTCCAGAGTCGGTGGAATTGTTGCCGCCGTCTTTTGCTACGACGGCCGCAATACCGTCCGCGGTCGACGGCGTTTGCCCGGTTCGTGAGGCGCGGCCTTCGGAACCGAGGTTGTCTGGCGTGAGCTTTCCGCTCCGAAAGCCCGAGCACGATGAGGCCTGGTCCTATCCGGCGTTGGCGAAGTCGCTGGCGCATTTGGCCGGCGAGACGATGTCAAGGATTGCAGCCATAGCGTCATAGGCCGCCGCGGTGGTTCGTCGTGCGGTTTTGCGCAGCCAGTATTTGAGCTTGGCGAAGAATTGCTCGATCGGGTTCAAGCTAGGCCAGGATGTCGGTAGGTCGAAGAGCCTGGTCGCTGACCGCACGGATCGCGCGACGCATGGCATTGGCCTTGTACCAGTCGGGATTGTCCATAATAACGATGTCGCGGTTGGGCACGGGCGTGAGCAAAACCTTCTCGATGAGACAAGGAAGGCTTCGCTGTCGATCGGCGCTTCGATGAACTACGGAGCGGTGATGCGATGGTGGCGCAATACAGTCAGGTTATCGTCTGCCAGCGGCTGTGTGGGACATGCCGTATGCCGCCGCGTGATCGACGTTGAGCGGAAATTCGGCCAGCCGGGCACGCAACAGCATAAATTTTTCTGGCACTTGATCGGGAAGGTTACGCCAGAGGATGCCATCGCGTCGCGCTGACAAGGCCTGTCTGGACCTCAGAGGTGACGTGTTGGAGGTTTACCCGCCATATGGTTCAAGTCGGCGTCGAAGGGCCGCTACACGGTGTTTCGACGAAAATGGAAGACCACTCCCGACCTGCTGAAAACATTGGCCTTGCCGGCCCGCTTAAAGATTCGAAACTCTCTTTGCAAGGTTAACGAAGTCGGCAAAATACTATCCGTCGGCTTCGATGGAGAGAAACCTCCTGCATCGAAAATTCGTGGAATACAGGAACTTCGCAAGCACTGCTTTCGGCGGAATCGCCTTATGCTGGCTGCGATGATGTGAGTGTGCCGCTGATTTGCCCGACGCGTCAAGGACGCGGGCGGTGCGCAACCCGAATCGGCATCAGGACTGTTTTGGCTGGCGGCGGTCGCCAATGGCCCACGCGCCGTACGCGCATCGCAAGGAGGCGTCGATGTATTTCGTGGCTACCGTGCTGCTCGTCCTGTCGGGCCTGTTCTATGCCGCAGGTCATAATCAGATCGGTTCGCTTGGCACCACCATGTGCCAGTATGGCGGCATGTTCTGCGACAGTCCGTTCCTGGTCCTGGTCGGTGCCGCGCTCGCCGCAGCCTGGGGCAAGTTCGTCAGTATCCGCTGACGGCCATCCGCTCGAAATTCGCGATCATCCTTCGATGGGCACCATGGACGCCGAACGATGGCCTGATCTAGTGCGGCGCGTCCGGGTTTACCGGTTGAACGGGCCTTGGGCCTGGCGGGGCCGGCTCGATCCGTGCCCTGGGTTCGGTCGAATTCACCGCTGCGCCCGCCGCGCGTGCAGCCTCTCCGGTCGTTGAGTAGTTGGCATTCGCGGCTGTCTGCACCCTTGGCTTGCTCCACGGTCCATGGTCGACGATCAGCATGCCCACCACGCCGAGGATCGCAACCACCGCTGCCACCACGAGCGGTAGGCCGCCGTGTCGCTTTCTCCCTTCGGTCATACGAACCTGCAATGTTGTTGTCATTGCAGATACAAGCTCCGGCATACCCTGAAGTTTCATCGAAATCGCGGCCTCATGCGTGGAACCAAACCGCGACCGCCGCATTTCCGAACTGTTGCCGATATCTCGCCGCGCATGCCAAAGCACGCGCAGATGGCCTGGTTGAAACCCGGTACGTGGAATGAGTTTCGAAACGCCCGAATCTCCGCTGCAGCCCAGTCTCGGCGAGCGTGCAATCGACACGGCGACCGACGTGTCGCGCACGATCACCGATGTATCGGAGAGCCTTCGGGCTGCCGTCGATCGACTGAGCGGGGCGATCGCGGCCTCACGGCGGCCGGGCGGGACGTTGGCGACCGTCAGCGCCGTCACGCGCGAAGCACCGCTTGCCAGCCTCTTCGTCGCCTTCCTGCTCGGAGTTGCCCTTGCGCGTCGACGCTGACAGTGGACGTTGACGGTGTCGGTTCAGAAGGCCCGCTCTAGAACTTCCCCTTTGTCGCGTCCTTGGTCGCCGACATTACGCTTCCCGTGATCTGCCGCATATGTTCACCGGCATTGGTGAACTGGCTGCGCAGGAATTCCGACTGGATCCGCATCGCTTCCTGAAGGTCGGTCGCATGCACCAGTTTGCGCGCATGCTCGAACGCCGCCTTCATGTTCTGCTCGGTGAAGGACAGCGCCTGTTTCGAGATCTCCGTCCCCGTGCCGGGCATCGCCGTCATCGACTTGCTGGCGGCATCGAAGAACATGCCAAATGCCTTCTCGGCCTGGTCGATGGTTTTTTCCGCGAGGTCGCGGAGTTCGGCGGGAACTTCAAGCTTCGGCTCAATCATGATCGGCCCCCTGAAATATGCGTCCTGCGACGTTAGCATAGATTGCGGTGGCGTCAGCGCCGGATCAACCAACCGCCAAGGTCGCCGCTTGTTCCATCTCGACAGGAAAATATACCTACGAAAGACGTTCCAGACCGTATTACCGCCAGGATTCCAATCATGTCCGCATTGTGGCAAAGTGATTCGGGCTTCAGTTTGGTGGCGTTTGCGTCTCTCTTGGGGACATGGGGATACAATGCTGCAAACATTCCGTCCGACGCCGACCTGCACGCGGTTCGCAACCAGCATAGAAATGCCGTGCATGAAGTGCGGCGCGCAGATGCGTCTTGCGGTGATCGAGCCGCGCGACCAGGTTTATGACGTGCTGACCTATCAATGCACGCCCTGCAATTCCGGCGAGAGCTTCCTGAAGGTGCGCTAGATCGCCGGATCAACCATTCAACACCGCGGCTCCGGCCGGCGTCAGCAGCGGCCCGTCGTCGTTCAGCTCGATCAGCCCGAGTCCCGTGAGCGCGCGGAGGTCCTCGTCGCTGACCGGCGACAATTTGAGCCGGCCGGCCTGGATATCTCGCAACGTCCATCGCAGGCCGATGGCTCGCTCGAGGGAAAATTCAGCGAATGGATTATCTGCCATTCGCCTCGATTAGTGCGGCATTTCGCTCAGACTTTGACGTTGCCGCGGCGTCTTCATGGACATCGCAGAATCGAGCCGCAGGCGCAATCGACGCCTTTGGGGGCCGTGATCGCGCTTGCAAACTGAAGGTCCGGGGCGCTCTGCCTCAGTAGCGATAGGACTCGATATCCAGAAGCGGGAATGCGCTGAACACATCAGGCAGATTGGTCGGCATCGCCTGATGCAGGTAAGACCTGTCCAGGTCGGCAAAGCAGGTCGCGCCGAGCAGCCCGAGACAGCGGATGATCTCATCCTCCAGCAGTTCGAGCATCCGCACGATGCCCGCTTCGCCGGCCGCGGCGAGCGCCCAGCACTGCAGGCGGCCGATGCCGACGAGATCGGCACCCGAGATGATCGCCTTCACGATGTCGGTGCCGCGGCAGAACGAGCCGTCGACCATGATCTTGGCGCGACCCGCGACCGCTTCAACGATCTCCGGCAGCACGTGCATCGAACCGCGGCCGTGGTCGAGCTGACGTCCGCCGTGGTTCGACACGTAGATCCAGTCGACCCCGTGATCGAGAGCGATCTTCGCATCCTCCGCAGTTGCAATCCCCTTCAGGATGAGCGGAATCTTGAACTTGTCCTTGATCAATTTCACCGTCCGCCATTCCAGACCTTTCTGGAAATCGCCGCCGGTGGCACGAATGCGGCTTTCGCGCACATAGCGCTTGGCGATGTCGCGTTCTCGCCGGCTATAGTGGGCGGTATCGACAGTGAGGCAGAATGCGGCGTACCCATTGGCAATGGTACGGCTGACGACGTCCTCGACGAAGGCATCGTCGCCGCGCACATAGAGCTGGTAGAAGCGCAGCGCGTCTGGCGCAGCCTTCGCGGTGTTTTCCAGACCCGGCTCCGACACCGAGCTCAGCATGTGCGCTGCGCCAAACGTTCCCGCACCGCGCGCGACAGCTCCGCCTGCATCGGGATCGAAAATCTCGAGCGCACCGACCGGAGCGATCACCACGGGAATCCGCAGCCTGCGCCCGAACACCTCGACTGACGGGTCGACCTGAGCGACGTTGCGCAGCACGCGCGGCCTGAAAGCGATCTCGTCCAGTGCCATCCTGTTGCGGCGCATCGTGGTCTCCGTTTCCGAAGCGCCGATGATGTAGTCCCAGGCGTTCTGGTTGAGCTTGGAGCGGGCCTTCCGCACGAACTCGTGCAGGTTCTGGTATTCCTCGCCGCTTGCGCCGAGTTCGACGTTGCGCTCTGCCCGGCTGGGGGTCCCGTCATTCATGGTGTTTCTCTCCCGATTTCGCCGGCACATTAGCCGCAGACAAACCGGAAAAGCTACCGCGTTGAGCAGATGAATGCGCCCGCGAAGGTCAGCCATTCGCCCACGAGATGGATGATTTCGATGCGGCCATGCCGGCGTCCGAAACCCGCCGCGCGCCAGCGCGAGCTACCTGCCGGAGAAGCGGTTTCGGTACTCGGTCGGAGACACGCCGAGGTGCCGCAGGAAAGCCCGCCGCATCCGCTCGTCATCGCCAAACCCGGCCCGCTTTGCGACCTCGACCACACCGCCGATCTGGCGGCTTTCCAGCAGCAAGCGCGCGGTCTCGACACGCAACGCCTCGACACCGCTCGCCGGAGTCATGCCGGTGCGGTTGACATAGGTGCGGGCAAACGTGCGCGGCGTCATCCCGGCCTTCTCCGCCAGCGTCTCGACCTTGAGATCGCTGGCGATGTTCTCGATGATCCACGCGTGAAGGGCACTGAAGCGTCCCTCGACATCGGACGCCTGCGCTGCAAGCACCGTCGAGAACTGGCTTTGACCGCCAGGCCGCTTCAGGAACACGACAAGCCTGCGTGCGACGTCGAGCGCCGTGGTGTGACCGAAATCCTCCTCGATCATGGCGAGCGCCAGGTCGATGCCGGCACTGACGCCAGCCGACGACCACACCCGTCCATCCTTGACGAAGATCGCGTTGGGCTCGACGCGGATCTTGGGGAAGCTGTCCTGCAGCCGCGGACAATAGCGCCAGTGGGTCGCTGCACGCTTGCCGTCCAGGATGCCGGTCCAGGCCAGCGCAAACGCGCCGAGGCAGACCGATGC
This sequence comes from Bradyrhizobium jicamae, assembly GCF_018130215.1. Lineage (GTDB taxonomy): Bacteria > Pseudomonadota > Alphaproteobacteria > Rhizobiales > Xanthobacteraceae > Bradyrhizobium > Bradyrhizobium jicamae_A. The sequence continues at coordinate 6,734 of NZ_JAFCKQ010000017.1, forward strand.
GACACGGCGTGCCTTCGGCAGCGCCTCCGTCATCCAATTCATCAGCCTGTCGTCGTTGCGGATCTTCCAGATGCCGGGCCCTCCCGGGACCACCAGCGTGTCGACCTCGCCAGGGGCAACGCTACCGATCGAGGCGGTGTCGATCATCATGCCGACATCGGTCGGCACCAGCCCACCGTTGGTCGACAGATAGGACAACGAATAACCCGGCCCCGGCAGCTCGATCGCCTGCAGCTCGGCAAAGACCTGGGCCGGCCCCGAGATATCAAGCAAGGTAACCCCCGGAAAGGCAACGATCGCGATCCGTCGCATCGGCGACCTGTCCTGCGGCTCGGGCCGGGCCGGGTTGGCAGTTTTTGAGGGCATATTGTCCTTTAAGCCATTCGAGGCACCCCTGTATAGCTCGCGGTGGAAGGCGGGAGTTCTGCCATGTCGCGACATCTGGGCAGCGGATATCAGGCGATCAGATCGCCGTGGGCCGACTACGCCATCTACAGCTTTCCGGACGCCTCCCGGATCCGGTCCGCCGACCGCCAGCCCCTGATGGACGCCATGAACGGCATCATCGCCGTCAACTGGCAGGCGATCGAGCCGCACTGGACTGCCGCCTCCTCGCCGTTCGACGGCAAATACAGCCTGGTCCTGGCCTATGACAGCTCGGGCCTCGTGGCCTTTTCGGTCTATCGCGTGCTGCAGATGTCGGCCGGACCGGCGATCTATCGCAGCGGCACCGAGGTGCTGCCGGCCCATCAGGGTCGCGGCCTTTACGGCTTCTTTACCAATGAGGTCCTGAAATGCTCCGGCGCCGCGGAAAGACCCGCAGGCGGTGTGCTTTACGGCTGGCGGACCCGCAATCCGATCGTCTGGGCCGCCAACGCCAAGATCTGTGAAAAGGTCACGCCGTCGTTGCTCGACGATGCGCAGGACCCTGGATTGCAGGCTGCGTGTGTCGAGATGTGCGCATCGCTCTATCCTGGAAAGCTGCTCGAGGTGCCCGACATGATCATGCGCGGCGCCTACGGCCACATTAGGCACCATCCGCAGGCCTATCACGGCACCGCGTCGCTCGTCGACGCGGCGATGTCGCGCAAGATTCCGAATTCCGCAGATGCCCTTTTCTCCGTCGGCTACGCGAGGGTGTGATGTCGACCTTTGGTCAGCAGGCCGTCTACACCCCCACCTCGCGCCTGACGGATCGTGCCTATCTGGCGTGGGCAACGGTGGCCATCGCCTATGCGATCGCCTTCCTGCAGCGGGTATCGCCGCAATCGGTCAGCCTCAGCTTCATGCACGACTTCAACACCGATGCGGCCGGTGTGGCGATGCTCGCCTCCAGCTATTTCTGGGGCTACACCTTGATGCAGATCCCGGCGGGTCTTCTGGTCGACCGCTACGGCGTCAAGCGCGTCGTATTGGGCAGCATGATCGCCTCGTCCCTCGGCAGCGCGGCGTTCGCGCTGGCGCCGGATCTGCTCGATGTCTTTGTCGCACGCCTGATCGTCGCCTGCGGCGATGCGCTGGTCTTCACCGCACTCCTGAAGCTCGTTGCGCAGAGCTTTACGGACGAACGGTTCGGCACGATGTCGGGAATTTCGCAACTCTCCGGCTATGTCGGCGGCATGATCGCCACCACGCCGCTCGCGGCCGCAGTATCGGGCTTTGGCTGGCGGGCCTGTTTCCTCTTTATCGCCTGCGTCGGGCTTGCCAACCTCGCTTTCGCCAGGCTTGCGCTGAAGCCTGATCCGGCCTCGCACAGCAACAAGACGCTAAGGGAGGTCGTGACGGCGGCGGGACAATCGCTGACCCACATTGCGAACTGGGGGTGCGCCCTGACGTTCGCATCTCATTTCGCAGTTGTGACCACGTTGTCGGGCGTCTGGGGCATCCCGATGGTGGCGCATTTCTTCAACATCTCGCAGACCGCCGCAGGAACACCCCTGCTCGCCTTCATGATCGGCAACATGCTTGGCTCGATCTTCCTCGGTCATGCGGCCGATCGCGCAGCTGCGGCGCTCGACAGCGCACTGATCCGCATTTGCGCGCTGCGCATGGTCTTGACAGCGATGCTGTTGCCGCCGCTCGCCCACGCGTTTGGCCTCGTCTACGTCACCATCGTATTCACGGCACTCGGTCTTGTCGCCGGCGGCACCGTCCCGCTGGTGCTGAAATGCGTCAAGAAGCTGTACACCGCAAGCCTCATCGGCGTCGGCGCTTCAGTGAACACCACCGCCGCCGGAATTTTCGCCGGCGCTTCGCAAACTGTCATCAGCTTCGCCATGCTCGCAGCCAGCCATGTCCCGGGTACCGACGCCGTGCACAACAAGGCTGCGATTGGCGATGCCGGCTACACTGCCTTGATCGTCGTTCTGCTGCTCATGTCGCTGCCCGGCATCGCCGGGCCGCTGTTGATGAGGAGCAAGTTGATAGCTCGTTAGTCTCATTGTGAGTGAGGGGGTGTTATGGAGCGCTTGTTTCTAAGGAAGGGCGAGGTTGCATCGAACTTTCCGGTGAGCAGCTGGCAAAGCGTGATGTTCTCTGAATTCGAAGCGCAGATGAGCAGCGAAGCGAGGCCGTTTCCTTGCGTATTCGGCGTCGCCGGACATCGTCAGGATCAACTCCGCTACCTCTTCCTCGACCCGTATGATGTCGCCGTTCTTGGCGAACAACTCGCGCAATACGTGGCGCAGGCCCGCGCATTCGGTCCCAATACGTCGCTGATCGTATTCACGCGGCCGCGCCCGGTGCAGACCCTTGATGCCTATTATCGCAAGATGTGGCTGACCCTCGACCAGCTCGCATATCTGGACAAGAGCCCGTGGCCGGCCGCGATCCCCGAGCAGATCGACGATCCGATGTGGGAGTTCTCGTTCGCAGGCGAGCCGATCTTCGTGGTGTGCACGACGCCTGCGCATGTGATGCGGCAGAGCCGCCGATCCAGCGCGTTCATGCTCACCTTCCAGCCGCGGTGGGTATTCGAGAAGATCCTCGGGACCGAGAGGGCGGCAAACGCTGCCTTCGCCGAGGTTCGCAAGCGCCTCGTTCCATACGACAGCGCGAGCCCCTCGCCGCTGCTCGGCCGCTACGGTGCCACCGACGGACGCGAGTATCTGCAATATTTCCTGCACGACGACAACACCGCGGGCGGAGGCTGCCCCTTCGCCAAGCTCGCTCAAAGCAAGACGCCAACGATCGAGAACAAGGAACAGGCGGCATGACCCAGATCATCGCAGGCACAAGGACCGAATTCGCCATCGATCCCGCAATCCTGGACCTGCTTCCCGTCCAGGGTTCCGTGGAACTGCAGCATGACTCGGCGGGCAAGGTGCATCACTTCCACACCCACCCGGTCGACGAGATTCTGATGATCCTCAGCGGTCGGCTCAATTTTGTCTGGGATGGCGGCCAGCGGATCGTCAGTGCCGGCGACACGATCTTCTTGCCGGCCGGCACGCGCCATCAATCGGAGGCACTCGAGGGCGGCGCGGTCTACGTGATCGCGACGCAGCCGCCGGCGAAGTCGATCAGCAATTGATAATGCGCGGAAATCTGCAGCCCTTCACGACAGTGAGGGACCATTCGGCGGCTCGGCCGCCAACCGTTCGACCAGTTCGATGATTTCACCGCGCTGGTCGGGCGCAAGCCGAAGGAAGGCCTTCAACAGTCGCAGGCTTTCTACTGTTTCGCTCGATGGAGCTCCGAGCTTGTTCTGTAGCTCCGCAACATATGTGGGATTCTTCATCTCGCACCTTCAGTGAGGATCACGAATGGCATATCCAGGTAAGCGTGACGGCTTGGCCCAGAAGGTCGAGACCGCAGCCCAGGAGGCCGAACGTCTCGGCCTGACAACCGCAACCTTGATACTCAGGATGGCACGCCTCGAAATCGATCGGGCGGAGCCCGAGCAGGTAGAAAGTATGCCAAGGAGCAACCTGCGCAGCAAGCCGAACTGAAGGCCGAAACGGCCCTATTTCGGTGCCTGGCAACTTCGGAGCGGCACGCATCCGTTTCGGGACAGCGTGAGCTTCGGCTCGCCGCTCTCAGCGTTGGGGCGTCAAGGCACGCGGCATTTGCGCGCGGCTAACCGGCTTGGCTGGCTCCTGCCGCCTTGCCGAATGCGCCAGCCTCGGCCAGCGCCGCGATGCGCTGGTCGTCATAGCCGAGGGTCTTGCTCAGGACGTCCCTGGTGTGCTGGCCAAGCAGCGGCGCCGCAACGGGGTCGATCGTCGGCGTCAAACTCATGTTGACGGGCGACTCGATGTTTGGGACCGCGCCGGCGGTCGGATGAGGGATCTTGCTGAGGCGATCACGGTCGCGCACCTCCGGTGCGTTGAATCCCTCCTCGACCGTACGCAGATAGCCGACCGGAATATTGGCCCTCTTCATCTTCGCCATCCAGTTCTCGAGCGTGTCGGACGCGAACACGCCGGCGATGATGGCGCGCAGCTTCTCCTTGTTGGCGGTCCGTGCCTTGCGGTGCGCGAACTCGGGGTCGGTGACGAGATCGGGCCGCTCCAGCACCTCGGTCACCAGCCGGCGATACAGGCGATCGTTCGCGCAAGCCATGTAGAGCGGTCCATCGGACGCCCGATAAATCCCGACGGTTGGCGAACCATTCGGCGAATTGCCGAACCGGCCCGGATTGTTGCCGTTGATCAGATAGGCCATGCCGTAGAACCCGGTCATCGCAACCGCCGTGTCGATCAGCGCGACCTCGACCTGCTGTCCCCTGCCAATCCGGTCGCGCGCGATCAGCGCCAGCAGAATGGCGTTGCAGGCCGACATGCCCGTTGCCATGTCGACAATGGGCGGACCAGTCCGCACTGGCTCGCTGTCCGGAAAGCCGTTGAGCGACATGAAGCCGCTTTCCGCCTGAGTGATCGGATCGAAGCCGGGGCGCAACGCAAAATCACCTTTGCGGCCGTAGGCCGAGATCGAACAATAGATCAGGCGCGGGTTGGTCGGTGCGACCGACGCATAGTCGAGGCCGAACTTCCTCATCACGCCGCCGGAAAAATTCTCCACGACGACGTCGGCCTTCGCGATCAACTCGCGCGCCACGTCGAGCGCAGCCGGGTTGTTGAAGTCGAGCGCAATGCCGCGCTTGTTCCGATTGAGACTTAGATACGCCGCGCTCTCTCCGCCGATCTCGGCGTGCTCGTAGTGGCGCGTGTCGTCGCCGCCGTCCGGATTCTCGATCTTGATGACCTCGGCACCGAAGTCTGCCAGCGTCTGGGTGCAGGCGGGCCCGGCCACGACACGCGTAAAATCGACGACCAGCAGACCATCGAGCGCCGTCGGGACCCCCTCTCCACGCGGAGTACGCTCAGGCAATTCCGGTCTGGCGGGCATGATTGGATGCTTCCTCTGTTATTTTGTCAGGCGAAATTCAACGAACTGCGCGCAAACGCCTTTTAGCGGAAGCCGATCACCAGGACCAAATCCGGATTTTGCAGGGCGGGACCTCCGCCTGACATGGCTGACGGTAGAGACAGCGGTCCGCACCCGCTGGAAATCCGGCGCCTGCCCGCTCGGTTGCCATGCAAGGCCCATCTCTCGAGGGCCTGGCCGGAGTTTGCACGATGACAGGAATGCAGACCATCGCGTGGCGACGCCCATCGCCACGCGGTTCGCCGATGTCTGGAAGTTGTCGACCTACTCGGCCATCATTTCGCCGGAGCCGCCGAACTCGGCCGGGAAGTCCTTCAGCTTCGGCAGGCCGTCGCGGATCGGCAGCACCGCCTCGGCATAGTTGACGTGAACGGCCGGAGCGAAGGTGAGCGTCGGGATCGTTGCCGTGAAGACGTCGACCAGCCCGAGCGTCGGATGATTGGTCATCAGATGACCGCCGCATTTGCTGCAATATTTGCGCTGGCTCATCGGCGTCTTCTCGAACGTCGCGATGTGCTCTCCGCCTTTGGTCACTTCCACCGCCGCGGGCTTCCAAAGGCTGAATGCATTCACCGGGCCGCCGGACCAGGAGCGACACGAACGGCAGTGGCAGTAGCCCATGGCCTCCGGATTCCCGGTGACCTGCAGTTCGACGGCGCCGCAAAAGCAATTTCCAGTGTGCTTCATCAGTCTATTCTCCCTGGGTGAAACAATCAGATCGGCTTCCAGCACCGAGGCGCTGATGCGTCGACATTACAAGAGAGTCCACTCCGCTGTCGACAATGTTCGGGGCAACACGCGATATCCGAAGCTCATCACGCGCAAACGGTGATCCGGACGTGACCTGAACCACGGCTGCTGTGCGGAGCGTGATGCAGCCGCACAGACCCCGCGCGCACTCGGCTGCATCAACGGCGCAGGCTCTTCGCGGGAAGCGGATGCGCCGTGGCAAATCCATAGATCAGTGCCAGCCGGTCCAGGCATTCCTTCAGGCGTCGTGCAAAATAATCCTGCCAGCGCTGGGTGCGCAATTCGCGCCTCTGCGCGATCTGCTCCATGGTCATGCCAAGGATCAGAACGTCGTGCACCAGCATCGAGCCGTCGGCACCGAGCTCGTGCTCGGCGCGATTCAGCCTGAGCACCGCACGACGCTGCCCCTCCGTGATCGGCTCACGCCGCTCGCCTCCGTCGACAAACTCGCGCGTGGTGTCGACCGCGCGCGGGCCTCGCTGGGCCTTCTCCCAGTCGTCCTGGAACGCCCGGCCTCCCCGATATTGCGCATCATCGATCTGGTGATGCGCATGCAGCCGGCCGAGTGGATCATTGCGAATCGAGCGGAGCGCGACGATCTTTTCGCCGGGCTCGAGTCCGAGAGGATCATCGACTTCGACGGCGGCAACTTCCGCATTGCAGGGCAGATCCTGCGACCGGCGATCGTGTGCCCTGGCGGGATCGTGCGGATTGCGGCGCTTGGCTCGCGGCATTGACAAGACTCCTTGATGTCGGATGGAGGGGCACGCGGATGGCGCATCCGCGCGATCGAGATCGCGGACCGAAGTCCGATCGTCAGGAGGCAGCAGTCTTCAGGCCAACCCGATGGCGGCAAGCCAGGCGTCGCTCAGCACCGGTTTCGCCGACGACCGGAGATCGCGGGTCAAGTGAAAATGCGGGGTGCAGTAACGCGAGCCCGGCCGGCGCGGATGACCGCAAAAAGTGATCGACTCGCCGTCCGCATCGCCGCCATAGGGATAGCGACAATCTCCGCAATCGAGCTCGAGCAGCGAAAGGTGCCGCGGTGCAACTTCGGCGCAACGAAGCACGGGCATCTCCACCCTCCCGGTGAAGATGTCCGGACCGCGCAGCAGATCAGTTCTCGGATCGACGCGGACCTCACGCAGGCGCCCCGCGCCGAGTGGCTCCGGCATCAAGGACGGTCGGGGTGGGTCGAGGTACCCAGGCAGGGACGGTTCCGGCCGCTCGAGGGCCCCGAGCCCCATTCGCTGCGCCCGGCCGAGGGCCGCGTTTCGCGTGTAGGCCGTGTTGAACCTTGCATTGATCGTGTCGGCGATCGCCGTGTAGGACATGCCGCGGGCACGCAGCTCCCGCAGCACCGCCGAATGCTCCGGCGGCCAGTTCATTGCTTCCATTCCGAATTCCCATTCCCGGCGCATCACCCGGCGCCCTGGGAATCTTCGGATATTCCGAACAAAAAGTCAAGCTTGATTTCCGATAATCGGAACTGCTATGAAGTACGAGATTCGGAGAGGGAAAGCCATGCTTGATGTGAAGCTGATCGAAAAGGGACTGGAGCGGCCGGGCAAGACCAAGGGAGGCCTTGCGAACGCCATGGGGGTCCGGCCCGGGGCCGTATCCGAGATACTGTCGGGCATACGCCTGATCAAGGCGTCGGAGATACCGCTCATTATCGAATATCTCGAGTTGAACTCGGTGCCGATCATGGGCCGGGTCGGCGCCGGTGCGTCGATCGAACCCGAACATGAGCAGGTCCCGCCGGAAGGCCTCGGCGAAGTCGAACTGCCCTTCCCCATCACGGAGGAGACAGTCGCCTTCGAGGTTTCCGGCGATTCGATGCTGCCCAAATACGAGAACGGCGACATCATCGTGGTCTACCGCGATCAGCGCTATCCGTTGTCGACCTTTTATGGCGAGGAAGCAGCGGTCCGCCTCAAGAGCGGCGAGCGCTATCTGAAGACGATCGAGCGCGGCAATTCTCCAGGCACCGTCAATCTCAAGAGCTTCAACGCCAAGCCGATCAACGGCGTGAAGCTCGAATGGATTGGCGAAATCTGCCTCACCCTGCCCCGCGGTCAGATCCAGCGACTGCACGGGAAGAACGCGTCCAAGACCCGCAAGGCGGCCCGAAACCAGGGCGGTCGGGCGTCGGAAAAATAGCCCGTGCTCGACCGGCCGGCGCACTTTCCCTGAAACGGTCATATCCACGGAGCCCGGTTTCCGGGCTCCGGAAATTTCGGCTTGACATATTTACGATTATCAGAAATACTGTACGCGGTCACGGACACCGAATATTCGAGCATGCAGTATTTCGTCGTGATGATCGACTACGGCCGTCGTGGCCGCGAGGCGGTCGTCGATCCCGAGATGACACGCCGCCAGGTCGTCGCCCGCGTCGCGTCGGGCGAATATGGGAACATCAGCTTCGTCCACGAAGTCGTGGAATCCGCGGTCGCGGACATCACGGGAGAGATTTTGGCTGAGGCCGCCCTCCCCGGGATGAGCCTGCCGGACGCCGATATGCAGGCCAATGCTCTTGACCACGCCCGCGATCTCCGCAAACACGAGCCCCTCTGACCGGGGATGCGATCACGGACCGATTTCGAAAACGTGATCCTCGTTGCGCGTCTGCCATTACGCCCGAATTGGAAGCAGACTAGATATGACTCACGCAAAGTCCATTGGGACGGAGCGTAGCTTCGCGCTAAACAGGCGATTCGCCGGGATACGAACAGACTTTTGTCTTCAATGAATCCGACAATGAACGCAGAGATCGCGGCTCGCGACAGCGATCTCAGGATCGCGCTGTTGCTGGGCATCGCAAACTGGTTTCTGTTCCTGGACCACATTCCCCATAATGCGGTCAGCTCGTTGACGTTGCGAAACTTCGGCTTCAGCGGCGCAACGGATCTGTTCGTGTTCGTCGGCGGTTACGCGGCGACGCTCATCTATGCCAGGATGGCAGTGGAACGCGGATATCTGGTGGCCGCGACCCGCATCTTCAAGCGGGTTTGGCAGCTCTACGCGGCCTACATCGTGCTTTTCGTGATCTATGTCGACCTGATCAGCTATGTCGCGAGCCGTACTGCCGCACCCGAGCTCTTCAGCGAGTTCAACATCACCGGCTTCATCGACCATTCGCTCCGGACACTGGTCTACGGCCTGCTCCTGCAAGCCAAGCCGCTCAATCTCGACGTCTTGCAGCTCTTCATTGTCCTGATGGCGTTCCTGCCGGTCGTTCTGGCCGGCCTGCTGCGCGTGCCGAACGTGACGCTCGCAGCGTCTGTGGCGCTTTATGCGGCCGCGCGCCTGCTCGACTGGAACCTGGTGTCATACCCGGACGAACGCTGGTATTTCAATCCGTTCTGCTGGCAGCTGCTGTTCGTGACGGGCGGCTGGTTCGCGCTCATCGGCAAGCCGTACGCAGGCGTCCTCCGCGCGATGCAGGCCATGCCGGCGTTGCGCGCTGCAGCCCTGCTGTATCTGCTGTTTGCCCTGGTGATCGTCTCCAGCAGCAATATCCCGGTTCTCGCGGAGATGGTTCCGGACTCTTTCACCGATCTGTTCGTGCCGACCGACAAGGAGAACATCGCGGCATACCGAATCCTGCATTTCCTGGCGCTGACGTTCCTCTTCACTTTGCTGGTGCCGCGGGATTGCGCCTACTTGCGATCCAACGTGCTGCAGCCGATCGTCAAATGCGGCGAGGAGTGGCTCGCCGTGTTCTGTGCGGGGGTATTCCTCTCCTTTGCCGCGCACTTCGTGCTGATCACCGGCCCAAATTCGCTGGCCATGCAGGTTGTCGTCAGCATCATCGGCATCGCAGCGATGACAGGTGTCGCCTACTACGTGTCCTGGTCCAGGCGGCAGGACTACAAGTCGGCGATCGGTGCCCAGTCCTAGCGCGGGGTAGCGGCCGCATTTCGCCCGCCGACGCTTTGCGGTGTACGACCTGAAGCTCCCCACCTAGTCGATCGCAAGCGCGCGCTTCAGCCGTGCTTCGCTTTCGTGCAGCATGCCGCGATCGAGCACATCGCGATCGGCGGCCTCCGACGCGCAGGCGAACAGGCGGTAGAACTGTGCACCGTCATAGGCAACCAGCAGAAGATCGGCACCGGCGTTCAGCGCCTCGACAACGGCCGTGCAGACGTCGTGCTGATAGATTGCCCCCATCACCAGATCGTCGGTTACGACGATGCCCTGGTAGTGCCAGGTCTTCCGTATCAGCCCGTCGATCACGACCTTTGAATGCGACGCCGGTCGCCCGGGTCGAGCGCGCTCACGGCCACGTGCCCGACCATCAACCTCGCGTCGGTCGTCGACAGGACCTCGCGGAACGGGCGCCAGTCGGCGGCCTCGAGCTCGTCAACCGGCGTATCGAGGTCGGCGTTGAAATGATGCGTGTCGGTACGCACCCGCCCCAGTCCCGGAAAGTGCTTCACGGTGGCTGCGACGCCCGATGCCTCGAGGCCGTGAATATAGGCGCTCGCAATCGTGCCGACATTGATGGGATCGTCGGAGATTGCGCGCTGGCTGATCAGCGTATTGAAATCGAACCGGTTGCGCCTCGCGCCCGGCCGCAGGTCGAGCACCGGCGCAAAGTTGAGGTTGACGCCCAGCGACGCCAGCTCCTGTCCATGGATGCGCCCGAATTCCTCGGCCTTCGCCCGTTGCTGATCGGGCGCCAGATCGGTCAGCGAGGCCAGCGCCGGCAGCTTCGCCAGCGGTGGCGCCAGATGAGACACGATGCCCCCTTCCTGATCCGCCGCGACGATCAAAGGCGGCAGGCCGGCGACGCGCCGTTTGTCCTGCAACGCGGCGATCTCGCCTTTCAGCGCCGCGCCCGTACGGCCCGCGGCGTTGTGCCTGGTGACATAGATGCCGCCGATCAATCCCGCCTCGGCAAGCCGCGCCACCTCGTCGAATGAGGAGTAGCCGACGATGAAGTGCTGTCCGAGCAACCGTGCACGCGCCGGCTCGGTCCGGAGAACGCCCTGCTTGCGCAGCTCGAACGTGGCGTGCGAGGCCAGCAATGCGATTGGCGGCAGGCACCACAATGCGACGAGGAGCTTTCCCGCCCGGCGACTTTCGCGCAAACAACAGCCGCGCAGTAGCAGAACCGCGACGACGATGCTTGTGACCGCGAGGACCAGATTGCCCGTCCCACGCAGCATGACCAGATAAGGATCGTTGTTGTGGATGCCCGCGAGGACGAATACGAGGCCGGCGATCCAGGCCAGCGCCGTGCCGATGCTCTTTCCGATTTGCATATGATCGACGAAATGTTGAACGAAGGCGATCGATGTCGCCGTCCCTACCAGACGCGATTCGCCGGTGCGAGCGGATAAGGCGCGTCTGCACACGATCTGCAAAAGATTCCTGAACTCCTGCTGATCGCGCTCGTGCCTTTTGCACTTTGGCGGCCAATGTTCTTTCGCGCCGCAGGGACCACTGCGTTGTCGACTACGCCGATCGCGTTCTTGTTTCCGACCCCGATTGCCCTGTACAACAGCAGCTTCGGCGGATGGCCTGACGGCAACGCTGTGGCTTTTCCTGGACTGGCAGCAGCAGGGAATCGCGGCAGGACAGCGCGGACGTCGGCTCTCAGAGAGGACTCGTGACCCACCGCATCCTTATCGTCGACGACGACCGGCATATTCGGGAGGTCATCCGCGTCGCCCTCAAGAAGGCCGGCATGACCGTGGTCGAGGCGCATGACGGCAGGGAGGCGTTGACCCGGTTTGCCAGCGACCGGCCGGATCTGATCGTCCTCGACATCGGCATGCCGGAATTCGACGGCCTCGATGTCTGCCGCCAGATCCGCAAGTCCTCCGACGTGCCGATTCTGTTTCTGTCCGCCCGCGACGAGGAAATCGACCGCGTGCTCGGCCTCGAGATTGGCGGTGACGACTACGTGACCAAGCCGTTCAGCCCGCGCGAACTCGTCGCGCGGGTCACCGTCATCCTCCGGCGGTTGACGCCGCGGGCGAATGCGATCGAGCCGACGTCGCTCTCCAAGGGACAGCTTTCCGTCGATCCGGAGCAGCACGCTGCTGCATTCGCCGGCGCGCCGCTTCGCCTGACCGGGATCGAGTTTGGCATCCTGCGTGCGTTCCTGACGCGGCCGACGGCCGTCTTCAGCCGCGAACAGATCATGAGCGCCGCCTACCAGCTCAATATCCAGGTCTCCGATCGCACCATCGACAGCCATATCCGCAATATCAGAGCCAAGCTCGCGGCCGTGAATTGCGACAACGTCATCGAGACCGTCCACGGCGTCGGCTTCAGGCTCGGCCGCTGCGAGCCGCAGGCATGACCTCGTTCCACGCCCGGGTGAAGTGGCGACCGTCGCTGAACCTCGTCATCTTCGCCGTGCTCGCTCTGGTCGCGATGCTACCGATGTTGGGGTTGTTCTTCTTCCGCCTCTACGACAACCAGCTGATTCACCAGACCCAGGCCGAACTGATCGCGCAAAGCCGCGTGCTGGCCGCGATCTTTGCGCAGGACGTGCAGGCGCGGATCGGCAGCGGAATTCCGCTCGGCGCGGAGGTTCCGGCGGACGCGCGGCCCGATCCCGGCGATCCGGTGACGCCGATCCGGCCCGCGCTCGATCTCGCCGGCAACGACCTGCTGCGGCGGCGGCCCGATGCCCTGCCCGCCTCGAAGCCGGCAGACCCCGGCTACATCGCGATCGGCGAGCGTCTGACGCCGATCATTCGTGAGACCCAGAAGGTGACCCTTGCAGGCTTTCGGATCCTCGATCCGCAGGGCGTGGTGATCGCGGGCCGCCAGGAAGTCGGACAGTCGCTCGCCCATATCGAAGAGGTCGCGACGGCACTGCGGGGCCAATATAGCGCCGCGCTGCGCATCCGAGTACCCGACAAGCCTCCGCCGCCCATTTATTCGATCAGCCGTGGCGTCGGCGTTCATGTCTTCTCGGCTATGCCCGTCATCGTCAATGACCGCGTCGCCGGCGTGATCTACACCTCGCGAACGCCGAGCAACATCTTCGACCATCTTTATCAGGAACGCGGCAAGTTCCTGCTCGCCGCATTGGCCGTGGTGCTGGCGACGATCGCGATCGGGCTGCTGTTCTCGCGCACAATCACGCGGCCGATGCGCGAGCTGGTCGACCGTGCCGCGCGCATCGGCCGCGGTGATCGCAGTGCATTCCAGCCGCTCCAGCACTACGGCACCCGTGAGCTCGCCCGGCTTTCCGACAGCTTCCTCGACATGGCCCATCAACTGTCGCGGCGCTCCGACTATATAGCCACCTTCTCGGCCCACCTGACGCATGAGCTGAGATCACCCCTGACATCGATCAAGGGTGCCGCCGAGCTGCTGCAGGATTCGCTTCAGAGCACGTCGGACACGCTGACGCGGGCGGAGCAGAAGAAGTTCGTCTCCAATATCCTCGGCGACGTCGAGCGGCTGGACGCGATGAGCCACCGGCTGCGCGAACTGGCCCGCGCAGAAAGCGCGCCGCATAACGAGCAGGTCGAACTCTCCGATGTGATCGAGAGTCTGAGGGCCCGGTTTCCGACCCACACGATCTCGGCCAGCGGCAGTCTCGATCGAATGATCGGGATGTCCGGCGAAAAAGCCATGATCGTGCTGGCGCACCTGACCGACAACGCCTTCCGTCACAACGCGCAGTCCGTGCAGATCAAAGCCGTCGGCGAGCCGTCCGCCGTGAGGTTGACGGTCAGCAACGACGGCGACCCGATCTCCGACGCCAATCGCGACAGGATCTTCGACGCCTTCTTCACCACCCGCCGCGATAGCGGCGGCACCGGAATGGGACTTGCGATCGTGCAGGCCGTGATGGTGAGCCACAGCGGCTCGATAGACCTGCAGCCGTCCGATCGCGGCGTCACCTTCGAGCTGCGGTTTCCGGCCGCCTGATCGCGCTCAGACCCGCTCGATGATGATGGCCGGAGCCATGCCGCCGGCGGCGCACATCGTGACCAGACCGCGCTTGAGATCGCGCCGCTCAAGCTCGTCCAGCACCGTCCCGATCAGGATCGAGCCGGTCGCACCGATCGGATGGCCGAGCGCGATCGAGCCGCCGTTGACGTTGACCTTGTCGCGGTCGAGCTTGAGGTCACGGATGAATTTCTCGGCGACCACCGCGAAGGCCTCGTTGATCTCGAACAGATCGATGTCGTCGAGCGTGAGCCCGGCCTTGGCGAGCACCTTGCGCGCGGCCGGCACCGGCGCATTGAGCATCAGGGTCGGCGAGTCCCCCATATTGGCCATCGCGACCACGCGTGCGCGCGGCTTCAGACCGTGCTTGCGTGCATAGTCCGGCGACGCCAGCAGGATAGCGGCGGATCCATCGACCACACCGGACGAGTTTCCCGCATGGTGGACAAAGTTGATCTCGAGATCCGGATACTTCTCCAGGATCAGCCTGCGGTAGGTGGTACCCTTGTCGTCAAGCGCATAGTCGGCAATGGCAGGGAATGCCGGCTTCAGCGCGGCAAGGCCCTCCAGCGTCGTCTGCGGTCGCGGATATTCCTCGCGGTCAAGCGCAAGCGCGCCGTCCTCGCGATGAACCGGAACCAGACTCTTGTCGAAATGACCGCCCTTGATCGCGGCCGCCGCGCGCTTCTGGCTCTCGAGGCCGAGTTCATCGACGTCCTGCCTGCTGATACCTTCCAGCGTTGCGACCGCGTCGGCGCAGACGCCCTGGTGCGACTGCGGATGGCGGGCACGCAGGCGCAGATTACCGGCATCCATCAGGAACGGTCCCTCGCCGCGGCGCCCCTCCATCGACATCATCTCGGTGCCGCCGGCGATCACGAGATCCTCGGAGCCCGACATGATGGCGTTGGCGGCCATGTTGACGCTGGTGATGCCGGAACCGCAGAAGCGATCGAGCGTGACGCCGCTCGCGCGTACGTCATAGCCGGCGTCGAGCGCCGACATCCGGCCGAGATCGCCGCTCTGCGGACCGCGCTGCGAGCTGGTGCCCCAGATGATGTCGTCGACGTCGGCGGTGTTGATGCCGGTCCTGTCGGCGAGCGCCCGCAGCACGGTGGCGCCGAGCTGCTGCGGGTGAATGCCTGAAAGCGCGCCCTTGCCGGCCTTGCCGATGCCCCGCGGTGTCCTGCATGCATCGATGATCAGCGCGTCAGCCATGGTGATTTCCTCTCGGCGATATTGGTTTTGTTGCATTTGCCGCCGATCCCGGCCGAGAGTCAATTCGCGCTACCAGGCCCACGTCTCGCCGAGCAGGCCCAATGCCTGACTATTTTCCGCGAGACGCGAGGATTTTTTCCGCCGCGCGCAAATGCGGCTTGTCCAGCATCTTGCCGTCCATCCTGGCGACGCCAGACGGATTGCCGGCAAACACCGCCACGACGCGCTCAGCCCACATCACCTCTTCGTCCGTCGGCCTGAACGCGGCGTTGACGATGTCGACGTGCTTGGGATGGATCACGGCCTTGGCCAGGAAACCATCCTGGCGCGCGGCGATCGCCTCGGCCTTCAGCGCCTCGAGATCGTTGATGTCGGTTGCGATCGTGTCGATCGCGACCACGCCGGCAGCGGCCGCGCCGATCAGGCAGAGATCGCGGGCCAGGATGAATGGCGAGTGATAGCGGCCGTCGGTGCGATTGCGCGTGGCGCCGAGCGAAGCTGCGAGGTCTTCCGCACCCCACATCATGCCCCATAGCCGCGGGCTCATATTCTCGAAGTCGAGGACTTTCAGCAGCGCGCGCGCCGTCTCGGTCGCGACTGTCACGATCCGCGTGGTTCCCTGCCCGATGCCCGAAGCCGCCTCGAACGCATCGAGATAGAGCGCGAGCTTGTTGACGTCGGCGGCGCCGGCGCATTTCGGCAGCACGATACCATCAGGCTTCCCCGGCATCACGGCGGCGAGATCGCCAAGCGTCATGTCGGTGTCGAGGGCATTGACGCGGATATAGAGCTTCTGGCCCGGACTTCGCTCGTCGAGCATCTTCCTCGTGATCCCGCGTGCCACGACCTTCTGGTCCGGCGCGATGGAATCCTCGAGATCCAGTATCAGCGCATCGGCCGCGGTCTTCTTCGCGCTCTCATACTTCCTTGTGCTGTCACCGGGAACGAACAGGAATGATCGCATCGTTTACGCCTTCAACTTGCAGGGCATCAGGCCGGTGCGCCGGCAGTTCGTCACCACCCCGCCGCCCTGGTTGGCCATGGTGCGCTCGAACTCCTGCCCGACCTCGGACTCCTCGAAATATGATCCAACCATCATCGCCCCTTGTAGTTTGGCGCCCGCTTCTCGACGAACGCATTGAGCCCTTCCTGACAATCCTCGGTCGAGGCGACCACCACGAAGCTCTCGGCGGTGTTCTCGACCGAGCGTCGAAAATCGGCATCGACCGCACGCATGAAAGCGTCGCGACCGATCTTCATCACGATCGGCGATTTCGCCGCGAACTTGCCGGCGATCTCCCGCGCACGATCGAGCGCCGTGCCCTTCGGCACCACTTCGCTCAGCAGCCCCATGCGATAGGCGGTCGCCGCATCGAAGGGTTCGCCGAGGAACAGCGGACCGAAGGCCTGATGCTTTCCGACCAGCCGCGGCAACTGCACGAAATGAATCGCCGGGATCAGGCCGACATCGATCTCGGGATAGCCGAAGGTCGAAGCGTCGCCCGCGACGATCATGTCGCAGGAGATCGCGATGGTCATGCCGCCGGCTCGCACCGCACCGTCGATGGCCGCGATGGTCGGTTTGCCCATCCGGTACTGGGTGTCGTTCAGCGCAAAGTACAGCCGCTCGAGGAATGTCTTGGTCTCGATCGCGGGCTTTCCCCTCACGATGTCGAGGTCAAGGCCCGCACAAAACACCTTGTGCGCGCTGCCGACAATGACGGCGCGCACGGTCTTGTCGTCGCGCGCCCTGGCCAGCGCCGCCAGCAAGGCGTCAATCAGCGGAATGCTGAGTGCGTTGACCGGCGCGCGATCCAGCATGATTTCGGCGATCTGGTTCGAGACCGAATAGCGAACGAGGTCCGCGCTCATGAGCTTGCCTCCTCTCTCTTGCTTATCTCTTGGCCTGACGCACGGCGCCGCATTGCACGAGTCCGTCGATCGCCGCGCGATCAAAGCCCGCTTCCGTCAGGACGTCATAGCTATCCTGTCCAACGTCCGGCGCGGGACAGAGCCGATCCTCCGACAGGCTTGCGATCCCGGGCGTCCGCGGCGTGTAGACCGGTCCGACGCCGGGTGTCTCCTGGCATACGGAGGCATTGGTTGCCGCGACATGGGCGTTGCGCAGCCATTCGCCTGGATTGAGGATCCGTTCCGCGATGATATCAGCCGCGTGCAGTCGGCTCAGCCAGGCCTCCGTCGACAGAGTCGGGAAGATCTCGCGCAACTGCGGGATCAGCGCGTCGGCGGCATCGGCGCGGCGGGCGAAATCGGCAAAGCGCGGATCGCTGGCGAGATCGTCGCGGCCGATCGCAGCACACAGGCGCTTGTATTGCGGCTCGTTCACCAGGGTCACCATCATCCAGCCGTCCTGGGTCTGGTAGGTGCCGGCCGGCACGTTGAGCGCGCGCGGCGCGCCGCCCTCGAGAATGAACTCGGCGACCTTGTGTCCGAGCAATGCCGCCGTCGACTGGCAGAGATTGACGTCGATCCAGCGGCCGGTGCCCACGGTCGCGCGCGCGAACAGGGTCGTCGCGATCGCCTGGAACGCGTAGACGCCAGTGACGACATCGGAGATGGTGGTGCCGACGCGATGCGGCACGCCGTCGGTGCCGAGATTGACCGAAACCAGTCCCGAGAAGGCCTGCGCGACCGAGTCCGAGCCCGGTCGCTTGGCATAGGGCCCGCTCTGGCCGAAGCCGCTGACGGAGAGGTAGACGAGACCAGGATTGTCCCGCGACAGGCTCTCATAGCCGAGCCCGAGCCGCTCGGCGACGCCGGGCCGAAAACCTTCGATCAGAACATCCGCGTTCTTCGCCAACCCCTGGGCGATCGCGATCCCGTCCTTGTGCTTGATGTCGAGACACAGGCTGCGCTTGCCGCGGTTATAGACCGCCGACAGTGTGGTGTGGTTGCCGTACGTCGTCCCGAGATAGCGCGACCAATCACCTTCCGGCGGCTCGACCTTGATGACGTCGGCGCCGTAGACCCCGAGCAGCATCGCACAATAGGGCGAGGCGATCCCCTGCCCGAAGTCGAGCACCTTCAGGCCCCGATAGGGCGCTTCATGCGTCGGCGTCAGCTTGCGTTCGCCCGCCATGTTTCCTCCCCACTCTCGAAGAGCGTCGCGGCGCCGGAAAGCGCTGCGGGATGTTCTCTTTGGTTTTCAACTCTTCGATGGAGGATGTGTAGACGATCCGCCCCTCGTCGATAGCCGTCGGCGGGTTCACGGACATGCTACGGCGCCGACCGCAGCGCCTCCGTTTTCCCCGGCCGCAAGGTTTTCAGAGCGAGGGGGTGACGTCAAGCGAAATATGAACTATGAGTCATAGTTCATGAATGACGCCGGAAGCCGGTCCTGCGAGCGGCAGTCCGATCGATCCTTCCGAAACCGAGGCCACCAAATGACGCAGGCAACATCTGCCAAGGTGACGAAGCTCAACCGCGTCGAGCGCAACGCCTGGACCAAGCAGAAGATCTTCGACGCCGCGACCAAGGTCGTCGGCAAATACGGTTATGCCGAAGCCTCGGTCGCGCGCATCACCGAGGTCGCCGGCGTCGCCCAAGGCACGTTCTACAATCATTTCGAGAACCGCCAGGAACTGCTCGACCAGTTGCTGCCGAAGATCGGCCTCGACATGGTCCACTTCATCCGCGCACGAACCGGCACCGCAGACGAGGCGCGCCAGGAAATCGAGCGCTTCAGCGCCTTCTTCGACTTCATCCGCGAGGTGCCCGAGTTCTTGCGTATCCTCAACGAGGCCGAATTCTTTGCGCCGGCTGGGTACCAGAAGCACTTCGACAACATCTCGAGCGCCTATCTCCGGATCCTCCAGCGTGCGCGAGCCGCGGGAGCCACCAGCACCTTCAGCGACGAGGAGTTCGAGGCCATCGTCCAGGTGTTGATGGGTGCACGCGGCTATCTGAGCCGTCGCTACTCCTATTCCGAGCACGGCGTGACGGCAGTACCCGACCACGTCATCTCGGCCTACCGGAAGCTGGTCACGCACGGCCTGTTCAACGTCCCCGACGAGGAAACAAAATCATGAGCGACGGAACCATCCTTGTCACCGGTGGCAGCCGCGGCATTGGGGCGGCGACCGCGACGCTGCTCTCCGATCACGGCCATCGCGTGGTCATCGTCGATATCGCCCCCGAACCGCTGGTCGGAACCAACACCATCCTTTGGCCCGCGCCGTTCGACGTCGCGAGCGAAAGCGCCGTGGCGACCGGCGTGGCCGATATCGAGAAGGCCCATGGCCCGATTACCGGCCTTGTCAACGCCGCCGGCGTGTTCGGCAAGATGCATACGATCGAGCGGGTGCGGATGGAGCAATGGGACCGCGAGATCAACATCGATCTGCGCGGCACGTTCCTGGTCGCGCGCAGCGCCGGCATCGCCATGGCGAAGCGGCGGCATGGTGCGATCGTCAACGTCGCCTCGGTGGCCGGCATGACGTCCGGCCCGATCCACGCCTACACCGCGGCGAAGGCCGGCGTCATCCAGATCACGCAGACGCTTGCCGCCGAATGGGGCCGCGTCGGCGTTCGCGTCAATGCGGTGTCGCCCGGCTTCACCCGCACCGCGGCGCTCGAAGCCGGCATCGCGTCGGGTGCCCTCAACAAGGACCTGCTGGCGCGCCCGACCGCCATGAACCGGCTGGTCGAGCCGATGGAGGTGGCGCAGGCGATCGCCTGGCTGTTGTCGCCGGCAAGCAGCGGCGTGACTGGCATCAATCTGCCCGTCGATGCCGGCTACATCGCGGGCACCACATGGGCCGCCTATGGCGGCCTGCCTGACGCGCCGGCCAGCTGAGGACCACCGATGAATATCGAGCTCCCGCGCAAGACCCTCGATCTGCCCTCCGCCATCGCAGAAGGCGACATCCGCGTGCTGCTGATGGTTCTGGTTCACATGACCGGCGACGAGAAGTGGCTGGAACCACCCTACAAGCCGAGGCGCGACGTCCGCCTGATCCCCGACCCGAACGCCGGCGTGCCGCAGGAGATCCAGGACGAGATTCGCACCGCTGTGCTGAACCTGTTCGCGAATGGAGCGCCGAAGCCGGCCATCTCCGATCCCGGCGACGAGCTGATGCTGCGGATGATGCGCGCGACCCTTGGCGAAAACGTCGCGCCGGAATATGCGCCCTTGATGCGGGAAGAAATGAGCTTCATCCCGCGCGACGCGCGTTGGCGCAAGCGCCCCTCCGACGAGAGGCTGGCGCAGCAGCATGTCCTGATCGTCGGCGCCGGCGTCTGCGCGATCGCGCTCGGTGTCGCGCTCGGACGGCTCGGCATTCCCTACACGATCGTCGAGAAGCAAGCCGAGATCGGCGGCACCTGGTACGTCAATCGCTATCCGGGCTGCGGCGTCGATACGCCGAACCACTCCTATTCCTTTTCCTTTGGCGCGCGCAATCCATGGACGCGCTATTTCGCACAACGCCAGGAGCTGCTGGAGTACCTGCTCAGGGTGGTGCACGAATACGACATCCGAAAACATGTCCGCCTCGACACGGAGCTCGTCGCCTCGCGCTGGGACGAAGCCAAGCGGCGCTGGATATCGACGCTCAGGACGAAGGACGGCGAAGAGAGCTTCGAGTCGACCACGCTGGTCAGTGCGATCGGCCAGCTCAATGACCCCTCGCCTGCCCGCTTCAAGCGCGACGAGGATTTCAGGGGCCTGAGGATCCACTCTGCGCGATGGTCCGACGACATCGAACTCGATGGCAAGCATGTCGCCGTGATCGGCACCGGTGCCACCGCAATGCAGCTGGTGCCGTCGATCGCCGATCGCGTTGCATCCATCACCGTCTACCAGCGCACCGCGCAATGGGCGCGGCCGGTGCAGGGCTATTCCGATCCGATCACCGAGGGCGCGCAGTGGCTCCTGGCGCACCTGCCGTTCTATGTGCAGTGGTACCGCTTCAACATGTTCTGGCGCTACGGCGATGGATTGCTGCCGTTCCTGCGCAAGGACCCGGCCTGGCCGCATCCGGAGCGCGCCGTCAACAAGGGTAACGACCGGCATCGCCAGGAGCTGACCGACTTCATCCTGTCGGAGCTGAAGGGCCGTCCTGATTTGATCGAGAAGTGCGTGCCGACCTATCCGCCCTACGGCAAGCGCATCCTGCTCGACAACAACTGGTTCAGGACGCTGACCAGGCCGAATGTCGAGCTGGTGACCGACGCAATCGAGCGCTTTGCTCCCGAAGGCATCGTCAGCGTTGATGGCAAGCTGCGCCGGCACGACATCGTCGTGATCTCGACCGGCTTCAAGGTCTCCGAGATGGCGGCGCGGCTCAACATCACCGGACGCGATGGCAAGAATCTGAAGCAGGTCTGGAGCAAGGACAATCCGACTGCCTATCTCGGTCTCACCGTGCCGGATTTCCCCAACCTCTTCCTGATGCTCGGGCCCAACTCGGGTCCCGCTCATGGCGGCAGCGTGATCTTTCAGTCGGAATGCCAGAGCCGCTACATCTCGGCATGCCTGGTCGAGATGATCGAGCACGACATCGCCGCGATCGACGTTCATCCCGACGCACACGATCAATACATCCGCGACGTCGATGCCGAGCACGAGCAACTGATCTGGACGCATCCGGGCATGACGACCTACTATCGCAACGGAAGCGGCCGGGTGTTCTCGGCGATGCCTTGGCGCTTCGTCGACTACTGGAAAATGACCCACGACCCCGATCTCAGCCGGTATCGCCGGACCAAGGTATGATGGGAACCGGCGAGATACGGCAGCTTCGCTAACTTGACAGGACACCATATCTGCCGCAGCATTTCGCCGACTGCACCTGTTGGGGTGCTGGAGCGCTTGCTCCAGGCGTCGCGGGAATTGACGGCGGATCATATGGTCGGCCGGCACGCAGCAGGGCGGACAGATGTCCGTCGGGCCCACTCTTGGAGAGGAGCATGACGCCACCGGCACAAGCCAGTGACCTTGCTCAGCGGCAAGGTCTCGACGCAAATTGAGGCGAACCGCAGCTGCTAGCCACATTGCGCCGTCTAAAAATCCATACCTATCCGCAGGACAAGAGCGCAAAGGCCAAGCGCTTTTCGGTCCCGAAACCCTACTGGTGTGTACCAGATATCCTTCGCTAAAACGAAGCAACAGGGCCCCGCGATGCCACAGATGCACCGGGGCCCATTCGTTTGACTTCTCCACGCAGTTCGTCACCCCGCATTGCGCCGCGCCGACGGATCGGAGACAATCGTCCGGGCCGGGTGAGGATCGAGCATGGAAAAGCCGAGGGTGCGCATCTACACGGACTACAAGAGTCCGTATGCCTACGTCGCCAACAGGCGCCTGTTCGAGCTCGAGGAGACACACGGCGTCGAGCTCGAGTGGCTGCCTTACACCCTGCGCATTCCCGAATTCATGGGCACGGTCGAAGAGCGCACGCCGCATTTCTGGCGCAAGGTGCGCTATCTCTATATGGACGCGCGGCGCTTCGCCAATGCACAAGACCTCGTCCTGAAGGGACCGCGCCGAATCTACGATGCGTTCTATTCCAGCGCCGGGATGCTGTTCTGCCAGCGTCACGGCCTGTTCCGTCCCTATCACGACACGGTGTTCCGTCGGTTCTGGAACCACGAGATCGAGATCGACGACCTTTCCGAGATTGCCGGTGTGATCGCCGCAATCGGCGGCTCGGCCAATGACTTCGAAGCCTATGTTCGCGGCCCTGCGCGCGCCGACCACGACCGCATCATCGACGAGGCCGAGGCACTCGGCGTGTTCGGTGTCCCCAGCATGGTGTTCAACGGCGAGCTGTTCTGGGGCGGTGACCGCATCGACATGCTGATCGCGCGGATCGAGCATCCGGAAACGATCGCGAGCGCGCTCGGAAGCAGGCACCGGAAGTAGATTCATCTGCACCGAACGCAACCGCCGCCTGTCGCCTCACAGCTTGTGCGGCGATCCGCGATAACCTTCTATGTCGACATATTCGAAGAACTTGCGCGCTTCGGCGAGGCACTCCTCGTTGGTCAGCGCGCGCTCGGCCGGATCGTCGGGCAACGGATCCTGCACCGGAAACCGGTAATTGCCGAACTGGAGCTGAAGGCTGTCGAGATTGGCCGCGCCTGTCCGGAAGATGTCGTAGGCCGCGTCGGTGCACAGGAACGAGGTGATCGACGGATCACGGTCGGTGACGTTGGCCGAGCGGAAGAAAGGCTCGCTGCCATCGTTCATCGTCTTGATGAAGTCGAGATTGCCCTGGTTCAGCCGGTCGAACTCGGCGATCCCGACCTTCGATGCCGGAATCGGCACCGGAGCCCCCGCGACGCTTCCGGCCGGGTTGCCGGCCTTGTCCTTGATCGGCGTGCGGTTGGCGAGATTGTACATGATGTTGCCGATCTTGTAGGCGGTGAAGTCATTCTGCATGTAGACGATCTGCTTCACGCCGGCGAGCGACATCACGCCCGAGCACTGCGCGCAGGATTCCAGCGAGGTGTAGAGCGTGACTTCGCTGAGCAGCGCGGCGTGCGGCCTGGCCTCGACATGCGGCCCGGTCTTCCAGCTGTCGAAGATGTCGGTCAGGCTGAACAGCCGTCGTACCAGCCGCGATTCCGCGTGCTCGGCCGAGCTGCGGAAGAACGCATTGTGGTTGAAGTCGAAATCGATGATATGGCCGAGGCCGTCGACCGCGACGCAGGCGATGTTGTGGCCGAGATAGCGATCCCATGCCATATGGCTGCGGTCATCGCGCTCGTTGAGATCGCCGCGGTAGCGATTGGGCGCGGCCGGGTCGAGCTGCCTCGCGCGCTGCGGATAGCTGCCGATCGGGCCGTTCTTGTTGCCGTTCCAGAAGCGCAGGATCAGCTTCATCAGGAGATAGCTGTAGATGCGGTGACGCTCCTGGCTTTCCGGCCGCTCCAGCTCCTTCGCATCCAGGCTGTAGTCGACGTGAACGAGCTCGCCGAGCGGCCTGGTCCAGTAGTGGTTGAGCGGGTCCTGCTGATCGAAACCGGGACCAAGCGTATCGGCCTGCTGTGCCGCGGCGATCGATGTGCCGGCGGCCAGCACGGTGGTCGCCCCCGCCGTGGTCGCGATGAAGTCACGCCGGTTCAGTTTGTCGCTGTCGCTCATCGGTATCTCCCGCTGCAATGTGGACGGGGCCTGCAAGCAGGCGATCGGTTCGGGCAAATCCAGTGTCGCAAATCCAGTGTCGCGGCATTCTCAACTGGGCCCGGACCGGTCAGTCGTTGAAAAATCCAGTGCTGCCGAAATGCTCAATCCAGATCCGGTTTCGCATGTATCACACCTTGATAACATCCTGTAGTTGCAATTGAAAGCGCTCGTTTCCGCCGTTTGGAATCTGTTTACCCTCTTTGGCTAGCCTCGCCGGCGATGAGACCTCCGGGATCCGGCCCATGTTCAAGGAAAGCCTCCCGATTGCGTATGATGCGCCGGCCGACCTGAAGAAGTGGCCTTCTCTCAGGAATGAGCGGGTGACGAGCAAGACGCCCTATCTCGTCTACAACGGCACCCTGGCGGACTGCATCCGCCTGTTGCTGGCCAAGCCGATCAGGCAGATCTCGCTCTACGACATCGTCACGGAGCGGCAGGTTGCGTTCGACAGCAACGTCCTGTCCCCCGGCGATGCGGCCGAGATCGCCATGCGCAAGGATTTCCCGAGGAGCTGATCGCTTGAGTGCGGCCTTGATTGCGATCCTGGCGATCTGCCGGCGGGATCGGGCCGTCACGCCGAGAACTCCGGTTTGCCGTAAGGATAAAACCGCGCGAGGTCGACATTCTCATAAGGCAGCTTGTCGAGGCGCGTCGTACCGAGAAACGGTTGCTCCGGTTCGACCAGCAGGATCGTCCTGTCAAAGCCGTTGTCGTCGAAGCCGCGGCGGAAATGCACCCGTGACTTGATCGCCATCACCTGCATATCGGCGATATCGGGCACCAGCGTCTTCAGCGAGAACGGTTCCATGATCTGCACCAGGTAGGTGGAGAGGATCAGCGCGTTGTTGCGGCCGAAGCGCACGCAGACCCAGAACTGCCCATAGCCCTCGCCCGCGGCGGCAATCGTGCCCTGGATCCGCACCGGTTCGCCGGCCGACTCGTCGGCGAGACCGCCGATCTCCATGTCGAAGGCATCGCCGGCCTTGGCGCCCGATGCCTTCAGACGCGCGGTCGCATCCTTGTCCGCAATGGTCGCGATCACCGTGTTGGCGAGATCCTGAGCGATGATCTCGCGCAACAGCCAGGTCGCCGATCCCGAACGGTCGCTGTGATCGGCCAGCACCACCGGTGCGTTGCCGCTGGCGACCGCCTGCTTCGCCAGCGCGACGCCCTCGGTGATGCTGTGCAGCTTCGTCGATTGCAGCAGCGCGTCGCGCAGCCGCCAGATGGTGGCAGCGAGGTCGCGCGCCACCTGCTCGGCGAGTTTTGGATTGTCGTTGGTCAGCACCTGCACGGTCATGCCGACGTCGGGCACATCGGCGAACGGGAAGCCGAAGTAGATGTTGCAGTAGACATCGACCTCACGGGCTTCCCACACCAGTGCCCGCTGCACGAGATCCATCCATGGCCGCGCCCCGGTCCATTGCAGCACGGTCGGCGAGATCACGGGAACCTTGATGGTCTGGTGGGTGGGCCTGTAGTCGCCGCGGATCGCCCGCACCAGCGTGCGCGCGGCGCGCTCGCCCTGCAGATGGGCGTCATAGTGCGGGAAGTATTTCACCGCGAATGCCATGTCTGCCTGCTCGAGGAACGCCTCGTCCTCGTTGCCGTGGAGATCGAAGGTCGCGGCGATGAAGGCATCGCGGCCGACCACCTCGCGAACCTGCCGCGCCAGATCGGCCTCGGGACGCGGCACGCCGCGCACCGCCATCGCACCATGCAGGCACAGATAGACACCGTCGAACGGCCCCGCTTCCTTCAGGCCCGTGATCATCCTGCCGACGAACGTCCGATAGGCCTCCTCGGTGATCCAGCCTGATCCGGTGCCGGTCTTCGGCCATAGCGGGGATTCGATGCCGGTCAATTCGACCTCGGAAAACTCACGCGCCACCTTCACGAAGCCGCCCATGTAGTTTCCGGGATCGTGGCGCAGCAGCGCCTCGCCCTTGGCCGGCGAGCCCGGATAGATGAAGTCGTCGAGCGTGGTCTCGTTCGGCAGGAAGGAGACGGTTTCGTGGGAGAATTGCAGGACGGCGATACGTATCTTGCGATCGCTCATTTACAGGCCCTCGGCGCTTTTCCGGCATACTGGCATCGAAGCCATCGCAGGCCAATGCCGCATTCGGATTTTGCCCGCCAGACCTGCAAATAAGCCGATGCCGCGCGCCTCGTCGCCTCGCGGATTCTGCTATCCTGCACGGCAACGATACATCCATTTCTCCAGGAGCGAACGCCATGAACCCGCCAGTCACCTCGCCCGCGATCAAGGTCGTCAAATCGGTTCGCGACCAGGTGAGTGCGGAGGAATGGCAGGCCCGCGTCGATCTCGCCGCCTGCTATCGGCTGACGGCGATGTACGGCATGACCGAGATGATCGCCAACCACATCTCCTGCCGCGTCCCCGGCACCACGGACCAGTTCCTGATCAATCCCTACGGCATGCTCTACGAGGAGATCGACGCCTCCTCGCTGATCAAGGTCGACGTCAACGGCAATACGGTGTTCAACGCGTCCGACTATGACGTCAATGTCGCCGGCTTCGTCATTCACAGCGCCATCCACATGGCCAAGCACGACATCGACTGCGTCGCGCACACCCACACGCCGGCCGGCATGGCGGTGTCGGCGATGGAGTGCGGCTTGCTGCCGATCGCGCAGACCTCGATGCGCTTCCTGCACATCGCCTATCACGACTTCGAGGGCATCGCCGACAATATCGACGAGCGAGAGCGGCTGGTACGCGACCTCGGCGATCACGAGGCGATGATCCTGCGCAATCATGGCCTGCTGGTCGTCGGCCGCACCGTGCCCGCCGCCTTCAACGTGCTGTTCCGCCTCGAACGCGCCTGCCAGACCCAGGTGATGGCCCTGTCCTGCAACACCAAGCTGATCTATCCCCCGCAAAAAATCCTCGAAGACACCTATGACCGGATGCTGCCGAAATCCGGCCGCGCCGCGCGCAATGGCGAGCTTGCCTGGCCGGCACTGCTGCGCAAGCTCGATCGCGCCGACCCGTCGTATCGGGACTGAGACCGAAATCGCGCATCCGCATCAACTTTGGGCGCCGCTTGCCCGCTATTTGAGCGCACGTTTTGTCGTGAGATCGCCGATGCTGCAGCATGATGCGGAAACGCGTGAAGCGGTTTTCCGAAATGACCATGCTCAAACAGGAAGCTAAAGCGCGATCTGCGCCTTAGCCATCGGCGAGACGGCAGATGCCTGCGATGAAGAGCTTCATTCGCGTTGTTGAACTGTGGGTGCCCGACCGCACGCGGACGCAACTGGAATTCGGTGGCAGCCTGTGCGGCGCCGAATTCACGGAGTTCAGGACGGTCAGCGAGAATGCGCTGTGCGCCTATGACGAGGGCCTTCCCGGCAAGGCCTGGGCGAGCGGTCATCCGGTCATCCTGACCAGGCTCGCCAACTCCACTTTCAAGCGCGCCGACGAAGCGATCGAAGCCGGCCTGACCTGCGCTGTCGCGCTGCCTGTGCTGGCCGGCGAATTCCTGACGGCCGTGTTGGTGCTGCTCTGCGGCGACGATGCGAAACATATCGGCGCAATCGAGCTCTGGCACAACGATCCCGACAAATCCCACGAGATGGCGCTGGTCGACGGCTATTACGGCACCGCGGACAAGTTCGAGTTCAACTCGCGCCACACCAGGTTTGCGCGCGGTTTCGGCCTGCCCGGCCGGACCTGGAAGGCCGGCGCGCCGCTGATCATCAAGGACCTGGACAATTCCAGGGGATTCCTGCGTCGGGAAGAAGCGTCCGAGATCGGCATCGATTGCGGCGTCGGCATCCCCTATCCGGTCGGCGACCAGACCTGGGTCGTGACATTGCTGTCGGCCGCGGCAACGCCGATCGCGCGCCGGTTCGAGATCTGGGTGCCGGACGAGGCGCGGTCGGCGCTCGTGTTCCATTCCGGCGAATGCAGCGATCACGCCGATCTCGACGCGCTCTATGCAGGCAAGACGATCCGCCGCGGCGAAGGCAGCATCGGCGGCGCCTGGGCGACCGGCATGCCCGCGCTGAACGAACATCTGAAGCAGGGTGGCTCGATTGCGGCTGCAATGGCGCGTGCCTCCGGCATGACTCAGGCCGTCGCGCTGCCGGTGATCGACAACGTCCGCCTCAAGGCGGTGCTGGCCTGGTATCTCTGATCGGGCCGAGTGGACGCCAAACGCGCGTCCTCGTTCTCGCGGCATGATTTGCCCGAGCCTTGCTCTTCGTTTCGCCCTCTCTTGATCAGAGGGCGCAGGGAAAGCCGGGTGCCGATCGCACCCATGGGCCCCGAGCAACAAAGATAGCTCGGGGGTAGGACCACAGGTGTAACCGGGAACATCCCGGCCTTCCCTGCGCGATGGGCTACGGCTTATTTCGTGTTCTCCCCGGCGAGACCGGGCTTTTTTGTCACCGTCTTCGCAAGGCGCACATTGGCGCCAAGCGAAAAGACACCTGCCACTGGGGCGTCAGGACCACACGACTTCGCCGTCCGCCTCGCATGCCCTCGTCAGTCGCACGCTCGGCGTCCACCGCATCCCACACCACGTTCGTGACGATCGCGAGCCGCCCCTCAATCGGGTGAGACGCGCGGAATTGAACATCTGATTTGCCCGACGGTGAAAGCGCTGTTTGCCCGTCGGGTTGATTTGTCGCAGGTGCGGTCACGGGAAGGCAGGGTTGCCCGACGTCACTGCGGGTCAGTTCGCCTCGACAGGGCAGCCGCAGATGGCACTCACCGCCTTTCGCGCAACTTCCCTCAGTTCGGCGCGGCGAGCCCCGGCGCGAGCGCGGATCGCGATGCTGTGCATTGTGGCTGAGGCCAGGACCGCAAGCGCCTCGGGATCGGCACCGGGCTTCAGTTCTCCCCGCTCACGCGCCGTGCGGAAGCGGGCTTCGAAATCGGCGTCGATTGCGCGCAGCCCGCGCGCGACGCTGGTCCGGATCGCGACGTCCTCCACGGATTCGACGACGGCGGTCCCGAGCACGAAACAGCCCCGTGCGCTGCCCTTGCCCGAAAAATAGATCGACAGCGCGGCGTCGAAAGCAAGCATCAGCGCTTCGGCCAGCGGACGGTCCTGGGCGAGTGCCTCGCGGGTGGCCGTCAGGCTGATCTCCCAGTAGCGCGCCAGCGCATCGAGATAGAGCGCGTGCTTGTTGCCGAATGCCGCATAGAGGCTCGGAGGGTTCATGCCGGTCGCTGCGGCGATGCTGTCCAGCGAGGTGCCGGAGTAACCGGTCTTCCAGAACGTCTCGGTCGCCTGCTTCAGCGCCGCCTCGGCGTCGTAGGCCCGCGGCCGCCCCCGGCGCACCGGTGCCGTTTCGTGCTTTTTTCCTGCCATAACGCAAACCCTCGCTGCTTCGTCCTCACCAATATTTGTATATATCGTTACAAAAATCAATAGGCCGGTATCTTGATCACCCTCCTGCACTCGGATATTTGTATGATACGTTACAAAAATAGGACGGAGGACCCCATGCATCTCGATCTCTCGCTGCTCGCCGGCTGGACAGGCGATCGCAAGGCGTTTCGCGGCAGCGCGGCGATGACCGCGGCCGCAGCAGGCCCGGCCGTTAGCTTTGACGGAGCAATTGACCGCGCCCCTGCCAAAAGCAACGCCACGGTGCCCGCACGGAGCTTCATCGAACGGCTTCGGCGCCCGCTGATCTGGGGGGTGCCGGCCCTGGTGGCGGCATTCGGCGCGGCCATGTACTTCAGCGACGAACCCTATGTCTCGACCGACGACGCGTTCGTTCGCGCGGCGAAGATCACCGTCAACGCCCGCGTTGCGGGCCAGGCGGTCGAAATCGCGGTTCACGACAATGAGCGCGTCCACCAGGGCCAGGTGCTGTTCCGCATCGATCCGGAGCCCTATCAGATCGCGGTCGACCAGGCGGAGGCGCAGCTCGGCACCGCACGTCTTCAGATCGACGCGCTGAAGGCGACCTATCGCCAGCAGCAGGCTGAGTTGCAGTCGGCCAGGGATACGGCCGCCTATGACGAGCGCGAGTATGAACGCAAGAAAGCGCTGGTCGTCTCCGATTTCACGCCGCGCGCGACTTTCGATCGCGCCGACACGGATCTCAAGGTGGCCCGTCAACACGTCGCATCGATCGAGCAGCAGGTCGCCAACACCGTCGCTGCGCTGGACGGCAATCCCGACATCGAGATCGATCGCCATCCGACGGTTCGCGCAGCCAGGGCCCAGCTCGACCGCGCGAGGCTCAATCTCTCCTATGCAACGGTGCGGGCCCCGGACGATGGCGTCGTCACGAGGGTCGACGACCTGCAAATCGGAGGTTTCGTCAATCCCGGCGCGCCCGTGTTCTCGCTGCTGTCGAGCCACCGCATCTGGATCGAGGCCAACTTCCGCGAAACCGGGCTGACCCACATGCATCCCGGACAGCAGGCGACGATCGACGTCGACGCCTATCCGGGGCACGCGTTGAAGGCCCACATCGTCAGCATGAGCCCGGGCACCGGGTCGGATTTCTCAGTGCTGCCGCCCGAGAACGCAACGGGGAACTGGGTCAAGGTCGTGCAGCGTCTGCCGGTGCGTCTCGAGCTCGATGAGGTCGACCCGAACCGGCCGCTGTTCTCCGGCATCAGTGTGACTGCGCGGGTCGACACCGGCTATCGCCGCAACTGGCACCATCCGCTGCAACTCGCGAACGCGGAGGAGATCAAATGACCACGGCCCTCCCATCGGCCGCCATGGGCGGCCATCGCACGCTCACGGTGGCGGCGCTCACTGCGACCTATATGCAGGCCGTCAACATCTCACTGCCCAATGCGGCCCTGCCGCATATCCAGGGCGCCTTGTCGATGGCAAATGACGAGGTCGGCTGGGTGTTCTCCTCCTATATCGCGGCGAGCGCCGTGGTGATGTCGGTGACGAGCTGGCTGGCGGGGCGCTATGGCCGGAAGGCGGTTTATCAGGTCTCCCTCGCCTTGTTCGCGCTTGGGCTCATGCTCGACACGATGGCGACGACGTCGCTGCAATTCGTGCTCGCGCGCATCCTGCAGGGCGCAGCGAGCGGTCCGCTCGGCCCGCTCTCGCTCGCGATCCTGCTCGAAGTGCAGCCGCCGGCGCGGCATGGGCGGCTCAGCTTGATGTGGTCCCTGTGTTTCCTGCTCGGCATCAGCAGCGGACCCGGCATCGGCGGCTGGCTCAGCGAATATCACGGCTGGCGCTCGATCTTCCATGTCAGCCTTCCGATCACGGCCTTCATCTTCCTGGCGATGGCACTGCTGCTGCGCGAGAAGCGCGCCGCGCGGCCCCAGCCCTTCGACTTCTTCGGTCTCGTGACCTTCTCCATCGGCATGATTGGGCTGCAAATGCTGCTCGACCGCAGCGAACGCCTGGAATGGTTCGCCTCGACCGAAATCTGGATCGAGGCCAGCGCATCGGTTCTCGGCTTCTATCTCTTCATCGTGCACGTCCTGACGACGAAAACCCATTTTCTCCGCACCGGCCTGTTCAAGGACCGCAATCTCGTCCTTTCGACAGTGATCTCCTTTGCGCTCGGCTTCGTCCTGCTGCCGACCCTGGCCTTGACCTCGCCGATGCTGGAGGAGCTGCTCAACTATCCCGTCGACACCACGGGCCTGATGACCGTTCCACGCGGCGTCGCACTCGTGGCGACGATGCTCATCACGAGCCTGGTTCCGGGGCAAATCGACTATCGGCACTTCATGCTGGGCGGAATGGCACTGGTCGTCTACGCCAACTGGATGATGCTCGGCTACTCGCCTGCGATGGATTGGCGACCGGTGGTCGAAGCCGGTCTGCTCCAGGGCGGCGGCCTCGGCATGCTGATTCCCGCGCTTGGCAAGGCCGCGTTCGGCACGCTCGATCCGAAGCTTCGCCCGGAGGGGAGCGCGCTGCTGAATCTCTCGCGCCTCTATGGCAGCACCATCGGCATCGCCGTGGTGCAGATCTTCTTCTACGACAACACCCAGGCCATGCATGTCGCGCTCGCACGGGACCTCACGCCCTATCGCGCGGTCGCGCACATCGCAGGTTCAATCGCTGCGCCCGGCCTTGCTGCGCTCAATGACATGGTCACCCAGCAGTCGGCCGTCGTCGCAGTCATCGACCAGTTCGAGATCCTGATGTTTGCGATGCTGATCGTGAGCCCGCTGGTGCTCTTTCTCCGCAAACCACGGCCCGCGACCTGATACCCACCGAGATGACCGACAAGGGAGAATGACCATGACGACACCAGATACACTTCGCGATACGCGGATTCCTCTTGCCCACGGAAGCGGTGCGCTTCCCGCCGTGGGTTTTGGCACGCTGATTCCCGATCCGCTGGCAACGCGACAGGCGGTCAAGGCGGCGCTGGAGACGGGATTCCGGCATCTCGACGGTGCCGAGCGCTACCGCAATGAAACGGCGGTTGGCGACGGCATGCAGGACGCGTTCAGGGCGGGGACGGTGCGGCGCGAGGACGTGTTCGTCACCACCAAGCTGTGGAACACCAACCACCGTCCGGAGCGGGTCAAGCCGGCGCTCGAAGCCAGCCTCCGGCGGCTGCAGCTCGACGAGATCGATTGCTATCTCATCCACACGCCTTTTGCCTTCCAACCCGGCGACGAGCAGGACCCGAGGGATGCGCGCGGTCAGGTGATCTACGATCCTGCCGTCACTCTGGTGGAGACGTGGCACGCGATGGAGCGCCTTGTGGACGACGGTCTTTCCAGGGCGATCGGCCTGTCGGACATCACGCTGGAGAAGCTGCGGGAGATCGTTGCCGCCGCCCGGATCAAGCCTGCCGTGGTGCAGGTCGAATCCCACCCGTATCTTCCCGAATGGGAGCTGCTCGAATTCTGCCGCACGCACGGGATCGTGCTGCAGGCGTTCGCGCCGTTGGGGCATGGCCTGGAGCCGAAGCTGCTCGATGACGCCGTCATCACTGCGATCGCACAGCGCGTGCACAAGACGCCGGCGCAGGTCGCGCTGGCCTGGGCCGTGCAGCGCGGCACCGCCTTCCTGACCACGTCGACGAAGCCGCCGCGGATCCGGGAGAACTTTGACATCTCGGCCCTGCCCGAGGATGCCATGCAGGAGATGCGGGACCGCATCACCACGAACGTCCGGTTCAACTCGGTGGTGACGACCGGCGTCCCCGGATTTATTCCCGGGACGCGATGAGTTCGATCGGCGGCGCAGAGCCGCGGGGATCATTGCGTACTCCGCGCTCGGCGTGCACCGGTCAGCTTGCGAGCTGGATGGTGCGCTCGAGCGCCGCGGCGAAGCCGTTGAGCGGGACGTTGAAGACGACCGCCTGCAAACTGCCTTCCCGCTGCGTTGGCTTTGACCATCACCCACTCCGCCTCATTCGTGTCCGGAACCCGATTTTTGGCTTTACGTGGGCAAAATTCCCACTTAGACGAAACACGTCTACCTGGAGAGCTTCGAGCATGCAAGAGATTATCGCCGCCGGCGTGATCGTCGCGATTGTCGCACTCTGCGGTGGGTACCTCTGGGCAGTCGTTCGGAAGACCAGGACCGCAAACAGGCAACAGCGGAGATCGCGATAACGAAGATCGTCGGCGACCTCTCCGCAAGCACCCGTCATTGCGAGCGAAGCGAAGCACACGGTACCGCTTCGTCGCTTCGCTCCGCGCAATCAATGACGCGGATGGAATTGTCGCTGGACCTAGCGCAATGAGCCGAAGAACTTGCGTACCTCGGCGATGTACAGTTCGGGCTGCTCGAACGCGGCGAAGTGTCCGCCCTTCGGCATCTCGCTCCAGTGCTGGATGTTGGTAAAGCTCGCCGTCATCCATTTGCGCACCGGCGTGACGATCTCCTTGGGGAAGACGGCGACGCCGGTCGGCACCGTGATCGTGTGCGGCGTCCGCCGCTTCGGTCCGAAACTTTCCCAATAGAGACGCGCCGATGATGTCGCCGTCGCGGTGACCCAATAGAGCATCACGTTGTCGAGCAGCTCGTCCCTGCCGAGGATGTTTTCGGGATGCCCGTCGCAGTCGGTCCAGGCCCAGAATTTTTCCAGGATCCAGGCCGCCTGCCCGCTCGGAGAATCCGTCAGCGCATAGCCGAGCGTCTGCGGACGGGTCGACTGCTGCTTGGAATATCCGGAATCCCAGTCGGCATAGTATTTGATGCCTTCGAGCGCGCGGGTCTCCTCCGGCGTCGGCTGTCCCTCGACATTGGGCCGCGTCCCCATCGCCAGCGTGATGTGGATGCCGCCGCAATGCGCGGCATCCAGCGCGCCGATCGCCGTCGTGACCGCCGAGCCCCAATCACCACCTTGCGCGAAATAGCTGCCGTAGCCCAGCCGCTCCATCAGGACGGCCCAGGCCCTGGCGATGCGGTCGACGCCCCAGCCGGTCACGGCGGGCTTGGCGGAGAAGCCGAAGCCCGGCAGCGACGGGCACACCACATGGAACGCATCTTCGGCGTTGCCGCCATGCGCAGTCGGGTCGGTCAGTGGCTCGATCACCTTGTGGAATTCGACCACCGACCCCGGCCAGCCATGGGTGATGATCAGTGGCCTCGCCTCCGGATGCTTCGAGCGGACATGGATGAAGTGGATGTCGAGCCCGTCGATTTCGGTCGTGAACTGGCTGAAGCGATTGAGCTGCGCCTCGCGCGCGCGCCAGTCATAGTCCTCGGCCCAATAGCGGCAGACCTCCCTGATCCATTTGAGCGGCGCACCCTGACTCCAGTCGGAAACCAGTTCCGCCTCGGGCCAGCGCGTCCGGCGCAGCCGGGTACGGAGATCCTCGAGGACATCGTCGCTGACGGAAATGCGGAACGGGCTGACGGCGGTGGTCATGACTCCCCCTGGGTACGGAATTTGTTTCGGGGAAGATAGGGTTTGCGGGCGGGCCGATCAAACCGGCCCGGACATTACTTGCCGATCGCCAATTCCAGCAGCGACTGGGCCTGTCGGGTCGCTTCCGTGAACGCCGGCTGCTGGGCCGCCTGCTGGATGAAGCAGCGCTTGAACGCGTCGTCGCCCTGCTGGCGCAGGTCGCCGAGCCTGTCGTAGGCCTTCCGGTCGATCTGCTTGCGGCGGAGCTTTTCATCGGCCTCATCGGCTCGCTTGTTCAAGCCGGCGCGAAGGGTGTTGCAGGCGGCGACCTGCACCGCAGGCTCGATCGTGCCATAGGCAAGATAGAACTTGCCGCCCGCGACCGCGGCCACGAACACCTCGTCGGCCGCGTCAGGGGTCGCATCCTGGGTGCGGCCGGCCAGGAAGCCGTAGGCCAGGGTCGCCGAAGCCGGCCTGGCGATCGGAAGGTCGTGGAAATTGATCACGGCAGCATCGGTCGAAATCGCCTGGGTGTAGAGGTCTTCGAACCTCAGCGCCGCCTCGACCTGCTGCGGCACGTTCTTCTCGCCTTTGTCCCTCCACGCCTTGTGCTCGCGCAGCCAACGGATGAACAGGGGTTCGGTGGTGACGATGATATGCGCCTTCGGCTCGACATAGCTCCCGTCGGAGGCTTGGCCGACCTTTGCGCCGCCCTTGCCGGTCTCGGCCTCGAAGCGCAGGCCGTCGAGCAGGCCGAAGCCCATATCGCCTTTATATAGAGTGTCGAGGTTGATCTGGGCGGGCGCGTAGCCGGTGCGGGAGGGTTCGGACAGGATACCGGCCAGTTGCGCCTTGAGCTCGTCGCGCGCGGCGGTCTCGGCCTTGTCCAGGGCATCGTCGACTTTGCCGTCCTTCTCCTGCCTGGCGAATTTTGCGATCGCGGCGTCACGGGTCGCGATGTAACGGTCTTCCGGCGACGCTGCGTTGGCGTGCGGCAGGATCAGGATCGGGGCAAGGGCGAGGGCAAGTCGAATGAACAAATGCATGCCCTATGGTCGCCCATGGGGCATGCAAGGTTCAAGGTCACGGGGTACGTCAAACACTGCGCGCCGGCAGAGATCACTGCCGGCCGCGGTGTGCTCAAGGCGGCTGGTCAGGCCGCCTTGATCCGGTTTCCTGTCAGGCCGCCTCGATTCAGGCCGCCTTTGTTCAGGCCGCTTTGGCCTTTGCCACGTGGGTGGCAATCGCGTCCATCAGCGCCGGCGACAGGCAATCGTAGGGTTCGAGCCCGAGGTCCTTCAGACGCGACCTGATCCCGGCCATGTCGGCCGGCTTGACGCCGGACTCGATCACGGACGACACGAAGGCCGCAAATCCGGGAGCCGCCGAGCCGGATTCCTGGAACAGTTCGGGATGGATGAAGTCGAGGCCATAGAACGGATGGCCCTTGTTCTCGATCCGGCCGTACATGTGGGTGCCGCAGCCCTTGCAGGCGTGGCGCTGGATCACCGCGGCGGAGTCGACGATCTGCAGCTTGTCGCCGTTCTCGAGCACGGTGACGTTCTCGCGCGGCACGACCGCGACCACCGAGAAGATCGCGCCCGACGGCTTCCAGCACTTGGTGCAGCCGCAGGCGTGATTGTGGGCGACGTCGCCCTTGACGCCGACCTTGACCGGCTTGTCCGCGCATTTGCAGACCAGGGTGCCGCCGGCAAAGTGGCCCGAGCCCTGTTTGACGCCGTTGTCGACCGATGGGTGGATATGAACAGTCATTGGCCTATCCTCCTTAGTGCTTGGTGTTTTGATTTCAGAACACGACGACCGAGCGGATCGACTTGCCCTCGTGCATCAGGTCGAAGCCCTTGTTGATCTCCTCGAGCTTGAGCACGTGGGTGATCATCGGATCGATCTGGATCTTTCCGTTCATGTACCAGTCGACGATCTTCGGCACGTCCGTGCGGCCACGCGCGCCGCCGAAGGCGGTGCCCTTCCAGACCCGGCCGGTCACGAGCTGGAACGGCCGTGTCGCGATCTCCTTGCCGGATTCCGCAACGCCGATCACCACCGAGACGCCCCAGCCGCGATGACAGGCTTCCAGCGCCTGGCGCATCACGTTGGTGTTGCCGGTGCAGTCGAAGGTGAAGTCGGCACCGCCATCGGTCAGGCCGACCAGATGCTGGACGATGTCGCCGCCCACCTTGGTCGGATTGACGAAATGCGTCATGCCGAACTGGCGACCCCAATTGTCCTTTGAGTCGTTGATGTCGACCCCGATGATCTTGTCGGCGCCGACCATCTTGGCGCCCTGGATCACGTTGAGACCGATGCCGCCGAGGCCGAACACCACGACGTTGGCGCCCGGCGTCACCTTGGCGGTGTTGACGACAGCGCCGACGCCCGTCGTGACGCCGCAGCCGATGTAGCAGCTCTTGTCGAAGGGCGCGTCCTCGCGGATCTTCGCCACCGCGATTTCCGGCAGCACGGTGAAGTTCGAGAAGGTCGAGCAGCCCATGTAGTGAAATACCGTCTCGCCCTTGTACTTGAAGCGCGAGGTGCCGTCGGGCATCACGCCCTTGCCCTGGGTGGCGCGGATCGCCGTGCACAGATTGGTCTTCTGGCTCAGGCAGCTTTTGCACTGGCGGCATTCGGGGGTGTAGAGCGGGATCACGTGATCGCCCGGCTTGACCGACGTCACGCCCGCACCGACCTCACGCACGATGCCGGCGCCCTCGTGCCCGAGGATCGAGGGGAAGATGCCTTCGCTGTCGAAGCCGTCGAGCGTGTAGGCGTCGGTGTGGCAGATGCCGGTCGCCTTGATCTCGACCAGGACTTCGCCTGCCTTGGGCCCTTCCAGATCGAGCTCGACAATCTCGAGCGGCTTCTTGGCCTGGAATGCGACTGCGGCGCGCGTTTTCATTTTGGTCTCCACGAAACGTTGAACGGGTTGTCATCCGCGCCGGACGAACTCAATTCTTGTTGCCCATGCAGGCGTCTTCCGCCTTGGCATAGGCGTCGGATTTATCTTCATGCTTCGCCGGACGCACGCGCCCGACCGCATCAGTGGAACGGGCTCGCAGATAGACGTAGAGATCGTCCATGTAGCAGGCAACGTTCGGATTGTCGCCGAACGCCGGCATCACGTTCTCCTGCGACGTCGTGACGTTCTTGCGTCCGCTCGCGACCACGCCGAGAAAGTCGGCATAGTTCATGGTCTTCAACGAGTCCTTCAGCGCCGGCGCGTAGGTCGAGCCCATGCCATCAGGACCGTGACAGACATGGCACTCCGAGTGGTAACGGCGGTAGCCGGAATAGGTGTACCAATCCACGGTCCCGTCAGGTGCAATCTTGTAGGTCGGGTTACCGTCCTTATCGAGATATTTGCCATCCTCGGATTTGACCGCCGTCGGATCGCCCGGTGGTTCGGCGGAAGCAACTCTACCCATTGCCGCGAAGAGGATCGCAGCCGTCACAAGCCAGATAATACGCAAGAGCATGTCCTCGGAATTCGGTAGCAGGCGAACCGGCGCATGGATGGTCCATGCGCCGGAACGAGTGGGATCAGCTCACTGCGGCAGCGAGAACACGGTGAGTGTTCCGCCGAGCGCGGTGTAGTTGCTGAGAGCCGCATAACCACCGACGGCGCCGAGACCGGCGGTCGGATCGGTCAGGCCGGCCGCGAGGCCGATGCCTGCCCAACCACCGACACCCGACAACACGGCGACATACTGCTTGCCGCCCTGCTCATAGGTGTTGACGTTGCCGATGATGCCGGACGGGGTCTTGAACTTGTAGAGCTCCTTGCCCGTCTTGGCGTCGACCGCCTTCAGGTAACCTTCCAGCGTGCCGTAGAACACCACGCCGCCGGCGGTTGCGAGCGCACCCGACCAGACCGAGAACTGCTCCTTGTTCGACCAGGCGATCTTGCCGGTCTTGCCGTCCCAGGCGATGAAGTTGCCCATGTTGGTCTCGCCGGGAGGCGGATACATCGACAGCGTCGCGCCGACATAGGGCTGACCTGCGGTGTAGCTCACCTTGAACGGCTCGTAGTCCATGCAGACGTGGTTGGTCGGCACGTAGAACAGCTGGGTCTCCGGCGAATAGGCTGCCGGCTGCTCGTCCTTCGAACCAAGCGCCGCGGGGCAGATGCCCTTGACGTTGTGGTCCTCGCCCGCCTTGTCGGTCGACGCTGCATCAAGAACCTTCGGACGACCATAGGTCGGCGAGCTCTTGTTCATGTCGACGCCGGAGGTCCAGTTCACCTTCGGATCGTACTTCTCGGCAACCAGCAGCTCACCGGTGTCGCGATCGAGCGTATAGCCGAGGCCGTTACGATCGAAATGCGTCAGCAGCTTGCGCGCCTTGCCGTCCACGGTCTGATCCGAGAGGATCATCTCGTTGACGCCGTCATAGTCCCACTCGTCGTGGGGCGTCATCTGGTAGACCCACTTGGCGATGCCGGTGTCCGGGTTGCGTGCCCAGATGGTCATCGACCATTTGTTGTCACCCGGACGCTGCTTCGGATTCCAGGTCGAGGGATTGCCCGAGCCGTAATAGACCAGGTTCAGTTCGGGGTCGTAGGAGATCCAGCCCCAGGTGGCGCCGCCGCCGATCTTCCATTGATCGCCTTGCCAGGTCTTCAGGCTCGAATCCTTGCCGATCGGCTTGCCGAGATCGGTCGTCTTGTCGTCGACCAGGATCTGATCATCCGGACCTTCGGAATAGCCGCGCCAGACCTGCTTGCCGGTCTTGATGTCATAGGCGGTCATATGCGCTTGCACGCCGAACTCGCCGCCGGAGATGCCGATCAGCACCTTGTCCTTGACCACGAGCGGCGCCGAGGTGCCGGTCGCGCCCTTGGCGGGATCGCCGTCCTTCACCGACCACACGACCTGACCGGTCTTGGCATCGAGCGCAACCAGCGTGGTGTCGGCCTGATGCAGGAAGATCTTGCCGTCGCCGTAAGCGACGCCGCGATTGACGGTGTCGCAGCACATCACCGGAATGACGTTCGGATCCTGCTTGGGCTCGTACTTCCAGACGATCTGGTTGTCCTTGGAAAGGTCAAGAGCGTAGACCTTGTTCGGGAACGGCGTCGAGAAGTACATCATGTTCCCGATCACGAGCGGTCCACCCTCGTGACCACGCAACACGCCGGTCGAAAACGTCCAGGCGACCTGCAACTTTCCGACGTTCGACGCGTTGATCTGATTCAGCTTCGAATAGCGCTGATTGGCGTAGTCGCCGGACGGCATCACCCAGTCCTTCGGGTTCTGCGCCATCTTGTTGAGTTCGTCGTTGGCATTGGCGGCCCCGGCAGCGAACGCTGCCATGACGCCAAGACCGGTCGCGTAAAGCACCTTGCGCATCGTGGATTCCTCCCAGTGTTAAGAACTCAGGGTTTCCGTCGAAACGGCCCACTTCTTCCATTTTGGTACCTACCCGTACCTCGCCGGGCTCGCGACGACTTGCCCAATAGGGAAGAGCCGTTTGCTCGAAAGGGAAGCTTCGTCAGTTTTTTGAAAGGCTGCTCCATGCTGCAGGGCATCAATCGCCGACCTCGGCCGCTCGGTCGCCGATCCGGACGCGTCCCAACGTTGCGCTTGACGACGCCAGAACTAAGTCGGAGGATCGCCCGACTTTGACCGGGAAGAATTCCGCCGGCCCCCTCGGCATCGCCAAAATGAGGGAAAAGGCGCATAATTCCGGGCGCAACATTCGCAGTAGGCAGTCACGTTTGGGGATCGAATCGGTGGCTGGAAAGATGTCCGATACTGTCCATTCGCTCAGCACGACCGGATTGACGCCGAAGCGGCAGATCCAGCGCTGGTCAGATGCGCTGACTGACCTGTGCGGTCAGTTCGACGTCGACGCGCTGGAAGGATCCTCGCTCGAGGGACGGATCAACTACACGACCGTGTCGCGGCTCAAGCTGTGCCAGATCGAGGCAAGCCAGCACCGGATCGCGCACACGATCTCGCGCATCAGGCTGAGCGAGCATCCTTACATCAAGATCGTTTTCCAGACCCACGGCGTGTCGCATTTCGAGCAGGAAGGCCGCCACTTCGACATCATGCCCGGCGACTGCTTCGCCTATGACGTGTCCTGCCCGCACACGATCATCAGCCCGGCGCTGACCCGTCACGAGGTCGTCATCGTGCCGAAGGACCTGCTCAAGGAGCGCGGTTTCCAGCTCTCCAAGATGGCGCCGTGCAAGCTGTCGGCGCGCAACGGCACCGGCCGTATCGCCTACGACTTCGTGCATGCGGCGTTCGGCGAGGCGACCAGGCTTTCGCCGCTCAACGCCGTCGGCGTTGCCGATTCGCTGATCGACCTGCTGCTGCTGCCGCTGCGCGAGACCGGCGCGATGTTCGATCGCGGCAGCGCGGAGGCCACCTATGTGCGGGCCCAGGGCTTCATTCGCGAGCATCTGCGCGACCCCGACCTCTGCATCGACCGCATCTCGGCGGCGCTCGGCTGCTCGAAGCGCTATCTGCACATGCTGTTCAGCGATCGCGGCATGACGGTCAGCGACTACATCTGGCGGGCCCGGCTGCAGCACTGCCGGCAGGAGCTGGAAAACCAGACCGGCAAGACGATCACCGACGTCGCGTTCTCCTGGGGCTTCTCCAGCTCGTCGCATTTCAGCCGCGTGTTCCGGAAGTATTTCGGCATCGCGCCCTCCTCCGTCCACAAGGGTCAGCACGGCGGCATGCCGGCCGACGTGGTGCTGGAATAGCCGCTTCGCCCGGCGCACCGCGCCCGAACAGTCGCAATCATCCTCGTCTGGATCGCAGGTGCGCTGGATTTGGGCTGTCCACGCCTGATGAGTGCGATTGAATTAGAACGTCGCCTTCATGCCGACATAGAACGCGCGCGGCCGTGCCGGGCTGAGCGAACGCGGGTCCGAAAAGGCCTGCCCGTTGGTGAAGTTCGGCAACGCGTCGGTCTGGAAGAAGGTGCCCCAGGTCGAATAGCGGTTGTCGAAGATGTTATCGATCCGGCCGAAGATCTGGTACGTCTTGTCGATCTGATACGAGGCGTGCGCGTTGAACACGGCATAGGACGGCAGCTTCGAGAACTGGTTGGACTCGTCGCCGACGAAATACTGGCTGCTGACCCACAGCGCATCGCCGCCGATCTTGAACGCATCGGTCACGTTATAGTCGAAACCAGCCTTGATGCGGTGACGCGGAATGCCCGGGATCTGGTTGCCCGGCGAGATCTGGATGTTGCCATTGGCATCGGCGAACGGGCTGTTCGAGCCGACCGTGAGCGAATCCAGGAACCGCGCATCGATGAAGGCGTAGCTGGCATAGACCTGCAACGCCTTCGATTTCACGTCGATCTCGGCCTCGAACCCCTGCCGGCGCGTCGAACCGACGTTCTGGTAATAGCCGAAACCCTGCAACACCGGGCTTGCGATGGCCAGGATGTCATCGGTGTTGGTGGCGCGGAAGCCGCCGAGCTTCCAGCTCAGGGTCCCGATATTGAGCTCCTTTGATCCGCGCAGACCCGCCTCGAAGGTGTGCGACACCACCTGCTTGAGGTCCGGGTCGGAGACCAGGAAGGTGGCGATCGTGCAGGGATTGGCGGGGTCCGCGCAGCTCAATTCAAGCGGCGTGGGCGCACGGTTGGCTTCCGAATAGCCGCCGTACAAGGTCACATCGCGGGTGATCTTGTAGGTGCCGCCGATCATCGGGTTGAAGCGATCGTACTCATGATTGCCGTTGAGCGCCGTCCCGAGCTGGTCCTGAAGCGAGATGTTGGCCGTATTGAAGCGGCCGCCGCCGCTGATCGAGAGGCGGTCGGTGACGTCGAAGGTGTCGAGTGCATAGAGGCCGAAATACTGGTTGGTGGCGCGCAGCGACACCGGCCCGTCCGTCACCGGCGAGCCTGACGGCCCGAGGAAAATGCCGCTGCCGGTCATCACGTAATCCGGACCAAAGGTGCCGAGTTCGGCACTGGCGTTGAACCAGGTGACGCTGGTGTCGAGGCTGGTGCCGACCGTGAAGCGATTGTCGTGACCGAACAGCTTGTCGTCGTTGGTTGCCTGCAGCGAGAGCCCGGCCGTCGTGGATCGCGTCGACGTCCGGTCGTTTTCGCCGAGGAACGAACCGTCGGGGAACGGATTGCTGAGCTGCACGCCGTTCAGGCCGAAGGCCGGTGTCGAGCTGTCGCCGAAGCAGAGCAGCGTCGGGTCGTCGCAGGGCTGGGTGCCGGTCGGGTTGGCGTCCTCCGTACTCTGCTTGAAGAACCGCAGATGCGCGGCGCCCTCGATGGTCCAGGTGGGCGTCGCCTCGACCTTGCCGGTCAGGTTGAAATAGCCGACCTGGTTGTGCGAGGTCTGCGGCGTGGTGTAGGTCGCGCCCCAATAGTTCTGCAGCAGTTCCGCAGGCACGGTCGCCGTGGCGCCGAATTTGTTATCGGCGGCGCCCATGTTGAGGTGGAACTCGCTGACATCGTTCCGATAGGCGACGTCACCGTAGAAGCGGCGGATGTCGGACTGCGAGAAATTGCGGAAGCCGTCGTCGTGGATCCCCTCGAGGGCGCCGTAGACGGCATAATTGTTGTCGATCTGCTTGCCCCACTGCCCCGAGCCCTGGATGCGGCCGAACGAGCCGCCCATCACGCTCAGCTCGGTGCCATGGTAGCTGAAGCCGTCCTTCATCTGGACGTCGACGGCGCCGCCGAGGGCATTCAATCCGAACGCGGGATTGTTGGTCACGACG
Source organism: Bradyrhizobium jicamae (assembly GCF_018130215.1). Taxonomy (GTDB): domain Bacteria; phylum Pseudomonadota; class Alphaproteobacteria; order Rhizobiales; family Xanthobacteraceae; genus Bradyrhizobium; species Bradyrhizobium jicamae_A. The sequence goes on from NZ_JAFCKQ010000017.1 coordinate 50,690, forward strand.
GCGACCGACTTGATCGCCAGGGTCGGGATCAGGTCCCAGTTGATGGTGTCGCCGAACGCCTCGTTGATGCGGACGCCGTTTTGGTAGACCGCAAGGCCCTGCGGCGTCCCCGACACCGGAGAGGCCACGAAGCCGCGGAACTCCAGGTTTGGCGTGAATGGATTGCCGGAGACCTCGCTGATGTTGACCGAAGGCACGCTCTGCAGCAACGCGTCCGTGATATTGGGCGAGCCGGTTCGCTCGATCTGCTTGCTGTCGACGACATTGACGCTGGCCGGGACCTTGTCGGCGTCGATATCCGACGCCGAGCCGGCGGTGGCTGCAGGCGCGGTCGGTATGATGACCCTGGGCCGGGGACGGACGATACGGGTTGCCTCCCTGGAGCGTCCCCGCTTGGCCCCCTCGGCGGGCGCCGTGACCTCGACCGGCGGCAGAGTCTCAACATGCTCCGAGCCGCCTTGAGCAAGGGCCGTCTCATGTCCGACGACCGCGCCCGCCGCGATCGACGCGAGCACAACAAACCGCACGCCACCCATCTGTCCACCCATCGCGTCCGGCCTTGTCGATCCCCGCCGGCTCGTGAAGCGATACTAGTGAGCAGGTTGTGCGCGGCGCCAGCTTTAAGTGTTCCCGAAAGACTCGGGAAGAATTCCCGGTCGATGCCGGCGGCATGGCGGCCTAGGGTTGCATCGCCTTGGGAACGAACGCCTCGACCGTCACGCCGTCATCGCCGGAATTGACGCTGATCGTGCCGCCAAGCGCGAGGATTCGCTCACGCATCCCGGTCAAGCCGCGGCCGAGCTGGTGATCGGACCGCAGGCCGCGCCCGTTGTCGCTGACGCGCACCAGGGCGCAGCCGCGGCTGTCATGCACGCCGGTCTGCCGCTCCGCAGGCTCCACGGTGATGTGGACCGCAGTCGCGTCGGCATGCCGGAAGACATTGGTGAGCGCCTCCTGCACGATGCGGTAGATCGTGAGATCGGCAGTCTCGCCGGTGTCGCCGAGCGCGCCCGAAATGCTGCTCTCGATCTCGACCTCGGGATGAGTCTCGCTCCATAATCGAACCAGTGCACCGAGTGCCTCGCGCAGCCCGAGCTCGGCAAGGCCAACGGGCCGCAATCGTTCGAGAATGCGGCGGGTGAATTGCTGGAGCGCGTTGACCTGCTCGAGGATGGCGTTGCCGTGCCTGCGCAGCGCCGCGGGATCGGGACTGTGGACTTCGGACAATCGCGTCAAAGCACCGGCATGCGCACGCAACGCGAACAGATAGGGCCCGAACTCGTCGTGCAGCTCGCGCGCGACCTCCTTGCGCTCGGAATCCTGCAGCGACACGGCGCGCTCGGCGAGGCGCCGCTTGCTCTCCACCGCCTCGCCCAGGGTGGCGGCCAAATGGTTCAACTTGGCACAGATCGCGGCAAGTTCGGGCGAGCCGCCGGGCTCGACGCGGGCATCGTAGAAGCCCGCCTCGATGTTGGTCATGGCCTGCGACAGTGCCTCCAGCGGCGCAAGCGCGCGGCCGACCACCAGCATGGTCACGAGAAACAGCGCGACCGCGATCGCGGAGCCGACCTCGAGCTGGGTCACGATGCCGTCCCATATCTCGGCCATCTCGTCGTCGGGATGCGAGGTGATGAGCAGCGACTGCGCCTCGCCGCGAATCGAGATCGGGACCCGCACCGAGGTCTGCTCGGGATGCACCAGCGCGACGAACCATGCCGGCGGGGCGCGCTGATCGCCGGCCTCCTCGCGAGCTTCGCGCGCCCTCGCGGTCACGTCATCCTGCCTGGTGATGCTGACGTGGCGCAGCCGGGTCAGGTCCTGGACGATCTGGTCGAGCCGCGCATCCGGATCCGGCGCCTCCTTGAGACCGGCAACGATCGTCTCGACGAACTCGCGGGCAAGGCGGATCACGCTCTGGTCTTCGGCCTGGACGCGCGGCCCGGCTTCCAGCACCAGCCGCGCAATATTGATGCCGAGCCCCAGCGCCAGGATCAGCGCCAGCAGCAGGTTGATGCGCGCGCGCAGGGATAGTTTTCGCCACATTGCGTTGCCCCGGACCGTGAGGTCCTCCTCCCAGAGGATCGTTGACAGCCAAATTCGGCCGGCTATCTAATCGCAGCCTACTGCAATCTTGCGCGTGGTGCACAACCGGTTCCACCTCACATCGCGCGCGACGGTGCGATGATGAATGGATCGAAGCAGGTCGACGGGACAACGCCATGCGCATTCTGATCGTGGATGATCATCCCATCGTCGCCTCGGGCTGCCGCACCGTGTTCGCCGACGAACCCGAGATCGTCCTGCTCGAGGCGGCCGATGCCGAGAGCGGCGAGCGGGCCTTCGTTGCCGAGAAGCCCGACGTCTGCGTGATCGACATCAACCTGCCGACAGTGTCGGGATTCGAGTTGGCCCGCCGCATCCTGGCGCGGGACGCCGCCGCACGCATCATCATGTTCAGCATGAACGACGACCCGGTGTTCGCTGCCCGCGCCATCGATATTGGCGCCAAGGGCTACGTTTCGAAGACGGGCGACCCGAACGACCTCGTGGAGGCGATCCGCGAGGTCGGCAATGGCGGCGTCTATCTGCCGCCTGCGATCGCGCGCAGCGTCGCCTTCGCGCGGCCGTCCTTCGCGCAGAACCCGCTGTCGAAGCTGACCTCGCGCGAGATGGAGATCCTGCGCCTGCTCAGTTCCGGCAAGAGCCTGTCGGAGATCGCCTGGCTCGTTCATTCCTCCTACAAGACTGTCGCAAACACGTCATCGATCATGCGCCAAAAGCTCGGCGTGCGGACATCGGCGGAGCTCGTGCGATTGGCGATCGAGAGCGGCGTCGCCTGACGCCTAACCCATTATCCAGGATCACGACGATGCAGACTGTTTCCCAGAACAAATCCCATGGCGGCGTCCAGGGTGTGTATCGGCACCAGAGCCGCGAGACCAGGACCGACATGACTTTCTCGGTCTTCGTGCCGGAGCATTCGGCCGGCGCGAAGCTGCCGGTCGTCACCTATCTCTCCGGCCTGACCTGCACCCACGCCAATGTCACCGAGAAAGGTGAGTTCCGCGCGGCGTGCGCCGAGCTCGGGCTGATCTTCGTTGCTCCCGACACCAGCCCGCGCGGCGAAGGCGTGCCCGGCGATCCCGCCAATTCGTATGATTTCGGGCTTGGCGCCGGCTTCTATGTCGACGCCACCGAAGAGCCATTTGCTCGCAACTATCGCATGTGGAGCTACGTCACCGGGGAATTGCCTGACCTGATCACCGAGCATTTCCCCGTCGACGGCAAGCGGCAATCGATCCTCGGCCACTCCATGGGCGGCCATGGTGCGCTGACGGTGGCGCTGCGCCATCCCGATCGCTATCGCGCGGCGAGCGCCTTTGCGCCGATCGTGGCCCCCTCGCAGGTGCCATGGGGCAACAAGGCGCTCGGCGGCTACCTCGGCGGCAACAAGGCCGCCTGGCGAAAACATGACGCGGTCGCGCTGATCGAGGATGGCGCGCGTTTCTCCGGGTTGCTCGTCGACTACGGCGACGCCGACCAGTTCCTCGCCGAGCAGCTGCGGCCCGAACTGCTGAAGAGCGCGTGCGAGAAGGCCAACATCCCCCTCACCTTGCGGCGCCAGCCGGGTTACGACCACAGCTACTACTTCATCTCGACCTTCATGGCCGATCATCTGCGCTGGCACGCGGCGCGACTGAAGGGCTGATCTATTGCGGCTGATTTACTGCGGCTGCGGCGCGCCGTAATTCGGCGCGAGCAGCCGATTGCGCACGAGATAGCCGGTGGCGCGCGCCCAGGATTCGTCGGTGTTGCCGCGCATGTCGGCGCTCGCCGCCGCGAGCAATTGCCCGCTATGCACGTCGCGCAGATAGAGATTGATGTTGAGGATGAGGTTGGAGACCTTCTGGACCACGCCGGTGATCTCGAGATCGGCACCGAGCTCGCCCGCCAGTTTCAGGTCGCAGCCGCCGCAGGCCTGAAGATTGCTGCCATGCGCCGCAGCATTGACGGGCGCGATGTCGAGAACGCGGAACTTGCCCGACTCACCCAGCTCCTTCCGAACCTGATCACCGACATGCATGAGACGCGCCTGCTCGTCAGCCCGCGGCCCGCTGACTTCACCCTGCAGGCTGGTATCGATCATCTCGAGATCGAACACCGCAAGCTTCGGCGGTTCGGCACGGGCGGTTGCCGACATCAGCAACAAGGGAACGACGAGGATCAGCAACGATCTCATGATTGTGAACCGGACGAAATTTGTAACCTCACGACGGCCGAAGGCAGGGGTTGCAAGCTAGGGCAATTCAGTCATCTTGCAAGCCAAGAGAAGGATGATGTGACGGGAGGAGTCATGTTGCGATGGCTGATCGGCACGATTGCGTTCGGCATGATCGCCTCCCGGGCGCTCGCTGCCGATCCGGTCGAAATCCATATCGGCTATCTCGGCCATGCCGGCGTCAAGTCGACGCTGTCGCTGGTCGAACAACCCGCCGACAATGACGGCCTCGCCGGCGCCCGCCTTGCGCTCGAGGACAACAATACGACCGGCAAGTTCCTCAACCAGCACTTCGTCCTCGATGAGGTCAGGCTGAAGGACGGCGACGACGTCGCCAAGGCCGCGAGCGATCTCGCCGGCCGCGACGATTACATCATCACCGACCTGCCGGCCGACGCGCTGCTCAAGGTCGCCGACACCTTGCGCGATCGGGGCACGCTGCTGCTCAATGCCGGCGCGATCGACGACCGGCTGCGCGAGCAGGACTGCCGCGCCAACGTCATCCACGTCGCGCCGACCCGCACGATGCTTGCGGACGCGCTCGCGCAATACCTGATCTGGAAGCAGTGGAAGCGCTGGCTCCTGGTGGTCGGCTCACATGATCCGGACAAGCTTTACGCCGACGCGCTGCGCCGCGCGGCCACGCGCTTCGGCGCCAAGATCGTCCAGGAACGCACCTTCGAGGATACCGGCGGCGCGCGCCGTACCGACTCTGGCGTGACCTTGATCCAGCGCCAGATGCCGGTGTTCACACAGCAGGCGCCGGCCTATGACGTGCTCGTCGCGGCCGACGAGAGTCAGGTGTTCGCGGACTATCTGCCCTACCGGACCTGGGATCCGCGACCGGTGGCCGGCTCGGCCGGCCTGGTGCCGACGAGCTGGGACGCGGCCCATGACCAGTGGGGTGCGATCCAGATCCAGAACCGTTTCGCGAAACTGAACATGCGGCACATGACTGCGCTCGACATGCAGGCCTGGACCGCGGCGCGCATGATCGGAGAAGCAACCTCGCGCACCAATTCGGGCGACCCGAAGAAGGTCGTCCCCTTCATCAAGAGCCCGGGCTTCTCGGTCGCCGCCTTCAAGGGCACGCGGCTGACCTTGCGGGACTGGAATTGGCAGCTCCGCCAGCCGATCCTGCTGTCCGACGGGCGCATGGTCGTCTCGGTCTCGCCGCAGGAGGGCTTCCTGCATCAGGTCTCCGAGCTCGACACGCTCGGTGTTGACCGGCCCGAGACGAAATGCAAGCTGCAGTGAGGGAGAACCAGGGAATGTGGCGCCGTTGTCTGCTCGCTGGAATGTTCGCGTGGCTCGCCGCGATGGCGCCGGCATCTGCATTCGTAGCCTATGTCTCCAACGAGAAGGGCAACACCGTCTCGGTGATCGACTCCGACAGCTGGACCGTGACCAAGACCATCAAGGTCGGCCAGCGGCCGCGCGGAATCGAGTTCTCGCGCGACGGCAAGTTCGTGTGGGTGGCGGTCGGCGATGACGACACCATCCAGGTGATCGACACCAAGACCCAGGAAATCGTCGACACCCTGCCCTCCGGTCCCGACCCCGAGCTGTTCACCCAGGATGCCGCGGGCAAGACCATGTATGTCGCCAACGAGAACGACAATACGGTCACCGTGATCGATCTGGCGACGCGGGCGCGGGTCGGCGACATCCAGGTGGGTGTCGAGCCCGAGGGCATGGCGGTCAGCCCGGACGGCAAGATCCTGATCAACACGTCCGAGACCACCAACATGGCGCATTTCATCGACACCGCGACGCGCAAGATCGTCGCCAACGTGCTGGTCGATTCGCGGCCGCGGTTCGCCGCGTTCAAGCGCGACGGTTCCGAATTGTGGGTCTCGTCCGAGATCGGCGGAACGGTGTCGATCATCGATCCCGTCAAGCATGAGGTGACCGGCAAGATCAATTTCGAGATTCCGGGCCTGCGCAGCGAGGCGATCCAGCCGGTCGGCATCGGCATGACGAGGGACGGCAAGACTGCGTTTGTCGCACTCGGCCCGGCCAACCGCGTCGCGGTCGTCGACGGCGCGACGCACAAGGTCATCAAATATCTGCTCGTGGGCCAGCGGGTCTGGCACATGGATTTCACGCCCGACGAAAAATACCTGCTGGTCACCAACGGCGTCTCCAACGACGTCTCGGTGATCGACGTCGCCGCCCAGAAGGTGATCAAGACCATCCAGGTCGGTGAGTTACCCTGGGGAATCACGATCGCGCCCCAATGACCGCAACCGACGCACATATCGCGAGCCAACCGTTGCCGGACGCCGCTCCCGCCGGGCAGCCGGCGCTGTCGATCGGCAATGTCAGCCACAGCTATGGTCCGCGCCGCGCGCTGATCGATGTCGACTTCACCGTCGCGCCGGCGAGCTTCACTGCGCTGCTCGGCCTCAACGGTGCGGGAAAGAGCACGCTGTTCTCGCTGGTGACGCGGCTGTTCGGCATCCAGACCGGCCGGATCAGCATCTTCGGCCACGACATCAGCCGCGCGCCGGGCGAGGCGCTCCGGCTGCTTGGCGTCGTGTTCCAGCCGCGAACGCTCGATCTCGACCTCTCGCTGACGCAGAACCTGCTCTATCACGCCGCGCTGCACGGCATCTCGCGGCGCGAGGCGCGGTTGCGCTCTGCCGAAGTGCTGGACCGCATCAAGCTTGCCGACCGCGCCGCCAGCAAGGTGCGCGACCTCTCCGGCGGCCAGATGCGGCGGCTCGAGATCGCCCGCGCGCTGCTGCACCGGCCGCGCCTGCTGCTGCTCGATGAAGCTACCGTCGGCCTCGACGTCAAGGCGCGTGCCGACATCCTCGACCATGTCCGCCAGCTCGTCACCGAGCAGGGCATCGGCGTGCTCTGGGCGACGCATCTGTTCGACGAGATCATGCCGAGCGACGACCTCGTCGTGCTGCATCAGGGCCGCATGCTCGCGCATGGCAAGGTGTCGCGCGTGATCGCCGAGGCCGGTGCCCAGGACGTCAACACCGCCTTCATGCGCCTGACCGGGACGGCGACACTCAACGGGAAGCCGGCATGACCAGCACGACCGCCACACCAGCGCGAACCGGCTTCTCGCCGTCGGAATACATCGTCTGCCTGAACGGCATCGTCTGGCGCGAGGCGCTGCGCTTCCTGCATCAGCGCGAGCGCTTCGTCTCGGCGCTGGTCAGGCCGCTGGTCTGGCTGTTCATCTTTGCCGCCGGCTTCCGCCAGGTGCTCGGCATCTCGATCATCCCGCCCTACGAGACCTACATCCTCTACGAGGTCTATATCGCGCCGGGCCTGATGGCGATGATCCAGCTCTTCAACGGCATGCAGTCCTCGCTCTCGATGGTCTACGACCGCGAGATGGGCAACATGCGCACGCTGCTGGTGAGCCCGCTGCCGCGCGGCTATCTCCTGTTCTGCAAGCTGCTGGCCGGCACCGCCGTCTCGCTGCTCCAGGTCTATGCATTCCTGGTGATCGCGTGGTTCTGGGACATCGCACCGCCGACGATCGGCTATCTGACGGTGTTGCCGGCGCTTGTGCTGTCCGGCCTGATGCTCGGCGCATTGGGCATGCTGATCTCATCGGGCATCAAGCAGCTCGAGAATTTCGCCGGCGTGATGAACTTTGTGATCTTTCCGATGTTCTTTGCATCGTCGGCCCTCTACCCGCTCTGGCGGGTGCAGGAAGGCAGCCCGATGCTTTATTATGTCTGCCAGTGCAATCCCTTCACGCATGCGGTGGAACTGATCCGCTTTGCGCTCTATGGCAAGATGAACTGGGTCTCGCTCGCGGTCGTCGGGGGCTGCACGGTGGTCTTCATGGCCGGTGCGATCCTGGCTTACGATCCATCGCGCGGCCTGGTGCGCCGCGGCCCCGGCGGAGGTGAAGCATGATCACAGCCTGGCGGATCGCAATCGGCGCGGCGTTCGCTGTCGCACTGTCGAACCAGCCGGCGCGGGCCGCGGATCCGCGCTATCCGGATTGGCCTTGCGCGCAGGCCAAGGTGCCCGAGATCTCGGTGGCTGCCGTCTGGGCCGGGCCGCCGCTCGGCGACGCCGCAAACCAGTGGAAGGACGATCCGAAGATCAACGCGCTGGTGACGAAGGTCGCGGCGCGCCGCCTTCCGCTGGAGGACGCCGAAAAGGAGATCGCCGGCTTCCTGTCGGCTGCGGCGGCGAACAAGGCGACTGCAGGAAAGCTGCTGTTTGCCGGCCTGTTCGACACACTCAACGCACAGCGTGCCTCGGTCATGAACGGGCTCGAGCGCGTGATGCGCAAGCAGCGCGAGGCCGCGGAGAAGATCCGCTCCGATACGGTCGCGCTGCAGGCGCTGCAGGACGCGACGCCCCCCGATCAGGCCAAGGTCGACGAGCTCGGCAATCAACTGGTCTGGGAAACGCGGATTTTCGAGGACCGCCGCCGCGTGGTCAAATTCGTCTGCGAGGTGCCGACCACCATCGACCAGCGCCTGTTCGCACTGAGCCGCGCGATCCAGCAGGAACTCGACTGATCCTGCGGCAAATCGCCTCTGACGTCACCAAAGTATCGCGGCGACAGCGATCCGGAACCAATCGCGCGGTTCGCCCGTTGCCTCCGACTTACCTGTGAAGTGGGAGGCTTCGATGAGAGCAGCCAAGATCGTCCTGACCGGCCTTGCGGCCGCGAGCCTGGTCACGTCAGCGGCTTTGGCCGAGCAATCCATGTCAGGAATGGTCACCAAGATTGACCGATTGGCCGGAACGATCACCATCCAGCCAATTCAAGCCGGCACCGTCGGTGCGGCCGGCGGCTCCGCTCAGGAGTACAAGGTTCCGAAGGGGCAATCACTCGAAGAGGTCCACGCCGGCGACAAGGTGACCTTCACCACCTCGGATAGCGGCAAGGCGATCGACAAGCTCGAAAAGCAAAAACCCTGATGCTTGAAACGCGCGAGCGCGGAGATCATTTCTCCCCGCTCCCGCGCGGCTCCGGCTCCGCATTCGCGAGCGGCAGCAGGGCGCGCTCCCAGCCGTCGGTTCCATCCGGATACCAGGCGACGTTGCGGTAGCCATAGGACAGCACGCGCTTGGCGGCGTTCCAGGACATCCAGCAGTTCTCCTGGCAGTAGATCACGAGCAGTGTCGAGATATTGCCGTGAGAGGCGCGGGACACACCGTCGCGCAGATACGTCTCCGTTGCGGCAGCGAGCTTGCCGTAGCCGGTATCGGGCAGCCAGATGCTGCCGGGAATATCGGGCCGCGGCTTGTCACGCCACACCGTGCCTTCAGGCAGATTGGCAGGCTTCGGCGCACGTGGCAGCACGTCGATGAAGACGCCGGACTTGTCGCGCCAGATTTTTTCGGCGTCCTCGGTCGTGAGCACCCGCGCCCCTGAAAGCGTCGCGGGCACCGGGGAACGATAGTCCTCGGTGCGATAGCCATCGGGCTCGGCAGGCTTGTCCTGCGCGAAAGCCGGTGCGAGGGCCGCGATCATCGCGGCCAGCACGCCTGCGGGCAGGCACCTCATGGCGATTTGTTGGCGGTCTCCGCGCCGATCGGCCGGTCATTCTCGTCGAGCAGCGGGACGCCATAGTCGAGCAGGATCTTGTTGATCGCGCCCTGGTTCTCCTGGATCAGGCGGTTGAGCTGCCGCTTCCAGTTCTGATCGGCCGCGCGCACGCCCATGCCGATGCGATAGATCAGCTTCGGTCCGGTGGTTTCCTTGACCAGCGGCGTGACATGCAGCGGCGGATTGGCCTTTTTGGCATAGAAGCCCGCCATCGGGCCCCACAGGATGCCGGCGTCGATCTCACCCTTGGCGAGATCGTTCATCATCGCCTCCGCCGAGGAATCGTAGCGCGTATCGATCACCAGCGGATACGGCTTCGCATTCGCCATCAGGCCCGCAAGGGCCATATTGGTCGCCGGCGGCGTTCCCGCGACGATGCCGATATGCTTGCTCCTCAACCTCTCGTCTTCCAGCGTCGTGACATCGCCGAGTTCGCTGCCAGGCTTGGTGACCAGCGCATAGGCTGTCCGGTAATAGGGATTGGTGCCCTGCACGAGATCGTCGCCCTGCGGGTATCCCATGATCACGTCGCAGCGATGCGACCCGAGCGTCATCCGCACGAAGCCGGTCGCCTGCGGAAAATACATGTAGTCGAGCTTCTTCTGCAGCTTCCCGGCGAACAGCTCGCCGAGCTTGTTCTCGAAGCCTTCGCCCTTGTCGTTGGAGAACGGCAGATTGCGGGGATCGGCGCAGACACGAAGCACCTTGGGATCGACGAGTTCGATCGAGAGCTCGCCCTGATCGTTGACCTGCGCGCGCGCAGCGTCGCGCCCGACGAGGCAGGCGACGGCGGCGACAAGCGCAAACAGGATGCGGCGGCGTCCGACAGGTCTCATCACGCGGTCTCCTCTTCACCGGATGGGTCGCCGCCATCCATCAATTGCCCTGTCGGCCATGACGTGCAACAGGAATAACCCTCCCGACAGGAACGCGTTGCTTGCTGCAATGCAAACCGGATGGTGAGGCAGTCGACCTCGCGTACCGGTGAAACTGAGGCGGAAACATGGCTCATGGCGGATCAGTGCTCGCACTCGTCCTGATGATCGGGGCGACGACCATAGCGCGAGCACAAGAGCGCGAATTGCCTGTAAGCGAAGTCGCACCGGGAATCTTCGTACACAGCGGGGTGACCGCGCTGATGACGCGGGAGAACGAAGGCGCCATCGCCAATGTCGGATTCATCGTCGGCAACGATGCGGTTGCGGTGATCGACACCGGCGGCAGCGTCCGCGAAGGACGGAAGCTTTTGGCCACCGTCCGCAGCCATACCGACAAGCCGATCCGCTATGTCATCAATACCCACGCCCATCCCGACCACAGCTTTGGCAATGCGGCTTTCGTCGATGCCGGAGTCAGCTTCGTCGGCCACAAGAACCTGCCGCGCGCGCTGGCAACACGCGGGCAATTCTATCTCGACGGCTTCCGCCGTACGATGGGCGATGCGCTGATCGACGAGGTGCGGATCATTCCGCCGACCGTGCTGGTGGAGGAGACGCTGACGCTGGACCTCGGCGGACGGCCGCTGTTGCTGAAGGCATGGCCGCCGGCCCACAGCGACAATGACCTCACCGTACTCGACGAGCGAACCAGGACCCTGTTCGCCGGTGATCTGGTGTTCCTCAGCCATATTCCCGTTGTCGACGGCAGCCTGAAGGGCTGGTTGCATGCCCTTGATCAACTGGCCGCGATCCCGGCGCGGCGGGTGGTTCCCGGTCACGGAGCCGTGAGCGAATGGCCTTCGGCGCTTGCCGATGAGCGGCGTTATCTCGAGACGCTGGCGTCGGATGTGCGCGCACTGGTCAGGAGCGGCAAGCCGATCACGGAAGCGGCCGAGCACGCCGCAGCCTCCGAGCGATCGCGCTGGCAGTTGTTCGACGACTACAACGCCCGCAACGCAACTGCAGCATTCTCGGAAATTGAATGGGAATAGCCGGTGCCTTATAGTGACCCTGCTTCTTAGGATTTGCGACCATGTTGCGACATCGCATTCGCCTGCTCTGTGCTATCGGCCTGGTCTCGATTGGGCTGGCCGCGCCCGCCGCCGGCACCGAGGCCTACGACCCCTGGCCGGGCCTCGTGCAGGACATCTTCAACAACCGTCCGATGAACGACGGCAGCGATGTCATCGGCATCGAGATGCCGGCGCGCGCAGAGGACGCCGCAATCGTTCCCGTGACGCTGCGCACCAGGCTGTCGCCCGGCGACGGCCGGCGCGTTGTGGCCATCACGCTCGTGATCGACCAGAACCCCTCGCCGATGGCCGCGAAATTCACGCTCGGGTCCGACGCCAACGTCACCGAGATATCGACCCGCGTCCGCGTCAACAATTACACCGACGTCCACGCCGTCGCCGAACTCAGCGACGGCAAGCTCTACGTCACCAAAACCTACGTGAAGGCGTCCGGCGGCTGCTCGGCGCCGGCGGCCAAGAATGCCGAGGAAGCCAAGAACCGGATCGGCCAGATGCGCTACCGCCAATTCGCAAGGCCGGAGCAAGGACCCGCGAGCAACACCCGCGAGGCCCAGATCATGATCGGCCATCCGAACAATTCCGGCCTGCAGATGGATCAGGTCACCCAGCTCTATATTCCGGCCTTCTTCATCAACGACCTGCATCTGTGGCAGGACGACAGCCTGGTGCTGGCGATGGAGGGCGGCATCTCGATCTCGGAAGATCCCAATATCCGCTTCACCTACGTGTCAGATGGTGCGAAGCACTTCCGGGCCGAGGCCAAGGACACTGACGGGCACGTCTTCCAGCATGAATGGAAGACCGACGATCCCGGGACCTGAACCAGGCTAGAAACACCGGACCTCGGCCTCGGCCTGCGCTCGCCTGAGATCGTTGAGCGCGTTCGAGGCCTGCTCGGACGAGCGGAACTGGCCGCCGAGATTCCCGCGCACCTGCGACATGCTCAAAACCGTCTCGGCCGTGACATAGCGATCATAGGGGATGATCGACGCGACGACGTCGATCGAGCAGGAGCACTGCTCGATCGACTGCCGGGTCTCGCCATTCGCCTTCATGCAGCCAAAAACATATTCGGCCCGCGCCGAGGTCGGATAGTCGTTGGCCTCCTCGGCCCGCGCGCCCATGCTCGTCGCCGCAAGCACAGCCAGGGCGGCGACAATCGGTCCTAGCATGTCAGCTCGTGCCATGGTCGTGGTTCCTCTTGCCATGCGGCAGGCTATGCTATGAGTGTCGCACAGAAAAGAAGACATTTGGAGAAGTGGCTCACAAGACAATGACAGGTTTTGCTCGCACGCTGCTCGCGATCGCTGCTTTGGCCATGATGCAGATCAGCGCCTCCTGTCGCGCGGACGTGATCCGCGTTGCAGCGCAGAAGACCGGGACGCTGGCCTGGGAGCTGGCCGTCATCCGCTCGCACGGTCTCGACAGAAAGGCCAACCTCTCGATCGAGATCGTCGATCTCGCCAGCCCCGAGGCCGGCAAGGTCGCGCTCCGCGCCGGCACCGCCGATGTTATGGTCTCGGACTGGCCGTGGGTGTCGCGCGAACGCACCCTCGGCGCGAAGCTGCAATTCTACCCCTATTCGAGCGCGCTCGGCGCCGTGATGGTGGCGGCATCGTCGCCGCTGAAAACCCTCGGTGACCTCAAGGGGCACAAGCTCGCGGTTGCCGGCGGACCGATCGACAAGAACTGGCTGCTGCTGCAGGCCGCGCTGAAGCAGGACGGTATCGACCTGAAATCGCAGTCGAGCATCGTCTATGGGGCGCCGCCTCTGCTCGCGGCGAAGACCCTCGACGGCGAGATGGACGCGACTCTCAACTACTGGAATTTCTGCGCCGCGCTCGAAGCCAAGGGCTTTCGCCGCCTCGCCACCATGGAGGACGTCCTGCGAAAGCTCGGCACCAGGGGACGCATAGCGATGATCGGCTACGTCTTCGACGAGGCCTGGGCCAATGCCAACAAGGACGCAGTCGCCCGCTTCATCGCGATGACGCGCGAAGCGAAGGAGATCCTCGCCGCGTCGGACGATGAATGGACAGCAATCGCACCGCTCACCGGCGCGCCGGACGCAGCAACCCTGCACGCCTACCGCGACCGCTATCGCGAAGGCATTCCGCGCCGCCCGATCGCCGACGAGGAAGCGGACGCACGCGTGCTCTACAAGGTGCTGGCACAGGTCGGCGGCCGCGATCTGGTCGGAGCCGCGACCGAGCTCGATCCCGGCACGTTCTATCAAGCGATTCCTGGAGACTGACGTGCTGCGCCTGCTGTCATTCGCGCTGTTCATCGCGACCTGGTGGATCGCCTCGCTCCTGGTCGGAGATGCCAAGCTGCCGCCGCCGCCCGTGGTGCTGGCGGCGATGACGGCGGAAGCCAGATCCGGCGCGCTGTTTCTCAATCTCGGCGCGACCCTGGCACGGGTTGCACTCGCCTTCACGCTCGCGATGACCCTCGGCTCGGCAATCGGCTATCTGATGGGCCGGGTGCGCCTCGCCGATCGGCTCGGCGATCCCTGGCTGATCCTGCTGCTCAATCTGCCGGCGCTCGTCGTCATCGTGCTTGCCTACATCTGGGCCGGGCTGACCGAAGTCGCCGCAATCTTCGCCATCGCCATCAACAAGCTGCCGACGGCCGTCGTCACCCTGCGCGAAGGCGCGCGTGCGCTCGACCCGGCACTGGACGAGATGGCAACGGCGTTCGCCTTTCCGCGCGGCCGCACCTTCCGCCACGTGATCCTGCCGCAGCTTGCGCCCTATATCGCGGCCGCGGCGCGCTCCGGGCTGTCGCTGGTCTGGAAGATCGTGCTGGTCGCCGAGTTGCTGGGCCGGCCGAACGGCGTCGGGTTCGAGATCGGTGTCGCCTTCCAGCTGTTCGACATCCCGCTGCTGCTGGCCTATTCGCTGAGCTTCGCGGCCGTCGTGCTCGTCATCGAAACCCTGCTGGTGCAGCCGTTTGAAACCAGGCTATCGCGGTGGCGGCTCCGTGCAGCTTGAGGTCGATATCAAGGGCAAGAGCTTCGAGAATGCCGCCGGCAAGCGCCACGACGTGCTTGATCGCATCGCCTTCACGCTGAGCGCCGGCGAGGTCGGCGTGGTATTCGGCCCTTCCGGTTGCGGCAAAAGCACCTTGTTGAAGATCCTTGCCGGGCTCGATCGCAACTATCTGGGCCGGGTTGTCCACTCGGCCGGCGCGCGACTCGGTATGGTGTTTCAGGAGCCGCGGCTGTTGCCCTGGCGCTCGGTCGAGGAGAATGTGCGGCTCGCTGCGCCTGACGTCGCTGACGGGACCCTGTCGACCCTGTTCGACGTGCTCGAACTGAGCGCCCATCGCAGCCATTTCCCCGGAGAATTGTCGCTCGGCCTTGCCCGCCGCGTGGCGCTGGCGCGCGCGTTTGCCGTCGAACCCGATTTCCTGATCCTCGACGAGCCGCTAGCCTCACTCGACAATGCGCTCGCAGGTCGCCTGCGCGACCAGATCGCAGCGCTCGTGGCCAGTCGGGCGATGATGACGCTGCTGGTCACCCATGATCTCGATGACGCGGTCCGGCTCGGCGACCGTCTGCTGTTTCTGTCGGCGCGACCGGCGCGAATCCTTCATGTCGAGACGATCACGACGCCGCGCGCTGCTCGAAGCGAGCAGGACATCGAGGCTCTCAAGTCCCGCCTCTCGCAGCTGGACCTTGCAAATATGTGAGAGGCGTTCATCCTTGCGCAAATTCCGGGGAGGTTTTTCCAATGTCGCGTGCGCTAATCGTTGCTGGAGTCCTGCTGCTTGCGATACCGGGCGCAGCCCTCGCCCAGAGCAAGGGTAAAGGCGTCCGGTTGTGGAATCTGACCAGCGCGACGATCACGGGCTTCGAACTGTCGCCGGTGGGCAAGAACGAGTGGGGTCCAAACCAGACGCTGAACGACAAGGACAAGGAGGTCGACCACGACGAGCGTCTGCGCATCACCGGCGTCGAGCCCGGCCGCTATGACGCCAAGGTCAGCTATGGCGGCTCGAAGCAGTGCTTCGTCCGCGACATCGAGATCAAGGCCGATGCCGTGTTCTCGGTCTCCGACAAGGACTTGAAGGACTGCAACAGGTAGCGGCCAATAGCGTTTTCGAGCGGATTCCGGTTCGCGTGAAGAAAACGCGTCAAGCAATGATCTGGAGCTATCGGTTCCGATTCCCTCGGAACGCTCTGGCTAGCCAGCCGGCGTATCGCCGTCCAGTCCCGCACGATCGTTGGGGTGCGGATATTCGCAACGCCACTTCACCGCGGTCCATTTCGGATGTTCGCCGACCCATTGGGCGATGTAGGGCGGCGCGGCCATCGCACATTGTTGCAGCGAGCCGTTCCAGTTGAACAACAAGTGCTGCTCCTCGCAGGTGGTGGGCGAGAGCACGGCACATACGGTGACGATCAGGTCGATCGGGTTCATGCGCAATCCTTGAAGCGTGCCCCTCGAAAGATGGTACGACGAAATACGTAGTCAGGCCATTCAGGGTTTCACAGACCATGGCGGAAGGGAACTCGTCCAAGTAGAGATATTTCCGCACCGATCAAATCGGAACGGAGCTCCGGATTCCTGTTTTGACGCTCTTGATGCGAACCGGTATCCGCTCGAAAGGGTTCTGGACTAGAAGTTCACGCCAAATACCAGGCGAGCCTGGTGACGTTCGAAATTGACGAGGTCGAGCGCGGCATTCGAACCGGCCTGCTTGCCCCAGGCCTGGACACTCCAGGTCGCCGTCAGGCGTGAGCGCTCCGAGAGCTGGAAATAGGCCGTCGGCCCGACAAACAGCGCCTGTCCGGCGAAGGCGTCGAGGCCGATGCCGTCATACTTCCTGAAGTAGCGCACCTCGCCGCCCAGCAGGATGTCCGGTCGCACGCGGGCCATCAGGCCGAACGCGGCACCAATGGTGGCGTCCTGCTCCGCGGCGCCTGTCAATGCGAGGCGCGTCCATTCCGGTTCATAGGACAGGTTGAAGGCCGCGATCGCGACATTCGGGATCACCTCGCGGTCGAAGGCAACGGTGAATTCGGTGCCATAGCTGCGGACCACAGCCGCCGTCGTCTCGTCGACGCGGTCCGCATGCGTCTCCATCGCCACCGTCATGCCGAACGGTCCCGACTCGCGCGCGAGAAAGCGATAGCGGAGGTCTAGCGCGACACCCTGCCATGACAACTGCCTGCGGTCGTCAAAACCTGGAACGCCGTTGATGTCATGCGCCATGAACGTGGTCGCCAGCTCCGCACGGAAGTTCGGCACCGGAACAAGCTCCAGCTCCAGTTCCTGGTTGAGCGCGCGATAGGTGCCGCCATTCTTGGCGAAGTGTCCGGTGGTCTGGCTCTGGAATTCACGCTCGCCGGGGTCGCCGACATCGGAGCCGATCATGAAGCCGAAGATGTGCTCGGTATCGATGTCCTCGGCTTGCACAGCCAGCGGTAGCAGCGCAGCGGTGCCGATCACCGCAGCGCACAGCTGCTTCGCCTGACGACGCATCTTGATTCCGAGAGCCATTGACCCGATGTCGACCCCGCACCGCTGCCGGGACCGCACCCTACGGCAAACCGGCACAGGTTCGCAAATCGCCGCGATCGCGAGACGCTTTCAGCGCGAGCGGTGTGTCGGTTCGAACTATGTGTCAGTGCGAGTGATGTCTATGGCACAAATTCAAGGCGGGACGCCTGCCGCGGCTCGATGCAGCAAGCTGCACGAGCCGGGCAGATCGCCTCAAGTCACTTGCGCGCTGCGCAGGCGTACATGTTGATTTCCATGCCCACCGGCACTTCGACGATCTTCGGAGTTTTCCAGGTCATTCGGGTGCTCCCAAGCAATTTGGCGCGAACCCCGCGCCGGCCCGGAAGCTAGGGCCGCCTCCGGCGCAGCGCAAGTTGGCGTGCCCAAGGCCGACTTCCCTGCTGGACATGCCAGTTTGCCGGACGGCCCTCCGGCATTCGCCTGGATTCAGGCCGGCCAGGAAAGCCGGACATTGTTAAATCTGGGCTTTTCGCAGCGGCGATCCCGCAGAGGATCTTCACCAGACCTGCTCATTCCAGCCGCGTCTTGCCCAAGAGGGAAATCGCAACTTTTTTTCTCAAGGGCCGCGCCAGCGCTCTGAAACCCGGCTCCCGAGGGGCTGGGGCGCTTGGGGCACTATTTGAGCAGCCGCAACAAAGCCCGGCCGGCACGTGAATTCAATTCCTTCGCATCCAGCGTTCCGTCCTTGTCAGGATCGGCGGCATTGAAGCGCTGTTGGACGACCGCAAGATATTCGTCGAGAGTGAGGGTGCCGTCGTGATCGGGATCGGCAGCCGCGAGTTCCTTTGCGGTCAGCCGCCCTCTCAGTTCGCGCACGTCAAGCGTGCCGTCATGGTCGGGATCGAGCTTTGCAAACAGATCAGCCGCCGCCTTCTTGGCTTCGGCGAGATCGACCGTGCCGTCATTGTCGGGATCCAGCGCCTTCAGTGCGTTGCTGCGGTGGGAGGCCGCCAGAGCGGGACCGGACAGAACGGCCACGGCCAGGGTCAGAGCGAGCGATCGGCGCGATATCATCGTTTTCTCCCCTTTGCGGCTCCGACAAAGACGGAGCTGCCTGCAAGTCATGACCGACCATAGCAGTTTCAGCGAACGGTGGAATGCCCGGATCCTTGTCGGGATTCGGGTGGATGTGCGCGGCGCCTGTGGTGATGTCTGGCTTCCGACGATTGCATCGCACCATGAGAAGGAGCGACCGATCATGCGCCGCATTGATCACAAGGCCTTTGAGCTGATGTTGAAGAGCGCCGCTATGGGAGCCTGCTTCGCGGCGCTCTGCCTGATCGCGTCTGCGTCTGCCCAGAACGGTCAGTCCGCGCCATCCACGAATGCAAGCGTCCGGCAAGGCACGCTCACCGGCAAGGAGCGGCTCGGCCGCAAATGGACCGACGAGCAGCGCATCGACAATTGCAAGGTGCCGCCGGACAAGCGGGGCTCCAGGCCGCGGCCGAGCGATTGTCAACGCGCACCGTCGAGCTGACCGGCCGGGCATCGGCACGACTGACATGAAATCGCCGGCCCTCGCTGCATCACAAGAACTCGCTTGCGGATGTAGCGTGTAAACGCAAGCCGGCGCAGACGGCCATCGTTGGCGTTGGGTATGCCACGTTGCACTAAGCTGTGGATGGGTTTGCAAAAAATCGAACGCATCAGGCTGCCTATTCCGGTGGCAGCACTTCGCTCGCGTTTTCGTGTTGACGCGTTTTGGTTTCAAGACGATGGTTGCGCCTGCAACGTCAGGATAGGCGTGCAAAAAGGGTCCATTGGGAGGAGCTGATGAAACGCATTGCGCTGGCCGCAAGCCTCGTAATTCTTGCATCCTATGGTGCAAGCGCCCAGACCACCGAACAGTTGGTCAAGGGTGCGACTGATACATCGAACGTTCTTAATTACGGCATGGGCTACAATCTTCAGCGCTTCTCGACGCTGAACCAGATCAACAGGGACACCATCAAGAATCTGGTGCCGGTCTGGAATTACAGCCTCAATGACGACCGCAGCGAGGAATCGCAGCCGCTCGTCTATCAGGGCGTCATCTACGTCACCACGAATAGCGCCACGATCGCGATCGACGCCAAGACCGGCAAGCAGATCTGGAAAACCAAGGTCGAGTATCCCCCGGAGACGCCGCGAATCGTGTGCTGCGGCATCATCAACCGCGGCGCCGCGCTCTATGACGGCAAGGTGTTCCGTACCACGCTCGACGCCAATGTGATCGCGCTCGATGCCAAGACCGGCAAGGAGCTGTGGCGCCAGAAGGCCGCGGACATCAAGGAAGGCTACTCGATGACGGTGGCGCCGCTGGTCGCCGACGGCGTCGTGATCACGGGCATTTCGGGCGCCGAGTTCGGCACCCGCGGCTTTATCGACGGCTGGGATCCGGCGACCGGCAAGCAACTCTGGCGCACCTTTTCGATTCCGAGCCCGGACGAACCGGGTGGCGACACCTGGAAGGGTGACACCTGGAAACTCGGCGGCGGATCGACCTGGATCACCGGCTCCTACGACGCCGAGCTGAACACGGTCTATTGGGGCATCGGCAATCCCGGGCCGTTCAATGCCGCGGTCCGTCCCGGCGACAACCTCTACACCTGCTCGGTGCTCGCGCTCGATCCGAAGACCGGCAAGATCAAGTGGCACTACCAGTTCTCGCCGAACAACCCGTTCGACTATGACTCGGTCGCCGAAATGGTCCTTGCCGACATGAATGTCGAGGGCAAGCCCACCAAGGTGCTGATGGATGCCAACCGCAACGGCTTCTTCTATGTGCTCGACCGCACCAACGGGAAGCTGCTCGCGGCCAATCCCTACGTGAAGGTCAATTGGGCCAGCGGCATCGACATGAAGACCGGCCGCCCGATCGACACCGACGTCGTCAAGGATGCACGCGACGGCAAGAAGGTCACCGTCTATCCGTCGATCCTCGGCGGCAAGAACTGGGAGCCGATGTCGTACAATCCGCAGACCGGCCTCGCCTACGCGAACACGCTCGCGTTCGGCGGCAAATACAAGGCGGAGCCCGCGACCTACAAGCAGGGCGAATGGTATCTCGGCATGGACCTGACCGATCCCTGGGAATGGGGTGATGGCCCGCGCGGTCACCTCAAGGCGATCGATCCCATGACCGGCAAGGCCAAGTGGGAAGCGGCGAGCGATATTCCCCGCTTCTCCGGCGTACTGTCGACCGCAGGCGGCGTCGTCTTCACGGGCGCGTTGACCGGCGAATTCGAAGCCTTCGACGCCGACAGCGGCAAGAAGCTCTGGCAGTTCCAGACCGGATCGGGCATCGAGGGCCAACCGGTGACCTGGCAGCAGGACGGCGTGCAATATGTCGCCGTCACCAGCGGCTATGGCGGCGTCTATTCGCTGTTCTCGGGCGACGAGCGGCTTGCCAAGGTGCCCCCTGGCGGCTCGCTCTGGGTCTTCGCGGTCAAGAACTGAGCCTGGAGCAGACGTGACTGAACGAATGATCTTGGTGACGGCGGCGATCTTCGCCGCCGTCACGACGGCTTCGATCACGCTGATCCCGGCCGTCGCACAGCAATCCAGCGCCAACGAGCTTTCAGGCCAGATCGACCAGGGCAAGACGACCTACGCGAAGAACTGCTCGCACTGCCATGGGCCGAACCTGATCAACTCCGGCACCATCACACCGGACCTGCGCGCGTTCCCCGACGACAAGACCCGCTTCGTGACGACGGTCAAACAGGGCAAGAACGGCAAGATGCCGCCCTGGGCCGACATCCTGAGCGAGCAGGAGATTGCCGACGTCTGGGCGTTCGTGTCGAGCCGGAGGAATCCATGAAAGCCT
Source organism: Bradyrhizobium jicamae (assembly GCF_018130215.1). Classification (GTDB taxonomy): domain Bacteria; phylum Pseudomonadota; class Alphaproteobacteria; order Rhizobiales; family Xanthobacteraceae; genus Bradyrhizobium; species Bradyrhizobium jicamae_A. The sequence goes on from NZ_JAFCKQ010000017.1 coordinate 71,822, forward strand.
TGCTGACACTTGCGGTCGCCGCGCTCTTGCTCGCGCCGGCAATCGCCACGACGGCGCGGGCAGCCGACGAGCCGCTGAAGGTCTGCCTCGACGAGGACTTGCCGCCGCTATCGGCGCACCATCGCGGCAAGCCGGATGCCGGCTTCGATGTCGCGCTGGCGCAGGCCGTCGCCGAGAAGCTGGGCCGCCCGCTCAAGATCCAATGGTTCGAGAGCAAGCTCGATGAGGATTCGAGCCCATCGCTGGAGGCCAATGCGCTGTTGTCGGACGGCCGCTGCTCGCTGGTCGGCGGCTATGCCCTGACCAGGGACTCGCTGGTTGCGCCCGGCGTCAAGACGGCAAAGCTGCCGGACTTCGACGGCGCCACCCGCGACGATCACCGCCGCCGCATCCCGGTGGGCGTGCTGATTCCGAGCCAGCCCTATGTCTACTCGCCGATGACAATCGTCCTCGGCCCCAAGGCCAAGGATCGCAAGGTCTCCGACATCGGCGATCTGGCCGGTCTTCGGATCGCGATCGAGAGCGGCACGCTTGGCGATGCCATCCTGATGACCTTCGACAAGGGAAAGCTGATCGACGACATCACCCACCTCGTCCCGGGCCGCAGCGACCTGCTGGGGGAACTGGATCGCGGCGAGTTTGACGCGACCTTGCTCGACCTGCGGCGGTTCGATGCCTATCGCATGAACCACGCCGACACCAAGATCACCGCGTCCGGCTACTATTATCCGATCGGTGCCAACAGGGGCTACGTCGCCCTCGACAGCGACAGGACGCTGCTGGACGCCGTGAACAAGGTGCTCTCGGATATGCAGTCGGCGGGCACGGTTGCCCAGCTTGGCCAGGCGGCCGGCCTCACCTACCTCGCCCCACGGGAGCCGATCATCCTGGGTGACGTCTGGCCGAAGATCCTGAACCGCTGACGCCGGCAGGCTACTTCAGGTAGTTCGCGAGGCTGAGGCCCTGGATCCTGGCGATCGCCGAATAGGACGCCGTGAGCTGGGTCTGATAGGCCGACAATTGTGCGGTCACGGCGGCGACGTCGACATTGGTGAGATCGCCCCCCAGTGTCTGGGCAAAAGTCTGGTAGTCGCTCTGGTCCGCACTCGCCGATTCGATTTGCGATGCCGAGGTCGAGATCTTCGACTGCACCGTGGACACCGCATCGAGCGCGCTGCTGGCGAGATTGAGTGCCGACGTCAGATCGCTGGACGACAGCGTCGAGCTGTTGCCGACGTATTTCAGCAGCCGCATCACCTGCTCGAACGCCGAATTGTCGGCATTGACGCCGTAGGCGACGCTTTGGCTGTCCGAGACACGAACCGAGGCGATTTCGCTGTCGCCCTGATAGTAGCTGGTGTCGGGCGTCGTCAGCGAACCGGTCCCCGTGTCATATCCCGTCAGATCGACCGGCGCCGTCCCGGTTTTCGCGCCGCCGAAGACATACTCGCCGTCATACTGCGTATTGAGCAGCGATCCCACCTGCGACAGCGCCTGCTGCGCGTAGGTGATCACCGACGAAGTCGCCGTGCTGCTGCCGACAGAGGCCGCGCTGAGCTGCGAGCGAAGCTGGGTGATGATATTGGTCATCGACCCCACCGCCGAGTACATCACCTGCACCTTGCTGTCGGCAATGCTTGCGGCGTCGATGTAGGACTGCGACCGCGTCACCGAAACCTGGAGGTTGACCACGCGGCCGGCATCGGCGCCGTAGCCGGCAAAATCCTGCGACTTCTGCCCGGAGGATTCCTGCACCTGCTCGTTCGCCATGACGGCCTGCACACGTAGAGCGCTTGCGATCATCTGATCCGACAGCGCAAAAGTGGCGATACGCATTACCATGACCGTAACCTCAATCTCGGCCTATGCTGACTGCATCGCAGTCATCAGCGACGTGAACATGGTGTTGATCACCTGGATCAGCTCGGAAGCAGCCGAATACTTGTTCTGCAGCGTGCTCAAGTTCGCGGTCTCTTCGTCGATGTTGACGCCGGTCTCCGACGACAGTGAGTTCGCATAGGTCGATTGCGCGGTCTGCCTGGCGGTGTAGGTCGACGACGCCTGGGTGGCCTTGCTGGCGATATTGGCCACAATCGCGGCTGCATAATCCGTGAACGAACCGGTCGTGGCACCCAGTCCGCCGGCCATGGCAAAGTTCGTCGATCCCGTCAGCGTGCTTTGCAGAGTGTTGACGATGGTCGCGGAGCCGGACGACAGCACCGAGCTTCCGACCGTCAGAGTGGCGGACGAATCGAGCGTTGCCGTCGGCAGCCCCGCCGCACCGCTGAGGATGTCGCCGCGAACCGCGATATCGGAGGCGCCGGTCCCCGTCACGAGGTCGTTGAGGCCGAAATAATCCGACATGCCTTCGCCCGAGCTGCCGACCGAGCTCGTCATCTCGTTGATCGAGATGCCGTTGCCCGACCCGGTCGCTGAGATCGTCAGATGCCCGCTGGAATCGATCGATGCCGACACGCCCGAGATTCCGTTGATCGCGGTCACGAGGGCACCGACCGTCGTGTAGGACGCCAGATTGAGGTCCTGATAGGAAACGAGGTTGCCGTTCTGGTCAGCCACCGCGATGCGCACCGTGCCGGTCGCCGACAGCGGCGCGGAGCTGCTCGTCGTCGCCGTTCCGGTGAGGGTGGCCGGCGGCGGCACCGACGTACCCTGGTTCGATACGGCGTTCACGCTCGCGGTGAGCTGCTGGGCCAGTTCGTCGAGCTGGGACTGCGCGGCCGGCAGCGTCTGGTCGCGCAGGGTGATCAGGGCGCCGACATTGCCGGAGGTGATCTGGGAGGTGACGTCAACGCCGTTCACGGTGATGCCGCTGAAGCCGCCCGAGCTGTAGGTGGTCGACGCCGTGACATTGGAAGCCGGCGTGTAGCTCAGCGGGTGCGCGGTGCTGTCGACCAGCGCCTGTCCGGTCGAGGTATAGACCTGAAGGTCGCCGCTCGACGAGGTGAAGTAGCTCACGTTCATCTGCGTCGAGAGGTCCTGCAGCGCAGAGTTGCGCTCGTCCTCGAGGTCGGCGGTCGATTGCCCTGCTGCAGCTTCCTGCTTGATCTGCGCGTTCAGGCCGGCGATCTGCTGCAGGTCCGAATTGATGTCGCTGACCGACGATGCGATGTCCTGGTCGGCGTTGGAACGCAGCTTCTGGATGCCGCTCGAAGTCTGCTGCAGCTGGGCGGTTACGGCATCGAGCGCACTGACCGCGTTGGCTTGCAGCGACGCGCTGTTCGGCGTGCTTGCCAGTGACGACAGCGCCGACTCGAACGACGCCAGCGTGTTGGCAAGCGATGTTCCCGTGGTGGAGCTGCTGGCGCTCGATGTGTTGCCGTAGAGCTGCTCGAGCTGGGTAAGGTAGTTGTTGGCCGTGTTCGCCGAGCCGAGGTCGGAGGTTGCGCCGACCAGCGACTTCAGGAGCAGCTTGTCGACGGTGCTGGTAATCCCCGTGACGGTGACGCCGGTGCCGACGCCGCCGGTAACGTTGCTGATCTGGTTGGCAGTCTTCTGGGTGTAGCCCTTGGTATCGGCATTGGAGATGTTCGCCGAGGCCACGCTGATCTGCACCTGCGTGGCCGCGAGCCCGCTGAACGCGATGCTTTGTGCAATGTTGAGCGACGACACGGCTGACTCTCCCTGACGCCGTCCGGCTCAGGCCTGGACGTTGGTGCCGTAAGACATCGCTGACGTGACGCGGCGGCCGCCGGCCCCGTAGGGCGATACGTTGGCGATCTGCTCGCGGATCGCCAGCATGATGGCCTCGATCCGGCGGTTGCTGGCCTCGATCGCCGCGCGCAGCCGCAGGACATTCTCGTCCATCGCCGCGCGCAGCCGCAGGATCCGCTCCATCAGCTGCTCGCGCAGGACGCGGTCCTGGACGTGGAGGTTCATGGCCTTGCCGACCGCTTCCGCGACGCTTTGCTCGAACAGGTTGGCCAGCCGGTTCTTCTCGTCGACATGCTTCAACCTCGACGCGGGCAGGCCCATGGCGAGTTCGACGTTCTCCTCGTTGACGATGGCGATCAGGCCGTCGATCAGCGCAATCAGGGCTCGCGCACGCTCGTCATTGGCGGCGGGATTGATCTTGGTGTTGTTTGCCGGTGTCATGGTATCGCTCCCGTTGAGTGCTAGTGTCCGCGACGCATGGCGCGGACCGCCTGGACGCCGCGCCCGTAAGCGGTGATGGCTGTTGCCCGGAACATGGCCCGGTTGATTTCCTCGTCGAGCTGCGCGCATTCGCGCATCAGGAGATCCCGCAGCGTCTGGATGTCGTCGAGCAGCGCACAAAGCTGCGCCCGATCATCGGCCCGTACCGTGCTCGCGCGCGCCTGAAGGCGCTTGAGCCTGAGCTGCAACTGGCGGCTCTTCTCATTCCTGGCGCGGACCGTCATGCCTGCACCGCCTGGATCAGGGTCTGGAACATCTTGTCGACCGTCGTGATCACCTGTGAGGCTGCCGAGTAAGCCTGCTGCGAGGAGATCATGCTGGAGAACTGGCCGCTGGTGTCGGTCGTGCTCGATTCCAGCTCGCTGCCGTAGATCGTCCCGGCGCCATTGGTGCCCGAGGTCTGCAGCACGGCATTGCCGGAAGCTGCCGTCGAAGTGTACATGCCGTCGCTGCCTGCGGTGAGACCATTCGGATCGCTGAAGGTCGCGACCGCGATCTTGTAGATCGCAATGGTCTCACCGTTTGAGTAGGTGGCGTCGACCACGCCGCCCTTTCCGATCGAGACGCTGCTCAACTTGCCGAAGGCGAGGCCGTCCGAATTGATCCCCGTGACGTCGACCGAAGGCGTTGCTTCGCCGGAGGCGTATTGGGTCAGCCCGTCGGTCTTGCCGCTCGTCCCGAGGTCGAGCGTGATGGTGCTGGCGGCGGCCCCATCGGTCCAGCTGCCGACCGTGACGGTCGGCGAGGCCGGTGACGTCGAGGCGAGCGAGCCATCGCTGTTGAAATTGATCGTGACGGGGCTGCTGGTGGTCGTACCGGTCGTCGTGCTCGAGTTCGAAGCCAGTGTCGGATTGCCGAAGGTCGCGGTCCAGGTATTGGCGGCCGTCTTGTCCCATGTGATCTGGATCGAATTCGCTGTTCCGAGCGAGTCGTAGACTGTCATCGAGCTGGAGAAGGTGGCGCCAACGGCGGCGTCCGACGGCAGGTTGGCCGCGATCGTCGTCTTGGTGGTCGGGCTGGCGCTGGTCGCTGCCGCCTGCGTGTTGATCGGCGCAAGGCTCGCAGCCGATGCGTTGCCCACGATGTTGCCCTGGGAATCGGTGCGCCAGCCCTCGAGGTAGTTTCCGTTGTTGACGAGGTAGCCGTTGTTGTCGGTGGTGAACGCACCGTTGCGCGTATAGGAGGTGGTGCCGCCGGACGTCGCGTCGCTCGTCACGAAGAAGCCCGAGCCCTGGATCGCGACGTCGGTGGCGTTGGTGGTCGCGGACAGCAGGCCCTGCTGGGTGATATTGGCGCGGCCCGAGACCGTGACGCCGCCGGACGTGTAGGACGTGGCGCTGTTCGACGCCGTCACCAGGTCCTCGAACATCGCCGACGTGGTCTTGTATCCCGTGGTGTCCGCGTTCGAAATGTTGTCGGAGATCATCGCGAGCGATTGGCTCTGCGAATTGAGCGCCGAGATCGCCGAGGAAAGGGCACCAGTCAAACTCATGATAAAACTCCGGATGCGATCAGGACAGAACGCCGATAATGTTGGAGGCGCTGATGGGAACGCCGTTCACGAGCAGGTTCGGCGACGAACCGGACGCATCGATCCCGGTTACCTTTCCAGTCATCGTGGTGTAGTTGACCAGCGAATTGCCGGCGGAATCGGTCGCGGTCACCTGGATCGTGTATTGGCCGCCGTCGCTGAGCTGGGTGCCGCTCGTCGTCTGACCGTTCCAGGTGAAGGTGTTGGAGCCTGCATTTCCGGTTCCGGAGCCGCTCCACACGACGTTGCCGGATGAATCCTGGATCGAGATCGAGACGTTGGAAGCGGCCGACGTGAGCGAGTAGCCGAACGTCGCCGAGCCGCCGGTGAGTTCCGCCGTATTCGTCTTCGCTTCGACCGTGTGGCCGATGTAGTTGACCGAGTTGAGCGTGACGAGGCTCGAGAACGAGCTCGCCAGCGACGTCATGCTGCTGTTGATCGACTGCTGCTCGTTGAAGTTGGCGTAGGAGGTGAGCTGATTGATGAAGTCGGTCGTGCTGGTTGCGTTCAGCGGATCCTGGTTCTGCAACTCACTGACGAGCAGATTGAGGAAATCGGTCGAGGTCAGCCCCATCGACGAATTCGTCGAGGACGACGAAGTGGTGGATGAAGTCGCAGCTGACGTGGCCGAAGATACGGTCATGACAAGACTCTCTTCGTCGCGGGTTGCGCGACGGAACGCGTTGGAACATCGTGGTCGTGAAGGTCGTTTGCAGATGAAACGGATGACGCGCCGATTTCAGGCGCGGATTCACGTTTGCGGAATCATTTGACTAGGCGGCAGAATTTGCCGCGCCGACGATACGGCGGGAGCGCTCACGCCATGTCGCTGCGCGCGGCGGCCAGGCCGCCGGGCGATCGTCAGCAATGAAATCCGGGCAATTAGAGCGAAAAGCTGATCGGCGCGTCCGGCTCGTCCAGCAGCCCGGGCGGCGCGAGCGCCGGCAGCAGCCAGAGCGCCAGCAACAGCGCGGGCAGGACTTTTCCGGCCGGCACGGCTTCGTCAGAAGCTCTCGCGGCCTTCGGCTCGTCCGCAACGGCGCCCGGCTGCTGGGGCCCTGGGGGCTCTTGCTCTTGGGGCTCTTGGGGCTCTTGGGGCAATTTCGCAGCTGCCGCCGCGATGCGGTCGACAAGACCGGCAGGAGCACGAACGGGTGGGCCCTTGAGCGCCTGGCGAAGTGCGCTAGCCTCCTCGTAGAGCGTTCGCGCCTCTGCCGAGGACGCCAGAAGCTGCACGGCAGCCAGGCGCTGATCGTCGGGCCAGAGGGAGAGGTCCTCCCCCAGCCGGTCGATCAGGTCCTCGAACGTCGCAATATCCATCCCGCGCGTAGATCCCGCCTCGCCCCCGAGGCTGTCATAAAGCATTCGCGGGACGGCGGAAATCAATTTCCGCCGCGAAGGCATCAGGCCAAACATGGTGTCCCCGGCCGCAACTTATGCCCCCAAAGAGGCCCCCAAACTGCTCGGCACGGCGGCTCCGGGGCGCGGTCCGCTTGGCCCCCGGGGCCGAATGGGCTCAGCGCCGGCCGGCTGATTCGGCCGCCTTGGCCTTGCCGGCCTGCCCGGTCGTCGCCTCGACATGCTTCCAGGCGTCGCGGAGCTCGGCGAGGCTGGCGATGATGCGGCGGAAGCTCTCTTTCGCGTGCGGCCGGCCGTAGGAGCGCAGGCAGGCAATGATCAGCGCGTTGTATGTCTTGTAGAGCCGGTCCGCCAAAGCACCGCCGCGGTTGAAGTCGAGATTGTGGCTCAACCCGCGCAGGATCGCGGTCGCCCGCGTCAGGTAGCCATGGCCCTCCTCGAAGCGCTGCGCCTCATGCGCCTCCTGGGCCTTCTGCAAGAACGTGATGGCACCGTCGCAGAGCATGATCACCGCTTTGAGCGGCGGGACCGCCGCCGCGGCCGTTCGATAGGCGTTATTGGCAAGATAGGCCGTCGAGTTCTGTGTCATCCGTTACTTGATCCCGCATTAAGCAGTGCTTTGAGGTAGTCCAGCGTGTTGTTGGCGCTCTCGATGGCCGCCTGGTCGTTCGCGTATTCGTTCTGCAACTGGGTCTGGTAGGTCTGGGCGTCGGTCTGGATGGTCGTGACCTGGTCCTGCATGTCGCTGTCTTGGGATTGCAGGTTGGTGATCAGGTCCTGCAAGGAGCCGGAGCTGGTCGAGGAAGCCTCATTCGCAATCTGGAAGATCTGTGAAGCGAGCCCCGATGTCGAGGTGACGTTGATCGTTTGCGACGTCGACCCCGTGTAGGTGAAGGCCATGCCGGCGTAAACCGTCCCCGGGTTGCCGACGATGCTGTCGCCCATCACCGAGAACTGCGAGCTGTCGCCGTTGACGGACGCCGACGTCAGATTGCCGCTGGAATCGACGGTCAAGTCGAGCGCGAAGGATTGTGGCGAGGTACCGGTGTTGACGACGCTGAGCTGGCTCGACGAGGTGGTCGTCTGCGCGGCCAGCAGCTGGGTCACGCCGCTCAGGTTCGTCGTCAGCACGGTGGACAGCGTGCCCGTATCAAGCTGCAGCTCGTTGTTCTCGTTGAACGACAGGCCAAGGTCGGCCATGGTCATTCCCCCGACCGATCCGCTGAGCACCTGCTGGAGCTGCGTCATTATCTCGCGCATCGTGCTGTCGCCGAACAGCACGGCGCTCGACGAGGCGGTTCCGTCCGAATTCTGCGCGGACTGCGCGATGACCTCGTCACGAAACGCATTGTAGTTCGTGACGAAGGTCTGCAGCGCGGAGGTGATCTGGCTGGTGTCGGTGCCGATGCTGATGTTCAGCGTCGTGCCGCTTGGCGTCGACTGCAGCAGATCGAACGTCACTCCCGTGAGAACGTCGGAGACATCGTTGGTGTTGCGCGTCAGCGAAATGCCGTCGAGGGTGAATTCGGCGGACTGCGCCTTCTGCAGCACGTCGGTGAACGCACCCGTGCTGTCGGTGACGCCGAGCTTGTTGAGGATGTCGTCGCCGGACGTCGATGAATAGGTGATGTCGGCCGCATCCTGCGTCCCGGTCAGCACCATCTGGTAGGAGCCGCTCGACACCTCGATGACGGAGGCCTGGACGTTCGTCGTCGAGCTTTGCGCATTGATGGTGTCGGCGATGTCCTGCAAGGACATGCCGCTGGTGATCGTGATCGCGGAGCTGGTGCCGCCTGCCAGCCCCAGTGAGAACGTTCCGGAATAGCCGAGCGCGGTCGTCGAGCTCGATTGCGCGGAGCCCATCACCTTCTGCGCGGTCGCAAGCTGGCTGATCTGGAGGGTGTGGTCGCCGGTGGCGGATCCGCTGTTGACGCTCATCGACAGCGCCGAAGACGCGCTGAGATCACCGGTTGAGGAGATCGTCGCCGAGCGCGTCGCAAATGCGTTGGTCGCGACCGAGTTGATGATCGACGTGCTCAGCGACTCCAGCCCGGTCGAGAGAGTCGAAAGATCGGTCTGCAGCGTCTGATACGCCGTGACCTTGGCCTCGTTCGCGGTGATCTTGGTGGTGATCGACGTCGCCTGCGCCAGCTTGGCGTTGACCTCAGCCTGGATCAGCGTGGTCCAGTCGATGCTGGTCGAGTTGGTCGTGCCGGTCGTGGTGACCGTATCCGAGGAACTCGGCGACGTGGAGCTCGAAGAGGACGTGCCCGTGGTGGCGCTGCTTACCGTCATGTCAACACATCCGCATCATGGAAATCGGGCCGGCACTGGCCGGCCCGATCATTGCCTTCCGGATTAGCCGAGCAGCTTGAGCAGGTACTGCGGCATCTGGTTCGCCGCCGTTTCCGCGGAGACCGCGGCCTGGGTCTTCACTTCGGCCGAGGACAGCGTCGCCTGCTCGGAGGCGATATCAACGTCCATGATCGCCGAGTTCGCCGACTGCAGGTTCTGGGTCTGGGTCGAGATCGAGCTGGCGCTGAAGTTGAAGCGGGACTCCTGGGCACCGATCGTGGCGCGGGCGGCCGAGACGCTGTTGATCGCGGTGTCGAGGGCCGACAGCGCGCTGGTGGCGTCCGACAGCGAGGAGACGTCGAGCGAGGTCAGGCCGAGCGAGGACGAGGTCAGGGTCGTGAGCGTGATGGTGATGGTGTCGCTCGCGGTCGAGCCGACCAGCACCGCAACACCCGACGAGAACACGCTCGTGCCATCCAGCAAGCTCTGGCTGGAGTAGCGGGTACCCGAAGCGATGGAATCGACTTCCGACGTGAGCTGCGAGAATTCCGAGTTGATGTAGGCGCGGCTGGAGTCGGTCACAGTGCCCGAGGCAGACTCGGAGGCCAGCGACTTCATGCGGGCGAGGATGTCGGAGATGTTGGACGCGCCGCCGTCAGCGGTCTGCAGGATCGAGGTCGCCTGCGACGCGTTGGTCGCGGCCTGCTGCAGCGTGGTGATGTCGGACGAAATGCGGGTCGAGATCGCGAGGCCGGCGGCGTCGTCGGAAGCCGCGGTAATGCGCGAGCCGCTCGACAGCTTCGCCAGTGCGCTGGTTTCCTGCTGCGAGTTGATGTTGAGATAGCGGACTGCTGCGTTGGCCGCTGTGTTGGTGGAAATTGCGGGCATGTATAGCTCCTGTGCTGATGGGCATGGCATGCCGCATCGTGAAAGAAGAAGAGAGATGACGCGGATCCAGCCCCCGTCCGCTCGATCAAACGAGACGGCCGTCGGTGGTCAGGCGCGAAATCTTCAGAAGCCGGATTTTATGGTTAGGAATCGGTAAATGCGTCGCGGAGGTCCCGCTCGTGCCGTCGCAGCATCTCTCGGAGCTGTTGCCGACCGCGCTTCAACAGCGATTCCACTGCGGCAACGGTGGTGTCCATGACCTCGGCGATCTCGCCGTTGCTCATGTTCTCGTGGTAGGAGAGGATCACCGCGACACGCTGCTGCTCGGGCAGCCGCTGCATCGCCACCTCGAGAAGATTGCCGATCTCGTTGCGCTCGATGACGCTGGAGGCGTCGAGCTGGGTGTCGGCGACTTCAGGAACCGCATCGACATTCTCGGTGCGCGGCTTGCGGCGCAGGTCGATACAGCGATTGCTGACGACGCGATAGAGCCAGGTCGAGAATTTGGCGCGGCCATGCTGCCAGCGGCCGCGATGCGTCCACACCTTCAGCATCGTGTCCTGCACCACGTCCTCGGCGTCGGCGGCACTGCCGACGATGCGCAGCGCGATCGCGTAGGCGCGGTCGACATGACGTTCAACAAGAAGGCGGAAAGCCACCTCGTCGCCGGCGGCGAGGCGATCGAGCAATTCCTTGTCTTCGTCCTGGATCTCGACGGTGTCGAGCGGGCCTGCATCGGCGACGGTCGGAACGTCTGTCCAGGGAGGAGTCGCTTCGATCGGCGCAACCGCGGCCGTAGCGGCCTCGATCTCGGCCGTGGCACTCATATCAAGCGCGTAGCTCATCCCGCACTCTCCAACCAACGCCGCTGGCACACATCCCATACGGCTTCTGATGGTTGAACGGAGGGATCGGACATTCCAGGCGGACTTTTTTTGTTATTTTTCAAATACTTAGCTGGATTTTTTTGCCTACCGCCCGGCAAAAGATGCCGCCCCGCCTGGGCGCGGTGAAAAAATCGGCATGGTTCGGAGCAGTCGTTCAGCATCGCCTCGCATTCCCGCGGAACAATGATCTCGCCGGAAAACGCTGTTGTCACACGAACTAACGCCACACGAACACATGCATGCATCTCGCATACGGATGATCGGTCAGCACGTGGTCGCGATCTTGCTTTCGACGATCGCGACTAGGCAATTTTTTCCGAATCACCAAATCGACGTTATCGATTTTTTTGAATCTGTCAGTCGCGAAGCGCGCGTTTTGGAATCGCGCGTCAACTTTTTTGGTTAAGCGCGCCTGAATTGCCGCATGCGAGCGTTCTACGCATGAGGGCACGCGGGATTTCTGGACATGACGATCATGATGGCCGACGCATCGCGTCGCGCGCGAAATGTTTCTGCGTGTTCGTTCGATGTTTTCGATACATTTCTGTTCCGCGCCTGCACGACGCCGGACGGCGTATTTGAAAGGGTTTTTCAGCTTTCGAACATTTCCGAAAAATTTCCAAATATGTCCGACAGTTTCGTTCAACATCGAATCCAGTCGGAAACGCGCGCGCGCAAGCAAGCCAAGGAGCAGCGCGGCTCGACTGAAGTCCACATCTCTGAAATCTATAAATGCTTTCCGTTCAGGCTGTTCGGCCTGACGCGCGACGCGTTGGAGGATCTCGCCGGACTCGAATTCGCGGCCGAGCTGGAGCTGTGCCGCGTCAATCCGGAAATGGTCCAGCAATACTTGGACATGAAACGAGGCGGTCATCGCGTCGGTTTCATTTCCGACACCTATTGGAATTCCGAGCAGCTCGCGCAGCTGTTGCGCGCCGGCAGCCCCGGCCTGGTCTGGGATTTCCTGTACGCATCCTGCGACCACGGCAACAGCAAGAGCGAGAAGCTGTTCGGTACCTATCTCGCCGAACAGGGCGTCGACGCCGCAAGCTCCTTTCACATCGGCGACAACGACAATGCCGACATCAAGGGTGCGCGCCGCTACGGCATCCGTCCGCGCTACTACCCGCAGGCCAGCGCGGCATTGGCCTCGAAGCTGCAGCGCGAGACCTCGATCTTCGAGCTGCTGTGTCCCGGCCGGCCGTCGCGGCTCGATCATGGCGCGCGCACCTTGCGGCGCGCGGTGGCGGCGCAGAGCGCGGAGCGCTCGCCGGGCTTCCATCTCGGCGCGACCGTGCTCGGCCCGGTGATGACCGCTTTCGATGCCTTCATCGAGGCGCGGCGCGCCGCCCTGGCCGCGCAAGGAGCGCGCGTGTCAGTCGGCTTTCTCGGCCGCGACGGACTTCTGCCGCACCTCATCTGGCAAGACGCTCACAACCAAAGCGGCGTCTATCTCGAGGTCAACCGTCGAGTCAGCCTGGTCGGCTCGGCCGATACGCTGGAGCCGCTTTGCGACCTGCTGGGCCGGGTCGGCAAGATCGACGCGCCGACATTCGTCGACATCGTCAAGGTGCAGCCGCCGGCGGTGATGGCGTTCTTCGCGAAATATCCCGACGGCATTGCCAGCGGCCGCGAACTCGCCGACGCCCTGCCCGACCTGATGGGCGCGCATGAGATCATCGACATTGCCGCCGGCGTGCGCGCTCGGCTGCTCGGCTATCTGCGCGCGAAGATCCCGGATTTCGACAGCTGCACCGACCTGATCCTTGTTGATCTCGGCTATTCCGCCAGCGTGCAGAAGTCCCTGCGCCGCATCTTCGATTGCGAGGGCATCCGCATCCGCCTGCACGGCGCCTATCTGCTCACGCTCGACGATGCATTCGACGACATCGTCGACGACGACACGGCAGAGGGCCTGATTTCCGACCGCGTGATCACCCCGCACGTCAAGCGCATGCTGATCCGCAACGTCGCCTTGCTGGAGCAGCTCTGCTGCTCTGCCGAGGGATCGGTCCGCGACTATCGCGACGGCGAGGTGTTGCGCGAGGACGACCAGCGCCCCGCGGGGCAGCTGGCGCTCGCCACCGAGGTCCAGTCCGGGGCGCGAGCCTACGCATCACGCGCCGGCGACCTTGCGCCGCGCTACGCCCTGCAACCCTATCGCGAGCCGGACACCGCCGCGCGCTGGGCCACTGCGGTGCTCGGCCGCTTCCTGCTGCTGCCCGATGACGACGAGCTGGTTCTGCTCAGCGGCTTCAAGCATGACGTCAATCTCGGCACCCAGGCGCTGGCAGCGATGCTGGACGGCAACTTTGTCAACGACCAGATCATTGCGCGCGGCATCGGCAGCGCCTGCACGGCGCCCGCACCGCCGATGTGGCTTGCCGGCAGCTTTTCGCTGCTTTCGCCTGCGCATGCCTACCTCTATGTGCTGTTCGGCACCAACCGTCTGCCCGCCAACGTGTTCGGCGAAGCGCAATGCGGCACGTTGCAGGTCGGGCTGTTCAGAAGGGATGGCCAGGCTTCGCTGGAGACCATCAGCGTCCATCACTCCGGGCTCGGCGAGCTTCGCCTGCGGATCCCGCTGTCGCGGCGCATGGGTGTGACGATGATCGCAGTACCGCTCGCAAAACTCATGCGCCAGGGAATGCTCCATGGTGTCGTCGTCCAGTCCGGCGAGACCACCGGCGATGCGGCGAAAAGCCCGGATGTGCGGTCGATCGGCGACGAGCGGCTGATCTATGCCGGCCTCGAGCGGAACGGCCGCCACTTCCACGCCTCCAGCGAGGAAGGAACGCTGCTGATCCCGGTCGACGCCTGCGCGGACGACGTCGCGATCTACTCGGTTGCGCTGACATCGCTCAACCATGACCGCATCCTGACCATCGACGACCATGGCGCGACCGGAGGCCCGGCCGCGACCCTCGCCTGGCGGAAGACCGACTTCGCCAGGTGAATTATCGCCTGATCCAGCTGCCCCGATCGTAGAAGGTTAACGAGGGGTAGCGCGGGCATGACATCGGCTGACACGGCGCAAGCGGACGGCTTGCAGACCAATCTCGACCACTTTCTGGCATCGAACGGTATCAAGCTGAACGCGGTCCAGCGCCGACGTGTCGGTTGGCTGGTGCACCGGCTCGGCAACGCCGTCCTCAGCCAGGGCGGCTCCGTCCCGGTCCGCGATAGCGGCGTGATCGTCGTCGTCGAGCCGCCAAGCGGCCCCGCGGCGGAGACGCTCTATAGAACGCTTCGCACCGGTTGTGCGGTCGTCATTCCCTTCGGCGAGAACCCGGCCTTCGACTTCCTCAAATCCAAGTTGACCGACTTCGGCACGATCGGACCGGGCACCGACGGCCCTCACGAGATGTGGTGGGGCGGGGTCAATTGGCGTGCGCTCGGGACAGGCAAGGCGTTTCTGACCGACGCCCCGTTGCGTGTCATCTCCTGCTATCCCCGAGGCCGGGGCGACGAGCAAGCGCAGCGGCTTCGCGACCAGCTCGCGGAATATCGGATCACCTGTGACATCGCGGCGGTCGACACTGCCGACGACGGATGCATACACGCATCCGAAAAGGCAGCCTTCGTGCGGCAGATGTGGCAACAGCACCGCGAGCCGCTGCTGTTCATCGAGGCGGACGCCGTTCTTACCGAGGCGCCGATGCTGCCGTCCAACCTCGATTGCGACCTCGCGCTTCACAAATGGAACCGGTGGGAGATGTCGGCGCGCACCCTTTATGTGGGGCGCTCCGCCGCGGCCGAGGCGCTGCTGCACAATTGGCACCACATCGCGACCGCCTATCCATCGGTCTGGGAGGGTTACCTGCTCGACCAGGCATGGTGCCTGACGTCATCGCAGATGCCGCTCGACACCGTATGGCTGCCGCGCTCATATCATGCGCCGACCGAGGACACCGGCACGCCGCGGCATACGACGATCGTTCACGATCTACCGGCCGACAACGCCGATCTCGGGCCGGACGCGGAATTCGGCATTGCCATGCGAACCGCACGGCGCGCCGGCCGCAGCGGCGGTCGCGACTCCATGATCGTGGTCAAGTCGCAGGCAATGACGAGCGATGCGATCACCGTGATCATGCGCGATATCGCCTCGAGCGACGCACGCGAGATCGCGGCCAGCATCGAAGCCGTGACCGGCGCGTTTGCCGCCGACTGTGGCGGATTTGGCCGGCTCGAGCTGTCGCTCTGCCCCTGGCAGGACGATATCCGCGCCGCCAAATCGGCAGCCAAGAGCGCGAACAACCGGATCATCGAGATTGCGCCGTGGCAGACGCTGCCGGCCGATCTGTTCCGGACCATCGGGCAATCCCGGGATGCCGGGAGCGTCGTCGTGATGGCAGGCCATCGCGGCTGATTACGGTCGGGAACGAAACAGGGAAGGACAGCACACCATGAAGACCATCATCCTTCTCACCGGCGTCGCCGATCAGCAGCTGGCGCTGGGCGCGCTGCTCAAGACGCACAATCCGGCTTTGTCGTTCCACGGCGCCGTGACGGCCGAAGACCTCGCCGCGATCGGGCCAGAGGTGCTGCGCGAGGCCAGGTTGCTGGCGTTCACCACCGGCGTGATCGTGCCTGCCAGCATCCTCGCGGCGCTAGGCCACGGCGCCTACAATTTCCACCCCGGCCCGCCGCAATATCCCGGCTGGGCACCGGCGCATTTCGCGCTCTATGAAGGCTCGCGCATGTTCGGCGTCACGGCGCATGCAATGGCCGCGCGGGTCGACTGCGGACCGATCATCGGCGTCGAGTCCTTCATCATCCCCGACAAGATCAGCGTGCGCGGACTGGAGCAGATGGCCTACGTGCGGCTGGCCCATTTGTACTGGCGGATGTCGCGCGATCTCGCCTGCAATGTTTCGCCCCTCGCCGAACTGCCGATCGCCTGGTGCGGGACCAGGAGCACGCGGCAGATGTACCGGGAGATGTGCGACCTTCCCCCCGGCATCGGCCCAGCAGAGCTGGCGCGCCGGGTCCGTGCCTTCCACGACGATTTCCGCGGCATCCCACTGACCTACAGCCTGCACGGCATCCGCTTCGAGCTCGCGACAGCAGCTGCGCAGGCGACCGCCGAGCCGGAGGTCGCCTCACCGCCGCTCGCCGCGGCATCCTGAGACGCAGCGCCCTTCGGCGCAGAACGGCAGCCGTCCTGCGCCAAGGCCAGCCTCAGCCGGCTCGAGCGACGCGCTTCGATTTCTCGGCCCCGACGAGCGGCTTCTCGAGACCGGAATTGATCCCGAGCCGGTCGAGCAAATCGGTGTCGCGATCGCGTTGCGGGTTGCGCGTGGTCAGGAGCACGTCGCCGATGAAGATCGAATTGGCGCCGGCGAGGAAGCAAAGCGCCTGCAGTTCATCGGTCATGTATTGGCGTCCGGCGGACAGCCGCACCACGCTTTGCGGCATCAGGATGCGGGCAACCGCGACGAGACGCACCACCGAGATCGGATCCGGCCGCTCCGCGGTGTCGTTGACCGGGACGCCCTTGACCTCGTTCCAGAGATTGATCGGCACGCTCTCGGGATGTGCGGGCATGTTGGCGAGCAGCACGAGCATGCCGAGCCGGTCGGTGACCCGTTCGCCCATGCCGATGATGCCGCCGCAGCAGACCTTGATGCCGGCCTCGCGCACATGGCCGAGCGTGTCGATGCGATCCTGCAGCGTCCGCGTGGTGATGATCTTGTCGTAGTGCTCCGGCGAGGTGTCGACGTTGTGATTGTAGAAGTCGAGCCCGGCCTCGCGCAGCCGGGTCGCCTGGGGCGGCGTCAGCATGCCCAAGGTCACGCAGGTCTCCATGCCGAGGCCCTTGACGGCGCTGACCATCTCGCAGACCTGGTCGAGATCTCGATCCTTCGGATTGCGCCACGCCGCCGCCATGCAGAAGCGTTCGGCGCCGGCGTCCCTGGCGCGCTGCGCGGTCGCGATCACATCCGCCTTGTCCATCAGGCGCGTCGCCTTCAATCCGGTCTCGTAATGGGCGCTCTGCGAGCAGTAGCCGCAATCCTCCGGGCAACCGCCGGTCTTGATGCTGAGCAGGCTCGCGGTCTCGATATGGTTGGGATCGAAATGGGCGCGATGGATCGTCTGCGCGCGAAACATCAGGTCGGAGAACGGCAGGTTGTAAAGGACCTCGGCCTCGGCGCGCGTCCAGTCGTTGCGGACGGGCCCGGACTTGCCGGCACTGCCCCGATTTGCCCCTTCAGTATCGATCATCACGCTCATTTCTCCGATGTTCGGCATTCATGCACCCGGCACCCCAATTCGCCGAGCCACGTCCATTGACCGGGAGATATGCGTCCATTCCAAGGCGCGAGTCCATCCGCGCTGTGGGGACCGGCACCCGCGCCAGGCGAGCGAGCAACGCGGCGACCGGCGGCGACATCGCGACGACATAGCCGCCGATCGCGACCAGCGCCATCTGCATGGTGAAGGGAATCAGATTCCAGAACCCGTCGCCAAAGGCGCGACTGACGGCGAGCGGCGAGCCGCCATGCAGGATCGCGCCGGCGGCCACCGCGATGACCGCGATCAGGACAAACACGTAAGCATCCGGAAACCAGCGTTCGGCGAACGACACCAGGGCCCGCGAAAATCGCGCCACGATGTTGTCCGCGCCAGGTTTTCTCCGGCCGATTCGACCCCAAGCCGAAATGCGCTGATGCGCTCGAAGGAAAATGCCCGCGAGCCGCTGCGTCAGGCGCGCGGCTGAGGTCGATCGGTCGATCCTCGAACGACGAGCTCCGGCCGGAGCACGACGTGCCGGATCTCGGCCGAGCCGCTCTTGATCCTCTCCGCAAGCATCCTGGCGGCGATCCGTCCCATCTCCCGGTGTTCGATGCGCACCGTTGTGAGCGGCGGCGAGACGACGTCCATCAGCGGCATGTCGTTGTGACCGACGAGCGAGACGTCCTCCGGACAGCGCAGTCCGCGCGTTTTCAATGCATCGAGGACGCCGAGAGCAAGGAGATCGTTCGCGGCGGCGATTGCGGTGATGTCGTCCGCTCCGTCGAGCAGATGCCCTGCTGCTTCTGCGCCGGCTTCGCGCGTATACACCGTCGCCTCGCGGACCACGCCGATCAACCCGTGCCGGGACATTGCGCGCTCGAAACCGTCGCGGCGCAATGCACCGGTCGATGTCGACAATGGGCCCGCGACATGAGCAATTCGCCGGTGTCCGAGTTCGACGAGGTGATCGACCGCCAGGCGCATTCCCATGTCGTCGTCGGACACGACAGAGGGGACACGATCCCGCGCCTCGGATCGATTGACCAGGATCACCGGAAGCCCGCGGTCGATGCAGAAGCCGACAAGTTCGTCGTCCTGCGACACGGTCGCGAGGATCAGGCCATCGACACGCTGGCTGAGGAGCGTCTCGACGAACGTAATCTGCTGGCACGACGAGTTGCCCGCGTCAGCCACGATCGGCGCGTAGCCCTCCGCAGAAAGCGCTTCTGCGATGCCCCCCAGAATCGGCGCGAACACCGGATTCGCAATATCGGGCAGCAGGACGCCGATGAGATCGGATCGGCCCAGACGAAGGTTCGCAGCCAGACGATTGGGCCGATAGCCGAGCGCCTCGGCTTGCGTGGCTATGCGCGTGGCCACGTCGTCAGCGACCAGATGCCGCTTCTTGGGATCGAGCGCGCGCGACACCGTGGACGGATGGACCCCGGTCGCGTCGGCGATTTGCTTGATCGTGGCGGCAGGCCGATTCACCCAGCGATTCCCATCATTTATCCCGATTCTGGAACACAGGTTACATCATCCCTTGACTTTATGCAATCGTTTGCAATATAGACTGCAATCGATTGCATAAGGCCGCAATCGATTGCAGGGAGGCCACAGAATGACGACTGGCATTATCGAGAAAGTGGAGGACGTGACCCCGGCCGTGTTGCGGGCGATGTCCGGCGCAGACAACGCGCGGCTCCGGACCGTGATGGAAGCCTTCGTCAGGCACATGCACGCTTTCGCCCGCGAGGTGAAACTGTCCGAGGCCGAGTACGATCTCGGCATCGACGTCCTGAACCGGATCGGACAGGCTACTCACGACAGCCACAACGAGGGCATCCTGTTCGCGGACGCGATCGGTTTCTCGACGCTCGTCTGTCTGTTGAACAACGGAAACGCCGGCGCGACCGAAACGGCCGCAGCGCTGCTTGGTCCGTTCTGGCGGGCCAATTCCCCGAGGACAGCAAACGGCGGATCAATCGTTCGATCGCCGACACCCGGCCCCGAACTCTTCGTGGCGTGCGAGGTCGTGGACGTCGCGGGGAAACCTCTCGCCAATGTCGAGGTCGACGTTTGGCAGTCCTCACCGGTCGGTCTCTACGAAAACCAGGACGATACGCAGGCCGACATGAACCTGCGCGGCAAGTTCACCACCGACGCTGCAGGACGCTTCTCCCTGAGATCGGTCAAGCCGGCCGGCTATCCCGTGCCCACTGACGGCCCCGTCGGTGACATGCTGCGAGCCCAGAACCGGCATCCTTACCGGCCGGCGCACATTCACTTCCTCGGCTTCAAGCCCGGCTACAAGACCCTGATCACCCAGGTCTTCGTCGACGACGACCAGCATCTCGAGAGCGACGTGGTGTTCGGCGTCACGCGCGCGCTCGTCGGTGACTATCGCCGGCATGATGATGGCGAGCGACCTGCCGCCGACGTACGTGCGCCCTGGTACACGCTGAACTACCGGTTCGTCATGGAAGCCGGCGAAGCGATCCTCCCCAAACCACCGATCAAGTGAGCGCGACCATGACTCAGTCCATGGACGGAAAGGTGGTCCTCGTCGTGGGTGGATCCGGCAGCATCGGCGCCACGTCCGCCAGGAAATTTGCCGAACTCGGCGCGCGGGTCGCGGTCAGTCACCGCGACGTTCCGGGGGAAGCCGCCGCGGCCGCGAAGGTGATGCAATCCCTACCTGGAGAGGGCCACGCCGCGCTGATCGCCGACGTGTCGCGGACCGATACGTTGAAGGCTTTGCGCATCGAGATCGAAAGCCGCTTTGGACGCCTCGATGTCCTGGTCAACGCTGCTGGCTTCACCAGGCCAGTACCGCACGCCGACCTCGAAGCCCTGGATGACGACCTCATCGACAGGATGTTCGAGGTCAATTGGCGCGGACAGTTCGCGACCATCCGCACCTTCACTCCACTCCTGAAGGCCTCGGGAGACGGCTTGATCGTTTCGATCTCGTCGATCGCCGGCACCAATGGCATCGGCTCCTCGATTGCCTATTGCGCGGCCAAGGCGGGCATCGACGTCATGACCAAGTCGCTGGCCCGTGTGCTTGCACCTGAAGTCCGCGTGCTCGCAGTCGCCCCCGGCGTGGTCGACACCAACTTCGTTCCCGGACGCGGCGCCGACTTCAACACCAGGACCGCGGCAACCACACCGCTGAAGCGGATCGCGACCGCGGACGACATCGCCTCGGCGATCCTCGCCTGCGCCACTCAACTCGGCTTCGCTACCGGCACGACCTTCGTCGTCGACGGCGGCCGCTTGCTCTGAGGAAAACCAATGCGATCTCCCCAAGACAAGGTCATCATCACCTGCGCGGTGACCGGTAATCTGACGACGCCGGACCAGACGCCGCATCTGCCCGTCACACCCCGGCAAATCGCCGACGCCTGCCTCGGCGCAACGGACGCAGGCGCCGCCATCGTCCATATCCACGTCCGCGATCCCCTGACCGGGCGCCCTTCAATGCTGCTCGATCACTATGTCGATGTCGTGCAGCGCATCCGCGCCCGCAATCCCGAACTCATCCTCAATATCACGACGGGACCCGGAGGGCGCTTCGTGCCGTCGCCGAACGATCCGAGGGTCGCGGCAGAGGGCACCACCTTGATGGTGCCGGAGAAGCGGGTCGAGCACATCGCCGTGCTGAAGCCGGATATCTGCACTCTCGATCTCAACACCATGAACTCCGGACCTGAGGTGGTGATCAATACCCCGTCCAGCGTGCGCAGAATGGCCAAGGTCATCGCACAAGCGGGGGTCAAGCCGGAGATCGAGTTGTTCGATTCCGGCGATATCGCCTTGATGCGCGATCTGCTCGCCGACGGCACGCTGCAGGGGCCGATCCTCTGCTCGTTCGTGATGGGCGTGCGCTACGGTTTTCAGCCCGCTCCGGAAACGGTGCTGTATGCGCGGAACCTGCTCCCGCACGACGCCGAATTCACCGCCATCGGAATCGGCAAGGCGGCGTTCACGGCGGTCGCACAATCCTATCTGGCCGGCGGCCATGTTCGTGTCGGCCTCGAGGATGCGGTCTATCTCTCCCGTGGGCAGCTCGCGACCTCCAACGCCGAGATGATCGCCAAGGCGCGCCGCATCGTCGAGGATCTCGGGGGCATCATCGCAAACGTCGGGGAGGCACGCCGTATTGTCGGCCTGCCGCACTCGGCCAAGAGCGCGGCCTAGGATGCCGAGATGAACATCATGACCGAACCGAAAGCAATCGTCGAAGCGACCAGCGTGCGGCTCAATGCCAGGGCGGCCGATGCCGCATCGATTTCGCCCATCATCGAGCGCCTGCCTCTTTCGCGACGACCGGACGAGGTCGTGGTCGCCGTCGATGCCGCCGGCGTCAACCCATCCGATGTCAAGGCCGCGACGGGCCTGATGCCCTATGCGGTGTTTCCCCGCACCCCCGGTCGCGATTTCGCCGGACGGGTGATTGACGGGCCGCGCGAATGGGTCGGCAAATCCGTGTTCGGGACCTCCGGCGACCTCGGCATCCGCCGTGACGGCACACACGCCTCGCACCTCGTCGTCGAAATGGAGGCGCTGGTGGAAAAGCCTGCCGGCATCTCGATGAATGAAGCCGCCGGAATCGGCGTGCCGTTCGTCACCGCGATCGAAGGCTTCCGCCGGTCCGGCATGCCGAAACCCGGCGAGCATGTCCTCGTCATGGGTGTCAACGGCAAGGTCGGACAGGCGGCCGTGCAACTTGCGACCTGGCTCGGCGCCAACGTGATCGGCGTGGTGCGGAAGGACGAAGCCTACGATGGGCACAGCAACGCACCGATCGACATCATCAATTCCGCCACAACAGACGTCGCGAAGCGCGTGCTCGAACTAACCGGCGGCAAGGGCGCCGATATCGTCTTCAACACGGTCGGCGATCCCTATTTTCACGATGCCCATCACGCCCTGGCGAAGGCCGGGCGGCAGATCCTGATTGCGGCGGTCCACAAGCTCGTGACGTTCAACATCCTGGAGTTCTACCGCGGCCGACACACCTATGTCGGGATCGACACCCTCGCCTTCTCCTCGGTCGAGAGCGCCGACGTCCTGCGCAGTGTGCTGCATGGTTTCACAGGCGGGCTCCTTCGCCCTTTCCCGGTCAGGGACAACTCGATCTATCCACTCGCCGACGCCAAGGCAGCCTACGCCGCCGTAACCGGATCGGCGCGCGACCGCATCGTGCTGCGCCCGTGACCCTTTCCGCCCAGCCCTTCAGCCCTGCCGGCGCAGGAAGCCGGTGATCGTCACCTTCTCCCAGATGCCGGCCGATGCAAACGGATCGGCGCGGTTGAACGCCTCGACCTCGGCGCGGCCGAGTGCCTCGATCAGGAACATGCTGCCGATCATCGTCTCACCGTCGTCGGAGACCAGCGGGCCGGACATCACGATCTTCACCCCGAAGCGCGAGGTGTCGCTGAGGAAAGTCTTGTGCGCATCGTAATTGGCAAGCCGGGTCGGGAGCGCGCCAACACGGTCGATGGCATGAATGGCAAACAGCATGAAAACTCCGGTCAGAAAACGGCACGACCGCCACAAACGGCCGTGGCCGGGTTCGATGAGCGCAGTTGCACCGATCAGGCCGTCGCTTTCGTCGCAACCGGCGGCTCGCCCGACCAGGCGCGCGCGATCAGGTCGCGGATGGCGTTGCGCTCGAGCGGGCGCGGATTCCAGTAGGCGTTGGTCACGGCAAGGTCGGCCGCCTTGTCGATGCCGCTCTCGGGCATGCCGATATCGCGCAGTGCCAGTTTTGCGTTCAGGTGCCTGGCGAGATCGTAGAGCCCCTGCGCCGCATCCGCCGCGCCGATCGCGCGCGAGATCCGCTCCATCGCCTCGGGCACTGCGGGCGCGTTGTAGGCCAGCGCATGCGGCAGCACGATCGTGTGTGTCTCGGCGTGCGGCAGATCAAATGTGCCGCCGAGCGTGTGGCAGAGTTTGTGATGCAGCGCCATGCCGACGGTGCCGAGGCATACGCCGCACAGCCAGGCACCGTAGAGCGCGT
Source organism: Bradyrhizobium jicamae (assembly GCF_018130215.1). Classification (GTDB taxonomy): domain Bacteria; phylum Pseudomonadota; class Alphaproteobacteria; order Rhizobiales; family Xanthobacteraceae; genus Bradyrhizobium; species Bradyrhizobium jicamae_A. The sequence continues at coordinate 95,223 of NZ_JAFCKQ010000017.1, forward strand.
CACCGCGCGCGGCACGATCGTCAGGCCTCGCGGCAATGGCGGGCAGCGCGCGCGCAAGGGCACGGATGCCTTCTTCCGCCATCAGCGTGGTGACAGGATTGGTATCGCGCGCATAGAGCGCTTCGACTGCGTGGGCAATCGCGTTGATGCCGGAGGTGACCGTGAGGCCCACGGGCAGCGTCAGTGTCAGATCGACGTCGTAGATTACCGTCTCCGGCAGCACTGCCACGTCGCGTATCGTGGTCTTGGCTGCGTCCCTGGTTTCGCCGAGGATCGGGGTCATCTCCGAGCCGGCATAGGTGGTGGGGATGCAGAGTTGGTTCACACCGGTGCGCAACGCCAGCGCCTTGCCAAGCCCCGTCGTCGATCCACCTCCGAGAGAAATGACGCAGTCAGCATCGCACGCCCGCATCGTGGCCAACGCCTGCTCCGTCACCTCGACCGGCGTATGCATCGTGGCGCCGGCGAAGATGCCGGCATAGAGCGGGCCCAACGTCGTGCCGAGCCTAACGCCCTGGGCTTCCTGCTGCGGCGTGGTCAGCACAAACGCACGCCTTGCGCCGAGCCGCTCGAGTTCGGCCTTGGCGGTACCCAGCGTCCCGGCGCCGAACACGACCCGGCAGGGTAGATTCTCGAAAGTGAACGAACCGATCATGCGCCGGTCTCATCTCGGATGGGATAATCGACCTGGAAGCGGCCGATCCGCAAGTCGCCAAGCTCCTCCCGCACGCGCAAATGTTCGGGGTGGGTGGCATAGGCCTTCAGCGCCGCGCCGTCAGTGAATTCCGAGAGCAGAACGACGTCGCAGGCATAATCGACATCGCTGACATCGAGGCCAACCTCAATATGGGTGAGTCCGTCGATCCGGCCTTTCAGGCCCTCGAACAGGGTTTTGACCTTGATCCGGGCCGCCATGCGCTCCTTGGGCGTCTCCCCGCGCAGTCGCCACATCACGATGTGCTTGATTGGGCTCGACATTTCCCTGACTTCCTCGCCCACCATTGTTGGCTCGGTCCATTTTGTCTTGCGCATATCGGAAATAAAGACCACATTTTGCAAGTCTCTTTTCCAGATTGAGGAAAAATGGACCGTCTGCTCCAGCTCGAGGTCTTCTCGAGAACGGCCGAGCTTGGCAGCCTCTCCAGGGCCGCCGAGAGATTGCGGATGTCGAATGCAGCCGCGAGCCGGCATTTGAGCGCGCTGGAAGAACGGCTGGCGGTCCGCCTGATCGAGCGCAACACGCGCCGGCAATGGCTGACGGAGGCAGGGCAGGAATTCCTTCAGCGCTGCAGCACGCTGCTCAACGAGCTCGCCGAAGCCGAGGACGCCGTGAGTGACCGCGCCTTGTCGCCGAACGGCATGCTGCGCGTCACCAGTTCGCTGTCATTTGCGATCATCTATCTGGCGCCAATGTTGCCCGCACTTCGCGCGCTCTATCCCAATCTGAGCGTCCAGATCATCGCCGCCAACCGCTATCCCGATTTCATCGAGGCCGGCATTGACGTCGCGATCCGCACAAGGGAACAGGAGCCGGACTCGAACATCATCGTCCGGCGCATTGGCCAGACCAGGCGCGTACTCGCGGCGGCGCCGTCCTATCTGGCGAGCCACGGCCGGCCGGAACATCCCGCCGATCTCGCGCGCCACAATTTGCTGATCTACAACCTGGCGAACGATCCCTACTCGCTCCGGCTCAGCAAGGGTCAGGCCAAGCAGACAATCCGCATCACGCCTGCGCTCGACAGCAATGACGGCCAGGTGATACGCGGCGCGGCGTTGGGCGGGCTCGGCATCCTGATCCAGCCGCTCTATATCGTGCAGGACGACATTTCCGCCGGCAAGCTCGTGCCGGTTTTAATGGACTGGGCGCTGCCGCCGCTCACGATGAACATCGCCTACCAGAACCGCACGCGGCTCCCGGTGAAGATCAGGGTGTTCACCGATTTCCTGTTCAATCATATTCGCAGGAACTCCGATCCGGGAATCTGGATTGCGCCGAAGGAATAGACTGCGGACGCTCGCACCGCTGCACATTCAGTTGCCTGAACGCGGCGGCCAAAGCCTTCGGCAAGTGCGGCATCCTGCGATGATGTGCGCACCGGTTGCCATGGAGGCCGCTTCACCTCTGCGGCCGGATCTGCTCATACAGCACCCGCACGCGAATGGTGCCGTGAATGGCCCTCAGCTCGGCCAGCAGTTCCTCGCCCTCGCCGCCGACAACGTCGGTCTCGAGCACGACATAGCCGACTTCCGGATCGGTCTGCAGGTATTGCGCCAGGATGTTGATCCCGTGCCGGGAGACCGCGTCATTGACCTGACGCATCACGCCGGGAACGTTGCGGTGAACATGGATGAAGCGCGTGCCGGTCGGCCGCGCCGGCAATTGCACCTGCGGAAAATTGACCGCGCCCAAGGTCGAGCCGACATCGGAATAATCGATCAGCTTGCGGGCGACCTCGCCGCCGATGCGATCTTGCGCTTCCTCGGTCGAACCGCCGACATGCGGCGTGAGGATCACGTTGGACAGGCCCTGCAGCGGTGAAGCAAAGCGATCCTGGTTCGACGTCGGCTCGACCGGAAACACGTCGACCGCAGCACCTGCAAGCCGGCCGTCACGCAGGGCGCTTGCCAGCGCATCGAGATCGACCACGGTGCCGCGCGAATTATTGATCAAATAGGCCTCCGGCTTCATCAGCCGAAGCTGCGTCACGCCAATCATGTTGGCGGTGGCCGGCGTCTCCGGCACATGCAGTGAAACGACGTCGCTGGCCGCGAGCAAATCGTCCAGCGTCTCGACCGGCTCGGTGTTGCCGTGGCGCAATTTGTCTGTGTGATCGAAATAGATCACGCGCATGCCCATGGCTTCCGCGAGATTCGACAGTTGCGAACCAATGTTGCCGTAACCGACGATGCCGAGCGTCTTGCCCCGCACCTCGCGGCTGCCCTCGGCGGACTTGTCCCAGCCGCCAGCATGAGCAGAGATCGAACGTGGAAATATCCGGCGAAACAGCATGACTATCTCGGCTATGGTCAATTCAGCCACGCTGCGGGTGTTGGAGTATGGGGCGTTGAATACGGGAATTCCGAAGCGTCGCGCGGCGTCAAGATCGACCTGATTGGTGCCGACGGAAAAGCAGCCAACCACCATTAGCCGGTCAGCGGCCTCCAGAAGCTCCGCGGTCAACTGCGTTCGCGAGCGGATTCCCAACATATGGACGCCGGAAAGTGCCTGCTTGAGTTCGCCGGGACCCAGCGCCTTGGGCAGACGTTGCAGCTCGGTATAGCCATTGGCCTCGAACATGCGTACCGCCGAATCGTTCACGCCCTCGAGCAGCAGCACGCGTATCTTGGTTTTGGGAAGGGACAACATCGTCGAGACTGGCCTTCGTCGTTCCAGGGTTCGCTCTCGCAAGAGCTACCATGGGCAACCTCGAACAGCCACGTGTTAATATGTGACAAGGCCCGGGCCATTGACCCGACCGATTTGAACCGCCCGGCCACCTTCGACTAAGGCGCGAAGGCCGAGCGGCGTCCCGGCGGACCGGGCCTCCAACGGGAGGCCGGGCCTATCGTTCTCGCAACGATTCCTGCTTGTACCTCGCCAGCGGCGAGAGCAGGTAGCTGATGATCGTGCGTTTGCCGGTCCTGATCTCGACCGTCACTGCCATGCCGGGGCCGAGCTTGAGGATCTTGTCCTCGACCTGCATAAACGCGCGATCGAGCGAAATGCGCGCGGCATATTCGAGCTCCTGGCCCTTCGGCTCACTGCTGCTCTGCGACTCGCCGGACGCCGGATTGTTCGACCCGCCCTGTTGCCTGTCACGTGTGATGGCATCCGTCGACACGCTGAGCACCTCCCCATGCAGCAGCCCATAGCGTGTGAAGTTGAAGGTATCGACCTTGATCTCCGCGTTTTGTCCCGGATGGACGAACCCGATGTCGCGGTTGGAAAGCATGGCCTCGATCTCGAGATGGCTCTCGCTCGGAACCACCACGGCCAGTGCCTGGGCCGGCGTCACCACGCCTCCCACCGTGTGCACGGCAAGTTGCTGCACGACGCCATCGACCGGTGCGGTCAACTGCTGGAGTTTCGTGCGTTTCTCTGCCTTGATCACCTCCTGCTGGGCACTCGCAGCCTTCTGCTCGGCCTTCGACAGTGCGTCATAGATCGCACGACGATACTCCGCAGCGGTCCTATCCCGGGTTTCCTTCAGAAGAGCGATGGCCGCATCGGCTTCGTGCAACCGGCTCTGCTGCAGGTTGAGATCCTGCTGGAGCCCGACCAGCTCCTGATACTCGGAGAGATAGACGACCTTCGAAGCAAGCGCCTTGTCGACCAGAGTCTTGCGAATGTCGACACGCTCCTGCAGCACAGGGATTGTCGCCTGCAACTTCGCGACACTCGCCATCGTGGTCGCCCGCTCCGCCTCTTTCTGGCCCTGCTGGCGCTCGATCTCGGCGAGCTTCGCGTTCTGTTCGGCGCGCTGGCTGATCAAGAACTGACGATGCATCTCGATCTCCGCGGCGCTGGCGCTCTGCGGCGGCCGGAAGGCGGCAAGCGGCTCGTCCGCCAACGCCGCACGAAGTCGCGCGACGTCGAGCTCGGCAGCCAGATGGTCGCTCTTCTGCCGCTCCTGATCGGCCTCGGTCATCGTCGGGTCGAGCTCGATCAGGACGTCGCCGGCCTTCACGCTCTGTCCGTCGCGAACGTGGATCGCACGGACGACGCCTGTCTCGAACGGCTGGATCAACTTGGTGCGCCCACCCGGCACGACCTTTCCCGTTGCGGTGGCGACAATGTCGACGCTGCCGACTGACGCCCAAACCAGCGCCACGCAGAAGATCGCGATGATGCACGCAGCGATCGCGCGCCCGACTGGCGATGGCGGCCTCTCGGTGATCTCGAGCGCGGCCGGCAGGAACGCAATTTCCTGCGCGCGGCGACGCTCGGGCCGAGGAAATGGAACGATGTTTCGACCAGGGGACGTCATGGATGATGGATACCGGCTTGCAGGTAGTGAAGGTTTGCGTAACGCCCGTTGGTGCGGATCAACTCCTCATGGCTGCCGTCCTCGACGATGCGGCCATGCTCGATCGTAATGATCCGGTCGGCCTGGCGCACGGTCGAGAGCCGGTGAGCGATTACGAAGACGGTCCGGCCCGCGGAGATACGTTTCATGTTCTGCTGGATGGCGCGCTCGCTTTCGTAGTCCAGGGCGCTGGTGGCCTCGTCGAAGATGAGAATGCGCGGATCGCTGACGAGCGCGCGAGCAATCGCAATACGCTGCCGCTGCCCGCCGGAAAGGCTGCTGCCGCGTTCACCCACGACTGTGTCATAGCCCTGGGGCAGCTCGAGAATGAAGTCATGGGCGCCGGCGAGCGTCGCCGCCTCGATGACCCGCTCCATCGACATGGCGGGATCGGCGAGCGCGATGTTCTCGCAAATCGAGCGATTGAAGAGCACGTTCTCCTGCAGCACGACTCCGATCTGGCGTCGAAGCCACGTCAGATCCACCATCGCCAGGTCAACGCCGTCGACCAGCACACGTCCGCTCTCCGGCACGTAGAGGCGCTGTATCAGCTTTGCGATGGTGCTCTTGCCCGAGCCCGAGGAGCCGACGATGCCGACGACCTGACCGGGCTCGACGCTGAACGATACGTCGTGCAGCACCTCGGGGCCGTCGATGCGGTAACGGAACTTCGCATGTTCGAACGTCACCTGCCCGCGGATGGGCGGAAGCGCGGCGCGAGCACGGCTGAAGCTTGGTTCGGGAATGGTGTTGAGGATGTCGCCGAGGCGATCAATCGACAGGCGGGCTTGATGGAAATCCTGCCAGATCTGCGCCAGCCGCAGCACCGGCGCGCTCACGCGCGCTGCCAGCATGTTGAACGCCACGAGCTCTCCGACCGTCAGGTCGCCGCCGATCACCAGCCTGGCGCCGAAATAGAGCGTTGCCGCGACGACCAGCTTGTTGATCATCTGGACCGCCTGGCTTGCAGTGTTGTTCAAGCTGAGCACGCGAAAGCTGGCGTCGACGTAGGCCGCAAGTTGCTCCTCCCAGCGGAGCTGCATCTGCGGTTCGACAGCCATGGCCTTCAGCGTCTCGACGCCGGTCACGCTCTCGACCAGAAAAGCCTGGTTCTCGGAGCCGCGATTGAACTTCTCGTCAAGGCGGCGTCGAAACAGCGGCGCGGCGCCCGCGGAAATGCCGATATAGAACGGGAACGATGCCAGCACGATCACCGTCAGGGTCGTCGAATAGTAGAACATCACCGCCAGAAACACGACGGTGAACAGGAGATCGATGACAAGCGTGAGTGCCGAGCTCGTCAGGAACTGGCGGATATTCTCGAGCTCGCGCACGCGCGCAACCGAATCGCCGACGCGGCGGGTTTGAAAATACGCGATCGGCAGCGCCATCAGGTGACGAAACAGCCGGGCGCCAAGCTCAACGTCGATACGGTTGGTGGTGTGCGCAAACACATAGACACGCAGCGTGCCGAGAACGGCTTCGAATACCGTCAGCACGACGAGACCCGTGACCAGGACATCGAGCGTGCTCATGCTTCGATGCACGAGCACCTTGTCGATCACCACCTGGAAAAACAGCGGGGAGATCAGGGCAAAGACCTGCAGGAAGAACGACGCGACCAGCACCTCACCGAGAAGTCGGTGATACTTGTGGACGGCACCGAGAAACCAGCTGATATCGAATCGACGTGACAGGTCGGTCAGCGCCGCCCGCCGCGCCATCAGGATGATGTCGCCGTTCCAGATCGCCTCAAGTTCGGCTTGAGTCATCGTCTCGGGTTGCGGCGACAATGGGCGCTGAACGAGAAGCTTGTCGTCGATGACCTTGCCCAGAATCAGGAAACCACCGTCGCGCAGCAGGGCAATTCCCGGCAACGGCGTTACCGCAAGCCTGTTCCAGTTCGACCGCTGCACCTGGGCCTTGAGCCCGAATTCCTTGGCGCAGCGCAGGATTTCGGTGGCGCCGACCCGCGCCGTGCCCAAGCGGTGCCGAATTTGACCGGGATCTGCCGCGATGCCGTGGCAGCGCAGCAATATGGCCGCGGCAATCAGCCCGGACTCGTCGCCACTCTCAGGTTGGGTGCTCGCCGCCTGGAATTCGGCGTTCGCCTGTGCCGCAGTATCGCTTCGACCGCCGACACCCGCGCGCGCCAGGAGATCGCGCATACGCATGACGTTATCGCGCACACGCATGAAATCGCGCACACGCATGAAGATGTCGCCGGCACGCCGCGCCAGATCATGCCCGTTGAAACCGAGGCCGGCGAGGAAATGAAGCGTCCGGCTTGCGAGATTCTGGGATCCGGCCAAGATCAGGCGGCCATCCCAGATTTCCTCGAATTCTGCCCGGGTCAGCGTTTTCGGATGCGACGCGGCCGGATGCAGCACGAGTGCCTCCGTGTTGTCGACCCTGCCGAGAAGCAGAAATCCGCCGTCACGGAGCGAGGCGATCCCGGGCAGCTGGATGCTCGCAAGCCGCGGCCAATGCGTCGTGTGCGACCGGACCTTGACCCCGAGTTCGCGGGCGCAGCGAAGCATCGTGCGGATGCCGAATTCGGCGTTCCCAAATCGATCCCTGAGCTGGTCGGGCTCCGCGTTTACGCCATGGAGGCGCAGGAACAGAGCAAGGGCTCGAGGCCCGAGATCTGCGGCGTTGTCATTCCCGTACTGCATCGCCATTCTGGCTTGTAACCTTTCGCGGCTACCTCGCCGCGTTGGACGTCCTTCTCATGCATTTCCTGAATCGACATTCGGCACCCGGGCGGCAAGCGCCCGGATACCGACGCGGATCAATGTTGCGGGCGGGTCAGGACCCCATCATGAGCGAAGCCTTCCCCATGCGAAATCGCAGCTTCGATCTGACCATGATCGAGCCGACCGGTGTTGCTGGCCAGATGCTGGTTCAGCAGGGCAAAGCCATGGTTTACCAGGCTAGATGTCGCGCCTGGGGCGGTCGTGGGCGCAGGATCCGTCACGGTAATGGTCTGTGATGCGGAACTCGCAACGGTGCCGGTGACGGAATCCTTCCCGGTTGCGGTCAGGGTGAGCGTCGCGACCGGAGTGCCGGAGCCCCGGTAATACGAATGCAACGTCAGTCCGCTGTTGACCTCCGCGGCCGTCAAGGTGACGTTTGTTCCGCTGAACGTACGACCATCGAGCTTATCGGTGATCGTTTCATAGCTCGGCAAGCCCTTGATGTTGACCGTTACCACATCGTGGGGATCCGTCGTTGACACGTGCGTCCCAAGGCCGACCGTGCCGCCTCCCTCGGTGACCGTGAGCGTCTTGTCCGCGATTGTAAGGACGGGGAGCGGCGAGGTAGGCGAAGTTGCGGAGGTCACGGAGAGTGCATTCGCCGCCATCAGCCCGGTCGATGTCTTCACCGCGAGCCCGGGGAATGTCTTCACCGCGCCCCAGAGGTGTGCCGGGGTACCCAACAAATCCTTGATGCTGGCACCGTTCGGCAGATTGACCCCGGTGATGGCGAGTGCCGAGGTGCTTTTGTCTGTCGATTTCACCGTGGTGCGGAAAGTGAGCACGTTGGTTCCGGAGCCGCCCACATAGGTAGCGGTACCGCCATCGTTCAGAGCCAGCGTCGGCGTGCCGGTCACCTTCATCGTCTCCCAGAACCTGAGAGCCAGCGTGATGGTGTTTCCGACGACCTCAGTACCAGTCTTGGGCAACGCGGTGACACTCGCCACCGCCGGATCGGTCGGGTCGACCTTCAGACCGGTGAACGTCTTCACCGCGCCCGACAGCTTTGCCGCAACGCCCGACGAATCCTTGATGCTGGCACCGCTCGGGAGATTGACCTTGGTGATGGCGAGCGCCGAGTGGGCGGTGTTGTTCGAGGCTATCGTTGTGCGGAAGGTCAGCGTGCCAGTCCCCGACCCGCTCAGATAGGTCGCGATGCCACCGTCGTTGAGCGACAGCGTCGGCTTGCCGGTCACCGTCACCGCCTTGTTGAATGCAAGAGTTAGCGTGACGGTGTTTCCGACGAGCGCTGTGCCGGTCCCGGGCACCGCAGTGGCCTTCGTCACCGCCGGCAGAGTCGTCGTCACCACCGGCGGCGGCTTCGTCACCACCGGCGGCGGCGTCGTCACCGGCGGCGGGGTCGTCGGGTCGATCTTCAGACCAGTGAACGTCTTCACCGCGCCCGACAGGCTTGCGGCGACACCAGAGAGATTCTTGATGCTGGTGCCGGTTGGGAGATTGACCCCGGTGATGGCGAGCGCCGAGGTGGCGGTGTTTGTCGAGGCCACAGTGGTGCGGAAGGTCAGCGAACTTGTCCCCGAACCGCTCACATAGGTAGCTGTGCTGCCGTCGTTCAGCTTCAGCGTCGGCGTGCCCGTCACTTTCACCGCCTCGTTGAAGGCGAGCGACAATGTGATCGTGCTACCGGCGGCCTCAGTGCCCGTTCCCGGAGAGGCCGTGGCTTTCGTCACCGCGGGCTGGATCGGTGCTGGCAGCGGGGTCGAAGACACGGGCGGAGTCGTTACCGGAGGAGTCGTTACCGGAGGGGTCGTTACCGGAGGTATTGGTTTACTACCTACCCCCGTCCACCCGACCGCTGTCGAGCCAGTGACGAGCGTCAAATTGCGAAAGTCGGCTGTCACAGTCTGGTTAGGACCTGCGTTCCGATAGAGGCCTTCTTCCCAATAAGTGGAAGCCCCATAGCCCAGCGGGCCCGAATAGTTGACCACCTTGGTGCCGTTGACCGAGAGGCTCAGGTAGCCGGCGCTGGTATTGCTGACATTGGCCTGGATATCGATGTTGTAATACTGTCCGGGCACAATCGGGTTCGGGTCCGTCCACAGCGTCAGCATATGGAGGTCAGGGGACCCGTTGCTGGGATTCCCGCCGGGGAGCGCATAGCGCGCGACAAGCTGCAGATGATTGCCGTCAAGTTGCATCGCGAATGGAGGCGAGGTATGCACACTGGACCCGAGAGCCGGATCGTCATTGTGCATTTCGCCAACAACGAACCAACTTGCCGTGTTCGTAAACGACCCGTCGGATCCATTCGGCTGGACCATGAATTGATAATCGATACCGATGGGAGTTCCGGGCTTGATGAGCGGATCGGCGGCGACCTCGTCGCGATCCACCGATGACGAATCGAACCAGGCATAGTCACCGGGCTTAAGTTGGAATTGCAGCGTCTGGGCATCGGGGCTGCTCAGGCTGTAGCTCCTGCCTGCCCCCTGAACCTCGTAGGAATCACCACCGATGGTAAAGCGAGTTCGCGGAGAGGGCGTAAACGACGCAATCGTGCCGGTCGTATCCAATTCGGGCCTCCATCGAGCAACTTAGCTGCTTCTCTTTGAGGTTGAGAAAATGTAATTCCACTGCCGTGCATCACGAAGGCGCGCGACACACCGCATGCCCGCAGCGGTTGGCTCCGCGAGCACATTCCAAAGCTTCCCAGTCTCGGACTGCGAGCCGACTTCAATACAGCGGGAATCGGGCCCCCCCGACTGCTGAGTCGGTTGGTTAATGAGCAAAAATGGCGAAAAAACTTTCAAAGTGTGATTTAAGTATACCTGAATAGCGCCGATATTCGCCAATTCACGGCGAGCCGAGCCAGAACGTGCCTAACCGACCAGTCGAGGTCTCCAGCTCGACCTTTCCGTCGGATTGCGCCCGCTAGAAGCTATCAATCGGGGCGCCGTTGGCGCGTGATCTCGTTACCTCGCGGCGCAATCCGAACCGGCGCCTGTGTTGCCCGGCAACCTAAGCGATCTGGCGGCTGCAACTGAGCGCTCCTGTGCTGCCAGCGAGGTCTTTGTGGAGCGATCCTGTCGCCCGAACCAATGAGCGGCCCCGGTCGCTCGTCTTCCCCAGCAATAGCGAATGTGGGGCTTGGCGTCCGCGTTGCGGACCGGAGAGGCTCGTTCATCACCGGTGTACTCACAATTGGGTAGCCACTCGGCCCCCAGCAGCAATCCTTTTGCTTGCAGTCGCTCGCATCGCCTCAAGGCTATTGTACCGGAGGAAGGCGGGTGAAGTGCGATGAAAATTGCTGTGTTCGGACTTGGTTACGTCGGCTTGACCGCGGCCGCTTGCCTTAGCAGGCAAGGCCACGAGGTCGTCGGCATCGACGTCAGTGATGAAAAGGTGGCGATCGTCAATGCCGGTAAATCGCCGATCACGGAGCCCGGCCTCGACCAGCTTGTCGAACGTGCTGTCAGGCGAGGTTTGCTGAGCGCGACGAAGGATGCGACCCCGCATCTCGACAGTTGTGCCATGGCGCTCGTCTGCGTGGGGACGCCCAGTGCGCCCGACGGATCTCACAATATGAGCTTCGTCGTGGAGGTTTCCCACCAGATCGCGGAGCTCATCGGCTCCGCTCGCACAACGGCGCTGACCATCGTGTTTCGCTCCACGATGCGGCCCGGTACGATCGAAGAACTGGTGCTCCCGATTTTCGAGAACGCGTTGCGCGAACGGATGGATCTGGTCGAGCTCGTCTACAATCCCGAATTCCTGCGCGAGTCGGTCGCCATCGAAGACTTCTTCAATCCGCCGAAGATCGTGATTGGGACGAAGGACGGAAGACGGTGCGAGGCACTTGACGAATTAAACGCAGAAATCAAGGCGCCCGTCTTCTACACGACTTATCGTGCAGCCGAGATGACGAAGTTCGTCGACAACACGTTTCACGCCGTAAAGGTTGCCTTTGCCAACGAAGTCGGTCGCGTTTGCGACAAGCTAGGCATCAGTGCGACCACAGTTCATAAGATATTCATCTCCGATACGAAGCTCAACATCTCGCCCTATTACCTGAGGCCGGGTGGCGCGTTCGGAGGCTCCTGCCTGCCGAAGGACGTTCGCGCACTGCAATACATCGCAAGCGACGTCGGAGCACACACTTGCCTGGTGGATTCGGTTCTGAGGTCAAACGATGAGCACAAGAACTTCCTGTTCGAGAATTGCGTGAAGGCAGTCCCGGCGGGCGGTCAGGTGCTCATGCTGGGACTTTCCTTCAAGGATAACAGCGACGATCTGCGCGAGAGTCCCAATATCGACCTGGCTCGAAAATTCCTTCAGTCGCACATCGGCTTGTCGATCTACGATCCCCACGTCGAACCGTCAAAATTGCTGGGTCAGAATCTTGGCTATGCATTCTCCAATTTGCCCGCACTTCGCAAACTGCTGATCTCAAAGTCGGTAGCCGAGTCCGAGCTGTTCGACCTTGTCATAGATAACCGAGGATGGGCGAAAAACATGGCATTGCGCGCCAGGCGGGTGATCGATGTTGACACCCTATCGTGACGGTGACGATGCAACCATCCAGCCCGATCAAGCGGGGGTTGCGAACCTATTCAAGTCGACTGGCGCCAACGGCGAGCTGTGTGAATTGGCGAGTCCGGATGCCGTTTCTGCGGGATTGGCTGGCGCGGCGCCGGTGGCGCAGCCCCGGCTCAATGCTGCGGTTCGCCGCCGGGTGCTCATCATCGTCGAGAATCTTCCGGTACCGTTCGATCGACGGGTCTGGTCGGAAGCCGCCACGCTGTCGCGGCATGGCTATGAGGTCTCCGTAATCTGTCCCAAGGGACCGCGCGCAACGGCTTCATTTGAAGTCATCGACGGAATTGCCATCTATCGCCACTGGCTGCCGAGAGAGAGAGGCGGGTTGTTAGGCTATCTCGCCGAGTACAGCGCCGCGTTATTTTGGGAGTTCGTGCTGAGCCTGAAGATTCTCGCGACGCGCGGGTTTGATGTCGTGCACGCGTGCAATCCGCCGGACCTCATCTTTGTGGTTGGTGCATTTCACAAGCTTCTATTCGGCAAGTCCTTCATTTTCGATCAACACGACATCAACCCAGAGCTCTACGAGGCCAAATTCGGGCGACGTGGCTTTCTGTGGCGGGTGATGGTCCTGCTTGAACGGATTACGTTTGCACTGTCCGACGTATCGATAGCGACCAATCACTCATATCGCACCATTGCCCTTGAACGAGGGCGGATGGATCCGGACCGTGTGTTCGTTGTGCGCTCGGGTCCAAACCTTTCACGCGTTCGGCCGCTTCCGCCGAATCCCGTCTGGAAGAAGGGGCGGAAATTCCTCGTCGGATATGTGGGTGTTATTGGAAGGCAGGAGGGGCTCGATCTGTTGCTGGAGTCGATCCGGCACATCCGCAGGAAACGAAACCGCGACGATGTTCAGTTCGTAGTTGTCGGGAGCGGACCGGAATTGGATGAAGTCAAGGCACTTGCAACGACCCTTGAACTGGACGACGTAGTTACGTTCACCGGCCGCGTGGATGATACGACACTGTTCACCATACTCTCGACGGCAGACGTCTGCGTCAATCCGGATCGCCCCAACGCGATGAACGACAAGTCAACGATGAACAAGATCATGGAGTACATGGCTCTGGGTAAGCCCATTGTTCAGTTTGACCTCACCGAAGGACGCGTTTCGGCCGCAGAGGCATCCCTCTACGCAAAGTGCACGGACACTGCCGAGTTCGGCGACAAGATATTGGAACTTATCGATGATCCCGTCCGCCGCAACGCTATGGGCGCGTTCGGCCGGAACCGAGTCTACGGCAAACTCGCCTGGGACCACGAGGCGGCCAAGCTTTTAAGTGCCTATGAAAAAGTATTCGAACTTAGAGAAGTTGCTGAGCAGGCGACCGAGCCTGCCTAGCTTCGTAGCGATCCCGAGAGCAAGCATGAGCACACCAGGACGTTCATATGTCGGCCACCTGATTGTCGTCCGAATAGCGTAGCCATGTGCGGAATATTTGGATGGGTTCTTGGGGCCGGAAAGCATCAGGAACGCAAGACCCTGATCGGCCTTACCGACCTGATGTTTCACCGAGGACCGGACGGCTCGGGCTACTGGCTTCACAAAACAGCCGACGAGCGATTTCAAATCGGCCTCGGTCACCGCCGGCTTTCGATCATTGACATTGGTGGCGGCGCCCAACCAATGTCGAGCGAAGACGGCCGCTTCACTTTAATCTTCAACGGCGAAATCTACAACTACCTCGAACTGCGTCAGGAGCTCGCATCCCTCGGCCATCGCTTCCGCACAGACTCAGACAGCGAGGTGCTTATCGAAGCGTATCGCGCCTGGCAACTCGATGCCGTTCGCAAATTTCGCGGCATGTTCGCCTTTGCGCTGTGGGATGAAGCATCGCAGCGGCTGATACTTGCCCGCGATGCTTTCGGCAAGAAGCCACTGTTTCTTTCCGAGATGAAGGAGGTTCTTCTCTTCGCATCGGAGATCGCGCCACTCGTTCAGTTTCCGGGATTTGACCGAACGTTCGATTCCGAGGCCCTCGGCCACTATCTTCTCAATCGCTATGTTCCGGGTCCTTCGACGTTTTTCCGCGGAGTGAAGAAGCTGCAGCCCGGTCACTATGCTGTATGGGAAAGCGGAACACTAAAAACGACACGCTATTTTACGCCCCCGGTTGCGACGACGGTGCCGGCGGTCAAGACGTTCGGTGATGCAGTTCGCTTGTTTGACGAGACATTCGACGAGGCCGTGCGAATTCGCATGCGCAGCGACGCGCCATTCGGCGCCTTTCTTTCCGGTGGCATCGACTCGTCGGCGGTCGTGGCAACCATGGTCAAGCACAGCGCGGAGCCTGTGCGAACTTTCTCGGTAGGCTTTCAGGAAGCGGAATATTCGGAGCTCGATCATGCACGAGCCATTGCACGCCGGTTTGGTACGAATCACAACGAAATATTCGTCGAACCCGACTCCTTCATGGAACACTGGTCAACCGCCGTCCTGCGCCGCGGTGCTCCCGTAAGCGAGGCCTCCGACGTCCCGATCTTCATGCTCTCGGAGATGGCCTCCAGTAGCGTCAAGATGGTGCTCACGGGAGAAGGCGCAGATGAGTTGATGGGTGGATATCCGAAGCATCGGGCTGAGCGATGGATCGGCCTGTACCAGTTTCTGATGCCACACTTATTGCACGAGCGGCTGATCTATCCGCTGGCGCGGTCATTGCCTTATGGGATGCGGCGCCTGAAGATCCTTGCTTTGGCCGCGGGCGAGCGCGACCTCGTGAACCGAATGCGAGTTTGGTTCGGTGGTCTTTCGGTCGGCGAGAGCGAAGCAATGCTCGGTCGGCTCCTTTC
This sequence comes from Bradyrhizobium jicamae, assembly GCF_018130215.1. Lineage (GTDB taxonomy): Bacteria > Pseudomonadota > Alphaproteobacteria > Rhizobiales > Xanthobacteraceae > Bradyrhizobium > Bradyrhizobium jicamae_A. Next base: position 110,359 of record NZ_JAFCKQ010000017.1, read on the forward strand.
GGCAACGCCACCGGATCTTTTCCCCTATTCGTCGGACACGGAGTCCGGCCTGCGGCGTACGATGTTCTTCGATCAGACATCCTGGCTTCCAGACAATCTGCTGGAACGAGGCGATCGAATGATGATGGCGGGATCGATCGAGGGCCGGATGCCATTCATGGATACGGCTCTGGCCAACGTCGTGGCACGGTTCCCGGACGAATTTCTGACTGGCGGAAGGGGTGGCAAGACGGTGCTGCGCGCGGCGATGGACAAGATCTTGCCGCGGGAAATCGTGCGACGAAAAAAGGTCGGTTTCCGTGTGCCGGTTGGAAACTGGTTCAGAGGTCCCTATCGTGAGTTCTTGCAGGGCATGCTGGGCGAAACCTCCGGCATAGCCAGGATGTTGAGCGCCCCTAAGCTTCGCATACTTGTGACCGAGCACCTTGACGGCCGGCAGAACCACGAAAGGGTTCTTTGGTCATTGGTAAATCTCGAGATCTTCCTGCGCACATTCAAGGTAGCGATATGACATCTACCGGCTCCTGCCTTTTGAATCCGTCGCTAACTTGCAAGGAACAGATCGAAAAGGCTCGCTTCAGCGAAGCGAAATCCGAAGAGACGTCGGCTCGTCCGCTTCACGTCGTCGTTTTCACCCCCCTTGGCGAAGGTGGCCAGGGAGGCGTTGATCGCATGATGGACGGACTTCGCAGCGCACTGAAAATCGATCGCTTCGCTAACCTTAAGACCTACTTTTTCACCACTCGAGGTCCTGGCTCGATATTTTTGTCGCCCCTGTTTCTTGCACATGCAATCATACGCTTGTTGTTACTTCGGTTGCTTGGACGAGTAGACGTCGTCCATATCAATCTTTCAGCCTTCGGCAGCGCCTATCGCAAGCTCATCCTGGCCCGAATCTCGAGCATTTGCCGATTGCCCTATGTGTTGCACCTGCACAGCGGGCAGTTCGATCATTTCTGGGATTCCCGGAAGAGAATGCTCAAGAAAGAAATCGACCTGATGTTTTTAAACAGCCAAGGAATCGTCGTGCTCGGCTGCTATTGGAAAAAGGTTGTTTCCGACAGACTCCCTGCCTGTTCCGGAAAGGCAGTTATTGTTCCGAACGCCACTCCAACAGCCGTCAGCAACGGTCCAAAAGTCATGCGTGAAGCGGCCAACATCTTGTTTCTAGGGCGACTCGGGCCAGAAAAAGGTGTGCCGGAACTTGTAGCGGCTCTTGCGCGGCTGGGTTCCAACTCTCGCTGGAGGGCCACGCTTGCAGGTGACGGGGCGGTAAACGATACGAGGGCCGCAGTTGTACGAGCAGGCCTCGGCGATCGTACATCGGTGCCTGGTTGGGTGGATTCAGCGCAGGTCGAGACACTGTTGCAGGAAGCCGATATTCTGGTGCTTCCGTCCCTCAGTGAAAATCTTCCGATGTCTGTCATTGAGGCTTTGGCTCACGGTGCCGCCGTCATTTGTACCCCAGTCGGGGCGCTTCCAGAGATCATCGAGCACGAGAGGACTGGACTGATCGTCAAACCCGGCGATGTCGAGGGGCTTGCTTCCGCACTGGGGCGCCTCATCGAAGATCCGGACTTCAGACGACGGCTCGCGGAAAACGGGAAGGCATTACATAAGGCGCGGCTAGACATTGAAGTCTGCGCGGAACGCCTCGTCGCGATCTGGACCGAAGCAGCCCACGCGGGAGAGCGCTGACATGCGTATATTGCACTTTACCGATTGTCTGCGCATCGGGGGCAGAGAACGACAAATTGCTGAGTTGATGAAGGGACTCCGCGTTCACCGTGACATCGAGTCGTTCGTCGCAGTTGCATCGGAGGAGACTGCGGATGATTGGGAGATCGACCGACAACACGTGCAGATCATTCCAATCGTCCGAAGAAGCAGAAGAGATTTGCGCATTTTCAAGACTTTGTACGAGCTGGTCACCAATCTGAATATAGATATCGTTCACTCCTGGGGCTCGATGTGCTCCGTTTATGCAGCGCCGGTCGCGAAACTGTGCGGCGCAGCTTTCGTCAATGGCTTTGTTCGAGACGCGCCGCATATGACGCTGTGGAACAAGCACTATTTGAGGGGTAAACTGACCAGTCCGTTTTCAGACGTCGTGGTCGCCAATTCGCGCGCCGGCCTCGCCGCCTACGACATTTCCGAGCGCAGGGGTGTATGTATCTACAATGGATTCAATCCGGAACGGGTCCTCAACTTAACGGACGAGGCGGAGCTTCGACGCACGTTGGGACTCACGACCCCCAACATCGTCGGGATGGTCGCTAACTTCACGCCCTATAAAGACTATGCGGTCTTTGTCGAAATGGCACGGCGCATTTGCCAACTTAGGGACGATGTTACTTTTCTGGCTGTCGGCGACGGTCCGACGTTTTCGCAAATGCGCGATAGCGTCCCGTCGGGGCAATTGCCGCGCTTAAAGTTTCTGGGGCGGCGGAATGATGTAGAAAACATCGCTAATCTCTTCACCGTGGGAGTTCTCGCTACCAATAGCCGTCTACACGGGGAGGGCATTTCCAACGCGATTACAGAGATCATGGCGCTGGGTAAGCCAGTTGTGGCAACAGACGATGGAGGCACTCCTGAATTGGTCCTGGATGGGCAGACGGGATTTCTGGTGCCGAGCCACGACGCTGACGCGTTGACTGATCGTGTGCTCAGACTCGTCAATGACGTTGAGCTGGCCACCAGACTTGGTATGCAAGGTCGTCGGCGTATTGAAACAACGTTCTCGCTCGACAAGATGACCAACTCCTATCTCGGCCTTTATCGCGGGTTGATGGACAGGGCCGGCACGCGCGACTCGCGTCGAGGGGCTATTGCCAGAGGTGCAAGAGCCGGCGTGGAGATTTGCCAGGACTCGGATGCGAGCGGGGGATCCAAATGGAAGTGATAGCGTGAGTATCGACAGAAGAGTGCACTATCGAGATCGTCGTTTGTCCGAGATTGCTGCTTGTCGCGATGCTCTAAACGCATCAATCATGTGAGGCGCATTTTGGACTCTGCTTTGGGTCGACTTGTCTGGTACCGGAACCGTCTGGCAGCAATGAGTGCGGCGGAGATTGTTCATCGGGTCGTCGAGACTGCCACCAAGCAAACTGCGCGCCGGCACAGTGGCGGCTGGGAAGCGGTAGAGCCAGTTGGGCCGCTGGCGATAATCCCGGGCATTCGTTCCCGCATTGCCGCCTCTTCACCAGATCTATCAGCCCTGACAGGCCTTGAAGCCGACAACATCCGCGCTGGAGACTTTTGTTTTCTCGGTGTGCGCTGGCCGGCACCTTCGTCGATGCCACCGGATCCGACGTTCTGGCGTATCGATCCCGAGGACGGCGAGCCATTTCCGCAATGGGACACCTATGCTTTTGACATTTCGTTCCGACATGGCATCGACACGCGGGAAATAAAGCGCGTCTGGGAGCTCAATCGGCTACAGTTTCTAGTTCCTCTCGCAGCCGATGGAGCGCTCAGGAACCAGGACCAGCCCGCGCTTTTGGCCCGTATGGTGAGGTCATGGATGGAGGGCAACCCACCCTATCGTGGACCAAGCTGGATTTCAGGCATCGAACTCGCACTTCGTACCATTTCGGTCGCGTTGGCGCTCTCCATTCTCGGGGTTGATTGCCTTGACAGCGTCACGCACGGAGCCCTGCTCCGCTTCTTCTTTGCGCATGTCGACTGGATCAGGCGATTTCCGTCACTCAATTCGTCCGCCAACAATCATCGGATCGCCGAGCTCGCGGGCATGATTGTCGGTACGATTATGGCTCCGGGATTTCCCGGTGCAGTCGCATTGCGCGAGAATAGCTGGCGCGCGCTACTCGCCGAGATTGATCGGCAGATTTGTCCGGACGGTGTAGGTGCTGAGCAATCTCCCGGCTATACTGCGTTCTCGATTGAGTTGTTCCTCGTTGCGGCCGCTGCACTTGGGCGCGAAGGCAGCCTGCCAGCACCGACCGTGGATCGGCTTTCGGCGTGGTCGGAGCATTCCCTTTGGTTGATGGACACCGGCGGCAAAGTACCTGCCATCGGCGATTTCGACGATTGCCGAGTCATCGCGACCACACAAACGCCTGAGTCAAGATACGTTGCGTCTATTGTCGCAGCCGTTTCGGGTTGCGTTGGGCGCCCGGATCTCGCGCCGCCGGCCAAAGATCCAGGCATACGCGACGTGATCCTAGGATCTGCGCAGGTATCGTCAGCACAACCTGTTGGAATGCGCCTGTTTGCGAGCGGGGGCTACTCAGTGTTCCGAAGCGGGCACAAGGATCCTGTCGTTCTTACGTTGGATCACGGACCAGTTGGCTACCTGTCAATCGCAGCTCATGGCCACGCAGATACGCTTTCCGTCTGGCTATCTGTAGGCAACCAGCCTGTGCTCGCAGATGCCGGCACATACCTATATCATTCGAGCAGGAACCTGCGGGATCTGTTCAGGGATACGGCGGTCCACAATACCTTAAGTCTCAACAGCGTCGGATCGAGCCGCCCATCCGGTCCCTTCAATTGGGCCAGCAAGGCGAATGCCCGTCTCGTATCGTCCGAAAGTGCTCCAATTGCGCGGGTCGTGGCCGAGCATGACGGCTACGTCGCGCAACATGGCACAAGGCACCGACGTGCAGTGGAATTTGATGACGCTTCAAGGTTCACGATTGTTGACGAACTCCTCGACGGTCCCGTGGACAAGAGCGTTACCGTATCGTTTCTCCTGGACCCGAGCTGCCAGTCAACAGTCGCACAGGATCGGCGCGAGGTATTGATTACCCACGGTGGTCGTCAACTCATTCAAATCGCAAGCGCCGGCCCGCTGAAGGCCAGAGTCGTTCGAGGCGACGAAGCAACAGGACTTGGCTGGTTGTCACCGTCTTTCGGCGCACGCATACCTACCGATCAGATCCTTTTCGAAGGGCATCTCGACAAACCCTCGACTATCACGATCAGCGTGCTGCAAAACGGATGAGTCCAAGTCGAACCGACTTTCGATTTCCAGATCGATTGTCCTTCGAGCTGTATTCGATCATGCTCCGCTTGCGCATGAGCCTGGCCCGGCGCCGACGGGCGTGGCGCTATCCAGCATGGGGCCTTTTGGGTTAGGAACAAGAGGCGTCAAAGCGGCAATTAGCTCGCGAGCTTTTACCGCAGGCGAATGATTGGCCCTAACATAGATCTGACATCGTTGCGCGAGCGCGTTGTATTCGTCCGCGTCCATGTCCCAAATGGCCTTCACGGATCTGGATAGTCCCGCCTCATCCTCGGCCGATCCGCCGAGGGCATGGCGCAGGACGATCAAATCGGGATCGACCGGCCGGCGCGTCACCACGGGTGTGCCCGTGGCCAGAGCCTCCAGGAACACGTTTGAGAAGCCCTCGTAGCGCGACGTGCAGAGAAGCATCGCCGCCTCTGAAAGAAATGATTGAATATCCGCCCGCCGGACATAGCCGACCAACTCCACATTCGGCAGTTGGCGCAGGCCGTTCACGGCATCCAACGTCGCCTGATCAGCATCTCGGGACGGAGTTCCTGCCACGCGGAATTTGAGGCTCGGAAGTTCCCGGGCAAGCTGTAACAGCAACGGCAGATTCTTTGGATAGCGGAAGACGCCGAGCCAGGCGACATAACCACGTTTCGCGCGCGGCAAAGGGGCAGTCGCATTTTCCGCCATTTCAATAGGATTATGGATAACGTGAATGGGCTTTCCTGGAAATTGCGCTGCCAATTGGTCGCGTTGATACCCGTTCTGACAGAGGAATCCAGCCGATCTGTGCTGGCCCCAGGAATAGGATAACTGCTCGTAACGTCGAAGGCCGATCTTGTATCGTTCGTCGACGTCCGCATCGCTTACGACACGGTAGACGAACGGGATCCCAAGTTGGCTGGCGATGACAGCCATGATGCCCGTTTGCACCCCCCGTGCGCCCATAACGATGATGTCCGGACGATAGCGGCGGGTGGCCGCCCACACTTTGGGAATATATGAATAGAACCACTTCGCAACCCGCACGCCTCGCGCGGGGTCATAGGTCTCGATAAGCCTGATTTGCGGGCCCGGACCAACATGGTCCAAAGCGCCCTTCCAGGTGAGGACCGCGGTTTCGTGACCGGCGTTCTCGAGCGCGCGAAGCCAGATGGAAAGTTCGATGGCCCACCCGCCGATCGGATAGTTCTCATCCTTCAGCAGATAGGGAAGCGTAAAATCTATCGAAAGAATTCGCACTTGAAGCCCTGAGCAGCTCATTGCAACAGCAAGCAAAGCCATCAAAGTGTAATTCCGCTCTGCCGCGGCTCAATGGACTATCGTAGTTACCCACTAATTGCCAATTCCTATGCAGGGGCTCGGTATGCACTGATTTGACCGAGACGGAGTGCGAAGCGCGCTGTGCGTACTTTGCCGACGTCTTCCAACTTCTCGGCTCATTTGCGCCAATGTCGTTGCACCGCAAACGAGATAAAATGTCATCATGTAGTACATGAACTGCGATCCCTCCGTAACGTAGAGCAGATGCCTTGAGAAGTTTTCTTATTACCATCGATACCGAAGGCGATGACATTTGGAGCAAGCCTTCAAACCTGGAAACGCGCAATGCAGCCTTTCTTCCTCGCTTTCAGTCGCTGTGCGAGAAGTACGGTCTGAAGCCCACCTATTTGGTGAATTATGAAATGGCGAACGATCCCGCCTTCGTTGAGTTCGGGCGAGATCTGATCGCACGGGATGCCGGCGAAATCGGGATGCATTTGCATGCCTGGAATTCGCCCCCGATACGTCCCCTGACCAACGATGACTCCGGGCATCAGCCTTTTCTTGTCGAATATCCGGAAGACGACATCCGGAAGAAAATAGAGTTTCACACGCGTTTTCTTGAGGATCGTTTCGGCGTCAAGATGTTGAGCCATCGATCGGGCCGCTGGGCATTCAACGCCTTCTACGCCAGGGTCTTGAGGGATTTGGGCTATAAGGTAGACTGTTCCGTGACCCCTCATGTGGATTGGCGCGGCGCTAAAGGAGATCCACAGGGTGCGGGAGGGACGGATTATAGAGGGTTTCCCGAGCAGCATTACTGGATGAGTGAGCGAAATATTGCGCTTCCTGGAACATCTTCCCTGTTGGAGGTTCCAATGACGGTCATCAACCGATCACCTGCTTTCCTGACCCGTGCGACCCAGGCTTGCGAAAGACTATCCGGCTTGCCGGATAAGGTCCGGCGTCACATCTGGCCGCTGGATTGGCTGCGCCCCAACGGATCAAATTTGAACTCGATGCTGCGCATACTCGACATCGCAATCGCGCAAAATCGGCCTTACGCCGAATTCATGACGCACTCCTCGGAGCTTATGCCGGGCGGAAGCCCGTATTTCCCGACGGACGAGTCAGTCGAGAAATTGTATCGGGATTTGAACGAGCTCTTTTCGCAGGTGGCGAAGCACTTTGTCGGGAGCACGCTTGCTGAATATCACGATCGGGTCCTGCTCCCATCGCGTTCAAATGAAATGCCGTCGGAGCTGCGGTAATGAAAGAAAGAATAATTGCGCCAACAATCTTTGCCGCAGGGTTCATAGCCGGCCTGTCCGGCGGAATTCACAGCCTTGCGGCCACTGATACGCACGTGGCAGGCAACACAAGTGCGACCTCACAGCCCGCAAATGCAAGAGCCGTCGGCTCGATCACGTCGTTTTCTGCCAGGCCGAGAACCAGGTTTCAGATTGATGACACCAGCTATCAAGTTCAGGGGGCGGGTCGAAGCTGGAGCCTCAGCTCTCCCGACAGCCGCACTCTACGTTTCGAGATTCGACCTGGTGATTACGCCTGGTTCGATAGTTCAACAGTCGATCGCTCGGAGATTGCGAGCGACCAACTGATCATGAGCGGGACGTCTGCCAAGATAGCTTACACATTTATGCTGGAGCCTGGCGTAGCAAACACAGCATCGTGGTTTGTAACCGCAGAACTGCACAATGAAGACGAAGCTCTCGGACCCAACGTACATACATCGCCTCCGTTCGCGATCGAACTTGCAGGCGAACATCTGCGGATTGTAGCCCGACACTGCCCGACGGGTCTGGATCCGAGCAACCGCGCCGGAAACCTCAAGATCCTAACACTCTGGACCGATCCCAATCCAATTCGGCGTGGCGAGTTTTATGATATCAAGATTCAGGCCAATTTAGACAACACCAGCAATGGTCATTTGTACGTCTGGGCAAATGGCGATCAGGTCGTGAACTATCACGGCCCCTTGGGCTACGGAGCCCCCATCTACTGGGAAGAAGGGCTCTACCGGTCGGCAGACGCATCCCAGACGGTCGCAGCCAGTTTCCGAAATTTGCGGATCACAACCGGTCGCGATGACCTCTAAGGAGCGCAGTGCGCGCAGGAGCCGAACCGGTCGGCGCCCGCGCCCAGGCAACATCGCTTGCGCTCGAGTGCGCAAACCTACTCTCGACCGGCTGGTCTGCGACTGGTTGGTTGTTGGCAAAGCGCCAGCCATTAGCACATTGCGGGCGCCCGGCCTGGCACAGGATCCCATTATCCTGCTTTGCCTGAAGCACAAGACGCCGAGGGGGTAGCATCTGCCTGGGATCGATGGCCTGTCGCCTCCACACGAGAGGAGGCGACGGTTTCGTCAATTTGGCCGAGCTTATTGCGCATCTCCGCAAGCGTTCGATATCGCCCCGTCAGAACCAAAATAATGGCATAGAGCCCCAATATTGCGGCAGGCCCCCCTATCGCAGCAACTGGGGTCGAAGGTTTCAGCAGGTCGGCCGAAAGACGCACCACGAGTGCGCAAACTATCGACACGCCCAAGATTCCTCCAAGGTTATTCCAGTCCTGCAGCCTGGTGACAGGAATGCCCATGACCTTTGATATTCTCTGCAGGAAAAGTGCATTCACGACCAAGGCAGACAATAGCGACCCTATGGCCGCACCCGGCAAGCCGAAATACCGGACACCGACCAGGCTGGATAATACAGCGAAGGGAAAGACTACGGCCTCATAGCGCAGATTGGATGAACCTTGTTCGAACACATAGAGCAGCGGGGTCAATTCAATCGCCCAAATCATTGTTTGCAACAGATAGATGCGCAACACCGGCGAGCCGCTCGTATACTCCTGCGTAAAGAGGAAATGGATGACTTCATCGGAAAAGGCAAACAGTGCCGCAGCGGCAGGGAATATGATCGCGTTGATGATCACGTTGCCTTGGTTATTGAGGCGCAATAGTTCTTCATGATTACCAAGTGAATGAAGACGGCTCATCTTGGGCGTGAGCAAATTAACCAGCACGCCTCTCAGGACTTCGAACGGCATGACGAGTGTCGTTGCAATCGAAAAAATGCCGAACACCGCTGATGAAAATATCGAGGCAACGATCCACTGCTCGGCCTGTTTCCGCACGTGGAATAGCACGGTGGCTACGCCAAACGGAATCGCGCACCGAAGCTGTTCACGGAATTGCTGCTTGTCAATCGGGAACAGCCGAATTCCGCAATAGCGCTCAATGAAATAGCCCAAAACGCCAAGGCGCATGCAGGCTGCAATCAACGTAGCAACCAGCACTTCTTCCAGTCGTTGAAAAATGACTGCCGCCGAAACGACGAGCACAGCTCGGAATGCAGACGTGATCAGGACAGCTTGTGCCTGCCAGGCGATTTGCCCTGTGGCATTCGGTAAGATGTCGAGTAACAGGCCCAAATTCGAAGCGAACAGGAAAGCCGTCAGCAGGAACCCGTGTTGGTGCAGCAGGTCCTTCATGCCCGAGGGCAGAGCATCACTGAAGACGAAGATCAGAAGCGCCGCCAACATCGTTGTGGCGAGCAAGAACAGCGCGGTCTGCCCGACATAGATCCGGCGTCCCTCCGGATCCAAGCGGGCAAAGAAGAAGAGTAAGCTGCGGGGCAGACCCAGGGGGAACAGCAAGGTCACGGTCGTTGCAAGCAGCCAGAACAGCCGATATTCGCCGAAGTCCGTGGTGCCGACAGTTCGCACCAGGACGACAGGCGTCAATAGCATGATGAACTGTTCAACGTAGCGCGCAACGGAAAGAACTATTCCTTGCCGCAATATCGATGCCATGACTCAGCGACCTAGGCGGAGGCGGCAATGGCGCCAAAGAGGATGCCGCCGGCAGCGACATTGGCCTGCCTCCGTCTCATGTCGCCGGCGGACGAGTTCCGATGCATCATTGCGCGGGCCACAGCCGTTAATCGAGTTAGCGAGCCGCTTATCGGTTGTCACTAGGATGCACATCACAAAACTTCATTGATCGTCGACTGAGCTCACGCAGTCAACTGAGCTGGACTTCCCGTGAAGTCAATTTGATCAAGTGTAAGCGAACGGCTTGTAAAACAAAACACTTCGATCGAGTTTACCATGGCTGACCGGCTACCCAAATCTGGGTACTCCGCTAACGCACTATTCTTGGATCGCTGCACGCAACACAATGGTCCAGCCTGGGTGCCCCCTCACCCACGGCCCCGCTCCTTCATCAGTTAACACGGCGGCAGCCTGGGAACCGATCATGCTCCAGCTCCTGTCGAAAATCGTGGCTTGGATCGCGCTTGCCTTCATCATCCTTGCAACGCTTGGACCGCTCCACGAACGCCCCGTAATTGCCGGATCGCTCTTCGAGCACCTGGCGGCATTTGCACTTCTGGGGCTTACATTCATGCTTGGCTATCCGAGACACGTGTGGTTGGCGATCGCCATTGTCATCGGGAGCGCCTTTGCACTCGAGGCCCTGCAATTGTTGACCCCCGACCGGCACGCCCGGCTCATTGACGCACTGGTGAAAGCTTCAGGCGGTCTCACGGGACTTTGCACGGGCTACGTGGCATCGCTGCTGTCGCATAATCCGGTTTGGCGAAGTAGCCAGGTTCCGGGCTTGCCAACTACCACGACCAGTTCGTACGAATAGGCGGGTAAAGATATGGCGTCGCGAGAACAAGAAATCCGATACGGAACAAGGGGCATGGCCCTGAAAGATAGCGACCTGCTTATCGATCGTCATACGCTCGATCATCTGGTCGAGCAAAGTGGAAGATTTCTCGTTCTCCTGTTCGTCTTTTCTTTGCCGTTCCAGCGGGTGTTATTTCTGAGGGAGAATCTGTTCGGTCTCCAGGGGTTGAAGCCGTTCAACCTGTTGTCGGCTGCGGTCCTGGCCTGTCTGTTTTTTCAGGGTACGCTGCTAAGCGCGACAGACAGGATTGAGCAAAAATCCCTTAGAATTTTTCTCGTGTATTTCGCGATCTTTACCGTTGCCCTGATTCGATCAGTCCCGAACGCCCCGCTTTTTCATAGTCGCTTGCCTGATGTATTTCCGGAGTCCTATTTTGACTACATACTGTCATCATGCATTACGTCGGCCCTCTACGTTCTGCCATTCCTGTTTATTCTGAAAAATATGCGCTCCTTCAAGGAGCTTGACCAGATCACTGTGGTGATCTGCCTCTCGATATCGTTGCTGTCAGTCAGTTTGATCGCGCTTGTCCTGATGAATCCATCCGCCCTCTCAGGCAACCGGGATGAAATGACTGACTTGTGCGAAACCTATTTCGGCGTTCATTACAATACGATCGGAACAATTTACATTTGTACCGCGCCTTTGTTGCTCCACAAGCTTCTTACCCGCAATGCGTACCGCTGGATTGTTCCCATGGGCCTGGCGCTTGTGGCTATTCTTCTCCTCCAGTCACGCAGCGCGCTCATCACGGTGGCAGTTTCGTGTTGTCTATATCTGGTTTGGATGCGCAGGTTTGGCATTTTGATTGCGGGCGCCGGATTGGTCGGCATTGCACTGTTCTTGTTTAGCGGGCCAACGATCGACGCACTCCTCTCGATCGGTTTTGTTGACAGTTCCGATTTCTCGGCCGACGCCGTGCTCACCGGACGCGTTGACTACATCTGGATTCCCCTTCTGGACGAATGGACCAGCAATATAGGCCTGTTCCTGTTTGGCGCTGGACGCTACGGCATAGTGACGAGCGAACAGTGGGACGCAGGAGTCCTTATTCACGCGGCTCACGCCCACAACGCAATTCTCGACTTCTTTGTAGACTGCGGCGCACTTTTTACCTGTGCGCTTATAGTCTTTCTTCTCATCGGGGTGGCCACGGCCCTGCGAGTCGGACGACAGTTGAACAGCGCTCTATACTGGGCATTGTTCACATGCATCTTTGGCTTTGGAATTGGAATGTTCACAGAGCGTGAAATCTTCCCCACAGTCGATAACATGTATGTCTTTCCGATCATCGCAATGATGATCAACCTGGCGCGGTTACATGCCCTCGGTGGGCGCGAGATCGCCGGCTCTTACCGTCTAGCGTCACCGAGGCACGACGCTGCTTCGCGGTCGATGTAGCGCCTGCACCGCCTCGAAGATTCCGCTCATTCGAGCCGTGAAGCTTGAACGACTGTGGAAGCCGATTCTCGGAAGTGCAAAGTGATTCACTTTGTCATTGTACAGGCGCCCTTGTTGTGTTGTTACCGCGGTCTGATAACCGACCTCGCTCGCCAGATCCTCCTCACGACGTCCGCATGCTCCCAGCGTGCCGTACGGATATGCGACGTGCCGAACCGAAAATTGAAGTAGATTCTCAAGGTAGGCGCGGTTATCGGCCAACTCGGTTCGCGCCGAAGACCTGTCCAGGGTTGCTAGCGCCGGGTGCGAACTTGTGTGGCCGCCAATTGACGCGAGGGGATGACGCGCGAGCTTGATAAGCTCGCGCTCGTCCAAGAAGTACTCGTCATTCATTGCCGCCAGCGAAATCCCGTTCTGCTTGAACGTCGGGGCGAGCAGAGCTGCTCGCCGGTAATCCTCGTGAACCCACCGGATCACATCGGCCAATGCCGACGTCTTGGTTCGAATATCGGAACAATGAAATTTGCGGCCTAATGCTTCTATTACGACTGTGTCTCGCGAGAGAAACAATCTGCGCAAGGCGAGCCACCAGCACTGCATGGATCGTGTCAGAGCGCCAGTGGGCACGTACATCATGAACGGCGCGTTGTGCCGCTCGAGGATTGGAAGTGCTACCGAGACATTATCGCGGTAGCCGTCGTCGAAAGTCAGAACCGCGTAGCGACCCGATTGATCGTCGTTCGCCAGCTTCTCCAGACATTCATCGAAGCTGACAATTGACCAGCCTTCCCGTTGTAGCCAATCGATTGAATATTCAAAGAGGTCAACTGACGTGCCAGTCATCAATTCTGACTGAAAATCTCGCTGGATCTCGTGAAACGAGATGATGGCCGCTCTCGCGGCAAAGCGTTGGCTAATGAAGGCCAGTTCTCCAATTCGACTTGCGCCGTAGAACAGGCAACTCTTTAGAAGATGGTTCATTTGGGGACCCCGTCAGCGTCTGGATCAACCATAGAACCCCGCTCCCCTGCGGCTATCCTTGTCTCGTCAATGACACTCGATCGCGCAGCGAGCTTCCGGGTCAAGAAGTCAGTTTTAGGTGATGGTGGGCAGCCCTCACACCGAACTGGTAAGTCGGACCGGCCGTGTAGTTGTTGATGCTTCAGATTGAGGATCTGGTCGAATCCCGCCCGGACCGGATCGCTCGATGCCGCCATCCTGTAAGCTAAGACGGGATTCATAACCGCTGATGCGAATGCTGCCATCCGCCAGATCCAGGAGAATTCCGAATGCGCCCCCCAAAATAAGTCCCCCCACGATCGCAATTGCGAGCACGAGTCCGACTTTCGGCGAACTGGCCCCCGAGGGGCGGGACGCTTCGGTGAGCAAATGCGCCTCCAGCACCGGGCCTGTGCCAACGGTCTGCTGTTGCGCCTCCATGTAGCGCTGCACACGGACAAAATTATCAAGGGTCCTTGCGGTAGCTTCCGCGGCACTTTCCAGTTCGCTGAGCTCGCGTGGCTTCGCGGCGAGCGACTGTGACGGGAGAGCACCCGCATCGGAAGCGCTCGGGGCATTCGCAATATCGTTCCGGCGCTTATAATCCGCCACGGCCTTTTTGGCAGCCGCGGCCTGATTGCTTAATTCGATCGTCCGATCCCTGACCCATTTCTCGCTTTGCAACGCCGATTTGTACTTTGCCTCCATTTCAGCCAGGACATATGTCTCGGCAACGGCGTTCAAGACTTGCGCCGCTCGGTCAGGATCGACGGAGTCGAAGGTGAGTTGGACAATGTACGTCAGACCGACGCGTTTCGCCGTGAGCTTGCGCTTGAACGAGTCCATGGCATAGCGCGTCAGGTCAGAGCTTGTTACCGGTCGACTCCAGCCGAGCAGCCGGGATGCCCACCTGATCATGCCGCGCACAATGCCGTGCCCGGAGAATTCCGGATCCGCCGCCAAATCGAGTTTCCGTATCACAGCGCGAGCGACGGCCTCAGACTTTATTATCTCGATCTGACTTTCCACGATGGTCGACACCGACGTGGTGTCTCCGGGAGCCGCTTTCGAGTCGACGACAAGTTGCGCCTGGGCGGTGAATGTGGGGACCGCAACGACGAGGTAAAGCACAGCAGCCACGAATGCCGCGCCACACGCGAGCAGCATGACCGAGAAGCGTCGCCGCACGAAGGCGATCCATACCCCTCTGCCCGGCGAACGGAATTCTGGCTGCAGAATTGTGTCCAGGCTTGCCGAATTGTCAACTTTATGAGTCTGCAGCATGTTCCATTACCAGCCTAACGGTTGCACTTCCATGCTTCGCACAAGCGGTAATGCGAAGCGCCCAATAGCGTAATATTAGCCCAATTCCAGTACGTCCGGCGATCTAGCAAATAGAAGGACCGTCAGCAGGTTCGAGGGAGAGGTCAATAGGCATTATAATACACCCTTCTGGAAAATACGGTCATCAGCATGATTTTGAGATCGAGAAGGAGCGACCAGTTCTCGATGTAGAATAGGTCATGCTCCACACGACGTTGCATCTTCTCGAGGGTATCGGTTTGGCCGCGATAGCCGTTGACCTGAGCCCACCCCGTAATGCCGGGCTTGACGCTATGGCGCCGGGAAAATGATGCGATCAGATGAGCGAACACCTCGTTGTGCGCGGTCGCGTGTGGACGGGGCCCAACGATCGACATGCTGCCGACCAGAACATTGAACAACTGCGGAAGCTCATCGATATTGGACCGGCGCAGGAGGTGTCCCAAACGGGTCACTCGGGGATCGTGTCTCGTGACAGCCTTGAAATCGTTGCCGTCCTCCATCACGGTCATCGTTCGGAATTTCAGCACACGAATGGGCTCGTTGTTGTAGCCATGCCGGGTCTGACGAAACAGCACTGGCCCACGGGAGTCCAGCTTGATCGCGATCGAAACAATGACGAGGAACGGGCTGAGCAAAATAAGGCCGGCGATTGCGCCGAAAACGTCGAATGCCCGCTTGATCGCTCGGTGCAACGGGGTAAGCGGCGACTGGAAGATGCGCATCGTCACCATGTTACCGAACTGGTTAATGCGCGACGTGGCCATCAGATCGATCGACTCGACCGGAACAAAATGAACGTCAACTGGAAGGTCCGAAAGGGCGCTCGCCAACGCGAGAACGGCCGGAGTATCCTGTTGCGAGGTCAAAATGATGATGTCATCCGCTCGCAAGGAGCGGCAATGCGCAACGAGTTGATTGGCATCACGGAGCACGTGAGTAGCGCCGCGGCGTACTTGGGCGCGCCGGCTTGCCGCAGCCGAAGAGCGGGTCCGAACCGCGGGGAAATCGAACGAGCGGAGGGTTCGAATTCCACTGGCCATTACCCGGGCAGAAAAACGCATGCAGTCAGCGGGGTCCCCGATGAGGATAACGCGCCTGGCATCAATCAGCCCCGCTGCTATCGCTGGCCTTAACAACGCGAACCAAAGTGTCCGCGCGCAGAGTACTGCAAGAACGACACTTACCGCCTGAACCATGACGGTGGCGCGCGAATAGTCCGCGGAGATCTTCAGTAGAAAAATTGTCGAGATGAAAATGGAAAATACGAGGAAGACGCTCCTGGCACCATTCCACAGAAATAGGTGGCGAGGCTGCGTCAGGATCCTGGAGTATTGCCCGAGCCCAACGGAGACCAGCAACTGCAGCGTGGAGATGAACAGGGATTCCCCGATGTACCTGCCGGGATCCGGCGATTGCTGCAGGATCAAATGATGATGTATGACGGCCGCGAGATACGCCGCGATTGCGACGAACAGAAATTCGGTAGCGGCCGTCTCCACCAGCAGGACGGCCAATCGGCCCCGACCGACGCGTGCAGAGGTTGCGGCGCCGTCACCGACCGAATGTGCCGGAAGCTTGGTAGAGGCCGGCAAATTGGTAAACGACGCATAATTCATCGCGCTCAGCCACCAGTCTCCTTGCCACTTCGTTTCTCGCGCAAAACGAGTATATTCCGGGTCTGTGGATAGGAATTGGCAATAAATAGGTAGCTACGATGGTCCATTGAGCCAGGGCCGTGCGGGACTAAAGTTCGTGAGGTAATCCGCTTCCAGTGCGCTTTCCTAATGGATCGGCGGACTGCAGATTGATGACGGGAGAGACCCGATCGATCGGACATGGGCTGGAAGGCGCTGAACTGTCCTGACCCAACTACGGGTTGTGCTAGCGTTGCAGATTCCCGTGTCCGGACGATTGCTCGGACATCCGAGATGCCCCTCCCGCGAACAGAAACGAAGGGTTTCACCGGTGACCGCGTTCCACGTCGACATCCTTGCCAGCAAGCGTCGTATCAAATGGGGCTTTGCGGCCCTTGGCCTGATAATGTCCATCACCCAAGCCAAGGCCGAGTACCGCGTCCATGTCGGAGACGTACTGGAGGTTGCAGTGGCCGGCGTGCCAGAACTCCGTCACCGTGCTCCGGTGCAAATGGACGGAAATGTTTCGCTACCGCTCGTCGGGATTGTCCAGGTGGCCGGCCTCCCCTTGCCGCAGGTTCAAGCCACGATCGGGGCCAAGCTAGCCAGCAAGACGTTTCGCCAGCGGACTTCGGAAGGCCGCGAGGTTGTCGTCGTGATCGATGCGGATGCAATCACGACGACCGTGGCGGAGTACAGGCCGATATACGCAAACGGAGATGTCTCAAAGCCGGGAGAATACCCATATCGCCCGTCCATCACCGCACGCCAACTCGTCGCCTTAGCGGGCGGCTACGACGTCATGCGGATCAGGATGAATAACCCCTATCTTGAAGCTGCAGACCTGAGAACCGAATATGGATCGCTTTGGACGGAGTTCGCCCAGGAGCAGGCGCGCATATGGCGCATCAAGACCGAGCTTGGAGAGGGAGAAGGCTTGCAGATCAACCCGGGCGTTCTGACGGACCTGCCCGGAACACGCTCGGCAATTTCCGAGATCGTCAATTCGGAGAGAGAATATTTAAAAACCAGGCAGAGTGACTATCAACAGGAAAAGGCGTTCCTTCAGCGCGGCGTTCAACAGCAAGACGAAGAGGTTCGGGTGCTGTCGGAGCAGCAGAAGAAGGAGGAAGAGGGAGTTCAATCCGATGCCGACGAGTTGCAGAAGACGCTCGATCTCTTTGGCAAGGGCACCTTGACCGGCCCCCGCGTGACGGATGCGCGTCGCGCAGTGCTGCTTTCATCAACCCGGAAGCTGCAGACTTCCGCGCGTCTGCTACAGGTCAGGCAGCAACAAGACGACCTGACCAGGAAGCTGGGAAAGCTTGACAACCAGCGGAGGCTCGACCTGCTTCGCGAGTTGCAAGACACCAGCGTAAAGCTCAACCAAATTCGCGAAAAGTTGCAGGGCGTTGGCGAGAAGCTCGAGTACACGGCGATGGTGAGATCACAACTGGTGCGGGGATCCGGCAACAAGCCCGAGATTACTGTCATTCGAAAGGGTGACAAAGGGCAGGAACGGATCGCAGCCGACGAAGATACCGAGTTGCAACCGGGCGACGCCGTCGAGATATCACTGCGATACCAGGACGCCCCTGACGTACCTCTCCACAGCCTGACGAGTTCAAACACCAACTAGGCATCGACACCGGTTCTCGAGCGGGGTTCGAGCACCAGCCGGCCTGGAAAGCGTCCGAGATGATCTTGTTGACCGGTGGCGCCGGCTACATCGGCTCCCATGTCTGCGTTGCGTTGCTCAACGCCGGGTTCGACGTCGTAGTCGCCGATAATCTCTCCAACAGCAACCGGGCCTCGCTCGAACGGGTAGAGTCCATTTGCGGGCGCTCGCTCGTCTTTCGGCACGCCGACATTCGGGACGAAGCGGCCATCTACGAAATACTTCGCGCCTGCGATGTGACTGCGGTCATTCACCTTGCGGGGCTGAAGGCGGTGGGCGAGTCCAACGTTCGGCCCATGGCGTACTACGAGAACAATGTCCAGGGTACAATGCGGCTCGTGTCGGCCATGATGAGGGCCGGCGTGAAGACGCTAGTCTTCAGTTCGTCCGCGACCGTTTACGGAATCCCGGAGTACCTGCCGCTCGACGAGAAGCACCCTCTTGGGCCGACGAATCCGTACGGCCGCACGAAGTTCTTCATCGAGGAAATGCTGAAGGATCTCTACGGATCCGACGACGATTGGCGGATCGGCATCCTCCGTTACTTTAATCCGGCTGGTGCGCACGAAAGCGGGCTCATCGGAGAAGACCCGTTAGGCGTCCCGAACAACCTGTTGCCGCTGGTGTCGCAGGTAGCTGCCGGACGGCGGGAAAAGTTGCTCGTCTATGGCAACGACTACGATACGCCGGATGGCACGGGAATCCGCGACTTTATTCATGTCGTGGACCTCGCATCCGGTCATCTCAGTGCGTTGTGCCACCTGACACAGCCTGGTCTGCTCACTGTCAACCTTGGAACCGGCAATGGCAACAGTGTTCTGGAAGTCGTTCGGACGTTCGAGGCGGTGAGCGGCAGAGCGGTCCCGTACGAAATCGGGAAGCGTCGCGCAGGGGATGTCGCCATCTGCCATGCCGACCCGACGTTTGCAAAACAGGCGCTGGGTTGGAGCTCTGCACGGACCCTGGAGCAGATGTGTGCCGATCACTGGCGTTGGCAGTTGCGGAATCCCGACGGTTACCGCGGGATCTTTCTTCCGAACGCCCGGGAAAAAGTCCAGGCGTGAGACAGCTCCGAGGCCTTGCTGCAAGGGCTCCAGACTTGCTTGAGGCGCCGGCCGTCTTTTCGCACGGCACGCCAGTAGAGGTAACTCGCAATGATCCAAAATCTCCATGTTTCACGACGAAAGTACCGGTAACATGGTGTCATCGATCGGGGACAAGCGATGCCGCAATATCGTGTTTACATTCTTGATGACCAGGGCCAGGTGAACGGTGTACTCAACCTCGACCTTACCGACGACGTTTCCGCCAAGGAGCGCGCCAGGGAGTTGGCGGAAGGACATGAGGTGGAGCTTTGGCGACTGGTGGCGAACTTTGATCCAATCGTCCTGGCTGCACATCGGATGAGGTCATAGGTCAACGCGCCGCGCGAAGCGCTTGCGCGGAGATACTGCTCAAAAAGCTAGAGCGGGATTACGATTCAACCTCATCTCATCGCGCTTAGCGCCAGCGCGTCACCATTCGTTGCCTGCCTCCGCCGTGATGCCTCCCTGCCTGCCTTCGCCGCAATGCGGTTTCGGTCTCAAGGCTGCGCCGCGCCGCTGCGAGATCCTGCTTCAACCGCGTCGATCGCCTTCGCTCCTGTTGCAGCGACCTTTGCAGCTCGGTTGCGCCGCTCTGCTCCGCCTGTTTCAGCCGCGAAGCTTCCTCACTAGCTTTCGTCGCCAGTGCAGTTTCGGCCTCCCCGCTGCGGCGGGCTGTTGCCAGATCCTGCTCCAACTGTCTCGACCGTTCGCGCTCCTGCTGCAACGATTTCTGCAGCTCCGCCGCGTCGCCCTCCCCAGCCAGCTTCAGCCGGGACGCTTCCTCGCCGGCTCTCGCCGCCAGCGCGGTCTGGGTCTCGACACCGTGTCGCGCGGTTGCCAGATCCTGCTCCAGCTGCCTCGACCGCTCGCGCTCCTACTGCAACGATTTCTGCAGCTCCGCCGCGTCACCCTCCCCAGCCAGCTTCAGCCGGGACACTTCTTCGCTGGCGTTCGCCGCCAGCGCGGTCTGGGTCTCGACACTGTGTAGCGCGGTTGCCAGATCCTGCTCCAGTTGCCTCGACCGCTCGCGCTCCTGCTGCAGCGACGTCTGCAGTCCGGCCGCATCACTCTCGCCCGCCTGCTTTGGTGGGGAAGCTTCCCCGCTTGCTTTCATCAGTGCAATCTGGGGCTCGACCTCGCGGTGCGCCGCTGCAAGATCCTGCTCCAGTCGCGCCGATCGCTCGCGCTCTTGTTGCTGCAACTTTTGCAACTCAGCAGCTCCGCTCTATGCGGCCCGCTTCGCCCGGCCAGCTTCTTCGATCGCCTTGGCGGTCAGCGCAGTCTGGGTCTCGACGTCGCGCCGTGCTGCCGCGAGACCCTGTTCCAGCCACTCGGCCCGATCGCGCTCCCGCTCGAAACGGTGCAGCAACTCGATATCGCGCCTTGCATTGGTGAGTTCGCAGGACAAACTCTCCCTCCAATGCGGCTCCTGCGCCGGAGATTGTGCCATATCGCTTGCCGTCGCTGGTGCAACCTGCACCAATTTGTCGTTGCCGCCACGTCCGGGCGACAAGGCTTCGACACCGCCTGCCGTTCCAATCGAATCGAGATTGAGCGTATCCATCACATGCCGCATACCCGCCAGCTGTCGCGCTTGATCGGGCGCAGCTCGCGCTTCCGACGTCCAAGTTGCCGCTAGTATGGAGACGACCATCGACAGGATCACGGGTCGCACCTGCTCTCTCATCATTTTCCGCGCAAACTTTTCTTGCTCGGCGCGTTGCGCGACCTGCCTGCGATGCCTCGAGCAGGCTCGCTTGTTCACCGAGAATGACCGTACGTCCCATTGTGCCCACCCATCACATGGCGAGTGTTCGGATGCAGCCATCATGCGCTCCTTCCGTAACACGAATCCCATTGCCCGCATGGAAGCCCTTCCCTTTCTTGGACGGCGGATCGCGTCGGATCATGAATGACGTGAACTGCTCGAGAGTCCCCTTTGGCTTGAATGATTCACCCGGCTCACTCAATGGGCGCTCGAAAGTCACCGTTTTTCGAGAACGGCCTGAGGCGACTTCGCGACAACAACCGTCCGATCAGGACAGCCACGCAAAGTCCCGCCGCGTCGACCAGAAAATCCTCAAGGCGAGCGTGCCGCGTCTGCAGCTGGATCTGGGCGCCTTCAATGAAGGCGGCGAATGCTATTGAACCGAACAGCATGGACCTTGCTTCGGCTCAAAATCCGAAACCGAGCAGCATGCCGAGCCAGCGAGAAGGCGCCGAAATGCTCAACATCGTGCTGCAGGCCGGTCTCCGGCCGATCCGCAGCCGGCACGATAGTCAAGATCACGTAGGTCAGTGCAAGACCCATTGCACCGCAGGTTCCAGGCGCGAGAAAGCGATACACCGTTCCGGTGCACAGAAACCCTATCCTCCCTGAATGTGTCGCAAGCCTTGAGTACCCACAGGCACTATAGACATCATCACAGGATGTAAGCTTGCGTACAGCAATCTACAGTCTTTCATGCTCAGGCAACCAGCACCTGTCGGCCTGTTGAGTTGAATGCTGGCCTCGGGGTGGGGGCCTGTCATGCCCGATGATTGCGTTGATAGCGCGAGGCGAAAAGTCGCCAGCAATTGCGCAATCTCGCTCCAGCAAGAAAAGCGATTGGTCAAGACGGCCCTGCCTTTTCATCGTCTGCTGGCGGAAAACTCCGTAGGGCAATTTGGGCACGGCGGGTCAGATTTTTGCTTCACGGTTAGGTTGCGGTCCTCAGAGCTCTCGCCGGGTACAGTTGTGAAAGGGTCGAGAAAGCTCCCGGTCAAGGCCGCATATTTTCCACGCAAATGGCTGCCATCGGCGTAGAGAAGCATGCCGTTACGCTCCAGCGGACAAATCATGTCGCGACAAAGCAGGCGCGCAAGATCTATTACGTTCGCGCCATGATCCTGCATCCGCTTTAACCCCGCGTCGATGGGCTGCGACTCGGCCGTGATGGCCGCAAAATCGAATGTCCAGTCTGACGGGACGGCCTTACCCTCGAATAATCGTCGGCGCAATTCTGCCGGTACGTCGAAGCCGGGATAAGGGCTCGTTGTCAGCACGACCAAGTTCTTGCCGCGCGCGTGCAGATCGTCGAGGTCTTGCGCGATGCCATCAAGCGCAGCTGCGAGGCCACCTTCAGTCCCGGCCGAGATGCGTGCACCGTCCTTGCCGCAGATTACCGAATTCGTCTTGTTTCTCGTAAAGTACGATGTCCACATGCCCGCAAATATGATGGTGTGATAGCGGCTGCTTTGCGCCTGCTCCATCGCCAGCCGGTGGAAGGACGAGCAAGCGAAGCCGGGTGAGGTGCGGTCTAGTCCGGCGACAGGCGGGCAACCACCCTTGGTGACGAAGACCACGGCATGGCCGGCGAGCGCTTCCTTGAACTCAGCAATGTGCGCGTACCACATCTGAGCAAAAGAATCGCCCATCACCAACACGTCATCATCGTGATCCGATGCATGGCCGAGCGTGCAGGGCCGCAACGCTGTGCCGAAAATGTTGGTCCCCTCACAGTGAGGAGGAAACCCGAAATCGGTAGCCGCGACGAGGCTGCCGCGATAAAGGTCCGCCATCGCTCTACCGCGTTGCGGTACTCCGTGGTCAACTGTTACAGCGCCACCAATTGCGATTACCGCCAGCGCGGTCAATCCCATTCCGATCATATTTCTGGAGCTGGTCCCATGGGGCGCGCTCGGCTTTCCTCTCAACAGGGTGCGGCATGGTTGCTCGACGAAGGTGAAGGAGGCCCAACCGGCCAGCATTGAAAGCACAAACGCTGACGGTGCAACGAGCGGTCCGGATAAGCTGAAGTAGGCGATTGCGGCAACCATTGGCCAGTGCCAGAGATAGATTGAATAGGACCAGGTCCCAATCCGCTGGAGTGGCGCGAAATCAAGAGCCGTTCTAGGTGCGCGGGCCGCCAGTACCAGCATGGTACCCCCGACCGGCAACAAGGCCACATACGAAGGCCAGGCGGTGTTTTCGGAGAAGAATAGGCTCGACAGGACTAAGGCTATTCCGACGAACTCCAGAAGCCCCGCTGCCCGCGCCGCCCAGAACGGTGCTC
Organism: Bradyrhizobium jicamae; assembly: GCF_018130215.1. Classification (GTDB taxonomy): domain Bacteria; phylum Pseudomonadota; class Alphaproteobacteria; order Rhizobiales; family Xanthobacteraceae; genus Bradyrhizobium; species Bradyrhizobium jicamae_A. The sequence goes on from NZ_JAFCKQ010000017.1 coordinate 133,498, forward strand.
GCCACGGCCACATTGCGACAAGCCCACCGGCCAGCATTTCCCATGCTCGCGGAGGCAATAGGTAGAACTCGGCCGAAACAATCCGATCATTGTTTGGAAAGCATGTACCCAAGACGACAGAGAGCGTCAGTGACAGAACAAAGCCGATCAGCAGCAAGGCGAACCGGCTGGTAGCGCCCGTCAGCCACGGAAACGCTAGCGCGAGAACGACCGGAAAGACGAGGTAGAACTGCCACTCTACTGAAAGCGACCAAGTGTGCAGCATCCACATCGCTTCTGGCGACGCGCCGAAATAACCATGCTGTTGCCAGAATACGATGTTTGAAACGAATAACAGCGCCGAGATGCCATCGCGCGCGATGCTCTCAAGTGCGCCCGGTTCGACGAAGATCAGTCCGAAAAGCAGCGTCGCAGCGACAACGGCCAGAAGTGCTGGATAGAGACGGACGAGCCTTGCTCGGTAGAAACCAAGAACCGAGAAGCTGTGCTTTTCCAACCCCGACAAAATGATTCCGGTCATCAGGAAACCGGAGACGACAAAAAATACATCGACGCCGATAAAGCCGCCGCCAAACCCCGGCTCGTGGAAATGAAACAGCAGCACGAGGAGCACGGCAACGGCCCGCAGGCCGTTAATGTCATTGCGGAATTCCATGTTCCGCCCCTTTGCCACCCCAACACGCGAAAAGATGCCCACAGAGCCGTATACCTGCTGCCGGGCACACGGGTTCCTTGCCAAGAGAGGTAATCCGGTGCGCGAAATTCGCCGCGATCGGTGTGGATATACCTCTAAGGGGTTAGGACCCTTGTTGCTGTCGCCATCATCCAAATGATTTCGGAAGTCGTGATCGTCGGCGCCAAACTGCATGGAGGGCAACGGATCGCGCGAATAGTCAGGGCTTGATGAGAATGAAGGCTAGTACGGATACCCTGTGCTCTTTCGCGGGACGTGCGACCGCTCGCTCTCTGTCGCTGGGTCGACGCAACGAGTGAATTTGGAAAGCGCGACCAGACCGTGTGCAGGTTCAGCCCTTAAGAGCGCGTACACGGAGGAAATCACATTTCCATACAGAAACATCAGCAACAAAATATTTGACTAGAGTGTAATCCCTATTCGCAGGTGCCACAGACAGAAATGATAACCGGCTTTCATGTTGCGACCGGGGAAGCGGCGCGCGCCCGCGAGCGCGATGGAGATCGGGCGACGGCCTCGGTGTGTAACGAGCCGAGGCCGCCCTTTTTTGATCTCCCGAGCTCGTTGGTGAAGCGTGAATTATCCCGAGTGACCTCATCGATAGAGTCACAATTCACGCTTCACCTTGTCTCCTGGTGTTGCGGCTAGTGTTGCGGCCGGGTCAGCACTCCATCATGAACGAAGCCCTCCCCATTCGAAACCGCAGCCACGATCTGCCCGTGATCGAGGTGACCAGTGTTGCCGGCCAGATGCTGGTTCAGCAGGGCAAAGCCCTGGTTTGCCAGCGTCGATGCCGGGCTTGTAGCGGTCGCCGGCGCGGGATCCGTCACGGTGATGGTCTGTGATGCGGAGGTCGCAACAGTGCCGGTGACCGAATCCTTCCCGGTTGCGGTCAGCGTGAGCGTCGCGACCGGAGTCCCGTTGCCGTGGTAGTTCGATTGCAGTGTCAGTCCGCTGTCGACCTCGGCTTCCGTCAAGGTGATGCTCTTTCCACTGAACGTATGACCATCGAGCTGATCGGTGATCGTTTCGTACTTCGGCAAGCCCTTGATGTTGACGGTCACGACATCATTGGGATCGTTCGTCGACACGTTCGTCCCGAGGTCGACTGTGCCGCCTCCCTTGGTGACCGTTAGCGTCTTGTCCGTGATAGTCAGTAGGGGTAACGGCGAGGTGGTTGGCGGGTTTGGCGAGGTCGGGGGCGATGACGGCGGATCGATCTGGAGCCCGGCGAAAGTCGTCACCGCGCCCGCGAGGTTAGCCGCAACACCCGACGCATCCTTGATGCTGGCGCCGCTCGGGAGATTGACCCCGGTGACGGCAAGCGCCGAGATGCTGGTATCCGTCGAGGCAACCGTAGTCTTGAAGGTGAGCGTGCCGGTGCCGGAGCCGCTGACATAGGTGGCGGTATCGCCATCGTTCAGCGCCAGTGTCGGCGCGCCCGCCACCGTCACCGCCTCATTGAAGCCGAGCGTCAATGCGATCGTGCTTCCCACGAGTTCGAGGCCCGTTCCCGGAGATGCCGTGGCCTGCGTCACCGCCGGCTGGGTCGGGTCGATCTGGAGACCTGCGAACGTCGTCGCCGCGGCCGAGAGGTTTGCCGCTACACCCGACGCATCCTTGATGCTGGCGCCGCTCGGGAGATTGACCCCGGTGATGGCGAGCGCCGAGGTGCTGGTATCCGTCGAGGCCACCGTGGTTTTGAATGTGAGCGTGCCGGTGCCGGAGCCGCTGACATAGGTGGCGGTATTGCCGTCATTGAGCGACAACGTCGGCGTACCTGTTACCGTCACGGCTTCGTTGAAGCCGAGCGCAAGAGTGATCGTGTTTCCCACGACCTCGGTTCCGGTTGCAGGCGAGGCCGTGGCTTGCGTCACCGCGGGCGTCGTGACGGGTGTCGGGGACGTCGTCACGGGCGGAGTGGTGCTGCTACCACCCACGCCCGTCCACCCGATCGCCGTCGAGCCGGTGACGAGCGTCAAATTGCGAAAGTCGGCTGTCACGGTCTCGGTCGGACCTGAGTTCCGATAGAGGCCTTCTTCCCAATAGGTGGGAGCCCCGTAGCCCAGCGGGCCCGAATAGGTCGCCACCTTGGTGCCGTTGATCGAGAGGTCCAGATAGCCGGCGCTGGTATTGCTGACGTTGGCCTG
>NZ_JAFCKQ010000018.1 GCF_018130215.1 Bradyrhizobium jicamae
GTGGTCCTACCCCCGTGCTTTCTACATTGCACGGGGCCCATGGGTGCGATCGGCACCCGGCTTTCCCTGCGCCCTCTTCACACAGAGCGGCGAAACGAGATGCAGGACTCGGACGATTCATGTCGCGAGAACGCTAGAGTGCGTCCCCCTCAACCGCGTGCGCTATGCCGCCCTGCGCCTTTCGCGGAGCGCATCACCGAACGCCTCGAACAGCGCGCGGTTGATCGGGTTGCGCTGCGGGTCGTATTCGGCATGCCACTGCACACCGAGCGCAAATCCCGGCGCATCGGCGATACGGATCGCCTCGATGGTGCCGTCCTCGGCAATTCCCTCGATCACGACCCGCTTGCCGGGTTGGAGGATGCCCTGCCCGTGCAGCGAATTGACGCGGATGGACTCGCGGCCGAGGATCGTCGCGAAGGCGCCGCCCGGCGTCAGGGTGACGTCGTGACGATCGGCGAACACGACCTTGGGGTCGGGATGGATCTCGCCGTTCTCGAGCCTCGGCATGCGATGGTTCATGCGGCCGGGAATCTCGCGGATCTCCGGATGCAGCGAGCCGCCGAAGGCCACGTTCATCTCCTGCAGGCCGCGGCAGATGCCGAAGATCGGCACGCCGCGCGCGACGCAGGCCTCCGACAGCGCGAGCGCGACGTCGTCGCGGTGCATGTCGTAAGGCTCATGCGCGGCACAAGGCTCGGTGTTGAACCGGGTCGGATGCACATTGGCGCGCGCGCCGGTCAGGACCACGCCGTCGACCACATCGAGCAAGGCTGCGATATCGGTGATTTCGGGGGTTCCCGCGAACATCAGCGGCACGGCACCCGAGACTTCGGCCACTGCGCGGAGATTGCGCTCTCCGACCATCTGGACCGTGAAACGATTCTCAATGCGATGGGCGTTTCCGATCACGCCGACCACGGGCCGTCTCATTATCTACGTCTCGCGCAATGATTCTTCTGAGTTTGCTACCGTTTGGAGACGATCTTGCCTCTGAGTTCCGCTCCGATCAACGTCAAAATCTGCACAGGTCGGCTTGCATCCCTGCACAATTCAGGGGCCAAGGTCGCTTTCCCCAAGGTATCTCCGGCCGCCCGCCAGCTTGATCCCGGTGGAATTTTCGCCAATGACTGGCTCGACACCTGCCCGACAGAGGGAATCACCCGTGACCGATTCGGCTGACGATCGCCTTCAGGCCCGCAACAACATGGCATGGGCGATTGCCGTCGGCGGCATCGGGATCGTGCTGTTCACTGCGCTGTTGGTGTTTGCCTGGACCTTCGCTGCGACCCTGTTCCTGCTGTTCGCGGGCATGCTGCTTGGCGTTGGCCTGAACGCGATGAGCACCCATCTCGGCCGGCTGGTCGCCCTGCCGCACGCGCTGCGGCTCGCCATCGTGTGCCTGGCGCTGGCGGGGCTGCTGTCCGGGATCGTCTTCCTCGGCGGCACCACGATCGCCGATCAGGCCAAGGTGCTGAGCAGCACCATCAAGTCGCAGCTCGGCACCGTGAAGGATTTCCTCGAGCAGCACGGCGTCGACACCAGCTATCTCGACTTCACCGATGCGAAGGGCGAAACGAAGCCGGAAGCCACCACAACGACGACGCCGGCGCAGGCTCCGTCGCACGGCCTGCCGGGCGCCGGCGCGCTGGCCTCGAGCGGCGGCGCCATCATCAGCCAGACCCTGAAGGTGCTGCTCGGCACCGTCAGCGTGGTCGGCAACTTCTTCATCGTGCTGTTCCTGGGGCTCGCCTTCGCCGCCCAGCCGAGCATCTACCGCGCCGGGCTGTTGTTCATCGCGCCGGCGAATTACCGCGGCCAGGCCACCATGATCGTCGACCGCATCGGCGAGACGCTGGAGCGCTGGCTGATCGCGCAGATCATCACGATGGCGGCGGTATTCCTCGTCACCTGGATCGGCCTGCTGATCATCGGCATCCCGAGCTCGTTCATCCTCGGCATCCAGGCCGGCCTGCTCGCCTTCATCCCGACGGTTGGTGCGATCCTCGGCGGGCTGATCGTGGTGCTGGCGAGCCTCGCCTCGGGGTGGATCCCCGCGCTCTCCGCCTTCGTCCTGTTCCTCGGCGTGCACGCGCTGGAGAGCTACGTGCTGACGCCGATCATCCAGCGCCAGGCGCTCGACATACCGCCGGCCACGCTGTTCGCGTTCCAGATCCTGCTCGGCGTCGTGTTCGGCATCTGGGGACTGGCGCTGGCGCTGCCGATGATGGCGATCGCCAAGGTGATGATCGACCACTTCAAGGCGGAGGATGCAGCGCCTGCGCATGCCGGATAAGGCGTTTTCGAGCGAAGCGGGCACCGGTTCGCGCGAGGAAAACGCGTCAAAACGACAATCGACCGTCTCAAGTCGACAGCACGGTCTCGGTGTGCTCGACCTCGGGGGGCGCCGCAAAGTACTGGCCGACGAGCGCGCGCCAGGCGGTAAAATCCTCCGAGCCGCGGAAATCGACCGTGTGGTTCTCGAGTGTCTCCCACTTCGCCATCAGCCGGTAGCGCGACGGCTTCTCGATCGAACGGTGCAGTTCAAACCCCTTGCCGCCCTTGGCGCGCAGGAACAGCGGCCGCGCCTTTGCCACTGCCGCTTCAAAATCCTTCTCGCTGCCCGGTTTGACGTCGATCAGTGCGATTTCCGTGATCATTGGGTTGGGACCTCCGCTGTCGAAGACACGTCTCTAGCGCATCCTGCCGCAACGAAAAAGGCGCCCCTGCGGGCGCCTCTTTCAATCGGGTGTTGCCGGTACTCTCAGCCGAAGATCGGACCGGCGCCGAAGACCACCACCATCGCGCCAATCAGCATCACCATCGGCCAACGGGTGCTGGATTGGTTGTAGCGGCCTTGCGCGCGTCGCTCGTCGATCAATGCCATTTCGTATTCATCCGAATTCGAGAACATGCAGGCAAATCCGCTTCGCGCCGAGGCTGCAGCAGCGTCAAGCGACATCAGGGCGGTCTGCGGATCGTGAATATGCGTCGACTCCATGCGCGCAAGCATGGAACCGCATGGCTAACGAGCGGTTACCGTGACCCGTCAGTGCACCGTCGCCGGCTTGTGGCGCGCCGCGGCCGGCAGGCCTGCGGTCTTGCGCCGCCAGTTCTCCAGCGACAGCGGCAGCTCCTCGGCGGCCTCGACGCGATTGCGACCGCTGCGCTTGGCCTGGTACAGCGCGGTGTCGGCCGAGGCGAGCAGCACCTCGAGCTCGGTGCCGGCCGGCCCGCCTGCGACGCCGATGCTGACGGTCGTGTCAACGGCGCCCTCCTCACAGACGATGCCGCTGGACTCGAAGGCCTCGCGCACGCGCTCGGCGACCAGGACGCCCTCTTCCAGCGAACACGGCAAAAGTGCTGCGAATTCCTCGCCGCCGATGCGACCGGACAGGTCGCTGATGCGGAGATTGCTGACCACGACGGTGGAGAACAGTTTCAGGACCTCATCGCCGGCCGGATGGCCGAAGCGGTCGTTGATCGACTTGAAATGGTCGATGTCGAAGATCATCACCGTGACCGGGCGGCCGGCATTGGCCTCGCGCTCGATCACCCGCATGCAGGCCTCGGTGAAGCCGCGCCGGTTGAGCATGCCGCTGAGCGGATCGATCGAGGCGGCCGTCTTGTGCACGGCCACCGCGCGGTCCGACACCATCATGAAGATCACGAACACCGTTCCGATTGCGTAGAGCACGAGCTCGACCGAGAACAACGTGACCCAGAAGCTGGTGGCGAAATTCTCGTCATGGGCGCGCAAGAGGTCGCCCACCAGGATCGGCAGCATCAGCACACAGCCGTGAACGACCGGCACGACGATCGCCGGCCAGCGCTTCTGCATGGCGCGGCGGCGCTCGTTCCACAGCTCGGCGGCGGTCAGCGCCGCGTAGATCGCGACGATCGCAGCGCCAAACGTCAGCCGCATCGCGGTGTCCTGCAGAATCGCCACGGCGCCGATCCAGGCGACCGGGCCGAGCATCAGGCCCGGCACATTGGGCTTGCGACCGTGGAAGACACGCGATGCGTTCCAGACCAGGCCGCAGGCGGCAAAGCCGACCGCGTTCAGCGCCAGCAGGATCGACGCACCGAGCGCGGCGCCTCCGACCGTGCACAGCGCGACCGACGCCGCGCCGAGCAGATAGGCGGTGCCCCACCATTTCAACGCGGGGATGTTCTCCTGCCTGCCGAAATACATCAGCATGGCACCGAGCATGCCCGCCACCATGGTTGCGAACAAATAAAGTGTCGACGTATCGAACGACATAAAGTCACCCCAGCCGGTGTAATGCAACGTTCGCAGGCGCGATTGTTCTATGGTGATGCAGCGCTTCTGCTGAAGTGCACGCTAGAGACCGCGAGTTCCAATTTCGTTTGCACGCATACGCAAGTTTTCGCGAAAAACTGCGTTAATTCAGCTCTAAACCGAACGCAAAAAGGGCGCCTCTCGGCGCCCTCTTTCGTTAGGTATTTGCGGCAATTGCCGCGAATTTTAGTTCGCGAATTAGCGCTTCGAGAACTGGAAGGACTTGCGGGCCTTCGCCTTGCCGTACTTCTTGCGCTCGACCGCGCGGGAGTCACGGGTGAGGAAGCCGCCCTTCTTGAGGACGCTGCGCAGTTCGGGTTCGAAGTTGGTCAGCGCCTTCGAGAGGCCGTGCCTGACAGCACCGGCCTGGCCCGACAGGCCGCCGCCGGCGACCGTGCAGATCACGTCGTACTGGCCGTTACGAGCGGCAGCGACCAGCGGCTGCTGGATCATCATGCGCAGCACCGGGCGGGCGAAGTAGACTTCGAACTCGCGGGTGTTGACCGAGATCTTGCCCGAGCCGGGCTTGACCCAGACGCGGGCGACCGCGTCCTTGCGCTTGCCGGTGGCATAGGCGCGGCCGTACTTGTCGACCTTCTTCACGTACTTCGGCGCTTCGGGAGCCGCCGGCTTGACCTGCGAGAGCTGGTCGAGGGACTGCAACGTGTCGGACATTTATGCGGCCCTCGTGTTCTTGCGGTTCAGCGCCGCGATATCGACCTTCTCGGGGTTCTGGGCTTCGTGCGGATGATCGGCACCCGCATAGACGCGCAGGTTGCCCATCTGCATGCGGCCGAGCGGGCCGCGCGGGATCATGCGCTCGATCGCCTTCTCGACGACGCGCTCGGGAAAGCGACCCTCGAGGATCTGCTTCGCGGTGCGCTCCTTGATGCCGCCGATGTAGCCGGTGTGCTTGTAGTAGGTCTTCTGGTCGCGCTTGCGGCCGGTCAGCACCACATGCGCGGCGTTGACGATGATGACATTGTCGCCGCAATCGACATGCGGGGTATAGGTGGGCAGATGTTTGCCGCGCAGGCGCATCGCAACGAGGGTGGCGAGACGGCCGACGACCAGACCCTTGGCGTCGATCAGCACCCACTTCTTCGTCACTTCGGCGGGCTTGGCCGAGAACGTGCTCATGTGAGAATCCGTGAAAATGGAAATCGGCGCCGTATGCGCCGAACTGGGCGGCTTTCTAGAGAAGCCGCGCGCACACGTCAACGTCCATGCGCTCAAATTACATTCATAAAAACAATGACTTATAAATATGGTGCAATAATACCAGAGAAAAGTTCATGTGTTTGGAATGGAATAGGTCGCCGTGACATGGGCGATCGGATCGGGCGACGTGCCGGACAACAGGTTTACCTCGCCGACGGCCAGCCGCTTGCCAAGCTTGAGCAGCCTCGCCACCGCAAGCACGTCCTGCCCCGGCTGGCCCTTGCGCAGGAAGTTGATGTTGAGATTGGCGGTCACGGCGAGACCGATCGGCCCGATCGCGGACAACAGCACGACATACATCGCGAAATCGGCCAGCCCCATCAGGGTCGGCCCGGACACCGTGCCGCCCGGCCGCAGCATGCGTTCGCTGTAGCGCTGCCGCAGCAGGCAGGTTTCGCCATCGGCGCTCTCGATCCTGATGTCGTCGCCGCTGAAAGCCTGCGGAAATTCGCGATGCAGGAACTCCTCCAGTTCAGCCACGCTCATTTTCGCAATAGCCATGCCGTCCCCACCCTCGCTTCACCCTGCCTGTTACATTAAGTTGTCATAGACACCCTAGTGGAATTTTCATCAGTGGAAACTTCGCCATGTCTGCCCAAGCCGCCCGCGCACGAGCACCGCAAGCCCCGATCCTGCTGCGCGAGACCGTGGGCAGTATCACGGTACTCACGCTCAACCGTCCCGCAGCACGCAACAGCCTGTCCGAGGGGCTGATTGCCGAGCTGCATGGTGCGCTGGACGAGATTCGTGACGACAACAATGTCCGAGGCGTCGTGATCGCCGCGAATGGTCCGGCCTTCTCTGCCGGCCACGACATGAAGGAGCTCACCGCGCGTCGCAGCGATGCCGATCGCGGCCGCGCATATTTCGCGCAGATCATGAACGCATGCAGCGCGATGATGCAGGCAGTCGTGAATTTGCCGAAGCCGGTGGTCGCTGCCGTCCCGGGCATTGCGACCGCCGCCGGCTGCCAACTCGTCGCCAGCTGCGATCTTGCTGTCGCGTCGGAGACCGCGACGTTCGCGACGCCGGGGGTCGACATCGGCCTGTTCTGTTCGACGCCGATGGTCGCGCTGTCGCGCAACGTGCCGCGCAAGCAGGCGATGGAGATGCTGCTGACGGGCGAGCCGATCACGGCTGTCGCCGCGCAGAACATCGGACTGATCAACCGCGTGGTGCCTGCGGGCACCGAGCGCGACGCTGCGATCGCGCTGGCACAAAAGGTCGCGCTGAAATCCGCATACACCGTCAAGCTCGGCAAGGAAGCATTCTATCGCCAGGCCGAGATGAGCCTCGCGGAGGCGTATCGCTATGCCGCCGAGGTGATGACCGAGAACATGATGGCGCGCGACGCCGAGGAAGGCATCGGCGCCTTCCTCGAGAAGCGCGATCCGAAGTGGCAGGACAAGTGACGTTCCTTCATTGCGAGGAGCGAAGCTTCGCTCCTCGCAATGACGCAATTGAAAAAGACGAGTGATGAACCACGACGCCTACGACGACAATTACATCCGCAGCATCCTCAACAACGTCAAATCGATCGCGATGGTTGGCGCCTCGCCGGTCAATGTGCGGCCGAGCTACTTCGCCTTCAAATATCTGGCGCAGCGCGGCTACGACATGATCCCGGTCAATCCCGGCCATGTCGGCAAAGAGCTGATGGGCAAGCCGTTCGTGGCTTCGCTCGCCGATATCGGCCGTCCGATCGACATGGTCGATATCTTCCGCAATTCGAGCCACATCATGCCGGTCGTGGACGAGGCGCTGAAGCTGTCGCCGCCGCCGAAGGTGATCTGGATGCAGCTCGGGGCGCGCGACGATGCCGCCGCCGAGAAGGCGGAAGCCGCGGGGCTGAAGGTCGTGATGAACCGCTGCCCGAAGATCGAGTATGGCCGGCTGTCGTCGGAGATCTCATGGATGGGCGTGAATTCGCGCACCTTGAGCTCCAAGCGGGCACCCGTACCGACGCAAGGCATGCGGCTGTCGCTCAATCGCTCGAGCTTCGGCGGCGGCCAGACCGCGGCCTCCGACCGCGCCGCGAAAAACAAAACCGAGACGACCTGAGGCCATTGCGGAATATTTGCGTCGATCACCAGACAATGTGCAGCACGGCATTTCAAACACGCGGGCGCTCGCCAGGCTGCCTTGACGGCGGAGCGCCGTGCCCCCAGCATGCCGCGCATTTCGAACAGGCCACAAACAGGACTTAGAGAATGACAGATCGCCTTCCGGGGTTTTCCACCCTCGCCGTGCATGCCGGTGCGCAGCCTGATCCCACCACCGGCGCGCGGGCGACGCCGATCTACCAGACCACGTCATTCGTGTTCAACGATGCCGACCATGCCGCCTCGCTGTTCGGCCTGCAGGCGTTCGGCAACATCTATACGCGCATCGGCAACCCGACCAATGCGGTGCTCGAGGAGCGCGTCGCCGCGCTCGAAGGCGGCACCGCGGCGCTGGCGGTTGCCTCCGGCCACGCGGCGCAGGTCATCGTGCTGCAGCAGCTGATGCGGCCCGGCGACGAGGTGCTCGCCGCGCGCAAGCTCTATGGCGGCTCGATCAACCAGTTCACCCACGCCTTCAAGGCGTTCGGCTGGAACGTGGCCTGGGCCGACCCCGACGACGTCGCAAGCTTCGAGCGCGCGGTGACGCCGCACACCAAGGCGATCTTCATCGAGTCGATCGCCAACCCCGCCGGCAGCATCACCGACATCGAGGCGATCGCCGCCGTGGCGCGCAAGGCCGGCGTACCGCTGATCGTCGACAACACGCTGGCTTCGCCCTATCTGATCAAGCCGATCGATCACGGCGCCGACATCGTCGTGCACTCGCTGACCAAGTTCCTCGGCGGTCACGGCAACTCGCTCGGCGGCGTCATCGTCGATGCCGGCACCTTCGACTGGTCGAAGGACAACAAGTATCCGATGCTGAGCGAGCCGCGCCCGGAATATCACGGCATCCGGATCCAGGAGACGTTCGGCAACTTCGCCTTCGCGATCGCCTGCCGCGTGCTCGGCCTGCGCGACCTCGGCCCCGCGCTGTCGCCGTTCAACGCCTTCATGATCCTGACCGGCATCGAGACGCTGCCGCTGCGCATGCAGAAGCACTGCGACAATGCCAAGGCGGTGGCGGAATTCCTCTCCTCGCACCCTGCAGTCTCGGCCGTGAACTATGCCGGCCTGCCCGACGACCGGTACCACCAGCTCCAGCGCAAGTATTCCCCGAAGGGCGCCGGCGCAGTGTTCACCTTCAGCCTCAAGGGCGGCTACGACGCCGGCGTCAACCTGGTTTCGAACCTGAAGCTGTTCTCGCATCTCGCCAATGTCGGCGACACGCGCTCGCTGGTGATCCATCCGGCCTCCACGACCCACAGCCAGCTCGACGACGAGGCCAAGGTGAGGTCGGGGGCAGGCCCCGACGTGGTGCGGCTGTCGATCGGCATCGAGGACAAGGAAGACCTGATCGCCGACCTCGACCAGGCCCTGCGGGCCTGATCACCCGCCCTGTCCGGAGCGCTGCGCCGCATCGCTCCGGCTATTTGTCCGGAAAGGACCGGTCTCTCGTTAACGCACCTTCCGCCATAAAATGGCAGTGATAGGCTCCGTGATTCGGGAGACCATTGATGTTGCGCCGGATACTGCCAATTGCGATCGCACTTTCAGCGATCCCGCCCGCCGAGGCCGCCGACGGCCCCACCCCCGCCAAATCCGCGACCGTCCGCGCCGCGCGGCAGCTTCCGCCCGGCCTGCCCCGCCGCCACTACGCCTACCGCACCACGGTCGCGCCGCCGACCTACGTGCATCCCAGGGTGATCCCGCTCAATTCCGAGCCATTAATCGTCCGTTTGCCCGGCGAGCCGCTGCTGCCGGGATCGGCGTCCCTGCCCGGCTATTACGGCAATGCCTACTCCTACAGCTACACGGGCCCCTATTACGGCGGCGCCTATGTGGATTATTGGGATCGCCTGCCCTACGCCTGCGGCATCTACGGCTATTGCTAGCGCGGGACGATCGCGTGGCAAGATCGGCGCAGAAAACCCGCGCATCGGCTTCGGGGAACGCAATCACCGCCGACCTCGTCGCGGTGCTGGTCGCCGTCAGCGACGGCGTGCCTGACATCATGACCATCGCCGGCGGATCGGCGCTGCCGAGCGGCCCGTTCGAGTTCACGCATCGCTCGCTGCAGACCGCTCTCCGCGCCTGGGTCGAGGCCCAGACCGGCCACCCGCTCGGCTATGTCGAGCAGCTCTACACCTTCGCCGACCGCGGCCGGTCCGGCGACAGCAAGGCGCCGCACAGCATCTCCATCAGCTATCTCGGCCTCACCCGCGAGGACAAGGTGGGCGAAGGCTTCGAGGCCCATTGGCACGGCTGGTACGAGTATTTCCCCTGGGAAGACCATCGCGCCGGCGCGCCGGCGTTTCTCGCCAAGGCGGTCGCACCGAAGCTAAGGGCGTGGGCGAAATCGGCGCCTTCACCGACCCTGCAGCGCGAACGCTGGCAGCGCTGCGCCATCACCTTCGGCCTCGACGATCGCGACTGGAACGAGGAGCTGGTGCTGCAGCGCTACGAGCTGCTCTACGAGGCCGGGCTGATCCCCGAGGCCGGTCGTGACAATGGCCGCGATGCTCCTATCGTGCCCGGCAAGCCGATGACCGCGGATCATCGCCGCATCCTCGCTACCGGCATCGCGCGGCTGCGCGCCAAGATCAAATATCGTCCCGTGGTGTTCGAGCTGATGCCGTCCGAGTTCACCCTGCTGCAACTGCAACGCAGTGTTGAGGCGCTCGCAGGCCGGCTGGTCCACAAGCAGAATTTCCGCAGGCTGATCGAGCAGCAGGAACTCGTTGAAGAGACTGGCGCAATCGCGACCGATACCGTCGGCCGCCCGGCCAAGCTGTTCCGCTTCCGTCATGCCGTGCTGGCCGAACGGGCCGTCGCCGGTACCAAGCTCCCGCTTTCCCGCACTTGACAGCCCTTATGCTCAGGATAAGTATAAGCCATCTTATGCTCAAGGAGAGTATAAATGGCCTCACTCGATACCGCACTGCTCGACCGTACCGCACCACTCTATGAGCGCGTCAAACGCGTGATCCCGCCCTTCGAATGGGCCACCTTCGCCGAAGACGTCGATGCGATCCTCACCCTGAAACGCCGCCGCAACGCGGTTGTGCTGGCGCACAACTACCAGACGCCGGAGATCTTCCACGGCGTCGCCGATATCGTCGGCGACAGCCTGCTGCTCGCACGCGAGGCGACCAAGGTCGATGCCGACATCATCGTGCTCGCCGGCGTGCATTTCATGGCCGAGACGGCCAAGCTGCTGAACCCGGCGAAGACCGTGCTGATCCCCGACCTCAAGGCCGGCTGCTCGCTCGCCGATTCCATCACGCCGGAGGACGTCCGGCTGATGCGCTCGCGCTACCCGGACGCGCCTGTCGTCGCCTATGTCAACACCTCGACCGCCGTCAAGGCCGAGTCCGATATCTGCTGCACTTCAGGCAACGCGCTGAAGGTCGTGGAATCGCTTCGTACCGAGCGCGTCATCATGCTGCCGGACGAATATCTTGCGAAGAACATCGCCAAGCAGACGGACAGGAAGATCATCGCCTGGAAAGGCCATTGCGAGGTGCATGAGCTGTTCACCGCCGACGACGTGCGCCAGCTGCGCGAGGATCATCCTGGCATCACCATACTGGCGCATCCGGAGTGCCCGCCCGAGGTCGTGGCGGAAGCGGATTATTCCGGCTCGACGGCCGCGATGTCGTCGTTCGTGGAGACCAGGCGTCCCCCGCGCGTCGTGCTGCTGACGGAATGCTCGATGAGCGACAACATCGCCGCGCAGCATCCGGATATCGACTTCGTCCGCCCCTGCAACCTCTGTCCGCACATGAAGCGGATCACGCTGAAGAACATCCGTCACGCGCTGGAGACCAACCAGCACGAAGTGACTGTTGATCCTGCGATCGCCGACCGCGCGCGGCGGAGCGTTGAAAGGATGCTGGCGCTATGACAACAGATATGTCCAGCCTGACAGGCCGCCCCGTCATCATCGGCGGCGGCGCCGCCGGGCTCATGACCGCGCTTTGTCTCGCACCCGAGCCGGTGGTGCTGCTGTCGAAATCACCTCTCGGCGCGGAAGCCTCCAGCATGTGGGCGCAAGGCGGATTGGCGGCAGCGGTCGGCGAAGACGATACGCCGGCCCTCCACTTCACCGATACGATCGCGGCCGGTGCCGGGCTGTGCGACGAAGCCGCGGCATGGCGGATCGTCCATGAGGCGCCGGCAGCGGTGGAACGGCTGACAGCGCTCGGCGTCGCCTTCGATCGGCGGCCCGACGGACGCTGGCGCCTCGGGCTCGAGGCCGCGCATGGCCGCAAGCGCATCGTGCACGCTACCGGCGACGGCACCGGGCGCGAGATCATGCGGGCGTTGATCGCGGCAGTCCGCCGCACGCCGTCGATCACGCTGCTTGAAGGCGTCGAGGCGCGCCGGCTTCTCGTCGAGGACAATGCGGTCAGGGGCGTGCTGGCGGCGAATGACCGCGGCGTCCTGACGCTCTCCACCAATCGCGTCGTGATCGCAACCGGCGGCATCGGCGGATTGTTCGCCGACAGCACCAATCCGGGCGGATGTTTCGGCCAGGGGCTCGCGCTCGCGGCACATGCCGGCGCAAAGCTCTCCGATCTCGAATTCGTTCAGTTTCATCCCACCGCCTTCGACGGGCCGTCGCGGCCGATGTCGCTCCTCACCGAGGCGATCCGCGGCGACGGCGCGGTGCTGATCGACGAGACGGGACTGCGGTTCATGGCGGACGAGCCCGGTGCCGAGCTTGCGCCGCGCGACATCGTCGCCCGAGCGGTGTGGCGCCACCGTGCCGCCGGACATCGCACCTTCCTCGATGCGCGCAAGAATCCGGGCGCGGATTTCCCGCAGCGCTATCCTATGATCAGCGCCTTCTGCAAGATGGCCGGCATCGATCCTGCCAATGATCCGATCCCGATCCGGCCGGCGGTCCACTATCACATGGGCGGCATCGCCGTTGACGGCGAAGGACGCAGCAGCGTGCAGGGCTTGTGGGCCTGCGGCGAAGCGGCCCGCACCGGGCTGCACGGCGCAAACCGGCTCGCAAGCAACTCGCTGATGGAGGCGATCGTCTGCGCGCGCTGGGTCACCGAAAGCATCGACGGCCTCGGTGCCGGTCCGCGCGCGATGCTGCGGGACCAGGCCCATGCGGCCCCAGCCGATCCCGCGATCGTGCGTCCGATCCTGACACAAGGGCTCGGCGTGCTGCGCGACCGCGACGGGATCGCACGCGCGATCCGCAGCCTTCATCCGCTCGCGCGCGCCCAGAGCACGGCGTCCGACGCAGCCCTGGTCGGATTGATGATCGCGGTTGCCGCCATCAGGCGCGAGGAAAGCCGTGGTGGCCATTTCCGCAGCGATTTTCCGGAGAGCGCCCCATCCGCCCAATCCTCATCCCTCACCCGCGCGGACGCCCTCGCTACCGCGCGCGATATCGTCGAATCGATCCCATCCGCCAGGAGTGCCAAATCATGACCCTCAATCCGTTGTTGCCGCTGATCTACGAGTCGATCGTGCATACCGCCTTGCGCGAGGATCTCGGCCGCGCCGGCGATATCACGGCCGATGCCATCGTGCCGGCGAGCCAGCAGGCCCGGCTGGTAATGCGAGCCCGCCAAAGCGGCGTCGTTGCCGGGCTCGACGTCGCGGGCTGCGCGTTCCGGACGATATCGTCCGCAATCGAGCTTCGCGCCGAGCGCCCCGACGGCAGCACCGTCGAGCCCGACCAGGTGATCGCGATCATCGATGGCCCGGCCCGCAGCCTGCTCACCGCGGAGCGGACCGCGCTCAACTTTCTGTGCCACCTCAGCGGCGTCGCGACCGCGACCGCGACCCTTGTGAAAGCAGTCCAGGGCACGCGCGCGCAAATCGTCTGCACGCGCAAAACCACGCCAGGACTGCGCGCGCTGGAAAAATACGCGGTGCGCGCCGGCGGCGGCGGCAATCACCGGTTCGGTCTCGATGATGCCGTGCTGATCAAGGACAATCACATCGCGCTCGCCGGCGGCATCCGCACGGCGGTGGAGCGCGCCAAGGCCAACACGGGCCACATGGTCAAGATCGAGGTCGAGGTCGATACGTTGTCGCAACTCGAGGAGGCATTGTCGCTCGGCGTCGATGCCGTGCTGCTCGACAACATGACCACGGAGCAACTCGCACGGGCCGTGGAGATGGCGCGCGGCAAGGCGATCACAGAAGCCTCCGGCCGCATCACCGCGGCAACCGCGGCGGCGATTGCCGCGACCGGCGTGGATTTGATCTCGGTCGGCTGGGTGACCCACAGCTCCGCCGCGCTGGATATCGGTCTCGACTATTTGCCGTGAATGATCAGCCGGGCTGGCCGACCGGAACCAGCTTCGGCTGGTCCCGTGCGGTCCGGCGCGCGGCGAGCCGCTCGGCCTGCAGGACGGCAAGCGTCAATACCGCGATCGCGACCGCCTGGTGCGTCAGCGCCAGATCGATCGGCACCTGATGCAGCAGTGTGAGGATTCCGAGCGTCGCCTGGACTGTGATCGCCCCGACCAGCCACCAGGCGCCCGCGACCACGGAGCCTTCGGCGCGCGAACGCACTGCGTCGATCGCGTGCGCGATCGCCAGTGCGAACAGCAGATAGGCGGTCATGCGATGCTCGAACTGCACGGTCAGCGTATTGTCGAACAGATTGCGCCACCACGGCGTCTCGAACCACAGCCGGTCGGCGGACGGAACGAACGCTCCGTCGATTTCGGGCCAGGTATTGAACACCCGGCCCGCGCGCAGGCCCGCGACCAGCGCGCCGAAATAGAGTTGCACGAAGGTGAGCACCAGCAGCACCGCGCTCGTGAGCTTCAGCCTGATCGTCGCGACCGCAGGCGGACGCTCCGTCAAACGGCGCAGCGTCCAGACGATCGCGGCGAAAATCAGGAGCGCCAGCACGAGGTGCGTCGCAAGCCGATACTGCGACACCTCGACGCGCTCCGACAGTCCCGAGGCCACCATCCACCAGCCGACGGCGCCTTGCAGTCCGCCA
Organism: Bradyrhizobium jicamae; assembly: GCF_018130215.1. GTDB lineage: Bacteria > Pseudomonadota > Alphaproteobacteria > Rhizobiales > Xanthobacteraceae > Bradyrhizobium > Bradyrhizobium jicamae_A. Next base: position 14,615 of record NZ_JAFCKQ010000018.1, read on the forward strand.
AGGGCGAAGATCAGCCACAGCCGCCGCTTCAACTCGCCGCTCATCCCACCGCGCCAGAGGAAGTAAAGAAACGGCAGCAGATAGGCGACGCCGATGAAGCGGCCGAGCAGCCGGTGGCTCCATTCCCACCAGAAGATCGTCTTGAATTCGCCGAGCGTCATCCCGGCGTTGAGCTCGCGATATTGCGGGATCGCCTTGTAGCCCTCGAATGCCTGGGTCCACTGCGCTTCGGTCAGCGGCGGCAGCGCACCTGTGACGGGCTTCCATTCCACGATCGACAGGCCGGATTCGGTGAGCCGCGTGGCGCCGCCAACCAGCACCATCAGCGCAATCAGCGCGGCAACCGACATCAGCCATATCCTGACCGCGCGGTACTGGGTGGTGCTAGCGGAAAGACCGGCCATTTCGCCCTGACTTGATTGGATTTTCGCGCCCCTTATAGTCCGACCTATCAGCCACGCAAGCTCCGCCGAGATCACGAGTCGCACATATCCGCCATGGCCATACGTACCCGCAAACTGCTCGGAACCATCGCCCTGCTGATCCTGGTGCTGGTGTGGTCGCTGCTCGGCATGACGGTGGCACAGACGCCGTGGCTCGCCAATTCCGGTTGGCTCCAGGCGATCTTCTATGTCGTGGCCGGCCTCGGCTGGGTGCTGCCGGCAATGCCGATCGTCGCCTGGATGTCACGGCCCGACCGCGCTGCGGGCTGATTGTAACGGACCGACGGCTCACATCGCATTGCGCGCGACGCTCGCACGCCAGGCCTGCCGATCCGGGGCAATTACAGCTCAGTTTCGCGCGCTGCGTGTTGGCTGCACCGGCGCGAACATGACGCCCGAAAGCAGCACCCGCATCACCCGCAGCGAGCGAACGCGGCCGTCCCAGGCGATGCGCGGCAGCGCGTGGAGGTTGGTGCGTCCCTGCGCTCCGACGATGCCTGGCAATGTGGACACCGCGCTGGCAAAGCCGGCTTCCTCCGCCATCACCACGTGCTGGCGGCGGAAAGAGCCGCGGTCGCCGAACGGAAACGCGAAGTGGCTCACATCGCGGCGGAACGCACTCTCGGCGACCGCCTTCCCCATCTTCATCTCGCGCCGCGCGTCCGCGTCCCTGAGATTCGACAGCGCGGGATAGTTCACGGTGGCGCAGCCGAACGTGAGCCTCGGATCGCCAGCGAGTTTCGCCAGATCGGCCCAGTCCAGCGACGCGCTGCGCGACAGCCCGGCGAGATCGACGGCATAGCGCCTGCAGAGGTCGTTGATGGCGAGCGAGAGGTCCGGAGGCGGCAGCTTGCGCATCCAGGCGAACAGATAGTCGAACAGCTCGTATTTGTCCGAGAGCTCCGAAACCACGAAATGCCGCTCGGCGCCGTCGATCATCAGGCTGATGCGGCTTTCGCGGCCGATGACGTCCTCCAGCGCCAGCCACCAGGCCTCCCCCACGCCGTCGGGAAAGGCCGTCGACAGGTACAGGGTGGCGGAAACGCCATGCCGCGCCAGCACGGGATAGGCGTGGGTGATGAAATCCTTCGCACCGCTATCGAAGGTCAGGCAGACAAAGCGCCGCCGCTCCGGCAGCGTCACGGCGCGCCGGCACGCCTCGTCGATGCCGACGATATCGTAGTTCCAGCGCTTCAGCGCGCCGATCGCACGATCAAGGAATTTTGGCGTGATCTCGCCGGACCTCAGCGGCTGGAACCGCGCGCTCGCGGGCGGCCGAACCCGCTCGAAGCGCAGGATCGCGCCGGCGCCGCCGGCCTCGCGCTGCTTCAGGAGGAATGCGCCACTGAAATAGGCGAACTCGATCTGCGCCCGCCGCAAAAACCTGTTGTCCGACGCCACCGTCCCGCCCCGCCCGGCGGTTCCCACGACCCCCGACGCGGCATTGTTATTACTTTTTGTTGACATTTCCCTGCGAAGGTCGCCCCGCGGGGAACTGTAAACAAAATCTTACAAAATGGGTTCTGAGATGACCATGGCTGCGGCGATCGAAGGCCAGACGGCCGATGCACGGGCATGGCCAACGACAGCTCGCCGCATCGCCGGCGTCGACATCTTCCATGATCTCTCCGCAGCCGAGGCGATCTGGCGCGGCTTCGAGACATCCACCCATTCCTTCACGCCCTATCAGCGCTTCGACTTCCTTGCCGCCTGGCAACGCCAGGTCGGCGAGCGCGAGCGTCTGCGCCCGTTCATCGTCGTCGCTCACGACAGCGAACGCCGGCCGCTACTGCTGCTGCCGCTCGCGATCGAATCCGGTTGGGGCGCGCAGCGCGCGAGCTTCATGGGCGGCAAGCACGCAACCTTCAACATGGCGCTGTGCGACAAGGACTTTGCTGCCAACGCCACCGAAGCGGACCTTTCCGCACTGGTCGGCTTGATCGCCGAGCGCTCGCGCGTCGATGCGCTGGCGCTGCATCAGCAGCCGCTGCGCTGGCAGGACCAGCCGAACCCGCTGGCGCTGCTGCCGCACCAGCCCTCGGTAAACGATTGCCCGCTGCTGGTGATGGAGCCGGGCGCGGCGCCCGCGACATTGATCAGCAATTCGTTCCGCAGCCGGCTGAAGGGCAAGGCACGCAAGTTGCAGCTGCTGCCCGGCTTCCGCTATTACATCGCGACCGAGAGCGCCGACATCAGCCGGCTGCTCGACTGGTTCTTCCGCGTCAAGCCGCAGCGGATGGCCGAGCAGAAGCTGCCGGACGTGTTCGCCGAGCCCGGCGTCGAGCAGTTCATCCGTGCCGCCTGCCTGACGCCGCTCGGCGACGGCCCCCGCCATGTCATCGACATCCATGCGCTGGAGTGCGACGAGGAAGTGATCGCGATCTTCGCCGGCGTCGCCGACGGCCATCGCTTCTCGATGATGTTCAACACCTACACGATGTCGGGCAACTCGAAATACAGTCCCGGCCTGATCCTGATGCGCGACATGATCGATCGCCATGCCGGCGAGAACTACCGCGCGTTCGATCTCGGCATCGGGGCGGACGAGTACAAGCGGCTATTCTGCAAGGATGATGAGGCGATCTTCGACAGCTTCATCCCGCTCAGCCTGCGCGGACGGTTGGCCGCCAGCACCATGTCGAGCCTCAATCGCACCAAGCGCGCGGTCAAGCACAACGCGGCCCTGCTCGAGATCGCGCAGAATCTGCGCAGCATGTTCCGCTGACGCCTCAGGCCTGCTCGCTCGATGCATCCCGCCCGTTCGGCACGCCGAGCCGCATCATTGCGTCGAACACCAGCGAGGCGGCGGGCGACAGCCTTCGTTTCCGGAGCTTGATCAGGCCGTAGCTCTCCAGCATCAGCCGGTCTCGAATGCGCAGTCTCCGGAAGCGCTGCGGATCGACCAAATCGAAAACCAGCATCGGGACCGGCACGATGGCGTCGATCCCCGCCGCGATGCCGACCGATGCGAGAAACGACTCGGTGTTGATGATGCGGCGAGGCGGTGTGACGCCACGGCTGTAGAACAGGCGCTCCAGCGCCTGGCGCATGAAGGATTCTCGCGGCTGGCAAATCCACTGCTGGTCGGCCATCTCCTCGAGATCGACAATCTCGCGGCAGCCCAATGGATGCTCGGCACGAACGAGCAGCGCGGCCTCCTCAGCCCCGATCTCGTGATAGTCGAATTGACGCGGGTCGACGTCGGCGGGAATCCGGGCGACGACAAAATCGAACTCCAGCGCGAGCAGACGCTCGACGAGCGGCGGGCTGGTGCTGACATCCAGCGAGATATTGACCCGGTCAAGCTTCTTGCCGAGATACTGGATGACGTCGATGACGAGGTCTTCGCAGGCTTTGGCCACAGTTCCGACGGAGACCGTGCCGAGTTCGCCCGACCGGTAGCCGGCGAATTCGTCGGTTACCTGATCAAGGTCGGCCAGCACGCTCTTGCCGCCCCGGACCAGGATCGCACCGTAGGCGGTTGGCTCGACGCCGCGTGCCGTGCGCTCGAACAGCGGAACCCGCGCCAGGGCCTCGATCTCGGCCAGCATCTTCGATGCCGCAGATTGGGTAATGTTCAGGCGCTCCGCAGCCAGTTGCAGCTTGCGCTCGCTGTCGAGCGCGACCAGGAGGCGGAGCTGACGTAATTTGAGATCCCTGATCACGGCCCTTCTGCTCTCGTCGTCTGAGCATGATCCTTGCCGTTGCCCGGCAAGGTTCCGGCCGTCATGCCGCGATGCACCATGACCATTTCGCCATGGCTGCATTCCCAAATGCCATTAGTCACCGGTCCCTCGATTACACAACAATGAACGCGTTGCTTGCAAGGGCAAGCGAGCGGTACCGTCGGCTGCATGCGTGCGGCCGCCGACGACGCCGTCTCGCCGCGCGCCCGGCCAATGACAAGCCGGGCAAATGAAAATCCGGGCAAACGACAATCCGGGCCAATGACAATATGAGGGATGGGAACGATGATTGATGATGTCGAGAAGCGCGCAATCGGAAAGATCATGCGGCGGCTGATCCCGTTTCTCATCCTGTGTTACTTCGTAGCCTATCTCGATCGCGTCAATGTCGGCTTCGCCAAGCTGCACATGAACGAATCGCTCGGACTGAGCGAAGCCGCGTACGGGCTCGGTGCCGGCCTCTTCTTCATCGGATACTTCTTCTTCGAAGTGCCCTCCAACATCCTGCTGGAGCGTTTCGGCGCGCGGCGCTGGATCGCGCGCATCATGATCAGCTGGGGCATCGTCTCTGCGGCATTTGCCTTCATCCCGTCGATGTCGGCGGCGAGCGGCCTGTCGAGCGAATGGATCTTCTATTTCCTCCGTCTGCTGCTCGGCGCCTGCGAGGCCGGCTTCTTTCCAGGCATCATATTTTATCTGACGCTGTGGTTCCCGGCGGTGTATCGGGCCCGCGTCATCAGCCTGTTCATGCTGGCGATCCCGATCTCGAGCATCGTCGGGTCGCCGATCTCGGGACTGCTGCTCAACCTGTCGGGGCTGAGCCTGCAAGGCTGGCAATGGCTGTTCATCTGCGAAGCGCTGCCGTCGATCCTGGTCGGCTTCGCCGTCCTGATCTTCCTGCCCGACTTCCCGCGCCAGGCCCATTGGCTGCAACCGGACGAGATCAACTGGGTTCAGAGCACGCTCGAACTGGAGCGGAAGCGAACGGTGGATCACGAGCATATTTCGGTGCTCCAGGCGCTGACCGACCTGCGCATCCTCGCCTGCGCGGTGGTGTATTTCTGCCTCAACGCGGCGAGTTACGGCGTCGCATTCTTCCTTCCCACCATCATCAAGGCGTTCGGCGTCACGGACACCCAGACCGGACTGATCGCGGCGCTCCCCTTCGTATTCGGCGCGATCGGCATGGTGCTGCTCGGCAGGCATTCCGACCACACCGGCGAGCGAAAGATGCACGTCGCCGGGGCGCTGATCCTGGCCGCTGTCGGAATCGGCCTCGCCGGGCTGGTGTCGAGCCCGGTGTTGATCGTGGGCCTGCTCTGCCTCGCCCAGATCGGCGTCTCAGCAGTACCGCCGATGTTCTGGCCGATGCCGGCGGGCATGCTGACCGGCGCCTCGGCCGCCGCCGGAATCGCCGCCATCAATTCGCTCGGCAATCTGTCGGGCTTCGCCGGTCCCTTCGCGATGGGATATCTGAAGGATCTGACCGGCGGATTCACAGCCGGGCTGCTGCTGCTCGCCCTGATGGGCCTGATCGGCGCGCTCGTCGCGATCAGGCTGCGGATCGATCCATTGCTCGAGCGGAGCGCGCGTGAGCCGGTTATGGCGCACTGAGTGGCATTTGCTCGCGGGACGGGTCAGGCGGCCACGCCCCGCGGGCCCGGCACGACGGTATCCGGCTTTACGGACGGCTTGGTCAGCATCGTCACCTCGGAGAAGCCCGCGGCCCTGAGCTGATCGACCATCAGCAGGCGCGCATCCTGCGCCATCGCGGCGTCCGGCACGACCACGGCCTGCGCTCCGGCGGTCAAGAGCTCCGCCGGCAGGTCGACGGCCGAGCCGGCGTCGAGCAGCACGTGGTCGTAGACCCTGAGCAAGGCATCGATCGCGAGTGTCAGCCGCGGCGACTGCAGATGTGCGCGGTCGAAGCCGGGACGTCCCGCGCTGACCAGCTGCACGCGCGAGAGCCGGTCCTTGGTGATGATCTGCGCAAACGAGGCGTCACCCTCCATCAGCTCGGCGAGCCCCGGCGCGGCCGGATCGACCGAGGCCGCCGTCAGCGCCGGTGACGACGCGACGAGATCGATCAACACGACCTTGGCCTGACGCGCCATCAGGCGGGCCAGCGCCAGCGCGGTCAGCGTGACACTCTCGCCATCAGCGGTGCCGAGGATCGTGATCTTGTGGGCGGCGGCACCGGCCCCGACGAGGCGCGTCGCAAGCTCTTCGATCTCGTCGGCCGGCGGCGCAGGCGCCAGCGGCGGCGCGCTGACGGCCGGTTCGCGCGCAACCACAGGCTCCGGCGTCAGTGCCGGCTCGGACATCAGCTCCGGCTCGGGCGCCAGTTCCGGCTCGGGCATCAGCTCCGGTTCCGGCTCCGGCTCGTTCGCGACCATGGTCTCCATCACAGGTTCGCGTCGGCGGACCGTTGCCGCAACCGGTGCGAAAGCACGGGCGACCGCTGACGGTGCAGAGATGCGCAGCAGCTCGCCGGTGATGATGATTCCCGACGACAGCAAGAGCGTCGCCAGGGTTGCGATCAGCACGATCGGCAGCTTCTTCGGATAGGCCGGCGTGTTCGAGACGGAGGCGCGCGAGATGATGCGGCCGTCGGTCGGTGCCGCCTCGATGTTCTCGCGGGCGGTCGCCTCGCGATATTTGGCAAGATAGGTTTCAAGCAGGTCGCGCTGCGCCTTGGCCTCGCGCTCCAGCGCCCGCAGCTGCACGTCCTGGCCGTTGCTCGACGAGGCCTGCTTCTTCACCTGATCGAGGCTCGCGGACAATGCGTCGACCCGGCCGCCGGCGACACGGGCGTCATTCTCCAGCGAGCGCGAGATTTTCGCCGCTTCCTCGCGCAACTGGCGGTCGAGATCCGCGACCTGCGCCTTCAGCTCCTTGATGCGAGGATGATTGTCCAGCAAGGTCGAGGATTGTTCGGCGAGCTGCGCGCGCAGCGTGCCGCGCTGCTCGGCGAGCCTGCGGATCAGCTCGGAATTGAGCACTTCCGAGGCCTCGATCGGCTTGCCGCTCTGGAGCATCTCCCGGATCAGCCGTGCCTTGGTCTCGGCGTCCGCCTTCAGCGCACGGGCGTTGTTGAGCTGCGTGTTCAGCTCACCCATCTGCTGGTTGGACAGCGTGGTGTTGTTGGTGCCCATGAACAGGCTCGACTTCGAGCGGAAATCCTCGGCTCGCGATTCGGCCTCCGACACCTTCTTGCGCAGATTGTCGATCTCGCCCGCCAGCCAGGCGCTGGCGGCCTTGGCCTGATCCTGCCGCGCCGCCTGCTGCAGCACGAGATAGCCGTCTGCGATCGAATTGGTCACACGCGCGGCAAGGTCGGGATCCTGCGACTGGAATTCGATGACGATGACGCGCGACTTGTCGACCGCGTAGGCCTGCAGGCGGTCATAATAGGCATCGAGCACCCGTTCTTCCGGGGTCAGCGAGAACGGATCACGGCCGATGCCGAACAGCGCCAGCAGGGATTTCAACGGCGAGAAGCCCCGCAGCACCGGATCGAACTCCGGAAGCTCGGCGAGCTTGTTCTTCTTGATGATATCGCGGGCGAGGTCGCGCGACAGCAACAGCTGCACCTGGCTGGTGACAGCCTCGGCATCCATCGAGGTGCGCTCCTGATCGCGCTCGCCGTTCGGCCGCAGGAAGGCGTTCTCGCGATTATCGACCAGGATGCGCGCTTCGGACTTGTAGCGCGGAGTGACGACATTGACCGCGGCCAGCGACAGCGCGAACACCAGGATGGTGGGAACGATGATCCAGCCCCGCTTGCGCCGTAACGCGCTGCCAAGCGAGCTCAGATCGAGATCGGCCGCTCCGGATGATGCAACCGCCTTGGCGGGAACGGGCTCGGCAAATGCCTCCGCGACAACGGGTGCCGATTTCGGCAGCGCCCGTTGCGCGACGGTCTTTTCCCCAAGCTTACGCCACAACGCAAAGCGCATTGCATTCTCCCGCGGACGCCGCGACTCCACCACAACCGGGGTGATCACACTCCATTAAGGTTGCCGCTGGGTTAATCCTGCGCTGCCAACGCGCAAGACATCCGTAGCAGCACGGACGCCGTCATCCTTTGTTAACCATGAGTGCCGTTAATCGAGGCTGATATCTTCCAGGATTCCTTGCAATGCGCGGCACGCGCACCGTCATCGTCGACCTGATCGCTGCACTCGGCTTGTCGGGCTGCATGGGCCGGACCACGCCGTTCGCCGTCGATCCCGGCCTTGCCTACGGTCTGCCCTACGCTGCGCCTGTCGCCAATGCCGAGCCCGCGCCAGGCGACAGCGCCTACCATCTGGATGCCGGCGACAAGCTCGGCGCCGACACCGCGTTCGTCGGCGGGCGCTGGTTCTGATCGATGGCGCAAGCGCAGAATCAGGACCAGCCGCTCCGCATCCTGCACGTCGTCCGCGCGCCGGTCGGCGGAATCTTCCGTCACATCCTCGACGTCGCCAATGGCCAGATCGAGCGCGGTCATCATGTCGGCATCGTCGCCGACAGCCTCACGGGCGGCACCCGCGCCGACGCGGCGCTCGCCGAGATCGCGCCGCGCCTCAAGCTCGGCGTGCACCGCGTCGCGATCCGACGCGAGCCGCGTTTCGCCGATGCCGCGGTCTGGGGACATATCGTGCGCCTGATCTGGCAGATGAAGCCGGACGTGCTGCACGGCCACGGCGCCAAGGCCGGCGCCTATGTCCGCCTGCGGCCCCGCTCGAAGAAGACGATTCGGGTCTATACGCCGCATGGCGGCTCGCTGCACTACCCGCTCGAAACGATGAAGGGCCGGTTCTACAGCCAGCTCGAGCGCACGCTGAAGGACAGCACCGATCTGTTCCTGTTCGAGAGCGCGTTCGCTCGCAACACCTATCAGCGAACCGTCGGCGTGCCGAGCGGGCTGGTGCACTGCGTGTTCAACGGTGTGACTTCCGACGAATTCGAGCCTGTGCCCACGGCCGACGACGCCACCGACATCGCCTATGTCGGCGAGTTCAGGCACATCAAGGGCGCCGACCTGCTGATCGACGCGGTGGCGAAGCTGCGCGGCGACGGCAAGCCGGTGACGCTGACGCTGGGCGGCGATGGCGAGGAAACCGAGAAGCTGAAGGCGCAGGTCAAGCGGCTGGCGCTCGACGACGCGGTTCGCTTCATCGGTCACGTCAAGGCGCGTTACGGCTTCTCCAAGGGCCGCCTGCTGGTGGTGCCGTCACGCGGCGATTCGATGCCTTACGTGGTGATCGAGGCGGCCGCCGCCGGTGTTCCCATGATTGCCGCCAATGTCGGAGGCATCCCGGAAATCTTCGACGTCAACACCGACGCGCTGTTCGCGCCGAGCAACGCGGCCGCGATGGCCGACGCCATCAAGGCTGCACTCGACAATCCCGCAGTCACCGCGGCCCGGGCCGCCAGGCTCCGTGAACGCATCTCGCAGCATTTCTCGCAGGGAGCGATGGTCGAGGGCGTGCTGGGCGGCTATCGCGACGCGTTTGCCAAACGTTAACCATTTTTTGCACGCGTAACCGTTTCTTCCGAATTGTCCCGCTATCTCCCGCCCTGGGGGAATTTCGCCCTGCACTCGCATGCCTATCTGCATGCGCAGGAATGGACGTGGACACACGTGGAACCGCTCAACGCACGCTCGATGCTGGATGCCGCTGCTTCGGCAACGATCGGTCACCAGCAGGCCGACCAGCCGCAGGTCGAGCGCCGCCGCCGCCTGTCGCCGGCTGCGCTCGCCGTCACCAACCAGAAAGTTCGCGCTGCCTACTCGCCGATCGTGATCGCCGGCGCGGTCCGTGTCGCCGACTTTGTGCTGCTCAGCCTGATCGGCGTCGGTATCTACCTTGCCTATGTGAAGCCGCAGGCCGGCTTCCACTGGGAATACATCGGAGCAATCGCCGGCATGTCCCTGGCCGCGGTGGTCTGCTTCCAGGCCGCCGACATCTACCAGGTTCAGGTGTTCCGCGGCCAGCTCCGCCAGATGACGCTGATGATCTCGTCCTGGTCGTTGGTGTTCCTGCTGTTCATCGGCGTCTCCTTCCTGTTCAAGCTTGGCGGCGAGGTGTCGCGGCTCTGGCTGTCGTCGTTCTTCTTCGTCGGCATCGCAGTCCTGATCATCGGACGTCTCGCCTTGCGCACGATGGTGCGCGCCTGGGCGCGCGACGGCCGGCTCGACCGCCGCACAATCATCGTCGGCGCCGATCAGGACGGCGAGCAACTGGTCGAAGCGCTCAAGACGCAAGAGGATTCGGACATCCACGTGCTCGGCGTGTTCGACGACCGCAACGACAGCCGCTCGATGGAGACCTGCGCCGGCAGCCCGAAGCTCGGCAAGGTCGACGACGTCGTCGAATTCGCCCGCCGTACCCGCATCGACCTCGTGCTGTTCGCGCTGCCGATCTCGGCGGAAACGCGCATCCTCGAGATGCTGAAAAAGCTGTGGGTGCTGCCGGTCGACATCCGCCTGTCGGCGCACACCAACCGGCTGCGCTTCCGGCCCCGCTCCTATTCCTATCTCGGCGAGGTGCCGACGCTCGACGTGTTCGAGGCGCCGATCACCGACTGGGACCTGGTGATGAAATGGCTGTTCGACCGCGTCGTCGGCGGCCTGATCCTGCTCGCCGCCCTTCCCGTGATGGGGCTGGTCGCGCTCGCGGTGAAGCTCGACAGCCCGGGCCCGGTACTGTTCCGCCAGAAGCGCTTCGGCTTCAACAACGAGCGGATCGATGTCTACAAGTTCCGCTCGCTCTATCACCATCAGGCCGATCCGACTGCCGCGAAGGTCGTCACCAAGAACGACCCGCGTGTCACCCGCGTCGGCCGCCTCATCCGCAAGAGCTCGCTCGACGAGCTTCCGCAGCTGTTCAATGTGGTTCTGAAGGGCAATCTCTCCCTGGTCGGTCCGCGCCCGCACGCCGTGCAGGGCAAGCTCGCGAACCGTCTGTTCGACGAGGCCGTCGACGGCTATTTCGCCCGTCACCGCGTCCGGCCAGGCATCACCGGCTGGGCGCAGATCAACGGCTGGCGCGGCGAGGTCGACACCGACGAGAAGATCCAGAAGCGTGTCGAGTTCGATCTCTACTACATCGAGAACTGGTCGGTGCTGTTCGACCTCTACATTCTGCTCAAGACGCCGTCCTCGCTGCTGACCAAGAACGAGAACGCCTATTGAGCTCCTCGGGATTGCACTCCTCGCAATGACGGGGGGAAGCAAGTTGTAGCCTTGGGTTGCGTGAGTATCTGATGGCCTATGCGGCGACAGCCGGGATATCCCACCCGCCGATCACGGCGCCGCCCGGCGTGCTGGCGCTGCAACGGGGGCTGTTGTGGCTCGCCGGCGCGTCCTGCGCCATCGTCTTCGTCGAGCCGAGCCCTTACGAACTCGTCACGCTGATCTCCTGCATCCTGTTCTTCGCCACGGGAGTGCGGATGCGGCTGGTGTTCATCCCGCTCCTGTTCTCGCTGATCGTGCTCAATGTCGGATACAGCATCGGCTCCGTGCCGTTCCTCGACAAGCCGGAGGTGGTGAACTGGGTCTTCACCTCCTGGTACATGGCGATCACCGTCATCTTCTTCGCCATGGTGATGTCTGATGATACCGAGGCGCGCCTCGACATGCTGCGCCGGGGCCTGATCGTCGGTGCGATGATCGCATCGGTTTCCGGCATCGCGGGCTATTTCCATCTGGTGCCCGGCGGCTACGAGTTGCTGACGCTGTATGACCGCGCCCGCGGCACCTTCAAGGATCCGAACGTGCTCGGCGCGTTCCTGATCCTGCCGGCGCTGTTCGCGCTGCAGAGCGTCGTTTCCGATCGCTTCGGCAAGGCGTTTCGCAATGCGATCGCCTTCGGCATCATCTCGCTAGCGATTCTGTTGTCGTTCTCCCGTGCCGCCTGGGGCGGCCTCGTCATCACCGCGGCCTTCATGCTGCTGCTGATGGTGCTGACCAGCCGCTCGCAGGCGCAGCGCTCGCGCATCATCGTGATGGCGCTGACCGCCGCCGTGCTCGCGGTTGCGCTGGTTGCGGTGCTGCTCTCGATCGACACGGTCGCGGAGATGTTCAAGCAGCGCGCGAGCTTCGACCAGAGCTATGACGAGGGCCGCTTCGGCCGGTTCGGTCGCCACATCCTCGGCGCGCAAATGGCGCTCGAGATGCCGTTCGGCATCGGGCCGCTGCAATTCCACACCTACTTTCCCGAAGACACCCACAATTCATTCCTCAACGCCTTCATGTCGGGCGGCTGGATCTCGGGCATCTGCTATCCGGCGCTGGTCTTCGTCAGCGCAATCGTCGGCTTCCGCTACGTCTTCCTGCGCGTGCCGTGGCAGCGCGCCTACCTCGCGCTATTCTCGGCCTTCCTCGGCACCGTCGGCGAAAGTTTCATCATCGACACCGACCACTGGCGCCATTTCTGGATGATGCTGGGCACGATGTGGGGCATGTATGCGGCGGCGGAGCGCTTCCGTGCCGCAGCGGCACCGCCCGTCAACGCCGGGACTTCGGCGATTTGAGAGGGACCCGCTTCTCGGGCGGCGTGTCGATCACTCCCTTCAGCGCTTCCGTCGCCTCCAGCACGCCCTTGTAGCCGTCATTGGCGAAGCGCAGCAGCAGGCGCAACTCCTCGTCGGTATAGCCGCTCCACAACTTGTGCATCGCCGCCTGCATCGGCACGTAGAACTTGCCGATCTCGGCCGCCTTCTCCTCCACCACCGATATGAAGACCTTGCGCCGGTCGCTTTCATCGCGCTCGCGGCGCACGTAGCCCGCCTTCTCCAGACGATCGATCACCCCTGTGATGGCACCGGTGGTCAGTCCCGTGACTTCCGCAAGCCGGCCCGCGGTCACGCGCCCCTCGAGATTGAGGAAGTCCATGCAGTCCATGTCGGAGTTGGAGATTCCCGCCACGTTTGCAACGGCTTGGCCGTACATCACCCCCTGCGCCGACGACCGCCGCATCGCCTCCTCGAGTTCCTGCATCAGCGCCGCGCGCGACGTCTTGCTTGACAAAGCCGCTCCTGTATCTTACCAGCTATATATCTTAGTCACTAAGATTATTAGCGAATGACCTTTCCTAACCTAGACACATGCACGGAGCAAGGCATGACGAAACGTCCCCGTAAAGCCCTGATCATCGGCGCTGGTATCGCAGGTCCGGTGACGGCGATGTTCATGAAGCGCGCCGGCATCGAGGCCGAGCTCTATGAGGCCTGGCCATACTCCAAGGGCATCGGCGGCGGCCTTCAGATCGCACCGAACGGCATGCACGTGCTCGCCGAGCTCGGCCTCGCCGACGACCTGATCCGCCGAGGCTCGATCGCCGAATCCTTCGACTTCTATTCGCAGGACGGCAAGAAGCTCGGCTCGCTCAATCGCAACATGCAGCAGCGCTTCGGCCAGCCCGCGGTGAACATGTGCCGGGCGATGCTGAACGAGACCCTGCTCGACAAGGCCTGGTCCTCCAGCGTCTCGGTGTTCTTCGAGAAGCGGCTGGTCAAGATCGAGGACCGCGGCGACCAGCCCGTGATCGCCTATTTTGCCGACGGCACCACCGCCGAGGGCGATCTGGTGATCGGCGCCGACGGGGTGCACTCGGCGACGCGGCGTCATGTGATCCCGGACGGACCGACGCCGTTCGACACCGGGTTGATCGGCTTCGGCGGCTTCGTGCCACGCGCCGTGATCGAGAAGCTGCCGATCGGCAGGCGTGTGGAGAGCACGTTCGGGCAAAGCGGCTTCTTCGGCTACGGCCTCTGCAGCCCGGATCCGGACGACGGCGCGATGTGGTGGAGCACGCAGCCCTCGCACGGGATGACCGCGGCGGCCTACCGCGTCATGGGCCAGGAGACGATGAGGCAGCATCTGAAGCGCTTCCACGCCGGATGGCACGATCCGATTCCAGCGATCATCGAGGCCGCCGAGAACATCGGGGTGACCGACACGCTCGACGTCGCGACGCTGCCGACCTGGTCACGCAAGCGCACCCTGCTGATCGGCGATGCGGCCCACGCCACCAGCCCGCATGCCGGACAGGGCGCGTCGCTGGCACTGGAGGACGCGATGCGGCTCGGGATCCTGATGCGCGACGGCCAGGAGCTCGCCTTGACGTTCCAGGCCTTCGAGCATGAGCGGCGCCCGCGCGCCGAGAAGATCGTGGCGATCGCCCGCCGCAACGGCAACAGCAAGCGCGAGTTCAGTCCGACCGGCGCCTGGATCCGCGATCACATGCTCAAGCTGCTGCTGCCGCTGTCCTCGAAGGGGATGGATTTCATGTACGCCTACGATCCCCGCGCGGCGGCGTAGTCCGCGATCCTCCCCCCTTTCACCGCCCTTGCGGGGAAAGGGTTGCGGGACCTCACCACGAGCAATCCCCTTGGACGGACCGTACCCCCTCACCCGGATCGCATCTGACGATGCGATCCGACCTCTCCCCACAGGCGGGGCGAGGTGAAGGGGTTACCTCACGACCTCGAACGTCAGCCCGGCATTGTCGACCAGCCGCTTGATCAGCTTGTCCTGCATCGCAGCTCCCGGGGTCCAGAAGCCGGCCGCCACGTCAGGCGTGTCGCGGAGCAGACAGATCGCGCATTCGGAGATCATCTTCGAGGTCGATCCGTAGCCGGGATCGCGATCGCCCTTGATCGCCGCGCGGACCTCGCGGCCGTCGGGGGCAACAGCGACGTAGAGCAGATCGTAGAGCCCGTTCTCGCGCTCTTCCTTCGACGGCCCTTCGCCGGGCTTCGGTGCGCCCGGCCCGGTCTTCTCGGCATTTGCGGCCATCACGCGCTTTGCGATCGCCTCGCCCCGCTCGCCGGGACCGGTCAGCACCATCTCGTCGTAGACGAAGTCGCGGCCGTACGGGAAGCCCATCAGCATGTTCGAGCGGTGCACGTTGCGGGTGTTGATCAGCGCCATCATGAACGGAGCCGCCCAGGATTGCAGGTCGTCCTCGTAGGCCGGCTTGTTGCCGCGCGGCTGCTTTGCGCCCTCGAAGCCCGGCGTCAGCGCGAACGGGTTGTTGAGAATGGCAACGAGGCTGAGATCCTTGGCAACGGCGTCGAAGGTCGCCTTGGCGCTCGCCGCGGTGCCGCCGGACAGGGTGCCGCGCATGTCGCGCACCCGGCCCTTGACGCGCGGTGCCATCGCGCCGAACACGCGCCGGGCCTCCTGCTGGACGAAGAAGGTGCCGAGCTCGAATGGCACCGAATCGAAGCCGCAGGAGAACACGATGCGCGCGCCGCTCGCCTTGGCGGCCGCCTCGTGCCTGTCGATCATCTGGCGCATCCACACCGGCTCGCCGCAGAGATCGAGATAGTCGGTGCCGGCCTCGACGCAGGCGGCGATCAACTCGTTGCCGTAGAGCTGGTACGGGCCGACCGTGGAGATCACCGACCTGGCCTGCGCCGCCATCGCCTTCAGCGACGCGACATTGCCTGCATCGGCGACGATCAGCGGCGTATCGGCCGGCGCGCCGACGGCGTCACGCACCGCGGCGAGCTTGTCCTTGCTGCGCCCCGCCATCGCCCATCTCAGCGCCTTGTCGCCCTTGTACTGCGCGGCGATGTATTCGGCGACGAGCTGGCCGGTGAAGCCGGTGGCGCCATAGATGACGATGTCGAATTTCGACGAGGACATGATCGAGCTTTCCTGGAAGGCGATTTTGGTCCCTTTTGTCACCGCGCGCGCGGCGAGGCAATCCGCTATTTCTTGCCGCAATTAGCTGCCGTTATTTCTTCCCGTAGGACACGCCCATGCCCGCGCGCACGTCGGCCTGGATGCCATAGGGCGCGATCGGATAACGCAGCCCGTTCTTGGCAAGCTGCTTCATGCCGGCAATGGCCTTGGCGAGATGGGCCGGCAGCAACGCCATCAGCATCTCCTCGTCAGGCACGCCGCCATACCGGCGCTCGGCGAAGCACGGCAGCGACAGGCTGGGCTCTCCGGTCTTCAGCGCCCGCCCCCACGAATCGGCGCACGCGGTCTCGCCGACCACGCCCCATTCGAACTTCTTGTAGCCGGTGTACTGAAGGCCGTTGATCAGGATGATCATCTGTCCCGGCGTCGCGTAGACGAGGCAGATGTCGGGCGGGTTGAGCCGGCCGCTGGTCAAGGGGCTCACGGCCATCGCCTGGTAGTGGCCGTAAGGCACGACGTCGAGTGCTTCCTGGCGCTTGCGTGCATCCTCCGCCGTGCCGTGCCACACGCCGACATAGTTTTCGCCGGCGAGCCACTTCTCGTCCTGCGGCGCCAGCCCGATCACCGCGCGGCATTGCGCGCCGACCAGATCGTCGGCGGTGATGCCGACCGTCCAGCCGAGCCGCGAGGCCATGCTGACGATCTGGTCGGTGGTATGGACCGCCGTCGGGCGGCGGATCTTCGGGATCGCCGCCATGTCCTCGACGCGGGCAAACATCTTGATGCCGATCACCGTCGTCTTCAGCCGCAACAGGCTGTTGAGATCGGCCACCATTGCGGCGAGGTCGAATTGTTCCGGCGGCGACTGCTGTTGCATGGCGTGAGCTCCCGTGGTCGGCGGCTTCAAGCCGCCTGTTATCTGGATGTTAGCCGGATTGACCGATGGATGCGACACGCACCTCGCGCATCAAGGCTTCTCCGGCCCCGGGAACAGGGCATCCGTCTTGCCGTTCAGCCGATAGGCGACCAGCCCGAGCCATTCGCGAATGGCGATGTCGGTGCGCGACAGCCCATCCATCGCCATGTTGACGACGAAGAGTTCGTCGAGCTTTCCGACGCGCCAATCGACCGGATAGGGTTCAATCGGAAACCCCGCCTTGCGAAACAGCCCGACCGAGCGCGGCATGTGATAGGCCGAGGTGACGAGCAACCAGCGCTCGCCCGGCTTCGGATGAACCAGCGCCTTGGAGAACTCGGCGTTCTCGAGCGTGTTGCGCGACTGCCGCTCGACGATCAGGCGCGATTTGGCGACGCCAAGGCTCTCCAGTACCTCGCCCGCATAGTCGCCTTCCTTGGCGTCGTTGGCGACCAGATTGGCGTTGCCGCCCGAGAACACGATGCGGGCATCCGGATATTTGCGCGCGAGCTCCGCCGCGACGATCAGGCGATCCGCCGACTGCCGCACCACCGGGGTGTGATGCGCGAGGGAAATATCCGGATCGATCGAACCGCCGAGAATGATGATGCCATCTGGCGCCCCGCTCGCCGGATTCCACGGCGGAAAGCGCTGCTCCAGCGAATAGATCAGGAGATTACCGACCGGCGAGAATGCGATCACCGCAAGCATCACGGCGGCGGTAATCATCATCCTGCGCCCGAGCACCGTGAATCGCGTCGGCAGCAGGGCAGCACCGAGCAGGCCGACACCGATCAGGAGATTCACCGGCAGCAGCATGATGCCGATCGTCTTGGAGAGTACAAAAAACAAGGGAAGCCTCTGGGAAGTTCTGCCATCACGTCATACGCTGCCGGGGCAGCAATCAAAAGACGTCACATGACCCACCATCTCCTGAAGTCCAGTCCCGAAACCTGCCATTGGGGCTTTTTTGAAGCGAGGCTGAAGCCGGTTCTGACCGTCGCGAGCGGCGACGAGGTTACGGTCGAAACGGTCAGCGGCGGCCCCGACGTGGTGCCCGACCGCGCCAAATTCCACGTTCCGCCGGAACTCGCCGACATCCACGCCAGGAACGAGCGGATGGTGCCCGGCCACATCCTCACCGGTCCGATCGCCGTCACCGGCGCCGAACCCGGCGATGTGCTCGAGGTCGACATTCTCGACGTCCGCCTCCGGCAGGACTGGGGCTACAACCTGATCAAGCCGCTGTCCGGTACGCTGCCCGACGATTTCCACGAGACGCGTATCCTCAACATCCCGCTCGATGGCGAGCGGATGGTCGGCCGGATGCCCTGGGGGCTCGATCTGCCGCTGAAGCCGTTCTTCGGCGTGATGGGCGTGGCGCCGCCACCGGCCTGGGGCCGGATCTCCTCGCTGATCCCGCGCGCGATGGGCGGCAATCTCGACAACAAGGAACTCGGCGCCGGCGCAAGGCTCTATCTGCCGGTGTTCGTGCCGGGCGCGCTGTTCTCCTGCGGCGACGGCCATGGCGTGCAGGGCGACGGCGAGGTCTGCGTCACCGCGATCGAGACCGCGCTCACCGGCCGCTTCCGCCTGACCCTGCGCAAGGACATCAAGCTCGCCTATCCGCGCGCCGAGACGGCGGACCATTACATGACGATGGCGATGGATCCCGACCTCGACCAATGCGTGGTGCGGGCGCTGCGCGACATGATCGCGCTACTTGGCGAGAAGCGCAATCTCTCCCGCGAGGACGCCTACACGCTGTGCAGTCTCGCCGCAGATTTGCGGGTGACGCAGACCGTCAACGGCTCCAAGGGTATCCACTGCATGATCGCCAAATCGGTCGTGCACGGCTGATCGCCCGCCCCGTCATTCCGGTTTCGATGCTGCGCATCGCCCCGGAATGACCGAGTGATGAATCGCCGCACTTGTGCTTCGCAGTCGCCGCTCGATACACTCCGTCCCAACGAACACAAAACTGGACGGGACGGGACATGCTGAAGGACAGGCTTTCGCCGGCCGACGAGGCCGCACGCGACAAGGAGATGCAGGAGACGCTGGCCGCCTGCCCGCGCATCCTCGATCTCATCGCCCGCGGTCCGCTGGGCGCGCCGGACGCCGAAGCCGCGATCTATCTGCGCTCGCCGCTCGATCCGAGCCCCGTCGTGATCTCGAACGATCATCTGATGGGCTGCGTCAAGGCGGCCGAGACCTATTTCCGCGCCCAAGGCATCGGCAGGGACGACCCGGTTGCGGTGCTGCTGCCGGCCTGTCCTGCGACCGTGGTCGCGATCTTCGGCGCGGCGGCCTGCGGCATCGCCGAGCCGCTCAATCTGCTGTTCACGCGCGAGGCCATCGTCGCCCAGCTCAATGCCATCAAGGCGAAGCTGCTGCTGGCGCCGCCGCCGGGCATGCCGGGCGGGCTCTATGAGCGGATCGAGGGCCTGCAGCGCGAGGTGCCGAGCCTGAAGCGCATCGTGATCGTGCCGCTCGACGGCAGCATCGCCTTCGACGGCGAGGTGCTGCAACCAGATCCGGCGTGGCGCGACGATTACGGCCAGTCGACCGATATGCGCGAGGCCGATCGCGTCGCGGTGATGCTGCCGACCGGCGGCACCACCGGCCATCCCAAGGTGGCGCGGCTCACCAATCGCGCGATGGTCGCTTCCACGCTCTCCTCCCGGATGGCGCTCGACTTCCATCGCGGCGAGCGCGCGATGATCACGCTGCCGCTGTTCCATGTCGGCGGCCTGTTCTGCACCACGGCCAATTGCCTCTCCGCTGGCACCACGATGTTCATCCCCGGTCCGGCCGGCGCGCGCGATCCGGCCCTGGTCACCCATTTCTGGAAGATCGTCGAGACATACCGCGTCAACATCGCCGGCAATGTGCCGACCACGCTCGGCGCGCTCGCCGACGTCCCGGTTGCCGGCAGCGACATTTCGAGCCTGCGCGTCACCGCGACCGGCGCCTCGGTCTGCCCGCCGGAGATCGAGCGGCGCTACCTTGCAACCTGGGGCGGTCCCTGCATCCAGCAGCTCTACGGCATGACCGAGCTTGCCGGCGCCATCACTCATGACGTGCACGGCGTGAAGCCGCGTGCGGAGAGCGTCGGCACCCGCAATCCGCTGGTCGAACTCGCGATCCTCGAAGGCGGACGGCTGCACACGGGGCGGTGGCCCTCGCCGATCGGCGAGTTGCTGACAAGGGGGCCGCAGGTGTTCGCCGGCTACGTCGACAGCAAGCAGACCGAGGAAGCCTTCCACGACGGCTGGCTGCGCACCGGCGATATCTGCCGGATCGACGCCGACGGCTTCGTCTACATCATGGGCCGCGCCAAGGACGTCATCATCCGCGGCGGCCACAACATCGATCCGCGCGCGATCGAGGATGCAGCATTGCAGTTCCCCGGCGTCGCGCTGGCCGCAGCGGTCGGGCGTCCCGACGCCTATGCCGGCGAGGTGCCGATGCTGTTCGTCTCGGCGCAGCCCGGCGTGCATGTCGATGCGCAGGCACTCGCCGCCTTCGTGCAGGACAACATCCCCGAGCCGCCGGCGCGGCCGCGGGCGGTGTCGGTGATTGCGGAGATGCCGGTGACGCCCGTCGGCAAGATCTTCAAGCCCAAGCTGCGCGAGATCGCCGCCGGCGAGGCGGCGCGAGAGCTGTTGAGGCTGGAGGGACTGAGCGAGGTCAGCGTCGACGCGATCACCGACCCGTCCCGCGGGCTGTATCTCAGCGTCAAGGCTTCGCCCGAGAAGGCCGAGACTGCGGAGCGGCTTCTGAAGAAGTTCCCGGTCAAGGTTGAACTGCGGACTTAAGACCTTCTTCTCGCTTGATAATCCGATTGCCGCACCACGCCGGGAACTGATCCCCGGCGCACGATCGGCTGCGACCTCGATCCGGCTTGACGAACTACCTCATTACTAAATAGACTCTAAATAGATACTTTTCAGTACACGCATTCAGAGTTAAGCGTTGTTTCATGGCTACGGAAAAGGCCGAAACCGACCGCGTCCCGGTCACGTTGGCGCTCTCGACGATCGGATATCTCGAGAAGCTGGTGAGACAGGGCACCCACGGCACGAGCGTCCCGGGCGTTGCACGGACACTGATCGAGGAAGGCATTCGGCTCGCCATCAAGGACGGGCTGCTTGCAATCCGCGACAACGGCCGCGCGCCCTGACGGCGCGCGCCCCGGCACGCGGCGGTTCAACACAGAACGTGGAACCGTCAGATGATCGCCATCCAAACGTCTCTTCAACCGACCTGGACGCCCGAGCGTATCGAGCTACTCAAGAGCTACTTTGAATCGGGCCTCTCCTGCCGCGACATTGCCGTCAGTATCGGTGTCAGCCGCAATGCCGTGATCGGCAAGCTCTCCCGGCTCAACCTGACCCGCACGACGCCCGGCGAGCGCCGGGCGCGCCGCAGGAAATCCGCAGGGCTCACGGCGCCGAGGGCGACCGCGAAGCAACAACTCCGGATGCTGCAGGCCGTCTACGAACCTGAAGCCGACGACGCGCCGATCGTCAGCAGCAACAGCTGTTCGCTGTTTGAATTGAACGAGCAGCGCTGCCGCTGGCCGATCAGCACGCCGGGCGCCGACGATTTCTGTTTCTGCGGCAACACCCCGCTTGGCGGCATGCCCTATTGTTCAGGGCATTACCGCCTCGCCTATCAGTCAGGGCCGCGGCAGCGCGTGGCGCGATAGCGCTTTCGAGCGAAGTCGACACCGGCTCGCGCAAAGAAAACGCGTCAGGCGGGAAGCTCAGATCAGCCGATCTTCCAGCCGGTTGCCGCCACGATCCGCTGATAGAACTCCGGCGTGTAGGCCTCTTCGGGGGTCTTGCGCACGTGCTCGTCCAGCCTGTGCGCATCGTCGCCGACCAGGATACGCCAGCGGTCGGCCTTGACGCCGCCGAGGATGATCCTGGCGGCGGCCGCCGCGGTGGTCGGCGCCTCCTCGAGGAAGGTGCGCGCACGGTCGAGCGCGAGTTTCTGGATGTCGGCATCCGACAGCTTTGCGACGTCGACGCCCTGCCCCTGCAGGCGCTGCCGAGCCTGCTTGAGCTCATCGGCGGTGAGTTCGTCCGATCCGTTCTGCACCAGGCGCGAATTGGACACGATCGAGGTCCCGATATGCCCTGGCATCACGACCGAGCATTTGACGTGCGGGGCATTGAGTCGGAGATCGTTGATCAGCGCCTCGGTGAAGCCCTTCACGGCGAATTTTGCCGACGCATAGGCGGTGTGCGAGACGCCCATGCCGACCGAGGCCCAGAAGCCGTTGACGCTCGACGTGTTGATGATATGGGCCTCGTCGGCCTTCACCAGCAGCGGCAGGAAGGTGCGGACGCCGAGATAGACGCCGCCCCAGCAGATATTGAACGTGCGCTCCCACTGCTCGCGGGTGTTGGTGAACAGGCTGCCGCCACCGCCGATGCCGGCATTGTTGAACAGCAAGTGGATCTTGTCGGTCGCCTGCTGCTCGATCAGTTCGTCGCGAAAGCGTTTGTAGTGATCCTCGATCGAGACGTCGGCGACGTGGGTGGTGATGCGGAGCCCCTGCGGCAGCTTCTCGACCTCGCATAGCCGCTTGGTCTCGGCCATCGCCTCGGCCGAGACGTCGCACATCGCGACGTTGCAGCCTTCGGCGACGAGCTGGCGCGCGAGCTCGCGCCCCATGCCCGTGCCACCGCCCGTGATCACGGCAATCTTCCCTGCAAAATCCCTCATGTCAGTTCCGTTTCCATCCTCGTTGTTGCTGTTGTTTCGCGCGCCGCCAAACGCCGCGTCATCGTCCCTGCCGACGCCCGGCATCTCGCGGCGGTGCTGTCGATCGGTGAAGCCAGCGTACTGATTGTCGCTCGGCAGTCCAGTTGCGCGGTGGCGGAACTGGTCCATGGCAGGCTCATGGCAGGCGCGAAACGCCGCCGGATGTCCGTGCTACGGAAAGAACAGCCTCAGGAGGCCGCGCCAGGAGAAGTCGAGTATCACCTCGTGATGCCGCAGCCCCTTGCCGCCCTTCACCAGGCCGAGATCCCGTATCAAGCAGTAGTGGCCGCTGCTCATGCGAGCCAGGCGGCTGCCCTTGAAGCGTCCCATGACGGCGAGAATGCATTGCGTGTCGATTCCGTCAAATCTTGACGGCGTCGAATCGGTCGCCCGCGACCCGGCGTTGCGCCGCCGCCACAGCCGTATCGGGGAATCAAAAACCTCCGGCAGGGCATTGCCGGAGGTTTGGAGGGCGTGAAGCTAAGAGCCATCATTCAATGTGTTGGCCGCGCCCTATATAGTTTAGTAAATCAGCTAAGTAAATAAGATTGGCCGCAAATGAATCGCATGGCTAATTCTCGTCACCGGCGTGGACCCAACGCATGATCCGAAACCGCGCGGAGCGGCTGCTCGAGCTTCCACCAGTTCCGATCGCGCTCACGTGGCACGCATGCAGGCAACGAAAAACCCCGGCAGTTACCTGCCGGGGTTCTGTTTTGGATCGTGATCAGATCAAACGGCTCACCAGTTGCGCTGAGCGCGCAGCAGCAGCATCACGGTGTCCTGGTCCTTCAGCTCGTAGACCGCGGCCGGCTTGCCGACCGAGGCTGCCGACGTCGTGATCGTGCCGGCATACTTCTGATCGAGGTGGCTGTAGGTCACGTCTGCCGAGAAGGTCAGGTTCTTGACCGGGGTCCAGCGGGTGATCACACCGATCTGCGAGAGGTTGTAGTCGGGGTTGCAGGCAGTGACGCCCGCGCCGCCGGCGAACGCCGTACGGAAGGTGCCGCCCACGCCACCAACGCCGCAGATGTACGACTTGGACGTGTCGTTGTACATGATCGCAGCATAGGCGCCGTAGATGCTGGTGTTCCAGTACGGATCCCAGTTGTGGGTGTACGCACCGCGGAAACCCCAGGTCTGGATCAGCTGCTGCTGACCACCGGCAATGAACACCGTGTCGGGTGCCGTGCCGAAGCCAACGCTGCCATAGGCGCCCGGCAGGTTCGAGCCGCTGTAGATCGCGATCGCGCCGGCCTGGGAGGCCAGGTCCTGGATATTGTAGCGGGTCGCACCATCCGTATAGACGCCCTGGATGTTGATCACGTCGCCGGCGCCGGTCGGGATGTTCTTGATCGACAAGGCCAGCGCGCCGGCCCAGCCCCACTTGTCATCCGGATGACCGGTGACTTCGGTGGCGCCGTAGTAGGCCGCGTGGTTGTCATGCGCCGCAAACGACGCCTGGAACAGACCCCAGGCCTGCTCGACCTTGAGCGCGGCGATCAGGTCCGGAGCAATCGAACCGGCCAGGTCGCTGGCGCCGTAAGCACCACCGGCACTGAGGTTGTTGGTGCCGGCCTGACCGTAAGCCACCTGGTCCTGAGCCGACAGCGACAGCGATACGCCGTTGCCGAACTGCGCCGTGTAGCTGAACTGGTTGACACCGGTGGTCGTGTTGATGCCGCCGACGAGACCGTCGAAGTTGTTGCCCGGATAGGCGGTCCAGGGAGCAGCGAACTGCGAGACCGACTTACCCATGGTGAAGCCGGCGAACTGGATGAAGGCGAAGTAGACACCGAGCGCACCGCCGGCGACGTTGCCTGAGCTGGCATTGCCGGGCGCAGAAGCCGTGCCGATCGGCGAGTAGATGGTTGCTCCCGGAGCAGCCGTGTTGGCGCCGTAGGTGTCCGACGTCCAGGTGAACACCGCGTCGAAGTAGGTACGGACCACGCCGTATTCGGTCGCCGTGCGGGTGTCGATGTTGAAGTCTTCACGCGAGCGCCAGGTGTAGCCGTTCGTGAAGCGGTTGTTGGCACCGTTGGCGCCGTTGTAGTTCGGGCCGGCGACGGAGTTCGTGTTCGCCAGCACGTCGGCGCGCAGGTAGCCGCCCAGCTTGATGCAGGTGTCGGTGCCGGGGATGTAGTAGAAGCCGGGACCATACAGGGAGCAGATCTTCACGTACTCGACCGCCTTGGCCTTGACGGGAAGATCAGCCGCCTGAGCGCCGCCGACCGCGACGAGCGCCGCCGCCGAGCCCAGGATTAGGCTCTTCACCAAATTCATATTAAACCTCCAAGTTGCTCATATGCGGAGAGTCCGGGCCGTGAGCGCCCCGAGATCCCCCCGCCTATTCGCCAACCGCCCGGCCTTGTTCGCACCCTCAGACACAACTTGAGGAGCGCGATGGACGCGAGCGATCAACACAACGGGTCGATCGAGATTCCCCTACCGCCGAGGTCCAATATGCATGTGCGGGTTCGCTAATCAAAATAGTTTATAAAGTCAGCTATACGAATGGGGCCACACTGTGTCCCGGCGGCAACGCCACCCGCAGAGACCATTGCAGACACATGAGAATTTGTCGCACCTCAACGATGACGCGCGTCATACAAGTATCATAAATCATCGCGCTTCCACTTGCGTCAGCGTCAAGTTGTGTCAACAATCGCGACAGCCGCAAGAGCAACAAGAATCAAATCAGCGAAAAGATGCTGCCGGCGACGAGGAAGGGAAAACAGTGTCCGCGACCAGGAAGGATGCGACGCGCCAGCGCGCCATCGAGAATCTCGACATCATCAAGCGCTTCACCCTGGAGATCTCCTCCATCAACTGCCACCTCGAGGAGGTCCGCCAGCTCTGGGGCAAGACGCTCGGCATCACCGGACCGCAGTGGATGATCCTGATGGCGGTCTCCGACCTCGACAAGGACGGCGGCGTGCCGGTCAACGTGGTGTCGAAGCTGCTCCATGTCGACCCCTCCTTCGTGACCACCCAGTCGAAGATCCTGGAGCAGAAGGAACTGCTGTTGCGCGCCCCCTCGCCGTTCGACGCCCGGGTGGTCCGGCTTTCGCTGACCGACAAGACCAGGAAGCATCTGGCGAGCCTTGCCGAGCAATACAAGACTTTCAGGAAATGCGTGTTCGACGAATTCAGCGAGCGGGAGCTGGCGGAGTTCACTGGCAAGCTCGCGACGCTCAACGCCAAGCTCGAGAAGGCGTGCATGAGCGTTGCACTGACCTACAATCTTTGACACCCGATCCTTGCCACCGCCAGTTTTTGATTTCACCCATTTTTTACATCGCCATTTGAGACGGCAAGCCGGTCCGGCCGCCGCCCCGCTCTGCTCTGTCCGGCGTGCAGGACATGTTCGATTGGGGCGATATCAACGGCAGCTCCTGGCACCACCGTCGGCGAGGTCCTCAACGTCAAGCAGACCGCACAAACCGTTCAGCTCGGCATCAACTACAAGTTCCACTGGGACGGCCCGGTGGTTGCGAAATACTGAGGTCGCGATACCCGCGTTCCAGCGTCTCGTTCCAGCGCAATTGAGCCCCGGCTTCGCCCGGGGCTTTTTTTGCGGCGCTCATCGGCCATTCGAGGCTGTCCCCGTCGATTCCAGCTTCGCCATGACCGGTCGCGATGGTCGGGGTGTTCGATGACGTCGTGAGGCGCCCCCGGGCTGCACCAGAATGCCCCCTCCGCAACCCGTCCGCTTCTGTCGAGGGGAACAACATTCCAGAACTGACGTTTCTGGATGGAGGCAGGTCCCAACAGGACGAATCGATGCACGGTTACACGGCGTATGTCCTCAGCCCCGACGATCGCATCTTGTGGCGGATGGACCTGTTCTGCGGCAGTGACGATGACGCAAGGGAGCAAGCCCAGAGCCTGGCCGCCGGCAAGCCTGTGGAACTCTGGGATGGCGCGCGCAAGGTCGGAAAGTTTGCCCCGTCAAAAGCGCTGAATTGAGCGCCCGTGCCCTTCGGCAGCGTTCCCGTTCCAGCGCACTGAGCCCGGGTCGTCAGCGACTGTTTCAGCAGAAGCCTGGAATAGCGCGGCTTACCGCGTCCGAAGCTAACCTGCGTTGGCAACATCACACTTTTGGCACGCCCGATGCGTACTGGCGGCGGCGGTCTGCGGCAAGCGAATGAGAGATCGGGAGTTTTTCCCGATTCCCCTCGAGAGCACTTTTCCTTTCACACGTCGTGGCCGAGGCTCCCATCGCAAATCGGGGTGTGTCGCGCTCGCAACGTCACGACAGTTCCTGTTGTGGATGGACTTCTCAGGACTTCTCGTCGCCGCGAATTCGCTGTCTAATAATGCCAGGGCTATCGGCGGAAATTTCAGTTCTTAGTCATTTGAGATCGGGCCCAAGAGGCCGCCGATGCGGTCTTTGCGTCATTGATGGCAAATCGGATCGTCCGACGCTAAGCCGCGTCAGTCGGACTTCATTAGGTCATGGGGACTGCAATGGTTGAAGGGCTCAAACCCTACGTCGCGTTCGGCGTCGACCCGGCTGGCGTTGCACGCGCAACGTATGAATTTCGTTGCACTGACGATGAAGAGGCGAAGCGCCGAGCTGAGCATTACCTGAACTCACACGAGTTTATTGAGCTGTGGATCGACTACAGACGGATCGCTCGTCTGAAACGCGGCTAGGTGGCCTTCTGCGCCGTACCCGGCAGCATCAGCCAATCATTGCGTTGCGTTGGTCGGATGCGGGACTCAACGCGGCTGGCGCCTCTTGGATGAGAGCCGGTCGCTTCCCGGTCCGGTTGCCAACACGGATTTTCCCGATCGTCTCATCCGCCGGCGACGGAGCCGAACAGCGGCGAGCTGCTACGTGTCGGGGGTGCGGATGACGGGCTCAACGGGCCGCGCCGCGGGATGCGCGGGGCGACATCTGACCTAGCGGGGTAATCCTGTTTTTCCGATTGCGGGCCCGCTGGACTAGCCGTCTAATAGGGCTGCGAGCAAAGCTGGCTGGAGCAAGCCTTCCTCCAATCCAGTTCTCGAAGCGGGCCGTCTACCTCGGAAGTACAGGCGGGCGGCCCGCGAGGGCGCGCTACCGTCCTGTTGTGCCTATCTCAACCCGATCCCGATCTAGTCGTCGGATGTCACCCCGGCGGCAACCCACAGGGAAACAGCTTCTGTGTCACAGGCTATCCGAAATTCCTTCGCCACCACGATCCGCAAAGTCGAACCCATGGGCCATGGTGCGGTCAGGCTCTACTTCGCGGTCGAGAAGAACGGCGGCTGGGAAGACAGGGCGGTGATCGAGATGCCCGCAGCTTCGCTCCCCGACAACTGTGCTTTCGTGGTTCAAGCGGTGCGATCGATTGCGGCAGCGGAAGCGGAAGGTCCCCGCCACGACATCCAGCACTTCCCGCTCGCGGGTTCGGTCAACTGATTTCGGTCGATCGACCATGACGACCAGGTGCCGGGCCAGGCCCGGGCATCACGTCCCTTTGGCCGCTTTGGGCGGTCGCCGGAAAGTATCAGGACGCTGCACCCGAGCGTACCGGCGCCGAAGACGTGCGCGCGTTCACGTTCGGCGGCGTCACGGACTGCGACGTGACTGCGGCCGATGTCCAGAGATTCGCGAAGGCCATTTTCTATGGAGAACCGCAGTTATGCGCTTTTATAGGGTCGGCATGGCATTGCTTGTTACGTTGCTTTGCACTTCGCTCGCCGAGGCACAAGTTACGATAGAGGTCGCAAAGATCACATGTCGACAATTTGCCGGCGGCGAAATTGGCCAACCGAGAAACGTCGCAGCTTGGCTTAGCGGCTATTATCACGGCAAGAAGAACAGCACGTCGCTTGACAAGCAGGCATTCGAGGACAACCTGACCAGGCTTATGAACTTCTGCCGTAAGGGGGATAACGGCAAGATTCTGGTCCTGAAGGCCATCGAGCAGATTTCAGGTACGCCATAAGACGCGAAGTAGTTGTTTTTCGTCAGCGCGAACGATCGTCACGCGTAAGAAGCCTTACACTGGTTATACTGAGGCGACGTAGAAGCCGGCCTGAATGAACACTGGCCTTGGGCCAAGCGGACTTGCCGGGTCAGCCACCCTTTGATCTTGATCAAGGCTTGCATGGCTAATCGTGACAACCTGATCCTGAATTGCGATGAGGGTCACCATGCTGACGAAGCGAGATTTTCTTCATTCCGCCGCTCTTGCCGCCGTAAGTGCTGCGGCGGTTAAATCTACCCCGGCGCCGGCCCAGTCGACCAGCGAGCGTCCCCGCTTCTTCAAGGCCAAGGACATTGCCGAAGCTGGCTTCGTCTACGGCCTCCCCATCGTGATGAACTATGCAATCATGTACGAGTACGCCATTGACCGAAACTCGGGTCAGTTCAAGGCTCCGTTCAACCAGATCAAAAACGAAGCCAACACCTTCACCTACAAAGACACCGCTATCGTTACGCCAAACAGCGACACGCCGTACTCGTTCGCATGGTTGGATTTGCGTGCAGAGCCGATCATCCTTTCGGTCCCGGCAGTGGACCCGAAGCGATACTACTCGCTCATGCTTTGCGACGGCAACACGTACAACTATGGCTACATTGGTAGCCGCGCGACGGGCCATGAACCGGGCGACTACATGGTGGTCGGGCCTACCTGGCAGGGCACCACGCCTCCCGATATCAAGAAAGTCTTTCGTTCGAGCACGCAGTTCTCGGTGATCGGGTATCGCACACAGCTTTTCGGCCCCGACGACCTCGAGAACGTGAAGAAAGTGCAGGCTGGCTACAAAGTGCAGCCGCTCTCAACCTACCTGAACGCGCCGCCACCGCCGTCCGCTCCCGCGATCGACTTCCCGAAGATCGACAAGGAACTCGTGAAGAAGAACTTCTTCGAGTATCTCGATTTCGCGCTTCAATTCGCGCCTGCACAAGCAAACGAAGCGGAGATGCGTGCCCAGCTTGCAAGGATCGGCATCGGTCCCGGCAAGACGTTCGACTTCAAGACGCTGTCGATTGAGGACAAGGCGGAGATCGCCCTCGGCATGAAAGAAGGCGACCGAAAGGTCGATGAAGGCGTTGCCAGTGCCGGGAAGTCGATCAATAGCTGGCGTGTCGCGGGTCTGCCCGGCGACAGCGCCCACTACAACGGCAATTGGTTGAGCCGCGCCGTCGCGGCGAAGGCGGGCATCTACGGCAATAGTCCTGATGAAGCGATGTATCCCTACACATACGATGACGTCGATGGCGAGAAGCTGGACGGCAGCAAACACAACTACTCGCTGACGTTTCCCGCAGGTCAACAGCCGCCTGTAAATGCGTTCTGGTCACTGACGATGTATGACGGCAAGACGCAGTTGTTGATCGAAAACCCGATCAATCGGTATCTCATCAACTCACCAATGCTTCCCGCCATGAAGACCAATGCGGACGGGTCGCTGACGCTCTACATCCAGAACAAGTCTCCGGGATCTGACAAGGAGGCCAACTGGCTTCCAGCTCCGAACGGGCCGATCTATCTTGTGATGAGGCTCTACTGGCCCAAGGCCGAACCGCCGTCCGTTCTGCCACCGGGCGAAGGAACTTGGCAGCCTCCGGGAGTGAAGCGAACCTCGTAGAAATCGGTGACACGACCCAATGTCAGCACTGGGTGCGCCCCCCGGTTGCGCTTCGCGCCACGAATTCGCCGGGCATGCTACGGCCGTGGTTTTCCCCAGGCGCGAATTGCCTCGTTGGTACCCACCTTTCGGTCACCGTGCTTACATGCCGCCAGACACGAAAGCGGGCCTTGAAGGCCCGCGACGCAACACGATGAAATCATTATTAGATTTGGTCGGAGCGAGAGGATTTGAACCTCCGACCCCTAGTCTCCCAGACTAGTGCGCTAACCGGGCTGCGCCACGCTCCGATGCCGTTCCATTAGCCGCGATCCCGTGTTCGCGCAAGGCGGCAGGCGGCCCCAGGGGTCTCAATCGGTACACGGGTTCCCGGCCCCGGAGCTTCGGCTCCACATGAAGCAGAGCCGAAGCTCTGGATCCTCGTTTTGACCGCGTCTTCTTGACGCGAACCGGGTCCACTTCGCTCGAAAACGCTTCAGCCCTGGCCATCCTTCATCGCCGCATCCAGCATTTGGCGGCAGGCCACCAGATCCTGGAGTGCGCGCTCGAGCTTCTGGCGGTCGGCGGCTGCGACCCGCGCGGGTGCCGGGGCCGGCGCTTTCGCCGGCTGCGCGTGGCTCTTGTAGGTCGACAGGATGGCGTCCTCGTCGGGATCGACGAAGCGGTAGTCGATGCCCTTCTCGTCGCCGTCGCCCTCCTCGCCGTCGAGATCAAAGCCGTCGGCCTCGGCATCGTCGGGCTCGGCCATGCTGTGGCCGACCGCCTCTTCGACCGCGCCGAACGAGACGGACGCGCTATGGTCGGCGATGCCCTGCACGGACTTGATGCCGTGCTCCTTCAGGATCCGCTGCACGCCCCGGATGGTGTAGCCCTCGCCGTAGAGCAGCCGGCGGATGCCCTTGAGCAGGTCGACGTCGTCGGGGCGGTAATAGCGGCGTCCGCCGCTGCGCTTCATCGGCTTGATCTGCGCGAAGCGCGTCTCCCAGAACCTCAGGACGTGCTGGGGAATGTCGAGCTCGTCAGCGACCTCGCTGATGGTACGGAACGCATCCGGCGCCTTGTCCAAATGCCCGCTCCTCTTTGACTAAAGCATGTTCCGGAGACGCATGACGCGGCATTCCGGAAGGATCGCGCTCAAACGAGAATCACGCGCGATGGCGATCCAGCCTAATCTCATCGCGCTGCAGGATAAAGATCAGTCGTCCTTGCTGGCGTCGCCATTGGTGGGCGCGTGGCCGTTGATCCGCTGTTTCAGGATCGCCGACGGCTTGAACACCATCACGCGGCGCGGCGAGATCGGCACCTCGGTGCCGGTCTTCGGATTGCGTCCGATGCGCTGTCCCTTCTTGCGCACCATGAAGGAGCCGAACGACGACAGCTTCACCGTCTCGCCCTTCTCCAGGCAATCGGTGATCTCCTTCAGCACAAGCTCGACGAACGCCGACGATTCGGTGCGCGACAAACCTACCTTCTGATAGACCGCCTCGCACAAATCGACACGTGTAACTGTTTTTCCGGTTCCCGTGGTCATCGCCTGCCCCGCACTCTCGGCGAACAATTTCTTGACTGAAATTAAAAGCTTAGCGCGCAATGGTCAACAGCGACCATAGCTCGCAGGCGAGAAAGAAACCGGCAAAACGCCAGCGATTTTTAGCGATTCCCTCACCAGCGCACGAGCGCCGAGCCCCACGTGAAGCCGCCTCCCATCGCCTCGAACAGCACGAGGTCGCCTTTCTTCACGCGGCCATCCTTGACCGCGACCGACAGCGCGAGCGGGATCGAGGCGGCCGAGGTGTTGCCGTGCCCGTCGACCGTCAGGACCACCTTCTGCGGCGCAATATGAAGCTTGTGCGCCGACGCGTCGATGATTCGCTTGTTGGCCTGATGCGGAATGAACCAGTTGATGTCCTCGGCGGTCAGGCCGGTGGCATTGAAGGCATCGACGATCACGTCGGTGATCATGCCGACCGCGTGCTTGAACACCTCGCGACCTTCCATCCTGAGATGCCCGACCGTCCGGGTCGAGCCGGGACCGCCGTCGACGAACAGTTTCGCCTTGTGGCGCCCGTCGGAGCGCAGATGCGTGGTCAGCACGCCGGGATCATTGATCGTGCCGGCATGCGGCTGGGCCTCGAGCACCACAGCGCCGGCCCCGTCGCCGAACAGCACGCAGGTACCGCGGTCTTCCCAGTCGAGGATCCTCGAGAAGGTCTCGGCGCCGATCACCAGCGCCCTCTTGTGCGCGCCGGCACGAAGGAAATTGTCGGCGGTGGCCAGCGCAAACACGAAACCGGAGCAGACCGCCTGCAGATCGAAGGCCACGCCATGATTGATGCCGAGCCCGTGCTGGACCGCAACCGCGGTCGCAGGGAAGGTGTTGTCGGGGGTCGAGGTGGCCACCACGATCAGGTCGATCGCCTGGGCGTCGAGCCCTGCATGGGCGAGCGCGGCGCGGGCGGCGTTGATGGCGAGATGCGAGGTGAACTCGTCGTCGGCTGCGATGTGGCGCTCGCGAATGCCGGTGCGCTGCACGATCCATTCATCCGAGGTGTCAATTCGAGCCGCCAGCTCGGCATTGGTCAGAACCCGCTCCGGCAGATAGGAGCCGCAGCCAAGCACGACCGAACGTATCGCAGTCACGAAACAGCCTCCTGCGCGGTCGGCGCCTGCACCAGTGCGCTGCCGTCGCGGTTGAGCATCTGATTGATCTTGGTAAGGAGATCGTAGTGGGCCATCTCATAGCCAACATCCACCGCATAGGCAAAGCCTTCCGCGTTGGTACCGCCATGGCTCTTGACCACCACACCCTTCAGGCCGAGCAGGATGCTGCCGTTCGACTTGTTGGGATCGAGCTTGTCGCGCAGCTTCTGGAACGCGCCACGGGCGAACAGATAGCCGATGCGCGCCAGCCAGCTCGACGACATGGCTTCGCGCAGCAGGCCGAACATCTGCCGCGCGGTTCCCTCGGCCGTCTTGAGCGCGATATTGCCGCAGAAGCCTTCCGACACGATGACGTCGGCGAGCCCCTTCCCGATGCCGTCGCCCTCGACGAAACCGATATAGTTGAACTGGGTCGAGTTCATCGCCCGAAGCATTCCGGCCGCCTCGCGGATTTCCTCATGGCCCTTGATCTCCTCGGACCCGATATTGAGCAGGCCGACGGTCGGCCGTTCGAGGTCGAACAGCACGCTCGCCATGGCGCTGCCCATCACGGCCAGCGCCGTCAGATGGCGGGCGTCGCCGCCGATCGTGGCGCCGAGGTCCAGCACGACAGAGTCACCGCGCAGCGTCGGCCACACCGCTGCGAGCGCCGGGCGGTCGACGCCGGGCAGCGTCCGCAGATTGAGGCCCCCCATCGCCATCAACGCGCCGGTGTTGCCGGCGGAGATCGCGACATCGGCCTCACCATGCTTCACGGCATCGATCGCAAGCCACATCGACGAGGCCCGGCGGGTCCGCCGCAGCGCCTGGCTCGGCTTCTCGTCCCCCTTCACCGCGACGTCAGTATGGATCACCTTCGATACCGCCTTCAGCGCGGGATGCCGGGCGAGCTCCGGCTCGATCTTCGCCCGGTCGCCGACCAGCAGAAATTCGCTGCCGGGATGACGGCTCAAAGAGATCGCGGCGCCGGGAATGACGACCGATGCGCCGACATCGCCACCCATGGCGTCAAGCGCGATGCGAACCTTTTGAGGCATGAACGTCCCGGAAACCTGCTCTCCCGCGGCCCCTGCAGACAAGGACCGCGGGCTTGAAGTCACCGCTGTCGACGGCGCACGGCGAAACGCCATTCCTGCGTCCCGGCCGGGCCGCGACAATAGCGTGTCCGCGGTCCGACACAACCTCTTGACCGGGGATAGACACTTCGCGGAACTCGCACCGCCAGCACCCATATCATCGCACAAATTCTTGATATTTCAATGCGATATAAGTATGACCTAAAGTGAAGGCAACGCCCTCTGGTGTGGCGGCGCAGGCACGTCGTCCCCTTCAATTATCGCCCTTGGGCCCCTTCGGCTTCCGATCCTGCAACGCCTTCAGCGCGGCGAAGGGATGATCTTCCGGATCAGGCACTTCAACCGTCTGCTCAAAGACCGCATCCGGCTTGCGAGGATACGGATCGATTCCAAGAAACAGCGCGTCGGTCGCAAGTCGTCCGATGTCGATGAAGCCGTTCACGATCGGCTCCGGCGGGTCCGGCGTCTCCTCGTCGCTGTCCTCAGCGTCATCGACGAGATCGGCCATCTGCGGAATCTGCTCCGGCGGCGCAAAGATCAGGTCGATCGGTTCGTCGATGTCATTCTCGATCGGATCGAGCGTTACCACGCAGGTCTGGCCGATCCGCGCCTGCACCCGGCCGGTGACATGGAAGCGCCCGTCGCGCTTCGGCATGAGGTCGAAGGCCGCGCGCGCGGAAATCACCTCGCGCAGCTCGGCGATTTCGGCCATCCCCTTGCGCACCGTCTCGTCGGCCACGATCTCGCGATGCAGCCCGGTCTCGGGGATCTGCGCCACGTTGACCAGCACGCGCCAAGGATCTCGGGATGTATCTCGGGATGTATCTCGTGATGTGCCTGGCCGCGCCGGCGTATCTCCGCTCATGCCGTGGCTCCTGCGATCCGGGGTGCGGGAAAACGCCAATTCCCCTGCTCCAGCGCGGCGGCATCGGTGCGCGAAAGCACGGCCATCGCGTCCCTCGCATAGGCGGCGAGCTCGCGCGCCTTGTCGAGGCTCTCACCGTTCAGGATGTTCTTGCAGAACGACTGCGCCAGCGCCTCGTCGCTGTCGGTCAGCGCGAGATCATAGGCTGCGGTCCGGCCGTAGAAGGCCTCGCCGAACGCCTTCATGCGCCTGGGCACCCCCTGATCGCTGATGCCCATCTCGCGCAGATTATCGTCCATATCGGTGCAGAAATGGTCGAACAGCGCCTGCGATAGGTCCGGACCGGCCTCAACGTGCCTGAGCCGTTGCAGCACCAGCCACAGATGCATCAAGAGCAGGTCAAATCGGCCATTAACCGTGTCCGGAACGCCCAAGTCACGGTAAAACAACGGTTCTCGTGCCTGCGTCACGATCATGCCATAGATGGTCTCAATGGTGCCGCGCGGGGGTTTCAGGGGTTTTCTGAAGTGATTGAACGGCCAAAGCATGGTGGGTTCCTGGGAGCCCCAATGATCCCTCTGTCGAGGGATCGCCTGTCGGAGGCTCGGCAATATTGCAATCCTTTGGGCTGCCCGGTACGTCAACGCCTCGCGCGATGCAAGGGGACGGATCAGTTCCGCCGATGAACCAAGCGACTTTACGATCTTCAACCGTGGCCTCTGCACGCGGCTTTCTCTCGCGCTTGCGCGCGGTTGCCGCCGTGGGCCTCGTCTGTGCCGCGCTTGCCGGGTGCACCGGCGAGCAATTCCAGAAGGGCTACATCCTGCCCGAGGGCGCACTCGAGCAGATTCCGATTGGCGCCAGCCAGGACCAGGTGCTGATCGTGATGGGCACCCCGTCCACCGTCGCCACGCTCGACGGCGAGGTGTTCTATTACATCTCGCAGCGCGCCTCCCGTCCGGTCGCCTTCATGAACCAGCACGTGGTCGATCAGCGCGTGATCGCGGTCTATTTCGACAAGAACCGGCAGGTGCGCAGGCTCGCCAATTACGGCATGCAGGACGGCAAGGTGTTCGACTTCATCAGCCGCACCACGCCGACCTCGGGCGCGGAAATGTCGTATCTGACACCGTTGCTCAAGCTGATGAGCTTCAACTAGCGCTTCGGGCGAAGGCGACGCAGGCTCCTCGCCTGCGTCATTCGAACTGGGTGGCCCGCACGATCGCCAGGAAGTCGAAGAACAGGAACAGCAGATAGAACCCTGCGACCACCATGGCGCGGGTCAGCTCGTGGCCGGTCAGACAGTTGACCAGCAACACGATGGCGACGAGGGCCAGGTCGAGCAATATCCAGTGGTTCACGAATTGCCCGGGCGCTTCGTGCGTATCCCAGTGTTTCCATATGCCGCGAACGAATTTGTCGAGCACCGACCAGACGAAGCCTGCGAAGACGAACCACAGCGTTCCGTCGACAAACTCGTTGAACGTCTTTGCCTTCGCGGTGTGAACGGCAATCATGCCGAAAATCACGAGGAAGCACACGTCCTTGAACAGCAACAGGACTGAACAGGATCGCGGCCGCTCGGCCCAGATTTTCTTGACATAGACGTGGTTGAGGTGGACCGAGCTGCCGATGATGTAGCGCAGCAGCAATGAGGCGAGCGCAATGAACGCCCAGAAGCGCCAGCTCCGGAAATTCTCGATATCCGTGTTGTTGAGATAGGAGTTGATGGTGAAACCCACGAACACCGCGAAGGTGGAAATCACCGCCTTGACGACGTTCTCGAAATCCGGCGGCGGCGCGTCGGTGCCGTCATCTCTCTTCGCCAGGAAGAATTGCCTTGGCTTCATCAGCGGCACGGATGCACCTCCGTCGGCAATGAATGGAGCGCCCCTTCTGCGGGATCGCCAGAAAATGAATGCGAAAAATATTTCACCTAAAGATGTATCTTTTGTAATATACACGCAAGAGAAACAAGCTGTCTCGCTGTGAAGATGGCCGGACCGGACGGCATCCCCGTCCAACGAAAAACCCCGCGACTTTCGCCGCGGGGTTCTCGTTTCAGCCGATGGCTTGCCGTTCAGTGCGCCAGGATCGCGAGCAGCAGGAGCGCCACGATGTTGGTGATCTTGATCATCGGATTCACCGCCGGGCCCGCCGTATCCTTGTAGGGATCGCCGACGGTATCACCGGTCACCGCGGACTTGTGGGCGTCGGAGCCCTTGCCGCCGTAGTGGCCGTCCTCGATGTACTTCTTGGCATTGTCCCAGGCGCCGCCGCCCGAGGTCATCGAGATCGCGACGAACAGGCCAGTGACGATGACGCCGAGCAGCATGGCGCCGACGGCAGAGAATGCCGCCGACTTGCCGGCCGCGCCCCCGCCTGCGATCGCGTAGATCAGGAAGTAGACCACGATCGGCGACAGCACCGGCAACAGCGAGGGGATGATCATCTCCTTGATCGCCGCCCTCGTCAGCAGGTCGACCGCCTTGCCGTAGTCGGGCTTGTCGGTGCCCTGCATGATGCCGGGCTTCTCACGGAACTGACGGCGGACCTCCTCGACGATGGCGCCGGCCGCACGTCCGACCGCGGTCATGCCCATCGCGCCGAACAGATACGGCAGCAGGCCGCCGAACAGGAGGCCGACCACGACATAGGGATTGTTCAGGGAGAAGTCCGGATTGACGCCGGCGAAGTAGGAATGCGCGCCGGAGTCCGCGATGAAGAACTTGAGGTCCTGGTTATAGGCCGCAAACAGCACCAGCGCGCCGAGGCCGGCGGAACCGATCGCATAGCCCTTGGTGACCGCCTTGGTGGTGTTGCCGACCGCATCCAGCGCGTCGGTGGACTTGCGCACCTCCTTCGGCAGCCCCGCCATCTCGGCGATGCCGCCGGCGTTGTCGGTGACCGGGCCGAAGGCGTCCAGCGCCACGATCATGCCGGCCAGCGCCAGCATGGTGGCGGTCGCGATCGCGATCCCGAACAGGCCGGCCAGGCTGTAGGTGACCAGGATGCCGGCGATGATCACGATCGCCGGCAGCGCGGTCGCCTCCATCGAGACCGCGAGCCCCTGGATCACGTTGGTGCCGTGACCGGTGACCGAGGCCGAGGCGATCGACTTCACCGGGCGATAGTCGGTGCCGGTATAGTATTCGGTGATCCAGATGATCAGTCCGGTGACGACGAGGCCGACCACGCCGCACCAGAACAGTGCCATGCCGGTGTACTCGACGCCATCGAGCTTGCCGAAGCCGATCAGCCAGTTGATGACGACAGCGACGCCGACCAGCGAGAGCACGCCGGTGGCGATCAGGCCCTTGTACAGCGCGCCCATGATCGACTGGTTGGCGCCGAGCTTGACGAAGAAGGTGCCGATGATCGAGGTGATGATGCAGATGCCGCCGATCGCGAGCGGCAGCGTCATCATGTTGACCAGGATCGGCGTCTTGGCGAAGAAGATCGCCGCCAGCACCATGGTGGCGACCGCGGTCACCGCATAGGTCTCGAACAGGTCGGCGGCCATGCCGGCGCAGTCGCCGACATTGTCGCCGACGTTGTCGGCGATGGTGGCCGGGTTGCGCGGATCATCCTCGGGGATGCCGGCCTCGACCTTGCCGACGAGGTCACCGCCTACGTCAGCACCCTTGGTGAAGATGCCGCCACCGAGACGGGCGAAGATCGAGATCAGCGAAGCACCGAAACCGAGCGCCACCATGGCGTCGACCACGGTGCGGCTACCCGCCTCCAGCCCGAGGAAGTGGACCAGCACCATGAAGTAGATGGTGACGCCGAGCAGCGCGAGGCCGGCGACCAGCATGCCGGTGATCGCGCCCGCCTTGAAGGCGAGCTCAAGGCCGCCGGCGAGCGAGGTGGTCGCGGCCTGTGCGGTGCGGACGTTGGCGCGCACCGACACGTTCATGCCGATGAAGCCGGCCGCGCCGGACAGGATGGCGCCGATCAAGAATCCGATCGCGACAAGCAGGCCGAGGAAGTAGGCCAGCACGACGAAGATCACGATACCGACCATGCCGATGGTCGTGTACTGGCGGCGCAGATAGGCCTGCGCGCCTTCGCGGACCGCACCCGCGATTTCCTGCATGCGCGGACTGCCTGCATCCGCGTTCAAGACCGATTGCGTCGCCCAGATCGCGTAGACGATGGAAAGCGCCCCGCAGAGCACGATCACCCATAAAGCTGTCATTGAATGTTGCCTCAGATCCTTGATGTAACCCCCGCGCCTTTTTTGCCGGACGGCAGGCGCTTATTCTCGAGAGTGATCCCTCCCCAAAAAGGGACCGCCTCAAATCGGGCGCGACCTTGCCAAAATCGTACCTCACGCGCAACGGCACCATCGGCCGAAACGGCCGATATCGGCAGCTATTTGGAGAGAAAATCGAACGTTTTCGCGGGAATTCTAGAAATGGCTGTAGGACAGCCGTTGCAGCGCCAGTTCCCTGCCCTGGGCGTCGAGGAAGCTCGGCGGCGAATGCCCGGCAATGACACCGCCGATCGCGGTCACCGCGACGCCGGCCTGCCGCGCCTCGCGCGTGAAGGCGTCCATGCGATGGCCGGGGACGGCGCACAGGATCTCGTAGTCGTCGCCGCCGGCCAATAGCGTCTCGATGCCGATCACCTTGCGCGCCAACAGTCCCGCTGCCGCCTGCGACAAGGGGATGCTCTGCACGTCGATCACGGCGGTCACGCGAGACGCGGCGCAAAGCTTGGTCAGATCGCCGGCGAGCCCGTCGGACACATCCATCGCCGCGCTGGCGTGAGCGCGGACGATCCTTGCAAGCGCATTGCGCGGCTGCGGCACGCGGTAACGGGAGGCCAGCATCTCCCTCGCCACGGGGTCGCCGACAAGCGTCTCGGCCACCAGCCCGCTCCTGAGCACGTCGAGGCCGAGCGCAGCGTCGCCGATCGTGCCGGTCACCACCACGCGGTCGCCCGGATGCGCGCCACTGCGATGCACCATCCGCCCCTCCGGCACGCGGCCGAAGGCGGTGACCGAGATCATCAGCGGCCCCGGCGTCGACACCGTGTCGCCGCCGAGCAGCGGGCAGCCAAAATGCGCGGCATCCTCGCCCAGCGCCTCCGCGAACGGCTTGAGCCAGGCCTCGTCCGCCTGGCGCAGTGCCAGCGTCAGCACGAAGCCTGACGGCACCGCCCCCTTGGCCGCGATGTCGGACAGGTTCACCCGCAGCGCCTTGCGCGCCAGCGTGTCGGGCGGATCGTCGGGCAGGAAGTGGACGCCCTCGACGATCGCATCCGTCGTGACCACGATGTCCTCGCCGGCTGCCTTCAGCGCCGCGGCATCGTCGTCGAGATTGAACGCGCCCGGGTCGGTCGCAAGCGGCTTGAAATAGCGCGCGATGAGGGAGTCTTCGCCGGAGGTAGGATTGTTATTCTGCGCCACGATAACAGACCCGTCATCCTGAGGTGCGAGCCGTTGCGAGCCTCGAAGGATGCACGGCCAAGATGCGGCCACCGAGCCACGCCGCCGCCCTTCGAGGCCTCTGCTTCGCTCCGGCACCTCAGGGTGACGGCTACGAAGAGAAGCATCGTCTCAATTAACCCCGCACAAATTCGTCGCCGCGGAACTGGCGGGCGATCTGGTCGAGCACGGCGTTGACCATGCCGGTCTCGTCCTTCTCGACGAAGGCATGCGCCACATCGACATATTCGGAGACCACCACGCGGCCCGGCACGTCCTTGCGGTGCTCGAGTTCGTAGGAGCCTGCCCGCAGCACCGCGCGCAGGATCGCGTCGATCCGCTTCAGCGGCCAGCCCTTCGACAGCGCCTCGTCGATCAGGGGATCGAGCCTGGCCTGGTCGCGCACCACGCCGGAGACGACGTCGCGGAAGAACGCGGCCTCAGCCGGCAGGTACTTCTCGCCCTCGACCTCGTTGCCGAGCCAATGGCTCTCGAACTCCGCGAAGATGTCGTTGAGGCCGGCGCCCGCGATGTCCATCTGGTACAGCGCCTGCACGGCCGCGAGCCGCGCCGCGCCGCGCCGGTTGGCTTTCCGGTCAGGGCCTTTCACCGGCTTCTTGCTGTCAGCCATGATCATGCCTTCGCCAGGCGGCGCTTGATGCGCAGCATTGCGAGCGCCGCGCGCGCGGCGTCGCCGCCCTTGTTCAATTCGCTGGCGCGCGCCCGCGCCCAGGCCTGCGCCTCGGTGTTGACGGTGATGATGCCATTGCCGAGCGGGAATTTCCGGCTCACGGCAAGATCCATCAGCCCGCGCGAGGATTCCATCGAGACGATCTCGAAATGGATGGTGTCGCCGCGCACCACGCAGCCGAGCGCGATCGCCGCATCGTACGGCCTGCCGCTGGCTTCCGCCGCATCGATCGCGATCGCGATCGCCGCCGGAATCTCCAGCGCACCCGGGACGGTGATGATGTCATGGGTGACGCCGGCGGCCTTCAGTTCGGCCAGCGCGCCCTCCAGCATGGCATCCTGGATGTCGTCATAGAACCGTGCCTCGACGATCAGCGCGCGTGCGCCTGTGATGTCGGTCTGGTCCTTCAGAGGTGCGCGCCGCGCGTCAGCCATTCTTCAATCCGTTTCATTCTGGTACCGGCGCGTTTTGTAGTCGCCGGAGGCAGTGAAGCCAAGCAGGAATGCATCGAGCAACGTCATTCCGGGGCGATGCGCAGCATCGAATTATGGCACGCGATTGCGTGCCTGAGAATCTCGAGATTCCGGGTCTGGTCCTTCGGACCATCCCGGAATGACGTGCTACGTGACGGCTCCGCCGTCACTTCATCTCGGACAGCCGCGCTGCGTAGCGGGCCATCAAATCGACCTCGATATTGACCTCGCTGCCGGCCTTCCAACCGCCGAGCGTGGTCACGGCAAGCGTATGCGGGATGATCAGCACCGAAAAGGCCACGTCATCGACCGTATTCACGGTCAGCGACACGCCGTCCAGCGTCACCGAGCCCTTCGCCGCAACGAAGCGCGCCAGTTCGCGGACGGTTTTCAGCTCGAACCGCGCCATGTCGGGCAGGTCGTCGCGCCTGACGATGGTGGCGATGCCGTCGGCATGCCCGGCCA
This sequence comes from Bradyrhizobium jicamae, assembly GCF_018130215.1. Taxonomy (GTDB): domain Bacteria; phylum Pseudomonadota; class Alphaproteobacteria; order Rhizobiales; family Xanthobacteraceae; genus Bradyrhizobium; species Bradyrhizobium jicamae_A. The sequence goes on from NZ_JAFCKQ010000018.1 coordinate 56,337, forward strand.
CGATATGGCCACCGAGTTCGTCGCCGATCTTCAGCGCACGCTCGAGATTGAGGCTGGTTCCCTTCCCCCAATGCCTGGCCGTTGTCATGCCGAGCGTCTCGGCCGCGGCATCGACGTCGAACCAGGTCTTGCCCTCCTCCTTGCCGGAGGCGACCACAGTGAGGCAGACGCCGTTGCATGCGATCGAGGCGCCGTCCGCGATCGTGGTCTGGTCGTAGTCGCAGGCAATCCGCATCCGGTGCAGCTGCCCCTGCGCCACCTGGTTCAGGCGGGTGATCTCACCGACATCGGTGACAATTCCGGTAAACATTATGCGCGCTCGTAGATGTCCAGGCTGTCCTTGCCGAGCGTCTCGCTAGCACGAAGCCGGAAGGCCTGCGACTGCGTGATTGCGGTCAGCGGCAATGCGTCCAGCGCGGGAACACCGTCGGCGCCGACGCTATCAGGGCCGCGCAACAGCCAGATTTCGTCGACGAGGCCGGCTGCGACGAAAGATCCGGCGACCCGCGAGCCGCCCTCGACCAGGAGCCGCGTGATCCCCTTCTCCGAAAGCGCATGCAGCACGGCCGGCAGATCGAGCCCGGGCGGCGTCGCGCTCGCGGCCACCCGGATCACCTGCGTCCCGGCGGCGCCGAGCTTCACCGCGGCCGGCGCTTCGGCCAGATCCGATGCCATCACCCAGAGCGGCGTCTCGCGCGCGGAATGCACCAGGCGGCTGTCGCCGGAGATCCGCAAGGACCGGTCGAGCACCACCCGCACCGGGGAGCGCGCCGCCATGCCCGGCAGGCGGCAGGTCAACAGCGGATCGTCGGCCTTGACCGTGCCGATCCCGACCAGGATCGCATCGCACTGCGCGCGCAGCAGGTGCACGCGGGTGCGCGCGGCCTCGCCCGTGATCGCAACCGGTTTATGGTCCGCGGCGCCGATCTTGTCGTCAGCGGAGACTGCGAGCTTCAGGATCACATGCGGACGCTTGCTCCCGATGCGGCGGAAGTGCCCGGCATGGTCGCGTGCGGCCTCAGCCGCGCACAGCCCGACATCCACGGCGATGCCGGCGGCACGCAGCCTGGCGTGCCCGTTGCCGGCAACCTCCGGATTGGGGTCCTCGATCGCCGACACTACGCGGGCAAGGCCGGCCGCGACCACGGCATCGGCGCAGGGCGGCGAGCGGCCGAAATGCGAACAGGGCTCGAGCGTCACATAGAGCGTGGCGCCGCGGGCGGCCTCCCCGGCGCGCCTGAGCGCCTCGACTTCGGCATGCGGGCGTCCACCCGCTTGCGTCCAGCCGCGGCCGACGATCACGCCGTCCTTGACGATCACGGCGCCGACGGCCGGGTTGGGCCAGGTGCGCCCCTGCCCGCGCCGGCCGAGCGCAAGCGCGAGCTGCATGAACCGCAGGTCGGCCGCCTTCGCTTCCCTGGATTTTTGGGCGAACTGGTCTTCCAGGATGCGGAAGATCATTTTCGTAACGTCGCGACCCGCGGATCCTCTTCGCCGCTCAATTCACCGAGCACGGCTTCAAAATCCCTGGCCTCGCGGAAATTGCGGTAGACGGAAGCGAAGCGCACATAGGCGACGTCGTCGAGCTGGCGCAGATGCTCCATCACGATCTCGCCGATCGCCTCCGAGGACACCTCCGCCTCGCCGCCGCTCTCGAGCTCGCGCACGATGGTGGACACCATCTTCTCCAGCCGTTCGGAATCCACCGGCCGCTTGCGCAGCGAGATTTGCAGCGAGCGCACCAGCTTGTCGCGATCGAACGGCACGCGGCGGCCGTTGCGCTTGATCACGGTGAGCTCGCGCAGCTGCACCCGCTCGAACGTCGTGAACCGGAAATTGCAGGCGATGCAGACCCGCCGCCTGCGGATCACGGCGGAGTCCTCGGTCGGACGCGAGTCCTTCACCTGCGTATCAAGACTGTTGCAGCTCGGACAACGCATCCAACCCGACCTTTTGGCCTAACCCCAGGCTTGCAATCTCTACTGATAAATCGGGAAACGATCGGTGAGCGCCTTGACGCGCTCCTTGATCGCAGCCTCGACCAGCGGCGCCTTGCCATCGGGTGCCTGCGCCAGCGCGTTCAGCACCTCCGCGATCATGCCGCCGACCTGCTTGAACTCGGCAACGCCGAAGCCGCGGGTGGTCGCCGCAGGCGTCCCGAGCCGCAGGCCCGACGTGACGAACGGCTTCTCGGGGTCGAACGGGATGCCGTTCTTGTTGCAGGTGATGGCGGCACGCACCAGCGCCTTCTCCGAGACGTTGCCCTTCAGGCCCTTCGGCCGCAGGTCGACCAGCATCAGATGGTTGTCGGTGCCACCGGAGACGATGTCGAGGCCGTGGCTGCGCAGCGTCTCGGCGAGCGCCTTGGCATTCTCGACCACATTCTTCGCGTAGACCTTGAAGTCCGGACGCAGCGCCTCGGCGAACGCAACCGCCTTCGCGGCGATCACATGCATCAGCGGGCCGCCCTGGAGCCCGGGGAAGATCGCCGAATTCAGCTTCTTGGCCAGCGTCTCGTCATTGGTGAGGATCAGGCCGCCGCGCGGACCGCGCAGCGACTTGTGCGTCGTGGTCGTGGTGACGTGGGCGTGCGGCACTGGCGAGGCATGCACGCCGCCCGCGACGAGACCGGCGAAATGCGCCATGTCGACCAGCAGGTACGCACCGACCGAGTCGGCGATCTCCCGAAAGCGCTTGAAGTCCCAGGCCCGCGAATAGGCCGAACCGCCGGCGATGATCAGCTTCGGCTTGACCTGCTCGGCCTGCTTTTGCACCTCGTCCATGTCGATCAGGTGGTCGTCGCGGCGCACGGTGTAGTGCGCGGCCTTGAACCACTTGCCGGACATGTTGACCGGCGAACCGTGGGTGAGATGGCCGCCGGCCGCGAGATCGAGACCCATGAAGGTGTCGCCGGGCTGCAGCAGTGCCAGGAACACCGCCTGGTTCATCTGGCTGCCGGAGTTCGCCTGTACGTTGGCAAAACCGGCGCCGAACAGCTTCTTGGCGCGGTCGATCGCGAGGTTCTCGGCGACGTCGACCCACTCGCAACCGCCATAGTAGCGCGCGCCCGGATAGCCCTCGGCATATTTGTTGGTCATCACCGAGCCCTGCGCTTCCAGCACCGCGCGGCTGACGATGTTCTCCGAGGCGATCAGTTCGATCTCATGCCGCTGCCGGCCGAGTTCGCCCTTGATCGCGGCAGCGATCTCCGGATCGGCCTCGGCAAGCGTCGCATTGAAGAAGGAATCGGGCGCGGAAGCGGATTTGGGCGAAGAGCTCATCGGCGAAATATCTCCACCGCCGCAACCCTTTAGGCAGGATGCGGGCGGTCAAAAGTGGCGGTCGAAGCTGGTCCCAGAGGGTTATCACATCGCCCCGGAATGGCCAAGCGGTTGCGGTCCCCCGCCGCCAATTATGCCAGATATGGTGGGGATGGCGGGGATTTGCCAGTTTCCCGGCACCGACACATGTTGCTCCCTCCGGCCCCCCGGAACGGGGCCGTGTGGGCGCCTGCAAGAGCCGTACGCTCAAAATCCCGGTCAGTCCGAGTGTTTCGCCAGGAAGCCGAGAATGAGCCGTGCAATCTCGTCGTTTTGCTCATCGGGAGCGAAATGGCCGGCATCGAGCTGATGTATCTCGGCATCCGGCAGGTCGCGCTTGAAGGCATCTCCCCCCGGAGCAATGAACGAGGGATCGTTCCGTCCCCAGACCACCAAGGTCGGCGGCTTGTGCTCGCGCAGCCACGCTTGCCACGCCGGATATGCGGCAACGTTCGTCCGGTAATCATAGAGCAGCGCAGCCTGGATCTCGCGTTGGCCCGCTTTCGACAGATGGGCGTACTCGTCGGTCCAGGTGTCGGGATTGTAGCGGTCGGGATGCGAGGTGCCGAGCGTGTGGCGCGCTTCGGTCGCCGCCTGCGATACAAAGGCTTCGAACACTTCGGGATGCGCTTTTGGATCGGCCCAATATTGTGCAATGGCAGCCCATTTCTTGCCAAGCCCCTCCTGATAGGCGTTGGCATTCTGGATGATGAGAGATTGCACCCGTGCCGGATGCGCCATCATGATGCGAAAGCCAACAGGCCCGCCGTAATCCTGCAGGTAGAAGCTGCATTTGCTGACCTTCAGTTGATCGAGGAATTCGCCGATCGTGTTCGCCAGCTGGTCGAACGTGTAGGCATAGGATGACGGTGGCGGCGCATCACTCTGACCGAAGCCCGGATAGTCCGGGGCTATCAGATGATAACGTACGGCGAGCAAGGGAATGAGCGTATCGAACTGGCGCGAGGAAGACGGAAACCCGTGCAACAAGACCAGCGTCGGCGCATCCTTCGAGCCTGCCTCGCGATAGAAGATCTTGAGGCCGTCAATCGTCGTGCTGTGATAGGTCGTTGTCGCGGACGTGGATTCCAGCGCAGCAGCCTGCGCAGCATCAGCGGCGAGCAACGCGATCGCGGCCGCGAGAAAAGTCGGAATTTTCATGGGTGCCTCCGCATTCTCGTTTCGTTGCAAGCGAAAAAGCAGTGCAGGAGCATTGTATCGTAGACTGGCTCGAAAGCATCACAAGAATTTTGACATGATCGGGCCACGACGCGGCGCGAAAGGTTCTCGACCAGTCATCAGGCGTTCGTCGCGCCCCAGGGCGCGTACTCATTAAACGGCTGCGTGACCGACGCGGACATGGGAAGGGTCTGCTCCGGCTCCTGACCGGCTCGGTTGCAATCACACATCGTCATTCTCGCTAGGAAATGGTTCGTACAGCGTTCGCCGATCTGGAAAATCAATCGGAGCGAGAACCCTGTAGGGCTTGGGCTCGAAGACCGCGCGCAAGCGCCTTCGTCTTAAGGCGGCACGGACCTCGTCATACTGCCTGATAATTTCCTCCGCGAGACGCTTCGAATCCGCGATGGCGGCGTCTGCACGCGCGAACAGCTTGTCTGGGTGATCCAGAGCATTGCTCATGGGCGCTCCTCCGGTGATGCCTAGAAAACGCGGGGGGGGGGGGGATAGTTGCGGCTCGGGGGAACGAATCTGTGCGCTACCGGTTGAAATCCCGCTTTGAGTGATCGACTGGTTTCCTTCCGGCCTCAGCGTCCCCCGGCGCTGGGGCCGCTTCTTTTTGCGCGAGACACCCGCTGACATGCATATGTTAATGCGCGCGATCGATCGCGGGACGCAGTCTGTGATCATGACAAGCGAGCGTCACACGGACGGCGTAGAGCGCGCCTGCATTGCCTTCGCAGCGGCCTCCTTTGTTGTGCTCATTGTCTGCGTGACTTGGCTTTTCATGAGGTAGGGACGTAGAAACGCCGCTGGGGTTTAGACCTCAGATTTGATCCGTTCCTCCGCAGCCCCAGCGCTGGCCCCCTCGCGCTGGGGCCGTTTCTTTTGGACGCTCTACCCAGGGGCAATCAGGACATCGTCTGCAACTTGGTGTCACCCTATGCGTTCACAAACGTATGCCGGGTCGTGCAGCAAAGCGATGGACCGACGCTGAAGACCGCCGCGTCATTGAACTGCGGCAGGAGCGGAAGCATGTTGCCGTAATCGCCAAGCTGCTAGGCAGGTCGGTGGAAGGCGTTCGGCAGCGCATAATTGGGTTAGAGATGCGCGGTGCCGTGAAGCTGCTTGACCGCAAATACACGGACGATCGGCCTGTTTGAAGCTGCCTTGATCGTGCTCGCGCTTAAGAACGTTGAGTTTTGGAATGGAGGCTTCGGGAATCGGTGCCGAACTAGCGTCCAATGGTCATCCGAAGTGCGAAATAGGCCCCCGCACCGACGACCGCAGTGACGCCGAGTGCGAAGAGGACACGCGAGAGGTCAGCTGGTTTCGAAGATCGGATCAGGTTTCTTACTTACGACTAAGCCAAGGGCTAACCGGAATGAGGACAACGGTAACAGTCCGGCCAAACGCCGCTGTAACAGGTTTGTGTGGCCCGTGCCCTCAAGCGGCGCCTTCCCGGCGCTGGGTCGTTTCTTAGAGGCGGAAATAGAGCTAGTCGCGGTTCACGCGTGCCAGCATGAGCAAAGTGGGCGGGTGGGACCCTCGCTCCCTTGGGGACTGGAGCGGCGATCCCTATCGCGCGATGGTCGGGGTTTGGGATGGGCGGGTTGGCCAATCCGCATGACTATCGATCAGAGTAGAACCTAGAATGGCCGCGGCAATCGCCATTCCGAGCTAGCCCTAAAGTGCTCGCAATTTGGGAATTAACCCTACGACCGTATGTTGTATCGCTGGCAGCAGCTGCGGGCTCTGTCCCGGAGATCAAAGGTGGACCGAACCTCCACCCGGCTTCGCCCGGCGCATCTCCATCTCTCGTGCACATAGAGAAGGTGAGCGAAGCCGCCCACCAACAGGGGCGGCTTCGTCGTGTTGGCCTCACTTCGACGCGCCAATCACCGATATGGGCTCGCGCGGGGCACCGCGGCACTAGCGGGCCGTCATAGACGGTCGTCCAGCTTCCGGCCCATTGCTGGGTGCTCCCGATTTTTGACCTTGACCCAATCTTTTGAGCGGCCGGCGCGATAGGGGCGGTCGCTGCGCTTGGAGACCAGACCCTCCAATCCCATCAGGCATGCATGGCGATAGAGGTCGGGGCCGATCTCGCCTTGCTCGAAAGGTGCGAGGTGGATGCCGTCGATGCGGCGCGCGAGGATCCGGGCGAGATTGGTCTTTCGCAGGTGTAGAGGCAGCTTCCGTAGATCGTCGCCTTCGAGCACGAGAATGTCGAAAGCGTAGAGTTCGACCTCCGCGTTATGCATGCCCGAGTGCAAGCCGTCGAAGTCCGAGCGGCCATCAACGCCGAGCAGTACTGCCTCGCCGTCGAGTACGAACCGCTGGCAGCGGTTTCGCAGCGCGGCCTCGGTGATCAGGGGAAAACTTTTGCTCCAGTCGTGGCCGTTCCGGGTGAACAGGTGCACCGCGTGGCCATCGCGCATGACGATCAGCCGGTAGCCATCATGCTTCACCTCGTGCAGCCAAGCGTCGGTCGCCGGCACAGCCGCGCCAGCGGTCGGGATGCAGGGCTGATAGGGCGACTTGAGCATGCCCCCAAGATAGGTATCCGGGGCTGACTTTACGAATCCGCAGAGGAAGCGGCGGGCGCTGCGTCATCAGGCGAACAGATCCTTCCCGGGCCTAAGCCATCCTGACGAAGGTCCCGCTCTCGTGGATCGGCTCGAGCCAGCCCTACTCGATCGGGTATTTCAGGCCGGCGAAGTATTCGGCCGGCGTTGCCTTGTCGCCTAAGAGAAAGGGATCGTTGAGCCGTTCGATATAGATCCGGCCGTCCTGGACAGGATCGAAGGCGCGGGCGTGCGCCATCAGGCGCCGCGCGGTGCCTTTGCGCAAGTCGCGCCGCCAGAGCTTCCGGGTCGAGAGGCTCGCCGATCGGATTGGCCGCGAATGCAGGCCCGTTCATGAACTCGATCACGAGCCGATTATGTGGTGAGGCTGACTTGATATCGCCGATGACGAGGGAGCGCAGTTGATAAAGGTCGAGCTTGCTCAGCGTCAGATATACTGACTAATCGACGACATCGACAGGGTCATTAAAACCTGAGTAACATCCGGAGCAGCCGTTCGGCGGGTTCATTTTACCGAAAGGGATTAAGATGTACTCCGCGCTCCGACACCTTTGCTGTGTGGCCATTCTCACCGGGCCTTCGGTTTGAGCACGAACTCTCTCGGACAGACGTCGAAGCGCTACGACCCCGGCGCAAGCGACACTGAAATCAAGGTTGGAAACATCATGCCGTATAGTGGACCTGCGTCTGCTTACGGGATCTTCGGCCGCACTGAAACTGCGTACATCAGGAAGATCAATGCCGAAGGCGGAATCAATGGTCGCAAGATCAATTTCATTTCCTACGATGATGGATACTGCCCACCCAAGACGGTCGAGCAGGCGCGAAAGCTCGTCGAAAGCGACGAAGTCCTGCTCATCTTCAGCTCGCTAGGCACCCCAACGAACACCGCAATACATCAATACATGAATTCCAGGAAAGTGCCGCAGATGTTTGTCGCGACACGTGCGAGCAAATGGAACGATCCAAAACGCTATCCGTGGACGATCGGATTTGGCGTCAGTTACGAATCGGAAGCGAGGATCTACGCGGCTTATATCCTGAACAACTATCCCGGCAAGACCATCGGTGTGCTCTATCAGTACGATGATTTAGGGAAGGACTACCTGAAGGGACTCCATGAAGGTCTCGGCGACAAGGCGGGCAGCTTGATCACTGCTGAGGTCTCCTACGACGTCACCAACCCGACGGTAGAGCCCCAGGTCGTGCGCATCAAGGACACACACCCGGATATCTTCATCAACATCTCCACCCCGAAATTCGCCGCCCAGGCCATCAGGAAAATGGCCGAGTTGAATTGGAAGCCGGTCCACATCTTGGCTAGCGTATCGAATTCCATCGGAGCGGTGTTGCAGGTCGCGGGCTACGAAAATAGCCAGGGCCTGCTGTCGGCCTCACCCCAGAAGGACGTTGATGACCCCGAGTTGAGGGATGATCCAGGTGTCCAGGAGTGGCGGATTTTTATGACGAAATGGTATCCCGACGGGGATCAGAATGATGGGTTCACGAGGAATGGATGCTTGCTTGCGAAAGCGTTGGAGAGGGTGCTGCGGCAGTGCGGAGATGACCTTACGCGAGAGAACGTGATGCGACAGGCATCCAACCTCGATTTTGAGATCGGCCTCCTGCTTCCGGGAATCCGTGTCACCACAAGCCCGAATGACTTTGCTCCCATCAAGCAGTTGCAGATGATGCGCTTCATCGGCCGGAGATGGGAGCGCTTCGGACCGATCTTGGACTCGGAAAAGCTGACCTAGTGCCGCCGATCTGAAGTCCCTAGCTCCGTACTGTTGGAAGTCCAGCAGCGGGCCTCCAATCCTTCGCGAGTTGGGCGAATGCACGTCACCCGACTTGGCGGCAACATTGGTGCCACGCTTGTTCGCAGCCGTATTCCGCCATGAGATCGTTGAGGGCTGCGGATCTCTGCCCCAGCTTCGTCCCACCCGGGACACGCTTCGCGAGGCTTTGGTCATCTCTGGGTCAAACGCGTCGCTTCAACCGCTTGCCGGCTACTTCTGTTCTGCGTCCACAAGTGACATTGTTCGCATCCGATCTGACTTCATCGTTCTCCCGGCCACCAAACCGACGGCGGGTTCATCGCCGAGATCTTGTTGGTCCGCAGCGCGACGAGATGGCTCCGCTTGAACGGATGCCCACTCCGCCGCGAGCAGTCCTTGCAGCGCATGTACCGCTCGAGCTCATGGACCGGCGTCCATTTCGGTCGGCGGACGATGTCGAGCGCGACGGTCTGATGGGTCTCGCAGCCGAGGCACTTGACCTCGAGATATCGGTATCCGGCGTTCAGGGCATCGCCCAAGGGCAGGGGGTAGAGCTCGGATGGGAGGCCTCTTATGGAATCCCTATGCCGTGGGTCCGCTTATACCCTCGATTTCATATGCAATCAGATCCATTTGTCACAGTTGCGGAAATCGCGGCCGGGCCAAATGGAGACGGGTCATGCGTACGCAGGCTGTTATCCGGGAGGTGCATTCAGTTATGGCGGGATGGATGTCGACAAAGACCGTCCGCGTCTTGGTGTTGCTCGGCAGCCTTGTAATTCTTGCCATCGCTGTCAACGCGACAATAATCCTCCTCGACGGCAGGTATTAGCTGTTGAATAAGAGCGAATATCACTGACAAATCAAGAATGAGTCGCCGACGGCAGTGCGCCCCAGCCACAATGGAACTGCGGGGCAATTGGTCGCATAGCCAAGGCTATGCCGATGGCGAAAGAACCCTTCGGCTTGGTTCTCCTTTGGGGGCTTCTCTTGGTCGTCGCGCTCATTCTGATCTTTGTTGCCGCCTACCCCGTTATCGCGCTGGAGCATCCGCTTAAGATCAGCAAATCCGCCACGGCTCTATTCGCGGCGGGGTTGCTGTGGACAGTTTACGCGCTCTCGATTGGAGATCGCGGCCGCCTTGGGCATGAACTCGACGAAACCGTAACTGCGACAGCGCGCATCACGTTTTTTCTGCTGGGCGCGATGACTATAGTCGAAGTGATCGACGCGCATGACGGCTTCGCGCTGATCACCTCGCGCATCCGCAAGCGGGGAATGACAGGCTTGCTGTGGCTGGTATCTTGGGTGACTTTCTTCCTCAGCGCCGTCCTCGACAACCTGACCACGACCATTGTGATGGTCTCTTTGATGCGGAAGCTGCTCGACCGGAGCGACAACCGGTTGCTGTTCGCATCAGTGATCGTGGTAGCGGCGAATGCGGGTGGCGCCTGGTCGCCGATGGGGGACGTGACGACTACCATGCTCTGGATTGGTGGGCAGGTGACGGCGCTCGGAATCATCAAGGCGCTGCTTCTGGCGTCGGTCGTCAATCTTCTTGTTCCCCTGGTGGTCGTGATATTTGGTCTCAGGGGCATACCGTTCCAGGCTACTAGCACCAACGAGGCGTCTGATGTTCAGCCCTTCGAGCGCAACTTGATGCTCGTGCTTGGCCTTGGTGTTCTGATAGCTGTACCGGCGTTCAAGCAGGTCACCCACCTGCCGCCTTTCATGGGCATCCTGTTCGGGCTCGGTATTCTTTGGTTGGCCGGAGAAATCCTGCATCGGGATAAGCCACTGGAGCAGCGGCACAGACTGACGCTTGCGCATGCGCTCAGTCGCATCGATCTGAGCTCACTGCTGTTCTTTGTCGGAATCCTGTTTGCGGTTGCGACTTTGGAGCACGCCAAGATTCTCGAAGCGCTGGCGGGAACGCTGAATCGTGCGATTGGGCGTCAGGACGTTATCGTGTTGTTGCTCGGCATATTGAGCGCAATTGTTGACAACGTGCCGCTCGTAGCAGCGGCCATGGGAATGTATCCGCTCTCGCAATATCCGACGGACAGCCTCCTGTGGGAGTTCATGGCCTATTGCGCGGGAACCGGTGGCTCGATCTTGATCATTGGATCAGCTGCTGGAGTCGCGGCGATGGGTATAGAGAAGATCCAGTTCATCTGGTACATGCGCCGTATAGCAGGGCTTGCGGCTCTCGGTTACTTCGCTGGCGCAGTCGTTTACATCGTGCAGTTCAGGCTCACACATTGAGTGCTCGCTGCAATGAGGACGAGCGCCGTCGGCAGGCACGGCCCGAATATTTGGCGAGCGATTGTAGCGGTCAGAAGCGCTCGGGATTCAAGTCTCCCTTACCACCGTGCGATGGCGTGAGCGTAGGTAATCGCCAGTGCGAAGAGGGCCGAGCGCAATTGCAATCATCAGGGCGTCCATCATGGGAAGCCTCCTTTGCGCGCTATTATAATGTTATTGGCGCGCGACATTGGGCGGAGACATTTGCAGTAAGACAACGGCGCAACGATCCTTGCGCCATACGCATTCTCCCAATCCTTTCTTCGCGACTCTGCACATAAGTGTTCCAGATGGCCGCGCAGGCAAAGTTATAGGAATCTTATAAAGATTCTCTCCCTCAGTGGATGCGGCGAAGAGCCGGTTTAGGATCATTCGCGCTAGTTGTCGGATGACCATTTACACACAGCTTGGGCATGATTAGTGTTTTGCCCGGGAAGCCTGCAGGCGGAGGGGCGTCGATGAGCTTAGCCGCGGGGACCGGTGCGACCAGGCATGCGAAAGCACGACCTCGATTGGCGGCATCAGCGATCGCCTGCATGGGCGTTGTGTTCGGGGATATCGGCACCAGTCCACTCTACACATTGAATGTTGCGGTCAAATCGGCAAGCCCAGACGGGCATGTCATGCCGGAAGCGGTCATTGGCATCGTCTCGTTGATCTTCTGGTCCCTCATCATCGTCATTTCCATCAAGTACGCGATCCTCATCATGCGCGCAGACAACCACGGCGAGGGCGGCATTCTGGCGTTGCTAGCCTTGGCCAGTCCGCAACGCGCCAAATCCGACAAATGGCGAGCCGCGTTTATCGTCGTCGGCCTTATCGGCGCAACGCTGCTTTACGGCGACGGGACGATTACGCCCGCGATCTCCGTCTTGAGCGCGATCGAGGGCCTGAAGATCTATGCGCCGCAACTAAATCACGTCGTCGTGCCGCTGACCGTGCTTATCCTCAGTGGCCTATTCATTATTCAGCGCAAGGGCACATCCTGGATCGGCGGCTTCTTCGGACCCATCATGCTGGTCTGGTTTATCATTTGCGGAGTGCTTGGCATCGAAGGGATCCTTGCGAATCCCGGCATATTGGCCGCACTGAGTCCGCTGCCCGCGATCACCTATCTCTCGCATGCGGGCAGCCTGGCTTTCGTCGTTATCGGCGGCGCATTTCTCGCCGTGACGGGCGGCGAAGCGTTTTATGCCGACATGGGCCATTTCGGACCGCTGCCAATTCGCGTGGCCTGGTTTGCCGTCGCGCTGCCGACACTGACGCTCAACTATTTCGGGCAGGGCGCTCTGCTGTTGCTCGATCCTACTTCTCCTCAGGTTATCGACAGCCCGTTTTACGCTTTGGCGCCAAGCTGGGCGCTCTACCCTCTCATCATCCTTGCAACGGTTGCGACCGTGATCGCCTCGCAATCGATCATCTCCGGCGCTTATTCCATGACGCAGCAGGCGATCAGCCTCGGGTTTCTCCCGCGCATGAAAGTCGTGCATACCGAAGGTCGGGAGATCGGCCAGGTCTACTTGCCATTCGTCAATTGGGCGCTTGCCGCTGGAACGCTCGTCGCCACGATTGGTTTCGGATCGTCGGACGCGCTGGCCGGAGCTTTCGGCATCGCCGTGTCACTCCTTATGGTGATCACGACGCTGATGGCGACGGTCGTCGCGCTGCATTGGAGGTTTCCTCCTTATATCGTCTACACCGTGAACATAGCGCTGCTCGCGCTTGACACGCTGTTCTTTGCCTCGACCGCGTCCAAGCTGCTCGACGGCGGCTGGTATCCCTTGCTCATCGCCGTCGTTATTTCGTTCCTGATGCTGACCTGGAGAAAGGGTGAGCAGATCATGGATGTCGTGCGGCTCGAGATCCGCGAGCAGATCGATACGTTCCTCGAGAATCTGCGCAAGAACCCGCCGGTCCGGGTGCCGGGAACGGCGGTTGTGCTCGGGCGTTTGTCGAAGGGCATTCCACTGGCGCTTTCGCATAGCGTAAAATGCAGCCACGTGCTGCAGGAGAACCTGGTTCTGGTCGCCGTCTCGACGACGGAAGTCCCTCGTACACCGGACGAGGGGCGGGTCGTGGTTCAGCCCATCGCCGAAGGCATCACGCGCGTCGAACTGCGGTTCGGGTTCATGGAAGAGCCCAACGTACCGCGAGAACTCGACGCGGCGATGAAGCGCGGTGTGCTCGCGCCGTTCGATCTCAGCGCGGCGGTCTATTACACCGGTCACGAGACCATCGTTCCGACCGGCTTGCGCGCCGGCCTGCCGCGCTGGCGCGAAACGATATTCGCATTCATGCACCACAACGCGCAGCGCCCTGGCGCCTATTTCAAGATCCCGGGCAGGCAGGTCATGGAGGTAGGGGTCGAATTCGACATATGAGCGGATATTGAGCGACGACGCTGGGCTATCGTATCCACGGACTTGGGAAGGTCATGCGGGTGGATTGCGGCAAGTGTTCTCGGACTTGTCGCGGGCCTCAGTGACGTTGCGCAGAGGGAAACCGCCATCTCCTCGGCTGCGCTGCCGGACAAGAGCCAGTACAACGCGGTTCGATCCGGTCTCCACTGACCAGATGCGCGACTTCAACACCGACCGTCCACCCAAGGCCAACGGCCGTCCTCGGTCGACGCGGGACATTTCCAGTACGAGACTGCTGGCGCCGCCCGTTGAGCCGCAATACCTCTGGGCGAAGTCGGGGCTCAAGCGCGTTAGAACGAGGCTTGGGCCTCAGTATCTCGCGACCACCGGGCCATCCCAGTGGAACTTGTAGTTGATGCCGAGCTGAACGGTCTGTGCGGTCTGCTTGACGTTGAGGACCTCGCCGACGGTGGTGCCAGGGGCTGCGAAGTGCTGGCCTGAGGTGTCCTCGATCCACATGTAATTCCATTCCAGGAAGACCGACCAGTTTGGCGTGAACATCCATTCGCCGCCGACACCGACGGTCATGCCCGGCAGCCAGAAATTCGAGGATTCGAGCAGGGCGCCGCCCGGGAAGAAGACCTGGTTCTTGTTGTTTAGGAACGCGATGCCACCCTTGACGTAACCAAGGAATTGCGGCGTCCAGAGATAGCCGATCCGACCGGTCGCGGTGCCGATCGATCGCAAATTGTTGGCCTCTTCGCGATGTCGCGCCTTTGATCGCTACGTCCGACACTGATGGCGCTCCCGAGCGGTGCAAATGTGAGAAGCCGGTCGAGCCCGCAGACCGCATATCTTGGCGTTAGATCAGCAAAAAGCCCGTCCGAAGCCGGGGTTCGGACGGGCTCACTTGGAGTAAAACACGACGCCTTGTTCAAGGGCGGCGCGCATGAATCCTAGCACCGTCGCATCCCAACGCGACTCTCGAATATCATGCAGGCGGCGATTACGCTGTGAGCGTTATGCTTGATTGTTGCGCGGACGGCGTCGTCGACATGTCGGGACAATGACGGCGAACTTATCTTTTCGCGGTCGAAACCGGGGGAAATCGGGCGCATCGACAAGACCGACAGCAGTCCCATCGGCACAAATCCAGGCAGAGCAGGTAATTTCGCGACGAGAATATATTATTCCGCAACCCTTCATCGGCAGCGCCCATCGCAAGCCCTCAGCCGGCAAATCGACGTCATTCGCCGGGGCTGGTCTCGATACGGGAGTGCAGGCGATAACCGACACCTGACTCGGTGACCAGAAGCCGGGGATTGTTCGGGTCCGCCTCTATCTTCTGACGGAGCTTGCGCACCAGGGTTCGCAGATACTGGATATTGTCGCGCTGGTTTCCACTCCAGATATCTGCCAGCAGCTGGTCGTGCGTCACGACCAGCCCGAGATGCGTCGCCAGGATCTGGAGCAGGCGATACTCCTTTCGCGTCAACCGCATCTGGCGCTTGTCGAGGAACACGGTTCGGCTGACGAGATCGATCGACAGCGGTCCGGCCGAGATCACGGCGGTCCTGGTCGCGCTCCTCAGATAACGGCGCAGGGCGGCTTCGGCGCGCGCCAGCAGCTCCGCCATGCCGAACGGCTTCACCACATAATCATCGGCGCCGGCCCGCAGCAGCCGGACCTTTTCGTCCTCGGTCGACGTCACGGACAGGACGATGACGGGAACGTTAGACCAGGAGCGCAGCCGCTCCAGAACCTCGGCTCCGGGCATGTCAGGCAGCGCCAGATCGAGAATGACGAGGTCGGGCGCGTTGAACGTCGCGGCCTTCAATCCGTCAACGGCGTTTTCGGCCTCTCGCACTGAAAAGCCGTGAATCTCGAAGCCGGCCCGGAGGAACCGCCTGATCTTCAACTCGTCCTCAATCAGCAGGACGGCACGGCTGGGTGTGTTCATCAATTCTCGGCCGTCAGCGCCTTCGCAACAGAGCTGACATCTTGGAGAGCGTGCTTCGCGCCGGACGAGCCCGGCGGGACGCGCGTCGCGATGAACAGGTGTGTTCAATGCATAAGCATAGCGATGGGCGGCATATATCTTCGATGTGCAACGTCAGCGCTCTGCATAAAAAAAATGTAGTGGCGCGCCCGCGCGATGCGCGTTGACCTGATTTCGACGGCTGTAAGCTTCGCGTCATGTAGCGCAAAAGACACATCACGACACAAACAACTGCGGTTTGTCAGCGAGTTTCGCGCAAATGTCGTGTTTCTCGCTGCGCGTTTGAGCAGATCGAGATGCGATTGATGCTTCTGCGTGCAGACAGCGCAGGACGGCTCATTTGCGCTATTATTTTTCTACGGAAACGCGCGGCAAGCTGTATCGCTTTTTCCCTGCCTCACAACGAAAAATCGTTTCGAAGGTCAACGCTGCATCGCGAAAGCGCGTGCATCACTGATCGCAATGTGGGGCAGTAATATGAAAAGACTTCTTCTGGCAGGCGTCTCGTTGACCGCGTTCGGTCTGAGCAGCGTTGCGCAGGCGGCCGATCAATCGAAGGGGCCGTGCCCGTATGGTGGCGATCCCTACAAGAATTACAGCTGCCTCGACCCTTATCTCGGCACCGACTTCTTCAGCCGCTTCATCAACTACTACCGGCTCGAATGGGGACACGACGCCGCGCCCGCGGATCCCAAGGCGCCGCCTTCACGCCGGCCCGAGTCGGAAGTGCCGCCGGCGCCGGCCTCCACGCCGCCATATCCGTTCACCGAATGGCCCTATGGCGGCACCACCAGCCTTGGCGTGACGCGGACGAGCTCGGTCGACAGCCCGCTGATGACGGCGCTGTCGAACACGGCGGTCGGCCAGTGGCTGAACGATGCGCACATCCAGGTCTACGGCTGGGTCGATCCGGGCGGTAACCTCTCGACCAACACGGTACGCGGCGGCAACGCGCCGGCGGCCTACAGCTACAATCCTAACACCGTGCAGCTCGACCAGGCGGTGATCTACATCGAGCGCCTGCCCGACACGGTGCAGCGCGATCATGTCGACTGGGGCTTCCGCCTCGCGCCGATCTACGGCGAGAACTACCGCTACACGACGGCCTACGGGCTGTGGAGCTATCAGCTCCTGAACCAGAACAAGAACAACGGCTACGACATGCCGATGGCCTATGGCGAGGTGTTCATCCCGCAGGTGATGGACGGCCTGATGGTCCGGTTCGGCCGGTTTATCTCGATTCCCGACATCGAGGCCCAGCTGGCGCCGAACAACTACATGTACTCGCACTCGATGACGTACACCTTCGACAACTACACCAACACCGGCATCCAGGCTTCGCTCGCGGTCAACAAGAACTGGATCCTGCAAGCGGGCCTGGTGAGCGGTACCGAGGCCATGCCGTGGCATGTCGGCGCCACGATCCCTAATCCGATGCCGAACGCGCTCTATCCGGGAACCACAATGCCGAAGGATCCGGGCGCGGTCCCGAGCGTCACGCTCGGCGTGCGCTGGACCAGCGACAGCGGCAACGACGACGTCAACATCGTCGCCGACGGCATCAACGGCGGGCAGTGGGGCTACAACAACCTGCAATGGTACGGCTTCACCTATTATCACAAGTTCAACGATCAGTGGCACATCTCGATCGAGTCCTATAACGAGCATCAGAACAACGTTCCGAACCTGCTCAACCCGACGACGCAGGCGATCATCGCGGGCGGCGGCACCCCGTTCTCGCCACAATACATGCCGTTCAACGCGCCAGGCGGGGCGATCTGCAAGAGCGCGACCCCGCTGTCGTGCACCGCGAGTTGGCAGACGGCGCTGATGTACCTGAACTACAAGGCTTCGCCGCTCGACAACATCTCGTATCGTCTGGAATGGGTCGACGACTACGAGGGACAGCGCACGGGTACGAAGACCGCCTATCTCGAGACGGGCATCGGCTGGCAGCACTGGTTCTCGCCACAGATCGAGATCCGGCCTGAAGTCTCCTACTACAAGTCGCTGAACGCGTTTGCCTTCAACGGCAATGCCAACCTCGGCATCGCGCCGACCAGGAATTACGCGATCATCGGTTCGGCGGACATCATCATTCACTTCTGATGCCTGGCAACGTCACGGCGGCAACGCCTGCCGTGACGTCAGGTCAGACACATTCGACAGGGGTTAACAATGAAGCGATTTCTTTTCACCTCGGTCTCGCTCGTGGCACTTGGGCTGATGTCACCGGCGCTCGCCGCGGATCTCCCGATGTACACCAAGGCGCCGGCCGTCTCGCCAACCTACGACTGGTCCGGCTTCTATGCCGGCGTGTATGGTGGCGGCGGCTTCGGCAACCACAATCTCAACAACGCGCTCGGCCCCGCGGGCTTTGCCAACTTCACGATCAACTATGACTCGACCGGCGCCGTCGCCGGCGGCGAACTCGGCTACCAGGTGCAGAGCGGTGTGATTGTCGGCGGCGTCGAGGTCGGCGGCTTCTGGTCCGACATCAATGGCAGCGATCTCTCCCAGTTCAACGCCGGCACGCTGCCGATCGCGTCGGTCGATCAGACCAAGCTTAAGAGCGGAGCGACGCTGCTGGCGCGCGGCGGCATCGCCGTCGACCGCCTGCTGCTGTTCTTCACCGGCGGCGGGGTCTACGGCCAGCTGCAGCATACCAACACCGACCCGGTGTTCGGCGTCGACCAGTTCAACGCGAACCGGAGCGGCCTCGCGGCCGGCGGCGGCATCGCCTATGCGATCACCAACAACCTGATCGGCAAGTTCGAATATCGCTACTACGACTTCGGCACCTATCACCGTGACGCGCCGACCAACGGTCAGATTCCCTACAGCGTGGCCAATACCTATTCGGTCGTGACCGTCGGCCTCGACTACAAGTTCGGCGGGCCGGTCGTCGCCAAGTACTGACGCGGAGTGGGCGGTGAACGGTTCGGCACTCAGCCAGAAAATGCGGATCGTGATCGCGGTCGTGGTGTTCAGTGCGAGCAGCGCCGGATGCGCGGTCAATCTCGGCAGCACGACGAGTGAGAAGGCCGAGGGCAATACGCAGATGAGGTACTACGGAGGCCCGAAGTCTCCGATGTGGCAAGGTCAATAGCTCTGACCGGCATTTGACAGGAGGCTGATGATGACCGGCATTTTTGCCAGACGTGCACGATTGGGGTTTGCGGTTCTGTGTGGCGCGTTGCTGACGACCGTGGTCAGTGGCGAAGCATTCGCCAGGCACCACGGCGGGCACCTGCATGCCCGACTCCATACTCGCCACGCGTTCGCCAGTAGCCATGCGGAGCTGGCTTCGCGGCAGCCGTCCCAGCCAGGGACGCTGCGCTACTACGGCGGACCGAAATCACCGATGTGGCGCGCACCGGTCGAGAACTAGACGGCTGGACGCCGGCCAGCGCACGCAAACTGCGGCCGGGTTGCACGACCGTCGGCACGAGGAGCGCAGATGATCGGATGCAGAAAGGCGACCAGGACGCTGGCAGCTGCGGCGACGATCATGTCGTTGCTGATCGCGCCGGTGCATGCCCAGATCGGTCAAAATGGCGGGGCTTACCGCGGCCCGCCCGTCGTAGAGCGTCCGAAGATCGACGAAAAAGCCTACAAGGCTGCGCTTGATCGGATTCCTGATCCGAACAAGAAATACGATCCGTGGGGCGTCGCCCGCCCGACGGAGTCTGCCAAGGGCGCGAAGTAAGATCCTGCTAACCGAGGCGATGCTGACCGCATGGACGCGGTGTCAAAGCGCGTGTGGCGGTGCGAGAGAGCCGCTTTCATTACGTGGACCTGACAAGGTGCTGCTGGTTTCGCCGCGTAGCTATCCTGCTGATCTTTCAGGCAAAGCGTGACTGTTTCTTGCTCTTCTACGCAATCAGTATCAACATGGCAGCGCAAGGGACGACACGACGCCGAACAGAGCGATCGACAGGAAACATCCAATCGACACGGCCTGTCCCCTCTGGGCTCGGTTTGAGTTGTCTCGAACCGAATGGAGGCTGTCATGTCTAGATTCGTTGTTATCGTCGCTGGAACGCTCGCGGCTGTCGCGCTCCTGGCAAGCCAACCGGTCCAGGCTGGCGCGTCGGCCAGCGCGCCTTCAAAATATTCCGCCAGCCACCAGGTCACGAGCACGCACTCCACCCGGACGGCACGTGGCTCCAACGTCGGAATCACGGAATATTCGTCGTCGTCGGCGAGGAATTCATCGCAGACGCGTGGTAACCATTAGCCGGCGCCGTTCCGCCGGCTGACCGGACACTCGTCTCGGGCTGCGCGTCGGAGACGTGTCCGTCGGTTGCGCCGCGCACCGGATTGACGCTGCCGATCCATGTCCGCACCGCCGGCAAGACCTCGGGCAGGACGCGGTCGACCTCGGCCCGGGTCATGCCGGCGCGAACGCGCGGGTCGTACAGGGCGTTGAGCAGATACTGGTCGTAAACGTCGAAGAAGCCCATCTGGACGTCGTCGTTGAACATGGTCCAGGGAATGCTGCGGTCGTCGTTGATCGCGCCGAGTGCCTGCAGCAACTCCTCATAGGCGCAGTCGTAGAAAGTGAATTCGCCGGCATCGACCGGCAGGATCACTTCGGCACGCTGGATGCGATAGAGCTTGTCCTTGCCGATGCCCGACAGGCATTCGGGATTGAGCGACTGCTCGATGCGGGTTGCCTTGCGGCTGCCATAGCGCGCGCGAATGGTCTGCTTCAGGTCGCGCTCGGAAACGAGCATGACCGTGAAATTGGCGGCCTGGCGGTCATCGGTCACGGCCAGGTCGAGATGGTTTACGTGCGAGCGGATGTCGGCAATGACCGCCGATATTTCCGGACGGCGATCAGGCAGACCCTTGCTGTCCACGAAGATCCGGACCGGTCCATCGAACTTGCGAATGCGGTCGACGGGTCCGTCGAGTTGCAACTCGGCCTTCAGCGCGATCTTGAAGAACCCGTCCTTGATCTCGTCGTTGGTGAACTCCGTGCGCTCGGATGCCCGCCGGCTGCTGATGTCGAGATTCTCCGCATTCGCTGCCCTGCTGCCGATCAACGCCAGCATCACCGCGAACAGAATGCGCTTTCCGGGCATCTTGCGAAATATCATTGGAGTCCTCGGCTGGGCTTTCGCCCCACGCGCGGTGTCGCGGAGTTTTAAGCAAGTTTCGTACCGGTGCTGCGAACCCGCTGCGTGCCTCTGCATCTGCCGCGGGCGCAAAACATAACGCTTCCGGCATAGGAATTCGGCCGGGCCGGGGAGGGCTTGTTATAGGGATTTCGTAAATGCGGGCGTTCGGCGCGAGTGTGGACGTGTCAATGGAACCTGTCTCGCGGCCGCTCGGCCGGACCCTGCGGGCCCTTTGGCGCATTTGCTGCGTTCATCTCGTCGCCGGTGACGCGACAGTCGCCGTTGCGGTCGAAGCGCAAGATGAATGCGTTGGGCTTCTCGACGAACTCCTTTCGCGTGATCCTGCCGTCCTGATTTTCGTCGAAATAGCCGAAATCGGCATCCGCAAGGCTCGGATCGATCTTCCTGACGGTGGCGAATTCGGTCGGGTCGAGCTTGCCGTTGCGATTGCGGTCTGCCGAGGTGAAGGCGCGATCGGCAAAGCTATTCCATTCCTCGCAGGTGTAGACGCCGTCGTGGTTGGCGTCCCAGGCAGGTGGCCCGCTGCTGAACATGCCGTCGGTCGTTTGTGCGGGAGCGGCAGCGCTTCCCGTCAGAAGCAATCCGACGGCCGCGGCGATGCTGCGAAGGGACGTTCTGCGCGACAAATCCTTCTCCCATCTCAAGCGGCGCGGCAAATGCGCCTTGAGGGGATCATCTGCTGAAATCGGCATAGCAAATCGATATGCAACTGCGCTGCACTTCATAGCAAAATCATATTCAATGCAGAAAAACGAAGGAGAAGCACGGTGGCTGATGACGTAGTGCGCGACCGCCGCGGATCCCGCTGGGCAAGATGGGCGGCAGGTATTTCACGGTGCCTTCATCCGGTCAGGCACGGAGGCTATCCGAACCCATTATCTTGTCCCGTGGGATTTGCAGTCGATCCTCATGACTATTTCTTGTCCTGCGTTCTCAATCGGTCGCCGGGAAAAGCGTGCCTGAAGGGACTGTTCCCAGCAATGCATCATCCGCCGGCTATTTGGGGCCATCGCGCGGACCAACACAATCCAAGGGTGACAGACGGCAACTGTGACGCGCTTCTCCAGCTCGAACCGAGGATAAGCGACTTGCTTAAGGTAGGCCATGGCCTCGGTGCGTACCTCTCTGCAAGCGTAGGTAGCTATACGCGATCCCGAGTCGACCAGACATACAGAATGAACGCGGCGACCACGCCTAGCAGGATTAGCATCCAGTTCTGACCCTCGACGCCCAGGATGTGAAACGGTTGTATCAGAAATTGCACCGCGTGCCCCTTTTGTGAGCACCGTAGGGCCTTTTGCGCTGGAAATATATTATTTTTACATCAGAATCCCGCGCATCTTTCCAAACCGTCTTTGAGCTAAGCGGATCGCGGGTTGCACGAGGAGCATCAACGCAGGAATCCGGAGTTCAGTTGCAAGCGCGTCGGAACGGAAACAGCTCTAGTCGACCACGCTCGGCTCCAGCCGGTTCTCGAGCCGGTAGCCGACCCCCGATTCGGTGATCAACAGGCGCGGCTGATTGGGGTCGGTCTCGATCTTCTGGCGCAGCTTGCGCACCAGGATGCGCAAATACTGGATGTTGTCGCGCTGGTTGCCGGTCCAGATGTCCTTCAGCAGCTGATCGTGCGTCACCACCAGCCCGACATGCATCGCCAGGATGTGGAGCAGGCGATACTCTTTCCGCGTCAGCTTGATCCTGCTGTTGTTGAGCGAGACGGTTCGGCTCGCGAGGTCGACGGCGAGCGGCCCGACCGTGACAACCGGATTCTCCGTGGCGCTCTTGAAATAGCGGCGCAAGGCGGCGTCGCTGCGGGCCAGCAGCTCCGCCATGCCGAACGGCTTCACCACATAATCGTCGGCACCCGATTGGAGCAGGCGGACCTTCTCGTCCTCGTCGGACTCGACGGAGAGCACGATGACCGGAACGTTGGACCACGAGCGCAGCCTCTCGAGCGCCTCGCTGCCATGCAGGTCCGGCAGCCCGAGATCGAGAATGACGAGGTCAGGCGAATTGAAGGTCGCGACCTTCAGCCCCTCGGCGGCATTCTCCGCCTCGACGACAGAGAAACCGTGAATCTCGAAGCCCGCGCGCAAGAAGCGCCGGATCTTCGGTTCATCGTCGATTAGGAGGACGAGGTTGCTCGGCTTAGTCATCATCAATAGTGGCCAGATCCGAAGTTTGAAGTGCGGGAAGCAGGACCGAGGCCGTGGTGCCGAGACCCTTCCCGCGGCTCGTGATCTCGATGCTGCCGCTATGGGCCCTGACGAAGGTGGATGCGATCCAGAAGCCGAGCCCCGAGCCGGGGATGCTGGCCTGATGGCGCTGACTGCGGAACGATTTGCGGCCGATATGGCGCTGATCGTCCGGCGTGATGCCGACACCCTGGTCGACGATCGAGATGACGACGCGCCCGCGATCGTGCCGGGTCCGAACTGCGATCGTCGAGCCGGACGGGGAATATTTGGCGGCGTTTTCCAAGAGCTGGCCGCAGGCTTCCTCGATCAGGCCAGAATCGACATTGAGCAGCGGCAGATCGTCACCGAACGCGTTCTCGACGCGATGCGCGGCAAGCCTGCGGGCGCGGCCCTTCACCGCGGCGTTGACGATGTCGCGCGGATCCGACCATTCAAGACGCGGCGTCAGCCCGCCGGCGGTCACCCGCGTGGCGTTCAGGAGGTTGCGGATATGGCCGTCGAGATGGGTGACCTCGTCCGAGATCGCTTCCGTCAGCGAGCGGAGCCGCTCGTCGTCGCGCACCGCCGGCATGGTGTCGATAACGCTGACCGATCCCTGGATCGCCGCCAGGGGTGAACACAATTCATGCGACAGAGTGCCATGGAATGCATCGCGCAGCAGCTCGGCCTGCAGATGCAGCCTGGCGTCGTCCATCGCCTTGCCGATATCGAGCCGCTGCAAGGTCAGCGACACCTCTTCGAGGATCCCCTCGATCCGGCGGGTCCGGCTCTTGATCGTGTCGCGCGAACCGTGACCGACATTGATGGCGATGACGCCGTGGACCACCGTCTCCGAGCTGATCGCGCGCAGCAGCCAGATGTCCTGCGACGGAGTGTTGACCACGCTCCGGCCGGTTGCTCCGACACGCGCCATCATTTCCGCGACCGCCTCCAGCACGGCCGGAGGGGTGGGCGCCGATTCCGGCATCGATTCGAAATTGCCGTGGGTGGAAGCAACGAACAGTGCCGCGCGCGGTCCGAGCGTGTGGGCCAGATAATACCTGATGGCATCGATCAGGTCCGAGACCGTGAAGCATGCGGCGAGCCGCTTGGAGAATTCATAGAGATGCTGGATATCCCGCTCGCGCTGGTGCGACCGTTCGGTCTCGCGACGCAGGCGCGAAGCGAGATTGCTGGTCGCCAGCGCCACGACGAGGAACAGCAGGAGGTCGACGGCCTCCTGCGGGTTGTCGACCCGAAAGCTGTAGATCGGCTCGAAGAAGAAGAAGTCGGAGGTGGCTATGGCGGTCAGCGACGCGAGCGTGCTCGCCCATATGCCCCATCGTGCGGCCGCGAAGATGATCGGGATCAGATAGGCGATCGGGATCAGGCTCGCCGCGACCATCGAGTCGAGCACGAGCAGCACCGCCGTGACCAGGCCGATCGACCCAGCCGACAGCGCGAGCGGCAGCACGTCGATCCGCATGGTGAACGACGAGGGGTCGTCGGCCATTAACGTGACGCGGGGCTTCCTTTCGGCCCGACGCGCGCGTGCATCCGCGAGCCGTTGAAACAGGGGCAGAGAATAGTTCAAGAATACGGCCTTCGTAGCGAAAGACACCGGAAGATCCCTGCAGCGGCTCGTCAAGCCTGCAAGAATCCGCCCCCGGCAATATCCGACGTGAGCGCTGAAGACGAAGCCAAGTGCCGCTGACCGGCACGAACCTTCGCAACCCATTCAACTCCGACGGTCGGCTATTGTCTCAATGTCGCAAACTACCCAGCGCGCTAAGCATTCCCCAGATTCGAGTAGAAAATCTATGCTGTTGGCGCAGGCAGGAAATATAAAAGTAATAGCCGTGGAGCTCGAGATTGGTCAGCGATCGGCAACGCTGGGTTGGCACGCGCCAGACACGCTCAACCCTTCGTCCAGCACGGTGGTTTGCGGCGGGATCAGCGCCGATGCGGCCGGGCCATCGCGTCATCCGACTGGAGCAGGATACCGTTGACATAGCTCAGCGCCAGCCGTTCGCCGGCGAGTTCCGGCTTCGTCCGATACCAGTCGGGTTCGACCGCTGGATTGGTCCGGGGTGGCGTCAGTTTCGAGATGGCCGCCGAACTGATGTATTTGGGCGGATAGAGATAGAAGTCCATCAGCGGGGTCGGCGAGGCGCCGGCCTGTCGCTTCAGGACCGTGAGTGCTTTGGCGCCGGCCTCCGGATAGAGCGCACTCCAGCCGGCGAAATTGCTGGTCAGGATCTCCAGCGACAGGATCGCGGTCGCGATCTCGACAAAGCCCTGGTTGGATTTCTTCGCGCTGCGGGTCGTCGAGGCCTTTCTCAGCCGCTGGCGGAACTCATGATGCCGTTCAATGAACGGCCCAAGGCGGGCGCGCCACAGCATGTCGGGCAGGCACGCATAGCCATGTACGTCATGATAGCTCTCGATCAGGTTGCGGCACTGGCCGACCAGATCGGCCGGCAGGAATTTGAGATCGAGATCGTCGGTCCCGACCTTGGGAGCGACATCGCTTGCGCTGTTCAGAACGTCTGCCACGACGAGCTGTGCTCCTCCGAACCGAAGGGAATGATTCCGCTTGATCCGGGAGCCTAGCGATTGGCCCCATATACCTTCGATCGGTATTTGCGGCGATCTGCATAGCAATAAAATAGCCGGAAGCATCGGCCACACGCCTGTAAGCGCTGCCCGACAGTGCCAAGCCGATCATCGCCGCGGTCGATCTCATGTCGGTGGCGCGGGTGGCCCAAGATGTGCAGCGCGCCGTCGCCATGGACCGGATAATTTCGTGATAAGGCTGGATAAGGACAACGAGACGCCCGATGCCGATACTATCGAAGCCGAAGCACGAAATCATTGCCAACGCCCTTGCGTCAGGGAAGAGCCAAGCGGAGGCCTACCGGGCGGCCGGTTATGTCTATAAGCCGGCGAATGCGAGCAGGCTCTGCAGGAGGCCATCCATCGAAGCACGAGTTCGAGAGATCATTAGCGAGCGTGCCAATAGTGAGGCCAAAGCACGAGAAATCGGACTGGAGCGAGCCGCTCTTACGGAAGAGTGGATCATTCTCCGAGTGAAGCATGTGATTGATTTGTCGATCCGCGGGCTCCCGGTGCACGACCGGAGTGGCAACCCGACAGGAGTCTTCAAGCCCGATCTGGATGCTGCCATAAGCGGGTTGAAGCTGGCCGCGAAGATTGCAGGACTTCTCATACACAGACATGAGATTGACCAGGCCGGAGATTTCGCGCGAATGACGGATGCAGAGCTAGATCGGGCGTTGTTTGAACAGTTCAAAGCGCTCGGTCTGTCCGATCGCTCGTTAAAAGAGATTCGGGCATCCGCTTTTGCTGACTGATCAGCGGCATCTAAGCGTAGGTGATTCAGGTGGTGGTGGTTACGCGCGTCCGTCGCGACTTGCGACCTTATGGCAGGCCCGTAGAGATCCTCGCGAAGGAGGCTGGCCTCCCCCAACGGATCGATCAGGAAAATGAACCAGCGCGGCTGCTATAGGGCCTGCAAGGCACATTCAGGGCAGGATCGGAGACGTTGACCCGCGATGATCGCGGCCAACGGCATCTCCATTGCGCTGCTGGGGCGGCACTTAGAGATTAACCCTCTGCTCCCGATCTTGCCCGCTCTTCGTGCGCCGCAGTTGTTCTGCACCGAAGCGTTGTTGTAGCCTTTTGTGGTTTGGGGGCGCATAGGCGTCCTGGGGGATGAAGCATGATTCGGACTTTTCGTTCGGCTGTTCTTTTTTTCGTTGGCGTCGGGCTCTCCGGATGCATTACGACTTCCATGCAGGGGTACGCCGATCGAGAGCTGCCGGCGAAACGCGTTGGCCGCATCATCGCATATGTGGCTGCGCCCGGACCGCTAGCGGCGAGCATCCAATCAAACATTAGGGACGAAGCTCAAAAGCGCAATGTTGCAGCCGATGATGCATTGAACATCTTCCCACCTACCCGAAAGTATAATGACGCTGAGATACGAAAAGGTATGGCTGAAACTGGAGTAGATGCCGTTCTGCTCATCAACGTCGGCGATTCCGGAGTTCAACGGGAGTATGCGGGGACGATATTGTCGGGCCAATATTCGGGCACGTCGTCCGCGAACGGAACGATAAGCACGGCTGGGCTATCCTCCAATATCGCCGTAAACGGCACTTCCTACGGAACGATGACGACCACAGCCACCCCCACGTACAGATATCGACGTCAAACGAACTTTTCTGCACGCCTTATGGAGGCGTCGAGCGGTCGAAATTTATGGGTAGGGAATGGCCAAGTTGATGCTGGCGGGCTTTTATTCGTTGGAGATGGCGCCAATGCCTCCAGCTCAGTTTCTGCGATATTCGATGATCTAAAACAGAAGGGTATTATTTAGCTCGCGGTTGACCGCGCGAAGGTCAGGTCTCCTGGACGACGCTGCGGTCACCAGTTTCGGACCCGACTGATGTCCGCTCATCCTATCGACAGCGGCGCGACACCGGACATCTCATGGGGGCGAACTTGCGGCCCAGCGGTAATGGCGTCGTTGACCGGCCACATTTCTGGTACCGTCGTCAGTACCCGCGATCAGGGGACCGCGGCGATGCAATTTGACTTCCCAGCCATGAAGCCGAGGGATCGCTACGAACTCCTCCTCGGTACCGTCCTGCCTCGGCCCTTACCACTGTAACGACCCTTTCAGGCGACACGGCGTCCTTAATGCACCGTACAGCCTATTCAATGTGGTCAGTCACGACCCGCCCGCGCTTATGATTGCCGTATTGTCGCACGCGGAGGGGCGGCTCAGAACCGCCGCGACCTATGTCTTTGTGTATTTGCAACGCATTCTGCCCATCGGCCATCAGTTTCTTCGGGCCATGTGTGGACGGCTCTAGGTTGGCAAGGAGAATCTTCACTCTGCAGCATTGGTCGGAGCAGCCATGTATTCGGCCTATGAGCGCGGTTCACATGACCGCTAGCCAAATGCCCTCTGCGGATCAGGTCCCGGTCAAAAGCACGCATTCGAAGATGCGATGGCCTATGATGGTTTTCCTGATCGCCGGATCATTGCGCACAGTTGCCGTTTCAGCATGAAACATACCCGCAAAGGGTGTATTCCGCTTTAAATGCTATCGAAACTATGCTTTGCTTCGGCATCGCGCATGAGCTGCCGCGTTGAAGTCGATTCCGCCTCGGCCAACGCATTCGAAATTGAGGTAATCAAAATGATCGCGCTTCCGGCCGCGGCTTTTTCCTCCTTGGGACTTTTGATCGGGTCACTCGCTGGCCTGACGATATCCCCGATAGTTGTCGGCTTGATCACCGCCTTGTTCGCGTTTGTCGGCGGCTCAGCTGTGGCTTTTGTCGGTCAGCTCAACAGAGATCAGCTTCAGTTGGCTTCCGTCGCTGTTCTGTGCCTCTCAACATTCATGTTGGTTGGAGTAGTCGGCGGCTCACTTATCAGGGCAAACAATCTCTTTATTCTCAACCTGGATCAGCGTGCGAAGGCACAAGAGAATGCCGTATCGACTGGTAATAATTATATGCGACAGAACCTCAAGGCGTTGCGTGATGATTTAAAGTCGAGCTTGGCAGACGGACGCACTACGCTTGATGAGGCATGCGAAGAGCTTCGGACTGCTACAACGCAGGGCCGATGAAAATGATGCTCGCTCGCCTCGCAGCGATCATTTCGCTGGTCAATCTAATTGCACCTCTCCACGCTCAAGACAGGCAGGCACAACCCGAGCTGCGCGTAAAGGCTTTACCATACATCATTGCAAGCGATCCGCGAGGTGTAAGCGTAAGCCGGGGAAGTGGCGTGGTGGTAGACGCGCGTGGCACAGTACTTACGGCTTTGCACGTGGTTCAGGGCTCAAATCGTATCAAAGCAATTTTTCAAGGAGAGTTGGAGGACGTCGACCGCCAATTGACAGTTGCATGCGTCGTCCCGGAGGCTGATATCGCAGTGTTGCGACTGCCTCCTCGTGCTGAGGCGTACGAGTTCTATCCGCTTGTTCAACCTACGTGGAAAAGTTTAGCGGGCGACGCCGTTATAATTCCCGGTCATCCTTTGCAGCTTGGTTTGCAATGGATCAGGGGAGAACTTACGCAAAACGGATACATTCCGGCGCGAGCCATACAAGATCCTCAGCTGGCCAAACAACATATCCTCAATGAGAACGATCTTAGTCTATTGTTGCTTGTTGCAGCGACGCCGAATGGCTTGAGCGGTGCTCCGGTTTTGACGTGGGGCGGAGAGGTCGCCGCGATACTATCTGGGAGTTATGTTCAATCTGCTGGATTTTCATGGGCTTCACCAGTCGCTCATCTTAAAAGTCGTCTCTACCAGCCGCTTGAGAAGCCCGCGCCAAATGTCACCTGGCCCACCTACGTCTTTGCTGATCTTGGTCGGTTGCGCTCCTTGAACAGCTCGATCGTTGATGCCAGCCCCTGTCAGCAAGCTATCGACCGATACGACGAAAATAGGGACCGATCGGGGCGAAGCCGTCGAGCGTCTTGCCGACCATCCACTGACCACCTGTCTCGAGCTGCAGATCTCTCGAAGTGAAATCGTGGCCGACGGCATATCCTGCGACATAGGAGAGAGCTTCGTCGACCGAGACGTTGCTCGCCCTTCGGCCAATCACCACCACCAGTTCGGTTTCGTAATCGAACTTGTGGCAGATATCTCAAGGGGGAAGTTGGATCGTCGCCCGGTGCGGCGCGAGCGCATTGTTGTACTTGTTGAAGAGGATCGGCTGGGCAGGCGGTTTCGCGCCTGCCTCCTCTGCGTGTTCTCGGTAGTTTAGACCGACGCAAATGATCTTGCCCGGGTTCTTGAACAGGCGCCCGAATCTGATCTTTGACTCGTCCACAAAGGTGCTTTTCGCCGCGGGCGACTTCAGGGCAGCCTCCACCAGCGCCTTTAGTTCCGCATTTCCGCCCTTGGTGAGAAGCTCCTCAAGACTGAGAGGTGGCGAATATCTGAGGAGCTTCGACGCGGCGGCCACGTCGAGCACGCCGGCCTCCGTCTTCACAACAAGAGTCTCGCGTCCGTCCTCCCGGCGGATCGCCAACGCAGTAAGCTGGCGAGGTAGTTCGCCGCTCGTGCCGCTGTGTGACATTCTTTCCTCGGTAGCATGCACGCCAACGTTTGTTGTAGCCAAAGCAGCCGCGGCAAGGCCCGCCTTCATCAGTTTGCGACGTGACTGCATGATATACCTCCTAGGGGCAGCATTGTTCGTAAGACAGTTTGCGTTTGTTGGTTGAAACGCTCATAGGCCGCGAAAGCAAAGCGACCTGCAGGAGTTGTTGTCGCAAATCGCACCGAGCCTGCCATTCGTCCTGAACTTGGTCATTACCAACGTCGAAAGACGACGCTGGCGTTGACGCCTCCGAAGCCGAAACCGTTCGAAATCGCATGCTCCATCGTCATGCGTCTTGCCTCGCCGGCCACGATGTCGACGCCTTCCGCAGCTGGATCGCCATTTTCGAAGTTGAGAGTGGGCGGTGCGACCTGGTCCCGTAGCGCGAGGATCGTGAAGATTGCTTCCGCTCCCCCGGCTGCTCCGAGCAGATGACCGGTTGCCGATTTGGTCGCACTCACGGCAATTTTTCCGTCGCGGCCGAACACGGCTTTGATCGCTTCCAGCTCGGAGACATCGCCAACCGGCGTCGAGGTGGAATGGGCGTTGAGATGCTGGATGTCACCGGCCTTGAGGCTGGCCTGTCGCAATGCGCCTTCCATGGCACGGCGCGCCCCTTCGCCGTCTTCGGGTCCCGACGTGATGTGGTAGGCATCAGCCGTCGTTCCATAGCCGACGATCTCGGCGAGCGGTTTGGCGCCGCGGCGGATGGCATGTTCCAGCTCTTCAATGACGAGAGTACCGGCACCTTCGCCCATGACGAAGCCATCGCGGTCGCGATCGAAGGGGCGGGACGCTCGCGTTGGGGTTTCGTTGAAGCCGGTCGAAAGGGCGCGGGCGGCGGCGAAGCCGCCGAGGCTCACCAGATCGATGCAGGCTTCCGAGCCGCCACAAATCGCAACCTCGGCTTCTCCGGCCCGGATGAGGCGTGCGGCGTCGCCAATAGCTTGCACGCTTGCGGCGCAGGCGGTCACCGGTGTACCCAGCGGCCCCTTGAAGCCGTAGCGGATCGAGATATGGCCGGCGGCGAGATTTGCGAGGAAAGACGGCACGGTGAAGGGCGAAAGGCGCCTCACGCCGCGCTGATCGGTGGTGCGGACAGCCTCGACGATCGCCGGGAAACCTCCGATGCCAGAGGCGACTACGGTTGCCGTGCGTTCCAATGATTGCGCGTCTGGAGGGATCCAACCTGCCTGTGCGATGGCCTCGGATGCGGCGGCGAGGGCGAACAGGATGAAGCGATCCATCCTCCGCTGATCCCTGTGAGGAACGACCAGATCCGGATCGAATCCTCCATCTGCGTCGTTACACTTCGTCGGGACGATTCCAGCGACGCGCGCCGGAAGGACGGAAGCCCATTCCGGGAGCGCGGCAAGTCCTGAGCGGGCCGAGAGCAGCCGGGACCATGCCAACTCGCTGCCGCAGCCCAGCGGTGATACGAGCCCGAGTCCCGTGACGACGACACGACGCATGATCAGAGGGCCTTCGACATCGGCTTGGCTGGAGAAATTTGTGTCCCGGCAGCGAGCTGTGTGATCATGCGGCCTCCACTGCGTTTCGAATACGCGGATTTCGCTCGAGAGCCCATCGGACGGTCCTTGGAGCGCGTCCAAGCAACCTTTCAAGTTCGGCGTTGACGACGTCATAGCGTCCGCCTGCGACCAGGCGGGTGATGGTCTTCAGGTGCTCTGCGGTGTGCGGATTGCGAGAGGCCAGAGCACTGTTGATGTACGTCTCAATCCAGGCATCCAGATCCTGGGGCGCGTAGGAGATCTTGCGTCCGAGCGCGGCACCATAATCCCCCGCAAACCCGTGCATGTCCTTCAACTCCGGCCCGGTGAGCGCATATGACATCGATATGTGCGCCGAAGGATCGTTCAGGATTGTCGCGCAAATCTCCGCGACATCGTAGGCGGCGATCGGCGCGATCTTCTGTGTGCCAAAGGGCAGGTGGAGTTCGCCCGCACTCAGCAATTGCTTTAGCGGAAACCAGGAAAGGATCGGGTTCTCGGCGAACATGGTCGCTCGAATGTTGACGACGGGGAGGCCCGACCATTGCAGCGCCTGCTCCGATGCCCAATGGGCTCTCTGTTGCGGCGACCACTCGGAAACAGATCCCCCGAGCCAAGCGAGACGAGCCTCCCGCGCGGCGGTCATTCGATCGAAGGTCATGAAGGTCTGCTCAAACTCCGAGATGTTCACGAAGATCTCGATGTCGCCTTGTGCGCGCGCAGCGGCAGCCATCAGGATGGTTGCGTCGCTGTAGTAAGGATTCAGGCTCATGCTGAAGTAGACCCGCCGGCAACCGTTCAGGGCAGCCACGACATCGGCAACATTGAGGAGATCGCCGACGAACACCTGGGCTCCAGCCCGCCGGAGCGCCTCCGCCCGCTCGTCGTCCCGCCTCACGAAGGCACGCACCGGATACTGGTTCTCCAGCAGCATGTGGATGACCGTCCTGCTGACGGAGCCCACTTCGCCGCCGGCGCCGGTGATCAGAATTGGGGGGCGTTTCGACATTGACTTGTCCTCTTGGCTGACGCGCAGGACCGCTCAGCTTCTCAGGAAGCGGAGAATGTGGTTCAGAACGGCATCGGGTTGTTCAAGATGCAGGAAATGACCGACGCCGGGCATGACGACACGCTCGAGTCCATGCGTGAACATTGCTTCCATGCCGTCGCTGAGTTGCGCGGACATGCAGCCATCCTCCGTCCCATGCAGGTAGAGCGACGGGGCCGCAATTGGGCGGCTCGCGAGAGCCTCAAGAGCTTGTGCCGCCGGGTCGGATGGCGGGGTAAACAGTTGCCGGTAATAGGCCAGAGCCTGCGTCAGGACTCCGGGTTGGCCAAAGGTCTCGTTGAGCGCAGCGCGATGGGAACCTGCCAGCACATACCCCGGCGACCATTCTCGCCAGAGCCGGTCGAGCAATGCAAAGTCGTTGAGCTTAACCGCCGTTTCAGCCAGATGCGTCTGGAAGAAGAACATGTACCAGCTTCGTCGCTGCTGATCCCCGTCGGCAACGAACGCAGTGGGCAGACCTTTTCCATAGGGCACTGCCAGCCCGACAAGCTTTCGAACGCGCGTGGTATCGAGACTTGCCGCTGCGTAGGCTGCGCGTGCTCCCAGATCATGGCCGACGAGATCGGCTTGGTCGGCTCCCAGCGATTCGATGAGCGCTAATACGTCCTGACCTGTCGCCAAGGCACGGTACGACCCATCAGGTGCTGCGCCGCCGATCCAATATCCTCGTAGCGCGGGCGCGACTGCCCAATATCCTTCTCGCGCGAGGCGATCGAGAAAAGGGATCCAGCTCTGCGCATGATCGGGAAAGCCGTGCAGGCAGAGCACGAGGGGGCCATTTCCAGCCTCCAGTATCGGGAAATCGAGGCCATTGGCATGAACCGTCCGCCGGCGGATATGGCCGATGGCCGAAGAATTTTGTGGCGAACGCCGCGGAACATCGGCGTGCCGTTGTTCGGCGGAAGGAGCGGAGGTGATCATGGTTGGCGTTTCCCTTGCTCTCACTGCTCTACAGCCAATGCTACGCGGCGGTTCGCAGCAGATCGACGATGTCGGCTTCGTCTTTGAAAGGACGGGGATTGGCTTTTACGAAGCGATGATTGATGGCGATCTTGCTGATCTGATTGAACTTGTCTTCGCCGATGCCAACATCAGCGAGTCGGCCAGGTAGTCCAAGCCTGCGGGTGAATTGCGCAAAGGCATCTGCCGCCTCGTCACCCGGAGCACCCAGAGCCGCCGCTAAACGCTTCTGCGCATCCTCGGTGAATGGCTTATTGTAGCGAAGAAGGCTCGGCATGATGACAGGCGTGCAATAGTAGTGGGGAACGTCGAAGCTGCCGCCAAGCACGTGGCCAATCCCGTGACTGGCGCCCATGGGAATGCGTGCTTGCAGGCCAAAGGACGCGAGCCATGAGCCGTATTGACATAGTCGGCGCGCCTCCAAATCGTCCGGTTTCTCCAAGGTCCGGAGCATTCCCTGACGCAGAGTGCTGATGCCCGCCAGGACGACCTCGTCAGCTAAGGGAGTGCCGGCCGGCGAGCACAACGCTTCTATGCCGTGATCCATCGAGCGTGTGCCCGATCCCATCCAGAGTTTTGAAGGCGTATGAAGCGTGAGGGCCGGGTCGAGAATGATCGACACCGGCATCATTTGAGGATGAAAGAAGATCTGCTTCAGCTTCTGGCGCTCATCGGTGACGAGCGCTGCGGCGTTGTATTCGCCGCCATTCAGGGTGGATGGCACCGCGATCTGCCGAATTCTCGGCGACCGGAAGGGAGATTGGCTCACGCCCGGACCCATCGGAAAGGCATCGAACCCCGCTTCGTCGTGGATATCGTGCTCCATGGCCATGATGACGATCTTGGCTAGATCGACGGCTGAACCGCCGCCAACGGCCACGATCAGATCGGCGCGCGCCTCCTTTGCATGGAGGGCCACCTCGGCTGCTTGCTTGCGCGTCGTGTGCTGCGCAATCCCGTCAAAGGTCGCTGCGTGTTTATCGTCGAGCGTGCGGCGGATTTTCTCGATCTCGTCAGTCTTGGAATTCAAGGTCCGGCTAACTATAAGGAAGACGCGCTTTGCAGCGAGCCGCTCCGCCTCTTCGCCGACGGCTTCGGACGCGGCTTTGCCATAGATCACGCGATCGATTGCCGGAAAGTTGTGTGCACCATTCCTGCGCATTTCTATCCTCCCATTGGAAGTTGGCCGAAGTGGAGCTAATTATATTATGGTTGTCATTCTATTGACGCTCGGTATCACTGCAAGTTCCTTGAATCTTTTCTGGTGGTGATGGAAAAAACTAGATCGCGACAGTGCCTTCGCAGAGTCAGCGGCGTTCAAGATTGCAGCAGATGGACATGGTCGTCCGGCAACTCCACCGGCGTCGTTTGAAACTGGATCTGAAGGCCTTCAACCTCGCGCTCGAGCTTTGCGAGGCGTTCTTCCAGCCTGAACATGTAGTCGCCGCGCGGGTCGTCCATGCTGAGGGCGTCGGCCCATTCATTCACACCATGCCAAAAGCGTTTGAACATCGCTATGCACTCCTTTGATTGATCGGTCCGGTCATTCTGTCGCCAGTATCAACCTGGCCAGCTCCGACGGATTCTCGACAGCGGAGAAATGGCCGGTGTTCTTGAGCGTCACCATCTGGGGGGCAGGAAGCAGCGACCGTGTGCGTTCGCGTTCATTCGGCCGAGACCAATCGCTATCGCCATAAATGAGTGTCACAGGCGCCGAGATCTGCCGATAGTAATCGCGTGCTTTGCTCCAGGATCGCCAGCCTGCTAGCACCTTGCGTGCGACCCGCTTGTATCCCGGGCGGTGGGCTACTTGATCGAACTCCGCAAGCAGATCGGCCGGCAGTTTGCGGGGGTCGTGATACCCGCCACCCATGATCTTGCCGAGAATCATCTTGTTTTCGAGCGACGCATTCACTGCGCCGAGGAGCGGGATCTGCAAACTTCCGATGATGAGGTTCGCGAGCCAGTTGCCGCGCCGAATACCGTCCCCGTAGCGGGCCTCGTAATCGTAGGGGTTGATCGCGTAGACCCGCTTCACACGCCGCGGAAGCGAGGCCGCCACCGTAAGGGCCAATGCCCCGCCGATCGACTCGCCAACAAGCGTCACCTCCGAGAGGTTCAGCTCCTCGACGAAGCGAACGATGGCCTGCCTGAAGTAGGGTTCATCGAAGCTCGCGCCTGGATCTATTGGTGAGTGTCCGTGGCCCGGCAGGTCAACGGCGTACACCGTGTGCGATGTCGCGAGGAGGGGCGCGAGACTCCGGAAATATTCGAGCTGCGTGCGGATTGTATGCAAGAGGAGCAACGCGGGCCCGCTGCCGCTCTTTTGAAAACGTACGCTTAGCCTGTCCGATAGCTTCAGCAAGCTCGGTTTGAGTTCAGTCACGCTGAGTTCTCTGTGCTTTGAGGAGCGATCTTAGCGGCAGCGGCTTCGCGAACGTGTTCGACCGCCGCATTCTGAAAGGCCTGAGCGAGATCCGGGTCGTTCACTGCGCGCGATAGCGTCATGGCTCCGACCATTGTCGACAGAACGACCATGGCCTTCCTGTTGGAATCCTCGCCGTCGGTCTTGGGAAGCAACGGGCCGAGGACTTCGAGATAAGCCTTGATGCCCTCTTCGAACGCCGCTTTCACGCCGGTGCCCTGCCTGGCGGCGTCGGAGCCGAGCGCCACGACGGGGCAACCGTCCAGCTTTTCTTCGCGATGGCCCGCACTCAGGTAGAACGCGATCACCGCGCCAAGCGGATCATCAGGATTCTCAGCGATCGCCGCCGACCATCGTTCTGAGGCGCTCTCCAATGCGCGTCTGGACGCCTGTGCCGCCAAGTCCTCTTTGGAGTCGAACTGCTTGTAGAAGGCGCCTTGGGTTAGCCCGGCTCCCTCCATCAGGTCCTTCAGGCCGATGCCATCAAAGCCGTGCTCCCTGAAGAGGCGGCTGGCCGTGTTGATCACGGTCTGACGGTTCTCAGCAGCCTGAATGCGAGTTACCCGCATCGTGGACCTCCATTTGGATTTCGTTCGAACTCTATGTGCAATATAGCGTTCGAATGAAATCTATCAAGTAATGCGCCTAAAATTGGCTCCAGAGGGGGCGAAAAGCCCGGATTCCGGGGATCACATTCTCGTCAACGCCGAAATTTAGATTTCGATCGAACTCTAAATGATTTATAGAGTTCAAACGAAATCTAAATTGCATGGAGACGGCGATGAAAAAGAGCAGACTTGTGGCCTTGGCAGGTGTCCTGGTCGCGGCGTCCGGAGCAGCCGTCTTCGCTACCCTTGCCATTCCCGCTCATGAAGCTTCCGCAGCGCGTGACCCGAGGCAGGACCCGCCCCTGGTCAGTCTGGTGAGCGCCGCGCGGGTCAGCGGATCCGAACGCGGCTTCACAGGCACGATCGGCGCGAGGGTGGAAAGCAACCTTGGCTTTCGCGTCGCCGGTAAGATCGTCGAGCGGCTCGTGAATGTTGGTGAGCAGGTCAAAGCCGGACAGCCGCTGATGCGGATCGACGAAACCGACCTCCGCCTCGCGCTTACGGCGAAGCGCAACGCCGTTGCCGTGGCGCGCGCAACAGTCGTTCAGACGGAAGCTGATGAGCGGCGATACGCCAACCTGGTCAACGACGGATGGACTCCCAAACAGCGCTACGAGCAGGCGAAGGCCGCGTCGGATACAGCCAACGCACAACTCGCTGCGGCGGAAGCCGAGGCTAAGGTGGCCGAGAACCAGGCGACATATTCCGTCCTGGTGGCGGATGCGGACGGAACGGTCATGCAAACGCTTGGTGAGCCAGGACAAGTTGTCTCTGCCGGCCAGACCGTTGTCAGGCTCGCCCAGGCCGGTCCCCGCGAAGCGGTGGTCGCGCTTCCCGAAACAATCCGGCCGGCGATCGGCTCGGTGGCCGAGGCGAGCCTGTATGGGAGCGATGGACAGCGCTATACGGCGCATCTTCGGCAGTTGTCGGATTCCGCCGATGCCCAGACCCGCACCTATGAGGCGCGCTATGTGCTGGACGGGGAGGCTGCGGCGGCACCGCTTGGCGCGACCGTCACCATTCGGCTTGCGAGCCAGGAGACTCAGCCGGAAGTTCAGGTGCCGCTGGGAGCCGTCCTCGATGACGGCCGAAAGACCGGTGTTTGGGTCCTCGATACCGCTACCTCGGCCGTACACTTTCAGCCGATCAAGCTCGTGCGCGTGAGCAGCGAAAGCGCCGTGATCTCCGGGCTGAGCTCCGGTGATCGGGTTGTTTCGCTCGGCGCTCATCTCCTGCAGGAAGGCGCTCGTGTCAGGACTGCTTCTCAAGACAGGAGCAACTGATGCGCTTCAATCTTTCCGCGATCGCCGTTCGCGAACGGGCTGTCACCCTGTTCTTCATCATCCTGCTGGCCGCCGCGGGCGCTTATGCCTTCTTCATGCTTGGGCGCGCGGAGGACCCCAATTTCACCATCAAGACCCTGACGGTCACCACGGTATGGCCGGGCGCGACGGCGCGCGAGATGCAGGACCTCGTCGCCGAACCCCTGGAGAAGCGCCTTCAGGAGTTGACCTGGTACGATCGGGTCGAGACGACGACACGGCCGGGTTATGCGTATCTGACCGTTACGCTGAAGGACAGCACACCGCCATCCGTCGTCCAGGAGGAGTTTTATCAGGCCCGCAAGAAGCTCGGGGATGAAGCCCGCAACCTGCCATCCGGCGTGCTCGGCCCCTTCGTCAACGATGAATATTCAGACGTGAGCTTCGCTCTCTATGCCCTCAAGGCCAGGGGCATGCCGATGCGCGAACTCGCCAGGAAGGCCGAGGTGATCCGCCAGGAGCTCCTGCATGTGCCCGGCGTCAAGAAGATCAACATTCTCGGCGAACGTCCCGAGCAGATATTCGTCGAGTTTTCCTTTGCCAAGTTGGCGACCCTCGGCGTGTCGGCGCAGGATATCGTAGCCGCCTTGCAACGGCAGAACACCGTCACCCCGGCAGGCTCGATCGACACCAAAGGCCCGCAAGTCTTCATCCGGCTCGACGGCGCCTATGACAGCGTCCAGGCGATCGCCGACACGCCAATCGTCGCTGGGGGACGAACGCTCAAGCTCTCCGACATCGCCGAGGTCCGCCGCGGCTACGAGGATCCACCCACCTACATCATCAGACACCAGGGTGAGCCCACGATCATGCTCGCGGCGGTGATGCAGGAGGGCTGGAACGGTCTCGCGCTGGGCAAAGCGCTGGAAGAGAGGTCCGCAGCCATCGCGCGGACACTGCCGCTCGGGATGAAGCTCGAAAAGGTGACCGATCAGGCCGTCAACATCACCTCGGCGGTCGACGAATTCATGATGAAGTTCGCCATGGCGCTGAGCGTAGTGCTGCTGGTGAGCCTGCTCAGCCTCGGCTGGCGCGTCGGTATGGTCGTGGCGGCCGCGGTCCCTCTGACGCTTGCCGTCGTGTTCCTTATCATGCTGGAAACAGGCCGGTTCTTCGACCGCATCACGCTCGGCGCTCTTATCCTGGCGCTTGGTCTTCTCGTCGACGATGCGATCATCGCCATCGAGGTGATGGTGGTGAAAATGGAAGAGGGCATGGAGCGCATCCAGGCGGCGGCCTATGCCTGGAGCCATACTGCGGCGCCGATGCTGTCAGGAACACTCGTGACGGTCGCCGGTTTCCTGCCCGTGGGCTTCGCGCGCTCGACGGCCGGCGAATATGCCGGCAACATCTTCTGGGTCCTTGGATTCGCTCTTATCGTCTCGTGGATCGTCGCGGTGGTCTTCACGCCCTATCTCGGCGTCAAGATGCTGCCCGAGATCAAACCGGTCGAAGGCGGCACTCACGCGATTTACGACACACCGAACTATCGGCGGCTGAGGCGGCTCATCACCTTCGCCGTGCGCCACAAGTTCTTGACCGTCGGCATCGTCGCCATCGCCTTCGCGCTCTCCGGCGCCGGCATGGGCGCCGTCAAACAGCAGTTCTTCCCGACATCCGACCGCCCCGAAGTTCTGGTTGAGGTTCGTCTGCCGGAAGGCACCAGTATTGAGACGACGACCGCCGCTGTCGAGAAGCTCGAACATTGGCTGCATGATCAGCCCGAAGCCAAGATCGTCACGAGCTATGTCGGCCAAGGCGCTCCCCGCTTCTTCTTTGCGATGGCGCCGGAACTGCCTGATCCTGCCTTCGCCAAGATCGTCGTATTGACGCCAGACGCCGAGGCGCGCGAGGCGTTGAAGCACCGGCTTCGAGAGGCGGTGTCACAAGGGCTGGCACCTGAGGCCTATGTCCGCGTTGCCCAGCTTGTGTTTGGACCCTACACGCCGTTCCCGGTGGAGTTTCGGGTCATGGGACCCGACCCCGCGCAATTGTACGCGATCTCTGACAAAGCGCTCGACATCATGCGTGGCGTTCCAGATGTGCGGCAAGCGAATCGCGACTGGGGCAATCGCACGCCCGTGCTCCGTTTCATCCCGGACCAGGATCGGCTGAACCTGATCGGGCTCTCACCAGCGGAAGTGGGCCGGCAGCTCCAGTTCCTCCTGACCGGCACCGCAGTTACGCAGGTCCGTGAGGACATCCGCAACGTCCCCATCGTGGCACGCAGCGCCGGCGGAGAGCGGCTGGATCCGACGCGTCTAGCGGATTTCTCACTGATGAGTCGAGACGGTCGTCAGATTCCGCTCGACCAAGTCGGCCATTCGGAAGTCCGTTTGGAAGAGCCGATCCTGAAGCGCCGCGATCGTACACCCGTCGTCACGATCCGCTCGGACATTAACGAGGCGACCCAACCACCAGAGGTTTCCAAGGAGGTCATGACGGCACTTCAGCCCTTGATCGCATTTCTCCCGGTTGGCTATCGCATCGAAATGGGTGGGTCGATCGAGGAGGCCACCAAAGCTAATTCCGCGCTTTTTCTGGTCTTCCCAGCCATGATCGCCGCCACGTTGATCGTCATCATGCTGCAGGTGCGATCGTTCTCGACAATGGCGCTTGTCATGCTGACGGCACCCCTTGGCGTTGTCGGCGTAGTGCCCACATTGCTGGCCTTCAACCAGCCTTTCGGATTCAATGCCATTCTTGGCCTGATCGGGCTGGCCGGCATCCTGATGCGCAACACGCTGATCCTGACCGAGCAAATTAAGGAGAACCGAGCTGCCGGTCTTGACGACTATCACGCCGTGATCGAGGCCACGGTACAACGCACGAGGCCCGTGATCCTGACCGCGCTTGCCGCCGTGCTGGCCTTCATCCCACTCACGCACTCCGTCTTCTGGGGATCGATGGCCTATACCCTGATCGGCGGCACGGCAGTCGGCACGGTGCTGATCCTGCTCTTCCTTCCCGCACTTTACGCTGCGTGGTTTCGAATCAAGCCCACTGCAGATCAGGTCCATCATAATTCGGCGGAGCAACCGGAGTTACGCCCAGCATTGGCTGCCGAATAAAAGCTCGCTCATTTCGATGAACCGTCCGGTCCGAACGGAAACAGATTTCGACAAGGCGCGCGCGAGGATCCTGGAAGCAGCGGAGAAACAGTTTCGCCGCGTCGGTTACCATAGAACTTCGGTGGCCGACATCGCCGCCGAACTCGGCATGAGCCCGGCGAATATCTATCGGTTCTTTCCCTCCAGGGATGCGATCAACGAGTCCATCTGCGGGCGTCTCATGAACGAGGTTGCCGACATCGCCGTTGCGATCGCACGCACAAACGCGCCGGACCAGCTCCTGACCGCCGTTTACCGCCACAACAAGACGACGCTGGTCAAGGCAAAGTACATGCATGACCTGATTGTCGACGCTACGCGAGAGAACTGGGCGATCATTAAGTTGCATATCGAGCGGCTGGTGACGATCTTCGAGGCGATCATACGCGAGGGCATAGAAGCGGACGAGTTCAGGGTTGAAGATGCTGCGGAAGCCGCGCGAGCAGTCAGTTCGCGTTCACGCCGTTCTTCCATCCGATTCTGATCGAACACTGCGTTCAACACGGAGAAGATACGGAGGCAAGCCTGCGCGATCAGATCGGCTTTATCATAAAAGCCCTTCGGCAGGCCTGTCTAAGCAGGCGGGCGCTGGGTTGAAACATCGCTCCCGCGTGCTCGCCTTTCTGCGCAGACGACATAAAACGCCAGGACGTGGCGTCAGGCAGTTCTCTGATCAGATCTACGGGACTCCTGGCGTGCTTGTGCTGAACCGCGTGCGCAAAGTGTCGCCGAAGTGTGCCTTGTGACGAAACTTGTCGGAAAGCCGGATGCGGGAAAACTGCACGTCCGGTTTGATGAGCGGGGAGAGGAAACGGAACGCGTAAAGTGCCAAATTGTGCTTGCCATCAGAGGCCGTCCACATACGACGACTGGGGCACCCACACCCTCAATGATCAGCAGCGCCTTGATCTCCTCGAAATCTTCGAAGAGCGCTATAGGCGCAAATCGACCTTGATTACCGCCCAGCTGCCCGTTGCCCAATGGCACGACATGATCGGCGAGCCAACCATCGCAGACGCTATCCTCGACCGGATCATCCACAACTCCCACCGCATCGCTCTCGAAGGCGACAGCATGCGAAGGAAAAAAGCCGCACGCCCCTTGACCGACGTCGAAAACAGCGAAACGAATACCAACTGACTTCAACAACCAGGCAACCAAAAGCCAGCGCCGCCACGCTGTCCGCGATTTAGCGAAACTGCTGTCCGTCAGTTAGCGAAACCACTGTCCCGTTTTTGCGAAATACGCAGGCGGAGATCTCAACCTGCCTGTGAAGATTGTCAAAAGAAGAGCAGCCCGCGTCGCGCACCCACATCGCAGGGGCCTTGGCCGATCGGGGTTCGGCATGTACACCATCGCCGAAGACATTAGCGCGTCGTCCACCTGGCCGACCGGTCTGATTCACATGCTTTATGGCGGCTCGACCAGAACCGTGGTGAGAAGCCTGGCCCGCGGGATAGCCTTGC
Organism: Bradyrhizobium jicamae; assembly: GCF_018130215.1. Lineage (GTDB taxonomy): Bacteria > Pseudomonadota > Alphaproteobacteria > Rhizobiales > Xanthobacteraceae > Bradyrhizobium > Bradyrhizobium jicamae_A. Next base: position 98,814 of record NZ_JAFCKQ010000018.1, read on the forward strand.
GGATCCTCAAGCGGGCTGCCCCCCGGGGTAGGGCTGGAAGCCCCCGGGCGGGCATTTTCGTCTGCGTAGGGGGCGCTTCGCGCTGTATAAGACCGAACGGCTGAAAAGCGATGAAAGCGATCGGCTGGTTGACCGTGCTGACCGGATTTCTGGGAGGGGCGGTCGGCCTTATTGTTTTTTTCAGGCATGGCACCTGGAAGCCGCTTGGAATCAACGCCCTCTGGGGCGGCGGCGACCTGCAGAGTGAGTGGATCGGCGTCAACAAGCTTGCAAACATCTTAGGAGACTTCCCAATCGGGATCGTGATCCTTCTTGCGAGCATCGTCGTCGTTAACCTCGGCATCATGGTGGTCGAGAGGGCAGACCGCTAGCCAAACCCCACTTAACATTCTTTATGGCGGCTGAGCTTGTATTGTGGTGAGAAGCCTAGCCCGCGGGATGCCGGACTTCCTGAAGCGGGCGAATGCTCACCCAGGGAGTTGATTGGCTCCCTTGGGTGGGCGTTTCTCGCGAGCAGTCAGATGGCGACCTCGAGCGCCTTCTCGTAGACCAAGACCTCGCCGGTGCGCAGGAAGCTCTCGTGCCCGAGCTCCGAGACCAGTTTGAAAATCCACACGCGGCGACCAGCGGGCGGGTGACCGTGCTCGTCCTCGTATCGGCTGGTGTAGATCTCGATGTCGCCCATTAGAACTGATCCACCACGCGCCTGAATGCAGAACGTCGAGGAGACAGATCTCGCCGTCGATCTCGAAGCGAGGATCATGGAGGCCGCCTCGACGATCCAGGGGTAGCGCCAGGTCCAGTCGAGCCCGGATCGCGAGAGCACCTTCACGTCTTTGCCGTCACGGATCAAGCGCCCGCGGTAGCCGTCGTATTTGATCTTGTGGATCCAGTCGGGGCCGGTCGGCACGACCTGTCTGGCCACCGGCTTACAAAGTTCGAGAGGTTTGCGCATGCGCGGTATCTAAGCACGCTAACGACAAAAGCGAGTCGATCGGGTTAGGAACAGCGCGAAAATCGCAGCATTTCAGACCGACACCGTCAAAGGAGGCGTTCATGTTTGTTGAGCCGCGGCCGAAGGGAAGAAAAGAAGGCGAGCCGATCGAGGATTTCGTAGTCGAGACCAAAGCCGATCAGCCGCTCGCGACGTTTCCGACGCAGGAGGCGGCGATCAAGTGGGCGAGGGAGCACAATCACACGCCGCACGTGGTGCGAACCAGACACCAAGCGAAGCCTGATCACTGGCGCGAGGTCTAGAGGTCCAGGGGAAGCTGTGCGCCGATCGGGCGTCCGATTTGGCTTCGATGAAGTCGCGCAGCCCTGGTGCGCACCGAGACAATCAGGTGCTGGCCTGTTTCCGGCGTCAGTGGCCTGGTTTGAAAACGGCGGCGGCTAATTTGTTCTTCAAGTGATCTCGCGGACGTCGCTGGGGCAGAGGTGCAGCGCCGTAACTTCTCACGTGGACAAGTTCGCCAGCAGCGCGGCTGCCCACCCCTCGGAACTGAATCTAAAACTCGATTGATCGCGTCATCAGGCCGTGCGACCGCCAGCCAAAGTCGTTGGTTCTGACTGTCCGTCATCACACGGACAATATATGCCACCGGATTGGCCATGCGTTCCACTCTATCGAATCTGCGCCCTGGCTCGATCAGCTTAGCTGCCACGCTGGGCTTTGTCGTGCATCTCATTTTGGGTCGTTGGCAAAGGGTAAAGCCGGGCTGCGAAGCCCCCAATTACATAGTTGAACAGGAACCGGGCACGCGCCTCAAAGTTATTAGGCCGGTTTGGAAAATTAGACGGGACCTTTGGCCTCAGTGTTTCCCCGGCGCTGGGGCCGCTTCTTTAGGGCGTCTAGCTCTTTGCGAATGCGGTCTCGGTGCTCAACGTGCTGCATTTGGCCAAGTAGAAGTTCTACAGCAGCTTCTTCGCCTCAACCAAACTGTGCCCGTGCCGGGCAAGCTCCTCGATCCGCTCCTCTTGCTCGGCGATATGTCGCTCGCCTTGGGCAACGTGCCGCTCGGCTTGCTCTAAATGGAGAACCTGCATCTCGCGATGCGTTATTTGATGATGGTCCGGCATGGCCGCGCTTCCCTTGCCTGCGCAGGCGGGAGCGCGCTCGGTCTCTAAGTCACCGACGCCTACGGGCAGAGCCTCGGCCGATGATGGGCACATCGGATCACGGTTCGATGTCAAAGGTCGGAACGAAGGCGAAAAGGAGACTTCCGTAGTTCGCCGAGGGTGGACGGAGCAAAACCCAGTCAGCGGTGCGGCCAACATCGCGCCTATGAACCGCGATCTGTTCCGCGACGCGCCGGTCTGTCAGCCGCGGAACTGTTCCGTATGTTGCGGGTTAGCGCCATCCTATCTTGACAGTCGCATCCTGGCCAGCCGCTTCTATGATCGAGACAAGTATCCGTCGAATCCTCCGGTCCCTGATCTGATAGAACGCTCTCATCAGCCTGAGGACGCTTCAGCGAAGTCAGCTTCCATGGGCGGCTCCCCTTCAGAACGACAAAGATCGCCCGCCTTCAACGTCGGCGCATTTACCTAGTTTAATGTCGCTGCCGACCCCGGACGTCGCGAATGTTGGGCCTTCAGGGGGGGCCCTTCGTTTTCGGTCGGATTCGCTCACGCGCTGGTGGATGGGCGCATCGTCGAGCTGCGCGTTCCCTATCCGATGGGCTTCTTTGCCAAGCAGATTGACGGCCGGATCGACGATCCCGCCACTGGCTGGAAAGACCGTGCATTATGGGTGACCTCCGGCAACCGCACTCCATTTCATATTGAGAGTATTGATGCGCTGGGCGCGCCGGGAGAAACGGACTCCACACGCTCGAGCCCGCTAGTGGTGCAGTTCCAGCTACGTCCGGGTTCATGGGTGCCCTAGGGTTCGTACGGACGCACGTAAGCGATGAACTCGTCAACAAGACCGCCCGGATTGCGAGGACCATCCGTGCCCATGGAACTCTCGAGCCCGAACTTTCGACGGCCGTCCGACGCGGTATTTGGCCTAGGCCGATCTCCGGATGATGAGATCTCGCAAGGCGACTTCGGCTGCGGCACGCAGGTCTTCAAACCCGATCTTTCCGGCGCCAGCTGTCCCGATCAACTGCTTGGCGACGTACTTTCGGCTTTCGTGATCGCCCCCGTATCTGGACAATCGGCGACAGGCTTCTTCGAGTGCCAAGTCCATTCTGAATAGGGTGTGCTGGTCGAAATTCTCCATCGGCGTCTCCCTGGGCGGGTCGCGGCTGGAAGGCTGTCACCGCCACATGGAAGGGGCAGCGCAGAGCGCCCTTTGGCCTATCCGCTTTAAGTCGTCTGGCGAGGTTTCGCCGCGCGTTGCGGCCTCGAGGAGCTTGGAGGCGACGAGCGCACGGGCGCCGGTTTCGTATTTGGATAGATTTTCGCAGACTTCGCTCAGAACCGCGCGCAAAAGCGCAGTCGTTTCGCGATCGAACATCGGACAGGCCTCCCCATCGGTCATTTGAGCAATCCTAGAGGCGCGCGGCGTGTTCCAGAATTCAAGCATGTTAATAGGGCCGAGAATTTGGATTCTGCGGTGCAGCGAAGTTGTCTCCTTGGTCGCTTCGCGCCAACCGTCCGCCATCCGGAACCGCCGAACTCCGCTGCCGGAGGTCCACCCTGGAACGCAAACGTGGGTGCTTCCCCGGCGGCGGTTCAATGACCCATGACTGCTTCAGGCCGCTTCGGCCTCGGCATTGACGACACTCTTGGCAAGAGCGGTCAGCGCCTGATCCGTCTTCTTCTCCTCGTCCAGCGTTTCCTTCAGAAGCTTGACGGCGTCCGAGAGGCCGAGTTCATCCGCCCAGGTGATAAGTGTACCGTAACGGGAGATCTCGTAGTGCTCGACCGCCTGGGCCGCGGCGAGAAGGCCGGCGTCGAGCGCAGGCGCTCCCTTGTACTCGGTCATGATTTCCTTGCCTTCATCGAGAATGCCCATGATGGCATCACAGGTCTTGCCTTGGGGTCGGGCTTCGATCGCCTCGAATACAGATTCCAGTCGTTCAATCTGTCCCTCGGTCTCCTCCTGGTGCTTCTCGAACGCTGCGCGCAATTCGTTGCTCTGTGCGGCCTTGGCCATCTTGGGCAGGGCGCTCAGAATCTTCTTCTCGGCGAAGTAGATGTCTTTGAGGGTGTCATGGAAAAGGTCTTGCAGGGTTTTGGGTTTGCTCATGGTGTGCCTCGAGATGATAAATCGACACGACAAGCCGCGGCGCCCCGCGGGGTTCCTACGCAAAAGCCCGGCGCTGATGGCGCCGGGCTTTCATAGGTACGGATGATCTGGCCTTACCAGTAGGGTGAGGCTTGATAGTAGTCGTAGACGCGCCGATCGTTCTCGCGAGTCCAGCTCCAGTCGTTATCGTTGGTGTAGCGCGGCGCTTTGTCCAACCGGTCCTTGGTGATGCTGGTACGATATCCGCCGAGGTTGGTATCATAGGTTAAACTTGACCACGGCGTCGGATAGTGATCATCGCCAATGCCAAGGAAGCCACCATAGCTCAAGACTGCGTAGGCGACCTTGCCCGACACTTTGTCGATCATGACGCGCTCGACGCTGCCGATTTTCTGCTGGTCTGCCCCATAAACGGCGGTCCCTTCGACCTTGTCGCTGCCGATAAGATTCCCTGTCTCGCGTTCCGCCATTATTCTCTCCTGGGATTGCATGGTTAGGACGTCAAAACGCGAGCTCAACGAGCTCGTTTCTAACGACCAGAATATGTCGCTGAGGATCAGCCCAGCAACCGCCCCGGCGTCGGCCCCTCAATCTGAGCATCGATGCCGCGGCGAGCGTCTTCGGCGCGCGCCTTCTCAGCAAACCGCCTCCTGATAATCGTAAGCCGGTTGCTTACCGCAACTTCGGTTTCGCCCGATCTTTCGAGCGATCTCGCGCTGCGTCAGTTGCGTCTCGCGGACAAACTGCAACAACCGCTGCTCGTCCTCCGAGGACCAGGACCTGGCTGGCATTGCGCCCCTTCGAAATTGTCCCAGCTTAAAATGCCAATGATGATGGCCGATTCGGATTCGTGCCTCTGTCCAATTTTGTACAGTGTCCTAATTTCGCGTTCCCTAGGTCTAACAGGGTAACGCTTTCGACTTAGGCGTTGAGTTCTGGGCAGCCCAAAAGATGGGGATGGACAACCCCGCGTTTTTGGCGGGAGCGCGTTGGCCTAAATCAATCAGGTACAAAATCGTGCTCAAATCCTCCGAGGATCGCTGAGGAGTACGACCGTTTAGCAGATGCACCAAGCAGCAACTATCGCGCGTCGACGGTGAAGCCAGGCCAGTAGACTCAGCTAAACAGCTGAGCCCGCCAATCGTGGCGAACTTTTTACTTCTGCTTTATCGCGGGATCTAGGACAGCGGCCTCATCCGATCAAAAAGGTTTCTGACCTCGCTCAACCGCAGCTTGGTGCCCTTCGGCATATGATCCAACAGCAGGCGCCGCGTCCGCACAATGATTTCGACGCGCCGGATGTAGTGATACGCAGCATGATAGGTCTGCGCGGCGGCGACGAACTCTCGTACTGCCTCGGGCGGGATCTCAATTGTCTTCCTCTGGATTGGCATCCGCAATCCGGGCAAGAAACGGCCTGGGAGTTTCGGGCGACGAGTGCTGGCGCCATACCTCTCGGTTTGGCTAGGAGGCCCGACAAAAATGCGCGCGCCGAGATAGTTCAGCACTCACCTATGTGATCGATTTTCGAAGGGCTCTGGAGAATAGGGAGTAGCCCGCCAGTGGTGGCTGTTCGCCGCTGGCCGGTCGCCCAGGTTCCGGCGTCCACACCCTTCGCTTCCTTTTCAGGCCGGCGTCTTCGCGTCTGGCTTCGACAGAAAACTTTCGATCTCAGCGGCTCGTTCAGCTTGGCGTGCCTTGCTTAGAAGTTGGGTGCGTTCCGCGCTGTCGACGGGCAGGTTCTCTGCGCGCCTCCGTGCGCTTTCCATAAGCTGATGAAGTCGGTAATTTAGAGAAGTTGTCTGCTTCACTCGGTTGCGTTTCTTTACCATCGATCTGCGTCTGCTTACTCGTTGAGTGACGCAATCAAAACGGCGATGCCGAGACGATGCATTTAGATATGCTAATCGCTCGCCGCGAATTCCGGCCAACACGAGGAACCATTTTTTTTCAGGAAAGCGGGATCATCGTGACAAGCACGGGACAAACTATGACAAATTCACTGTGTGATTCAACGACCTCCGCACCACGGAGGCAGCTCTACCCTTACGTAGATGAATAGAACTCGATGGCGAGCGGCCAAGATTGAAGCCGCGCACAGGTTGGCTGCTCTCACGATGTTTTACCGCAGCGGCAAATTCCTCGCGTCAGGCTCAGGTTGCTGGGGAGGATCAGCCTTTTCCATTCGTTGTTCTTTGAAACCCGGCAGGGGCCGTCGCAAGGCGGCCCCTTTTCATCAAAGGTTGAAACTAGCCAGCGCGGCAGTTGCGGTCCCGGCATCGTTCTTCCAAGGGTGCTGGGATTGCGTCGGCGGGCCGCGGCCTGCTAGGAGCGTACATGAACTTTGGCGTCTTGCGTATCGTGAGCCTTCGCTCTGCCGCTTGACAGAAGCCGGCTTGTTCCAGGCAAAGCTGGGGCTTCTCCACAACCGCGCTTAGGAACCGGGCACGTCACCTCAGGTTGGTCGGAATTGAGCAGCCCATCGAGGAGCCAGCATGACTGAACCGGACGTTCGCACGGGGATGCCGCCCGTCAAGCTGTCGCGTGAGGAATTCGAGAGCCGTTACAAGAGCCGATTCGCCGATCCTGCCTTCACCCCGCTCAAGCGGGAGCTTAATGCGATCGTCGATGCGGCCTGGGACGCCTACAGCCATTCTCGCAAGTCGCCGGTGACGCGGAAGGCGGGCGCCGGCTTTTCCGACCCCGACTATGATCTTGCGGTGGATTGGTTGGCGGCGCGCGCCGCGATCGTTGAGGCGCAGCGACGGCACGATGAGGCGGGTGCGACGCCGCGCATCCTCATCATCAACGGTTCGGCTCGCAGCGAGCATACCTGCCCCGGCGAGATGTCCAAGACCTGGCGCATGGTCAAGCTCGCTGAGCCCGTCTTCACCGAGATGGGCCTTACCGTCGATATCCTCGACCTCTCGCGCCTGACCTCTGAGTTCGGCAAGACAATTCACCCCTGCAAATCCTGCGTCTCCACCGCCATGCCGCTCTGCCACTGGCCATGCAGCTGCTATCCGAACTATTCGCTCGGTCAGACCGGCGACTGGATGAACGAGATTTATCCGCTCTGGGTGGCCGCCCACGGTATCCTGATTGTGGCGCCCGTGAACTGGTATCACGTGCCGGGCGGCCTCAAAGCGATGATGGATCGGCTGGTCTGCGCCGACGGCGGCAACCCGGATCCGACCTCGACGCACGGCAAGAAGGCAGTTGAGGCCAAGGCGCTGGAGCTGAAGGGCTGGCCGTATCCGCGGCATCTCGCCGGCCGCCACTTCGGCCTGATCGTTCATGGTGACAGTGTCGGCGCCGAGGGCGTCCGACGAGCCTTGTCCGACTGGCTGACGGACATGCAGCTGGTCTCGGCGGGCCGTTTCGGCGAGGTGGACGGGTACGTCGGCTACATGGATCAATATGCGACCTCTCACCAGGAGTTGGACGAAGATCGCGAGTTTCAGCAGGAGGTGGTGAACGCAGCCAAGGCGCTTGGCCGTGCTGTGAAACTCGCCCGGAGCGGGCGGTTTGAGGATCCCGGGGCCGAACTTTCGGATCTGGCTCCGAAATAGCGAATGCCGAGCTCACTTCTGAGGGTCGCAGGCTGGTTCGCGCCGGCCGATTGAGGATTTTCGTGGTGAGCAAGGCGGCGGAAGGATCGTCGAAGATCATCGTCTAGGCCGCGCTCATCGGCAACGTCCTTGTTGCGGAGATCAAAATCGGAGCTGCGGCCTGGACCGGCAGCTCGGCGATGATGAGTGAGGCGGTGCACTCGATGGTCGATACCACCAATGAGGTGCTGTTGCTCTACGGTTACCAACGCGCAAGCCGGGCCGTTAGCGTCAGAGCATCGCCTTCAGCTTCAGCGCGTCGGCAGGGGCCGCGCTCTTCTGGTCGTTGTCGAAATAGATGTAGACATCGCAGCCCTGTCGCTTCCAGGATCTGATGCGCTGCGCCCATTGCATCAGCGTTGGCAGGCCATAATGACCGTGATAGCGGCCATTCGGGCCGTGACCGCGCACATAGACGAAGTCCGCCGTGCGCTTCCATGGCGCCGGCGCGTCGTGATGGTCGGAGAGGCAGAGTGAGATGTTTTCATCAGCAAGCATTCGCAGGATGCGGGGCTGGTACCAGCTCGGGTGACGAAATTCGAAGCTGTAACGCCGCGTCTTCGCCAGCAGCTTGAAGAACGATGCGAGCCTGTCGGCATTTGCTTCAAATTGCGGCGGCAGCTGAAAAAGAATCGGTCCGGCCTTGCCGCGCAAAAAGGACATGCGATCTTCCAGCAGTTCGAGGCTGTTTTTGCTGGCGGCCGACAGACGCTTCCAATGCGTGATGAATTTGGATGCTTTCCAGGTGAAGACGAAGTTTTCTCCGGTCTGATCCCGCCATCCCTTCACGGCTGTCGGTGTCGGCGTCCGATAGAACACGCCGTTGAGCTCGGTCGTCTCGAACTGGCTGGCGTAGTAGCGAAGTTGCTCCTTCAGTGGCAAGCCTCCCGGGAAGAAGGGGCCGCGCCAGGAGTCGTAGTGCCAGCCGGAAGTGCCGATCAGGACGCGTGCCATGTCTGTAGGCCTTCGTTGGTCGCGATGATTTGAGGCCGTAGCGCAGCGAAGAACGCCCGCGCGTAAAATGGGAGTGGAGGTGTCCGTGATTGGCAGGATCCCGCCGCATACCGGGTCGGAGCCATCATCGTACCAACGCCACCTAACGCCGCGACGTTGACAGTCGCTTGATCTTTTTGATTGCGTGCCCGGGTCCACGCCAACCGAGAAACTCCAGCTTCTTGTCCTCGAGCGCATCCGTTGCCAGAAAGAACTGTTCCAATTCCTCGCGTGCGCGCGACGGAAGGTGGCGGATGTCCTTCAGATCGGTCTCGAGAGGTGAGCGGTCCGGCACTGCGAACACGCGATCGTTTCTTTCCTTCTTGCCCTTTTTCGTCTGTTCGACCTCGAGGATGCCGACCGGCACACACCGCAGCACGACGCCGGGATAGGTCTTGGCGTCGTGGATCACGAGTACGTCGAGTGGATCGCCATCTTCCGCCGCTGTGGATGGGATGAAACCCCAGTCGTATGGATAAGTGAGTCCGGTCATCAATGGCTTTGCGAGCGTGAAGACGTCGAACTCGGGATCGAAGTCCATTTTGCAGGAGCTGCCGCGAGGGGTCTCGATAACGGTGTAGATGTGCTTCTTGTCAGCCCATGTCGGCAGCTTCATCATATTCGTCATGTCACCCGCCTCGTGTCGCACCGACGCTGCCGGTCATCCGTGCTCCTCGCGCGTCCACCGGTATCGTCGATTTCGTCGAGTCATCCCGTGCGGCCTGATGTTCCGACTCGGCGTCGATCTCGGCGCCGAGCAGCACGACAATGGCCGAGATCCACAGCCAGGTCATGAAGCCGACGACAGCTCCCAGCGAACCGTATGTCTCGTTGAACTTGCCGAAGTTGGCTGCATACCAGGAGAACAGTCCGGAGCTGGCGAGCCAAAGTAGAGCGGCCAGCGCGCTTCCCCGTGTTATCCATCGCCATTTCGCCGCCTCGCGGTCGGGACCGTAGCGGTAGATCACTGCCAGGGCGAAGGTGAGGATCAGAAACATCGCCGGCCATCGTCCGATACGCAGAAGCAGGTCGGTTCCTGTCGAAAAGCCGACATATCCAAGGACGACCGGGACGACCACAATCGACCCGAGTGCCGCCAGCACGAACACGATTCCGCTTATAGTAAGGCCGAGCGAGATCGCGTTCAGTTTGACTAAGCCGCGCCGTTCCTCCTCGCCATAGACGATGTTCAGCGTGTCGAACAGTGACTTCATCGCCGCATTGGCGCTCCAGAGCGAGATGGCCAGGGCGATGAGGAAGGTCAGCCCGAGCGCTTGAGACCCTTTGGACGACACGCGCGTGAGCTGCTCGCGTGTCACGTCGACGGCACCACCGGGCAGAAAGCCGGCGAGTTGGTCCAGATGCCTTGTTATCGTGGTTGGATCTGCGAACAGGCCGTAAATGGAGACCAGCGCGGCGATGGCCGGGAAGATGGCAAGTATGCCGTAATAGGTCATTCCGGCGGCAAGCGCCATGATCCGGTGCTTGGATATGTTCGCATAGACCCGCATCACGACGTCTTGCCAGCCGCGTGCCGGGATTTCGGCGGGCGTATTGGCTTCGCGCACGAGATTTGCTTCACCGTCACCTGCGCCATCGGCGCGTGGCGAGCGGACTGGGACGGCGCGCGCGGACGGTCGGTTCGTCGGGAGGAGATATTCCGCGGCGAGCATGACGCCGATCAACGCGAGAAGAAACCGGGGACTCCAGCGGTCGACCAGAGCGGTGGCATTCGGATTGGTCCGCCTGTGCATCCTTCGTCAATTCCTCTCGTCTCATCCCGCTCCACGGTGTCCTGCCAACCACATCTCAAAAATCCTCTCCATGCCTTGGCTTTGCACCTCCGGCTCGGCCCTCCGTTCTTCGAGATCTTCAGCTTTGCCAACTCGGCCCAGGTAAGCGGTGGCTGCACGGTGGGCCATCAGGATCCTGTTGCTGTGGCCACGATCAACCATCATCGTCAGGTACTGATCGAGAAAGGCTCCAGCATCGAATTCGTCGCGAAGCTCGCCGCGCCGTGCGAGCAAGTTGAACGCGATGTCGCAGGCCGCTGAAGCAGCCCGTCCGTCGAAAACGCTGTGTGTCTTCCGGAGCATGTAAATAAGGGTGCGCGACGCGGGATTGTTCCTAAGCCGCACGGGCGGGACTCCGGGAACCGACATGACGGTAAGATGAACCCGCGGCGCCCAGTCGCGTTGGTCATACTGATGCAAGGTCTTCGCTCATGGACATAAGCGTTAGAATTCCCCCTCATTGCCGGAGCCGTCCATTTCCGATCACTGTCCGGCCGATCAAAATCGATCTCAGAATTGCCAAGGCCATCGCGCGCAATGCCGATTGCGTACCGGAAGAGGTAGCACGGGTCTTGACTTGGGGCGCAGACGAGAAGGTCCTGCTGCTTCTGGCAGCGGCCGGCTGGATCGCGTCACGCGCTAGCGGCGAGCCGGTCCGGCGCGCCGGCAACCACGTCCTGTTGGTCTCGGCCGCCAGCGCCTTGTTGCCGCACGGCCTGAAAGTCCTGTTCGATCAGACTCGTCCCGATCGACGGACGATCGTCGGACACTTTCATGGAGTCCCATTCTCGGGCAAACCGGAGGACGCCTTCCCTTCCGGCCACGCGCTGCACATGGGCGCACTGGCCTCCGCAGCGGGCCCCTTATCGAAGGGCGCTCGTGAGGCGATCCGAGCGCTGACAGTTGGCCTGTCCCTGACGCGCATCATGGTCCTTGCGCATTGGACGAGCGATGTGGTGGTGGGATTTGCAGCCGGAGCGGTTCTCGAGCGGTTGCTGCGCCTTTGGACCGGTTATCCGCTTCGACAATCAGGGGAACACGATCAACGGCGCAGGCTCCGGAACAAAGCGAAATGACCGAATACGTCGTCCGTTTCCTGATCGGCGGCGCCGTGGTGTCGGCGTTCGCCATGCTCGGTGACGTCTTGCGGCCCAAGAGCTTTGCCGGTCTGTTCGGTGCTGCCCCGTCGGTTGCGCTCGCGACGCTTGGCATCGCCGCATACCAGCACGGCCCGACCTATGCGGCGCTGCAGGGGACGGCGATGATGGCGGGTGCAATCGCGCTCGCCGTCTATAGCGTCGTCGTCTGCCAGCTGCTGATGCGGACGCGGCTGCGCGCTCTCTCTGCCACGCTGCTCGCACTTGTCGTCTGGCTGATAGTTGCCTTCGGTGTGTTGAGTCTCGTCGGAGGAGGACAGACATGAGCCCGGTCCGCTTTTCCTTGTCGGCCTTGAGCGAAGGCCGTTGGTATGAACACGTGATCCGGTTCGTTCTCGGCGGTGCCGTGACGACCTTCACCGGATACATCAGCAGCCGCTACGGTGCCTCCGTCGGTGGAATATTTCTTGGCCTTCCCGCCATCTTCTGTGCCAGTGCCACGTTGATCGAGAAGCATGAAGTCCGGCGCAAACGGGAAGCTGGATTCGCCGGCGCGCGGCGCGGTCGGCAGGCAGCGGCACTCGATGCGGCCGGGGCGCCGCTCGGCGCGATCGGCATGCTGTGCTTCGCAAGCGTCTTCGCTTTGCTGGCACGTAGCAACATACCGATCGCCTTCATGGTCGCGTCGTTCGCCTGGGTCGTCACTTCGATCGCTGCCTGGTATCTGCGGCGCAAATCGCGGTTGGTGCGGAGCAGCCGCATCGGGAAGAAAGCCGGAGGCTCCGCGCATTCGCGAGGCGGCTGACGTCTTGCGGGGTAGTACAGGATGCTGAAGAGGCGGACGTGTCCGCGGGCTATTCATCAAGGAGAACCGATCCGGCAACTGCAAAACTTCCAGCCGGTCTTTGGTGCTCATCGAGGCCTTGCCATTCGCCAGCATCGATTTCAACGCAGGCGACACGGCCAATTCCCGAGCACTTATCTGCCGTGTCCTTGTTCGCGTGCAGAGGGCCGGCCGTCTCGCCCGCGATGCCCGGATAAATATTGATCCATCCTCTGATGCGCTTGGGGGTGGCCAGTTCCTCGACCGAGGTCGTTCGCCGTCAGGTCGGCGTAGAAGGAGCCGTCCATGTTCCACGAACAACTGGACTCCTCCACCCAGCCGACTGCCTGCTCGCCGGGCGCCATCGCTTCGTTGATGGTCGCGACATATGCTCGTTGACCGTTCCTCGTCCTGTACTGCTTTCCGGCGACGAGCTTCATCACACCATTTCTTGATGCGGCCTTTCTCAACGTGCACGGAGGGTTTTAGTTCGCGTCGCACCGCCCGATGCGCGTCAAGGTGCGCAGATCACCGCCAGTCTCTCACCAGAAATGTTGGCTCGACAGCGCTGACCCGCCCCTGCGTAGGGTGAACCCGTCCGCGTCGTTTCACGCGGAGACTTTGCGCTAACCGCAGTGATTTCGACCGGTCGGTCACAACGGCAGCAGGATTAGGGCACACCAACCTGTGACCGCGCGGCTAGCGAACCGGATCAGGGAAGATTGCGCTCCGCCAGCCACCACGATCGAACTTGGTCCACATACCTTCCGGCTGAGCCAGTCGGTCCGCAATCGCACAGACGGCTACTGGATAGACAGCCAGCCCGCAGTGGCTTCCTTCCACTTCAATGCTTTCAGACTGGGCCGAGGTTTTTTCTATGCAGCCTTGCCATGCGGAGCGGCTATAAATCGCAGTTGTCAGTCGGAACTGGTGGCGCGACCGACAGCGCCGCAACATGATGGGCATCGTCAACCGAGTCCCCGCTGGCGAGTTCATAGACTTGCCAGGCATTGGTGGATCTTGGACTACCACCGAAAGGGCTTCCTAACGAAATGACCGCGCTCTGGAATTCTCTTCGCAAGTTCTCGTGCGAAGATGCCCCAAGACTCCACCCGATGATGCTGATTTTCTTGCGATGCAGGTCGCTTAAGGCGCGGACACCGCCAAGCATACTTTCCTGGACGCGCTCGCGCAGACCCCTGTTACGTCCTAGCCCCCAACCTTCGACTGCATAGCCTCGAGACTGCAAAACTTTGCGAAGAGCGAATGTTGAATCATCACCAGCCATGAGACCCGGAATCACCAGCACGGGATGGCCATCCCCCTTTGGGGAAAGATGAAGGAGTGGAAGTAAGCTAAGAAAGGCGCCAAACTCAACGAGAGCTCGTTGCCCTTCAAATAATGAGAACTTTTGACGGTGGCGAAAGTGGTTGTATCGAGGGGAATATTTAGACTCCTTGCTGCAACGCACATGGTAAATTCGAAAACCCAACAGTTGTTCCGTTGGACCTAGGGTCGAAGGAAAAGGAGCTGTTTTGAATTGCAATCTCTCACAGAGAGACCGCCAGGATCCGACATTTAGATCATCGGCGCCTTCTCAAGTATTGCATCCGGCATCGCTGCTAACGGTAGGTCGGCCTCAGATGGTCGGCGTCGTAGTCGCATTTACTTGCTTTGCTCCCCTCGAACGAAAGCAGTGATGCTGCGGCTGGTGATCATATTTCGACTGTACTGCCGAGCGGCTATAGCCACAGTCCGGTCGATAAGGGAACAGGGCTTCGGCCGCAAGGGATGTCTGTGTTCGACGCCAAGAACTTAGGCGGAAACGCCAACTCAAACTCGATCGGGACGACGGGCTCGGCCGGCAATTCGTTAAAATAGCCGGAAAGGTCCACAGCATCAGCCTGGAACAATTTGCGCCGGCGTACTTTGACCAGACGATGCCTCGCTATCATTTCGCCTGTCGGTGGAAAGACCGTCCAGGACCAGGGCGGTCAACTTCTTCAGCATGATGGTCTCGCGCGGCAAGTCGCAGAGCGGCTCGCGCGAGAGCTCGGCCAGTCCCGCCCGGAGATTCGCGGCAAGAGCTACAAGGTGGGGGTCACCGATACCCACGGCAGGGGAGTTCACGTTGTGCCGATCGATCGAGCTTGGTTTTCGGGGTAGTGGATTCCGCCGAAATGGCTGAAGGCCTCGAACGCACGCCCGCGAGCGACGCCGATCAACGTGATGCCGTTGGCCTCGGCAGTGCGTATGGCGAGCGCGGTAGGCGCGGACACCGCAACGATGAATGCGGCGCCGATCTCGGCAGTCTTCTGTACCATCTCGACCGATATCCGGCTCGTCAAAATGACTGCGCCCGAATGCCCGGGTAGTCCAATTGTGGCGATGGCGCCGGCGAGCTTGTCGAGAGCATTGTGGCGGCCGACGTCTTCGCGGACGATCATGTGAGTGGCGCCAGGCTGGAAGAATCCGGCGGCATGGGTCGCGCGCGTCGCGTGGCCCAGGACTTGGGATGCGGAGAGCATCTCGATTGAGTGGCTGATTTGCCGGGGCGTGAGGTTGATTCGCCGCACGATCGGACGCGTACTGCGGCTCGCTTCGCGCAAGCTTTCTATGCCGCACAGGCCGCAGCCGGTCGGCCCGACCAATCGTCGCCGCCGTTCCTTTAGCTCGCGTCCAGCCCTCGGCCGCAGCCACACGCGCAGCTCGATGCCGTCGGGGCCCGGAGCAGCGGTAAGCTCTGCAATTTCGCCGACATCCTCGATGATCCCTTCAGTCAGGCTAAAGCCGACCGCGAAGTCGGTGAGGTCGGCAGGCGTCGCCATCAGCACCGCCATCGTTGTGCCGTCATACACAAGCGCGACCGGACATTCCTCGGCAACTGATCGGTGGTCAAATATGCGGCTTGAGGTGAGCCGAAGCGCATCGATGGAAGTTTTGGAGCCGGAGAGGCGATCGCGTCTGCCGATTTGTGAGCCGTGCATGATGTTCGTCCTATCGACGAAGTATCGACGCGCAGCCCACGCAAAGGTTCCGAAAGCTTAGGAACCAGCAGTCCCGTCTCAGGTTTTCCGAACGGGGCTTGCAGTCGAAGGGCCCGCCATGAGGCAAAAGGCAAAAGTCGAAAACTACGATGCTCCCGCCGGCGGCTGGGGATCGCTCAACGCCGTCGTTCACATTCTCACGCAGGAAGAGGTCGCAATCCTCGGCAGCGAGATCCTGCTGAAACAGAACAAGCCCGGCGGTTTCATGTGCGTGAGCTGTTCCTGGGCCAAGCCCGCAAGTCCGCATCCATTCGAGTTCTGCGAGAACGGCGCCAAAGCGACCGCGTGGGAAATAACGGGCAAGACTGTTACGCCGGAGTTCTTTGCCCAGCATACGCTTACCGAGTTGCGGTTTTGGTCCGACCATCAACTGGAAGAGCAGGGCCGGCTGGCCAATCCGATGCGCTATGACCCGGCCAGCGACAAGTACGTGGCAGTCGACTGGAGAGAGGCGTTTCGCGAGATCGGGGCTGAGCTGAACAAGCTCGATCCGCATTCAGTCATCATGTACACGTCCGGACGTGCCTCGCTGGAAGCCAGCTACATGTACCAGCTGTTCGGCCGAATGTACGGCACCAACAATTTTCCTGATAGCTCCAACATGTGCCACGAGACGACCTCGGTGGCGTTGCCGCAGGTGATCGGGGTTCCGGTCGGCACGGTCCAGCTGAAGGATTTCAGCGACACCGACTGCATTTTCTTTTTTGGCCACAATACCACGACAAATGCGCCTCGCATGCTGCATCCGCTACAGGAAGCGGCGCAGCGCGGCGTGCCGATCGTAACGTTCAATCCGCTCCGCGAGCGCGGCCTCGAGCGCTTTGTCAACCCGCAGAACCCGCTTCAGATGATCGCGGGCGGTACGCGAATCAGCACGCAATATCATCAGGTTCGCGTCGGCGGAGATGCTGCGGCGATCGTCGGCATCTGCAAATGCGTGATTGAGTCCGACGATCTGGCTCAAGCGAACGGATCGCCGCGCGTCGTGGACGCAGAATTCATCGCACAGCATACGTCGGGCTTCGACGAGTTTGCCGCGTTCTGTCGCGCCCAGGATTGGGAGGCAATCGAGCGCGCATCCGGCCTCACGCGTGCCGCGATGATCGATGCCGCAAACGTCTACATGGCCGCCAATGCCGTGATCGCCAATTACGGTATGGGCGTGACCCAGCACAAGCACGGCGTCGAGACCGCCAAGATGATCGTTAATCTGCTGCTGCTGCGCGGGAACATCGGCAAGCCGGGCGCTGGCATCTCGCCGATCCGCGGGCATTCCAATGTCCAGGGCCAGCGCACGGTCGGCATCTCCGAGAAGACAAAGCTGGTGCCGCTGGACAGGCTTGCCGAGCTTTACGGTTTTGAGCCGCCGCGCTGGGACGGCTTGTCGACGGTGGATGCCTGCGAGGGCATCCTGAAAGGCGAGGTCCGCGGCTTCGTCAGCCTTGGCGGCAATTTCGTGCGCGCGATCCCCGAGCGCTCGCTGATGGAGCCGGCGTGGTCCGGGCTGCGCCTGTCGGTGCAGATCGCGACCAAGCTCAATCGCAGCCACATCGTACCGGGCGAAGTGACTTATCTCCTGCCATGCCTCGGCCGCATCGAGATCGACGAGCAGGCCAGCGGTGCGCAGGCCGTGTCGATGGAGGACTCCACCGCCTGCATTCATGGCTCGCGCGGCCAGCGCAAGCCGGTCGCCGAACATGCCTTGTCCGAGCCCGCGATCATCGCAGGTCTCGCCAAGGCAACACTCAAGGCAAACTCCAAGGTGGATTGGGACGGCTGGGTCGCGGACTATTCACGGGTGAGGGATGCCATCGAGCACACCTATCCCGACCAGTTCAAGGAATTCAACAAGCGCATGTTCGAGCCGGGCGGCTTTCCGCGGCCGCTGGCGGCGCGCGAGCGCAAATGGAAGACGCCGAACGGCAAGGCCAACTTCACAGTGCCCAAGGCGGCGTTCGCACCACCGAAAGAGAGCGATGGCGTCTATGAACTGATGACCATGCGCGCTGATGGGCAGTTCAACACCACGATCTATACAGAGGATGACCGTTTCCGCGGTGTCCAGGGCAGCCGTTACGTTGTGCTGATGAATCCCGCGGACATGGAGGCGGACGGCCTGAAGTCGGGAGATACCGTCACATTGGTGACCGAGGCCAATGACGGCGTCGAGCGTAGCCTAAGCGAACTCCAGGTCGTGCCTTACGACATCCCGCGTCGAAGCCTCGCTGGCTACTACCCCGAATGTAACGGGCTGATCCCGCTCTGGCACTGTGCCGAGGGGAGCAAGGTGCCCGCGGCAAAATCCGTTCCGGTCCGGCTCTTCAAGGACGTGCCGCCCGAGCTCATCGAGGGCGGCGAGATGCCGATCTCCGCCACCTAGCAGACATCACAGCAGCGAGACTTCGGATGAAATCGAAGACGATCAATGACGCCGCCGAACGGATCTTTGTCCTGATCCTGGACCCGGGCGAGGAGGCTTTCAAGACCATCACAGAATTCGCCAACCAGGAGAAGATCACGGGCGCCTCGGTGTCGGCGATCGGCGCCTTCTCTCAGGCGAAGGTTGGTTGGTTGGATTTCGCGGCGAAGAAATACAAGCCGATCGAGGTCGCCGCAATCACTGGGGCAAGGCGCCACCGGTCAGTGAGGACGTGGTGAACAAGGAGCGAGCGCAGCTCGACGCCAGAACGAATTGAATGATCCTCATGTTCGGGTCATGAAGTCCATAGATCCCAGCCATAACAGGATCCCGAGCCAGAAGAGCCCGGCACCCGCGAAGACGAGCGTGAGGCCGCGCCGATGCCACAGCTCCATGAAGATCGCTGCCACGAGCCCTGCCTTGATGGTGCCAATCGTGAGAGCCACGACCGCGTTGCCGGCTCCGAGCGGCACGTAGGCAAGTGTTACGGTCAGCGCCAGCAAGGCGAGCAGTCCGAGCCAAGCTCCGATGAGGGGAAGTGGTGGTCGCCAGTCTGTCATGATGTCGACCTCCCCGGCAGGTAGATCAGCGCAAACAGGAAGATCCAGACCACGTCGACGAAATGCCAGTACAAGGCCGCGCTGTGTAGCGCCGTGTGATGGCGCGTCGTCGGCGCCTTCCGGCAGATGGCGGCGAGCGTAAGCAGCAGGCAGATGCCGATCAACATGTGCAGGGCGTGGATCGCGGTGGTGACGAAGTAGAGGACGAAGAACAGCTGGACGCCGTTGGCCTTTGGTCCGGCTAACTGGAAGTCGATTCCGGGGACCAGATGTTCGTCATATTCCTTGCTGTACTCGATGCCCTTAAGCACGATGAAGACGAGGCCAAGACAGGCGGCGCCAATGAGCAGCCACGTCACGATCTTGGCGGTGGCGGGTGAGAAGATCTCCACGGCCCACGCCACCAGAAAGCTCGATGTCAGCAGCACGGCGGTATTAGCCGTCCCGATCACGATCTCGGTGTGCCGGCTGCCAGCAGCAAAGCCCGGCGGAAAGGCGTGCCGGTAGACGAAATAGGCGAGGATCAAGCCGCCGAACAGCAGCACTTCGGTCGCGATGAACACCCAAATGCCGAGCTCGGCGGTGTAGTCGCGGTGACGGATCGAGGCATATTGCGGGGCGAAGGCGGAGCTCTCAGGCATTTTGCGGCTCCGCGTCGAAACGCTCGTTGTATTGATACGGCTCGCGCGTCACTACCGGCTGGGTTTCAAAGTTGAACTCCGGCGGCGGCGAGGAGGTCTGCCATTCGAGGCCTGGCGCGTTCCAGGGGTTTGCCGGCGCGCGCTTGCCAAAGAATGCGGAGTAGCCGAGATAGAACAGCGGCATCAGATAGGCGACGGCGAGGATCGCGGCACCTCCAGACGACAATACGTTCCAGACCTGGAATACCGGTGGATAGACGTGGTAGCGCCGCGGCATGCCTTCGGCGCCAAGGATGAATTGCGGGAAGAATGTCAGATTGAAGCCGAAGAAGATGAGGATCGCGGCGGTGCGCGCCCAATATTCCGAATAGAGCCGGCCGGTGATCTTCGGCCACCAATAATGCAGCCCGCCGAAATAGGCCGTCACCATGCCGCCGACCATGATGTAGTGGAAATGCGCCACGACGAAATAGGTGTCGGTCGCGTGCACGTCGAAGGCGAGACAGGCCAGGAACAGGCCGGTGAGACCCCCGATCGTGAACAGGCCGATGAAAGCCAGCGCATAGAGCATGGGAGCGTCGAAATGGATCGAGCCCTTATGCAGGGTCGCGGTCCAGTTGAAGACCTTGATTGCCGAGGGCACCGCGACGATGAAGCTCATGAAGGAGAACACGAGGCTTGCGATCAGCGACTGGCCGCTGACGAACATGTGGTGGCCCCAGACCAAGAAGCCGACCGCGGCGATGGCGAGACTGCACCAGGCGACGAATTTGTAGCCGAACACCTCCTTGCGCGAAAAGCAGGAGATCAGCTCGTTGATCACGCCCATCCCCGGCAGGATCATGATGTAGACGGCCGGATGCGAGTAGAACCAAAATAGGTGCTGGAACAGCAGCGGATCGCCGCCGATCCTGGGATCGAAGATGCCGACGCCGAAGAAACGTTCCGTCGCCATCAAGAGCAGCGTGATCGCCAGCACCGGTGTCGCCAGCACCAGGATCACTGACGTCGCGTAGAGCGACCACAGGAACAGCGGCAGCCGGTACCACGTCAGTCCGGGCGCGCGCAGGCGATGGATGGTGACGATGAAGTTGAGGCCGGTCAGGATCGACGAGAAGCCGGCAATGAAGACGCCGGCGGCGGCAACGATCACGTAGCTGTTGGAATAGAGCGTCGAGAACGGTGTGTAGAACGTCCAGCCGGTGTCGACGCCGCCCGCGAAAATCGCAAACAGCGTGGTGCAGCCGCCGAGCATGAAGATGTACCAGCTCATCAGATTGAGCCGGGGGAAAGCGAGGTCCCGTGCGCCGATCATCAGCGGGACAATGAAATTGCCGAGCGTGTTGGGGATCGAAGGGATCAGGAAGAACCAAACCATGATGATGCCGTGCATGGTGAAGAGGCGGTTATAGACATCCGAGCTGACGAGATCGGCCTGGGGCGTGGCGAGCTCGATCCTGATCGCGGCCGCTGCCGCGCCGCCGATGAAGAAAAAGAAGATCAGGCTCGCGAAGTAGAGGATCGCGATCCGCTTGTGGTCTGTCGTCAGGAACCACGATCGCAGCGTGAAGTCGGTGGTGAGGTAGGTCTTTTCGCTCATGATGGATGTCCTGCGAGCGATTTGATATAGATCACGAGGCGCAACAGCTGGTCTTCGCTGACCTTGCCCTCGAATGAGGGCATCACAGGCTGATAGCCTGCGACCACCTGGCTGCGCGGCATCAGGATGGAGTCACGGATATATTTGTCATCTGCGATCACGGTGGTGCCGTCCGAGAGCGGCACCGGTTTGCCGTAGACGCCTTCGAGCGGAGGCGCGCGGACCGTGCTGCCGCCGCCGTGGCAGCCGCTGCAGCCGAGTTCGCGGAACAGTTGACCACCTTCGCTTGCGAGCGTGCTCGACGGCGCCTGCTGCGTCAGCCAATTGGAGAAATCGGCCGGCTCCATGGCAACGATCTCGCCGATCATGCCAGAATGGTCGGTGCCGCAATATTCGGCGCAGAACAGATGATAGTGGCCGGGCTTGTCGACCTCGATCTCGAGATCCTGATAGCGCCCCGGAACAACGTCATGCTTGAGCCGGAGTGCGGGGATGAAGAAGCTGTGAATGACGTCCTGTGAGGCCATCACCAGGCGAATAGGCCGCTTGACCGGGATATGCAGTGCGTCGATCTCGGATTGGCCACCGGGATGCTGCGTCTTCCACATCCACTGCTTCGCCACGACAAACACATCATGCTCATCGGCCGGCGTGCGGTAGATCTGGAAATAGACGCTCGCGCCCCAGACGAAGAGGACAAGGAAGCAAACGAACGAGGCGGCGGTCCAGCTCACCTCCCAATGCCAGCTCTTCTTGACGCGATGGTCGCGGTCGGTCTGGTGGCCCGCGCGGTAGCGGGCGCAGAACAACGCGAGCAGAAAGAACAGCAGCGCAAGCACGAGCGCGCTTGCGATCAAGAGACCGGTGAACAGCAGGTCGACGTCGCCGCTATGCGGCGACAGCCCAGGATGCCAGAATGGAATCCACTGGCGCCACATTTATGGCAACCTCGATTGAAGGGCGGTCATTGAGACCGCCATCCCGGGAGTCCCTTGCGCAAGAGGATATCGAGCGCGCGATCGATCGGGATCCGGACTTGTCCGCGGCTGCGATCGGCCCAGCCGTAACCATGCTCGATCTGCGCGTCTCCTTGTCGTGTCGCCTGTAGTGTAGCCCGGGGTGTGATTTCCAGTGGCGGCGCGTTCGAGCTCATCGCGGGGCGGCTCGCGGGCGTGATGTGCTTCCCGGACAGGGGAAACAGAAAGGGCAGCAACAGCGGGGTGACTACAACGAAAGTCGCAAGGCCCGCTGCGAGCCAGCCGACAAGGCGGAGTCCGACGTCCGACCGCTCATAGTCGACGTGGTTGGTGTCCGCCATGGTGCTGTTGTCCTCGATCGCGGCGGGACAATGCGGTCTCAGGGATTGCGTTCCTACGTTAGGAACCAATGCGGGAGGGCCAGATTGTCGAGCGGACAGCTCGCTCTCAGGTCACAGCGAGAATGATGCAAATATTCTCCCCTGTGGCGGACACGTGGATTCGCCTGTTCCTGATCGGCGCCCTGTCACTCGCCGGCGGCAGCATCGTGGCCGCTGTCGGCTTCGCGCATTCGGCTTACATGACCGAGACCGACATGCGTCCTCATCAGCCGGTGCCGTTCAGCCATCGCCATCACGCGGGGGAACTCGGCATCGACTGCCGCTATTGCCACAGCAATGTCCAGGCGGGGCCGCAAGCCGGCCTCCCGCCGACCGAGACCTGCATGACATGTCATTCCCAGATATGGACCAACGCGTCGATGCTTGAACCGGTGCGGAAGAGTCTTGCCGACAACACCCCGATCCAGTGGACGCGCGTCGCAAAGCTGCCCGATTACGTATTCTTCCGGCACGACATCCATATCGCCAAGGGCGTCGGCTGCGAGAGTTGCCACGGCCGCATCGACAAGATGGCTTTGACCTATCGTGCCAAGGCATTCACGATGCAGTTCTGCATCGACTGTCACCGCGATCCCGCGCCGCATCTGCGTCCAGAAGATCACATCACCGACATGGCTTGGACACCGCCGGCAAATGCGCGCAAGGAGGGAGAGGCGATTGCCGCCCATGAGGGCATTCGCTTCGGCGAGCTCACGCATTGCTATGTGTGTCACCGATGAAGCGCCGCATCGATCATCAAGCCACGGACGGACCGCGCCTGTGGGCGGGCATCGAAGAGTTGTCGGAGGACCCGCGGTTTCAAGCCTTTATCGAGACAGAGCATCCGGCGGTCCACGAATTCTCCAAAACCGCGCGTCGCGAGTTCCTCAAGCTGATGGGCGCCTCATTCGCGTTGGCTGGATTGACGGGGTGCGAAAAGAGCTCGTTCATTACGGCGCTGCCTTATGTCAACCAGCCGCCGAGCGAGGTCATCGGCCTGCCGCGCTATTATGCGACCGCGGTGCTGCTCGACGCCTACGCGCAGCCGGTGATCGCGACGGCACACGCGGGACGGCCGACCAAGCTCGATGGCAATCCCGGTCATCCGGCCACGCAAGGCCGCAGCGACATATTCATGCAGAGTGCAGTGTTGCAGCTCTACGATCCCGATCGCGCAGCTGCGCCGAGCCGTCACGGCGAAGCCGTAAACTGGGCCGATGTGGAAACGGCCATCGGCGTGATGCGCGAGAACTGGCTTGGCGATCAGGGTGAGGGCCTAAGGCTGCTGCTAGGGCTCACGACATCGCCGACGTTGCTGCGTCAGATCGATGCTTTCCTGAAGCAGTTTGCGAAGGCGCGCGTTCACGTGCATACGGCTACCGGAGGCGAGGCGAGACAGCAGATCAACGCCACAGTCTATGGGCAGGCTGTCGATCTCCACTATGGGCTTGCGGATTGCGACGTCGTTGTCGGGCTCGACGACGACTTCTTGGGACCGGGGCCAGACCAGGTGCGCAACGCGCTGGGTTGGGCGCAAGGCCGCCGTCGATCAAGCGATCGGCCAGGCAATCGGCTTTTCATGGCCGAGAGTGTGCCGACCGCAACGGGTGCCCTGGCTGCGCATCGGCTGATCGCCGACGCCAGGCGAATGCCGGATCTCGCGGAGGCGCTGGCGAGTGCGCTTGGCGTTGCCGGCGCATCGAAGCCGGATGTGACGGAAGCCGAAGCCGGCTGGGTTGCGCGCGTTGTGGCGGCCTGCAAGGACCGGACAGGGCGCTCGCTGTTTGTCTCGGGTCTCAGCGGCGGCGCGGCCGCGGCCCTTTGGATTGCGCGGATCAACCAGCAGCTCGGCAATGCCGGCCAAACGCTGAAGCTGACCGCGCCGATCGCCGGCCCGACCGATGCCGGCACGCTGGCCGACCTTGTGTCCGATATCAATGCGGAGCGCGTCACCTCGCTGCTCGTGTTCGATTGCAACCCCGTCTACAGCGCGCCCCGTGAGTTGAACGTGGGCGATGCCATCAAGCGCGTTCGCTCGTCAATTCATTTCGGCCTTTACCGCGACGAGACCAGTGCGCTCTGCGAATGGCAACTTCCTCTCGCGCATCCATTGGAGAGCTGGAGCGACGCGCGCGCCGTCGATGGCACCGCGAGCATCCTTCAGCCGGTGATCTCGCCGTTTTACGATGTTAGGACGGTGCATTATGTGTTTGCGAAGCTGCTTGGTGAGGTCGATGAGACGCCGGACGCCGCAATCCGCGCGACCTGGCAGGCGAGCTTTGGTGACGCATTCGAGGCGAAGCGGAAGCAGGCTCTGCATGATGGCTTCATCGCGGGCGCGGCACCGTTCGTCGCCGCAATGCCCGCAAGCAATACGATTGCGCCCCCAAACACGACCGGCGACCTCGACATCGTATTCCAGCCGGATCCGACGGTCTGGGATGGCCGGTTCGCCAATATCGGGTGGCTTCAGGAGCTTCCCAAGACGCTGACGACGGTCACATGGAGCAACGTGATCGCGGTCAGCCCGGCACTGGCAAAACGCCTTTTGGCGGACAACGGCGATCATGTCGAGGTGACGATCGGTGAGCGTCACGTCAAAGGACCGCTCTGGATCATGCCGGGCCAGGCCGACAATACAGTTGCGTTGTTTCTCGGCTATGGCCGCACCCGCGCGGGACGGGTGGGCGATCAGCTCGGCTACGACGCCTATCAGGTGCGGCCCGCGGCCAAACCGTGGCTGGCGCAGGGCAGCCTGCGCAAGCTCGACACCAGCGAGGATCTCGCGGTGACCCAGCTGCATCATCGCCTCGACGGCTTCGATCTCGTCCGCGAGGTCAGCCCGGGACAAGTTGAACAGACAAAGCCCGAGCAGGCCAGCCTCTACACCCCGTGGCCGTCGTCGAAGAACGCCTGGGGCATGGTGATCGACCTGGACAGCTGCATCGGCTGCAATGCCTGCGTGACGGCGTGCACGGCCGAGAACAACGTGCCTGTCGTGGGCGCGGACCAGGTGAGGGCCGGGCGCGAGATGCACTGGCTTCGAATCGCGCGCTATTACACCGGCGATGTCGCCGAGCCGCGCAGCTTCTTCGAGCCGGTGCCGTGCATGCATTGCGAGGACGCGCCTTGCGAGATGGGCTGCCCGGTGCACGCCACGACGCACAGCCCCGAAGGCGTCAACCAGATGGTCTATAACCGCTGCATCGGCACGCGGACCTGCTCAAGCTACTGCCCCTACAAGGTGCGGCGCTTCAATTTCTACGACTATCGAGCGCTCGCCGAGTCACCAGAGCACGCTGCCCACAATCCTGACGTGACCGTTCGCTCGCGCGGCGTCATGGAAAAATGCACCTATTGCACTCAGCGCATCGAGGCAGCGCACGTTGCTGCCGACAAAGAGAATCGCCCGATCCGTGATGGCGAAGTGGTCACCGCCTGCCAGCAGGCCTGTCCCACCAAGGCGATCGTGTTCGGCGACATCAACGATCCCAACTCCGAGGTCTCGCGACTTAAGCGCGACGGCCGTCATTACGTTCTGCTCGAGGAGCAGGGGACGCGGCCACGCACGACCTATCTCGCCCGCTGGCGCGACGATAATACGGAATCGAGGCAGGGGTGAGCGAGCAATTCGACATCCTGCCGACGCGCCAGAGCATGGGCGGCATTGCCGACCAGCTCACGCGCATTCCTCTGCATTTTCCGGCGGACCGGCGCTGGATGATTGCGATGACAATCGCCAGTGCGCTGCTGCTCTTGCTGATGGTCTCGGTGGTCGAGCTGTTCACCCGCGGCGTCGGCATCTGGGGCATCAACATCCCCGTCAACTGGGCGTTCGCCATCCACAATTACGTCTGGTGGCTCGGCATCGGCCATGCCGGCACGCTGATCTCCGCCCTGCTGCTGCTCACCGGTAGTGAGTGGCGCAATTCGCTCAATCGCTTTGCCGAAACCATGACACTGTTCGCCGTGGTCTGCGCCGGCATCTATCCGATCCTGCACCTCGGGCGGCCCTGGTACGTCTACTGGATGTTTCCCTATCCCGCGACGATGGGCGTGTGGCCGCAATTCCGCAGCCCGCTGGAATGGGACATCTGGGCGGTGTTGACGTATCTGACGGTCTCGCTGGCCTTCTGGTACACCGGCCTGATCCCTGACCTCGCTGCGGCGCGCGATCGGGCAACACGACGCGGCTGGCAGATCTTTTTCGGCATCACCGCGCTCGGATGGCGCGGCTCGGCGAGGCACTGGCAGCGCTGGCAGCAGGCCTACCGGCTAACCGCGGGGCTGGCGGTGCCGCTGGTCGTCTCCGTCCATAGCGAGGTCTCGCTCTTGTTCGCGGTCGGGCAGATCCCGGGCTGGCATTCGACGATCTTTCCGCCGTACTTCGTGCTGGGCGCGGCCTTCTCCGGCTTTGCCGTCGTCTCGATCATCGCGGTGTCGCTGCGTTCCTGGTTCGGGCTGAAGAACCTCGTCACCGATGATCATCTCAATCTGCTCGGCATGGTCCTGCTCGCAACCGGCCTGATGACGGGCTATGGCTACATCTTCGAGGTGTTCGATGCGGTCTATTCCGGCGAGCCGCACGAGATCCAGACGCTGGTCGATCGTTTCGCCGGCGCTTACGCCTGGACTTATTGGGGCGCGGTCATCTTCAACTTCATTCCGCTGCAGGCGTTGTGGCTGCGCACGGTCCGCCGAAGCGGATGGATGCTGCTGGTGATCTCGGCGTCCGTCGTGGTCGGAATGTGGCTCGAGCGCTACATGATCCTGGTCACCAGCCTCTATCGTGATTTCCTGGTTTCGTCGTGGAGCCACTTCACGCCGAGCTTCTGGGACTGGTCGACCTATTTCGGCACGATCGGGCTGTTCCTGGTGCCGTTCCTGATCGCCATCCGCCTCGTTCCCATGATCTCGATCTTCGAGAGCAAAAAGCTTCTCCACGAGGAGAACGAGGAGCAGCAGCATGGCTGATGAGTTCTATGGCGCGCTGGCTGAATTCAAGACCCCGGAAGACCTGCTCGCGGCGACGCGCAAGGCCAAGGAGGCCGGTTACCGCCAGCTCGATGCCTTCACCCCGTTCCCGGTCGAGGGACTGGATCGCATCCTGCGGTTTCCGCGGCCGACCATCTCCTTCGTCGGACTCGGCGGCGCGATTGCGGGCGCAAGCACTGCGCTCGCCATGCAATTCTTCACGAACTACGACTACCCGCTTAACGTCGGCGGACGGCCGATCTACCCGATCTCGGCTTTCGCGGTCGTGACGTTCGAGCTGACCATCCTGTTCTCCGCGCTCGCGATGCTGTTCGGGATGCTGTGGCAGAACGGGCTGCCGCGGCTCAGCTATCCCGTCTTCGATGGCGAACGCTTTCACCGTGCCAGCAAGGATCGGTTCTTTCTCTGTGTAGGCGCAGACGATGCCAAATTCAATGCCAGCGAGACTCTGGCCTTTCTCAGCGGAGCGGGCGCGCTGTCGGTGGAGCTCGTACCGGAATGAACAAATGGCTGGCCATCGTTGTCCTTACCGGTCTGCTCGCGGGGTGTGATCAGAACATGGACGACCAGCCGCGCTACAGCGAGTATTCCCGCGCGCCGTTGTTCCGCGGCAGCGTGCTGCGCCAGCCGCCGGCCAACACGATCGCCCGGGACGATCTGGATCGGGAGAAGGCGGCGAGCACTAAGCCTAAGCTGTCAGCCGAGTTGCTCGCACGCGGGCGCGAGCGCTTCGGCATTTTCTGTTCGCCGTGTCACGGCGCCGGCGGCGACGGGACTGGCATCATCGTCCAGCGCGGCATGCCGCGGCCGACCAGCTATCACGACCACCGGCTGCGCACAGCGGAAGATCAGTATTTCTTCGACGTCATCACCAACGGCCATGGCGCGATGTATTCCTATGCGGCCCGCGTGCCGCCAAGGGATCGCTGGGCGATCGTCGCCTATATCCGTGCGCTGCAGCTCAGTCGCCAGGCTTCGCTCGACGATGTGCCGGCCGACGAGCGCGCCAGGCTGGAGAGCCAGCCATGAACATTCCGGGCAGCACAAGGAGCGTGGTGGCGGTGGTGTCGGGCCTGATGCTGATTGCCGGATTTATCATCGACGCCCGCTCGACCATATCAGCGTATCTCGTCGCTTGGAGTGCTCTCGGCGCCATTCCGATCGGGGCGCTGATCGTCTTCATGACCAGCTATCTGGTGCGCCGCCGCTGGACCGAGACGTTACACCCAATCTTCGTCGCGACCACCGGCATCCTGCCCGTCGTTGCGCTCACGTTCATTCCGGTCCTGCTGTTCATGAGGGAGATTTATCCGGCCATCGCGGATGGATCCACCTTGCCGCCATTCAAGGCGCGCTGGTTCATGCCGTGGTTCTTCCTGCTGCGGTCCGTGCTCTACTTCCTGATCTGGATTGCGCTCGCCCAATGGCTGCGGCGCGCCTGGCGCAATGAGGAGGCCATGGTGCGCGCAGCCTCGGTCGGGGCGATCGTATGGACCCTGACCGTCTCGTTCACCGGGATCGACTGGCTGGAATCGCTGGAGCCCGAATTTCATTCCTCGATCTATGGTCTGATTTCGCTCAGCTTCCTGCTTGTCAATGGAACGGCGTTCGTCATCGCGGCCGGCCTGTTGTCGACGCGGCAGATCGGTCCGAGCCGCGGCTACAGCGGGCTGCTGCTGTCGGTGCTGCTGCTGTGGTGCTACTTGCACGCCATGCAGTACATCGTGATCTGGTCGGGCAACATCCCCAAGGAGGTGACCTGGTACATCGCGCGATCGGAGAACGGCTGGCAGTTTGTCCTCGCCGCGCTCTCTTTTGGGCAATTTGTCTTCCCCTTCTGCGCGATGCTCAGCAACCGGGTGCGATCGGACCCGCGTTGGCTGTTGACGCTGTGCGGTCTGACGCTGGCGATGCGCTGGCTCGAAGCCGCGATCCTCATCCTGCCGGCCATTCACGGGCTGTCAGTGATGGTCACGGTCGCAATGATGATTGCGGCTGGGTTCTTCCTTTGCACGATCCTCTGGCTGGCGTTCGACGCCGTTCTCATGCGGTCTGAAGAGCGGGAACCCTTGAGCGCTATTTGGTGGCGTGCTCACGCCGGAACAGACGCCCGATGAGCAGAGCAAGGACGATGGCGCTAACGGAGGACGTTGCGATCAGCAGCCGCCGCGCCGCGAGCGTATAGGTCCCGCTGGCGGGATCGAAGCCATAGCAGAGCAGGTGGATCTGGTCGCTCCACCGGCCGACGTGTCCCTGGCCGGCTTCGACTAGGGCAAGACGCAGGCTGGCGGCATCGACCGCAAGGGCCGACAACGCGCGGGAAATCCGCCCCTCCGGCGTCACCACGAAGGCGGCCGCGGGATGAGCAAACTGATCATGCTCGCGATCGTAGACGGAGCGCACACCGAACGCGTCGGTTAATGCGCTGACGTCCGGCGCCGCCGCTCGGAGAAATGCGCTGTGTTGGGCAAGGCCGTTGCGTGGGCTCAGCTGCGCGCCCTTCATGGCTTGCGCCTGAGCCGCCGTATCCTTGGGATCGAAACCGGCGACGATGAGCCGGAAGTCCTTGCCGGCGCTGAGGCCCGTATCGGCCAGTGCGTTCGACACGATCGAGATTGCCGGTCCGCACAGCGTCTCGCAGGTGTAGTCGGCCAGGATCCAGACGGTCGGGACGCCGCCGAGCCAATCCTTGAGCGGCGCGCTGCGCTCGTTCAGGTCACTCAGCGGAGTTTGCAGGGGCAGTTGCGTATCGGCGCGAGGCGCGAGGGCCACCTGCTCGAGCTGCGAACTGGAAAGGGCTGCCTGGCTCGGCAGTGGCATCGCGATCCAGGCAGTGAGCGCCACGACCCATCCAGCGATCTCCACACGGGGTAAGTTTCTGGCCCTGTCGATCCCGCACGCGAATAGCAAAATGTGCCTCTTATCCGCCAATCGTTGGAACGAACCTGCGCGCCCGGTAATGGTTCCAAGCGGCAATGCGGAGGATCATTGGGGTTTGGGGTCCGTTATCTGTCCTAACGGCATTGGCAGCGAATGATGGACGACAAGGTTTACAAGCTGGAGCAGGGCGCGGGGAAATCGGCTGGCGGATTTGTCAGGGTGCGCGGTGCGCGCGAGCACAATCTGAAGAACGTGGACGTGGATATCCCGCGCGATGCGCTGGTGGTATTCACCGGCGTCTCCGGCTCGGGAAAATCATCACTCGCATTCGGAACGCTGTATGCGGAAGCGCAGCGGCGATATCTGGAATCCGTGTCGCCCTACGCCCGGCGCCTGTTCCACCAGATGGCCGTGCCTGAGGTCGAGGAGGTCGAAGGGCTGCCGCCGGCCGTGGCGCTCCAGCAGCAGCGGGGATCGCCAACCACACGGTCCAGCGTCGGCAGCGTCACGACGCTGTCGAACCTGTTTCGGATGCTCTATTCGCGCGCCGGCGACTATCCGAAGTCGCAGCCGTTGCTGTACGCGGAGTCCTTCTCGCCTAATTCGGCAGAAGGCGCCTGTCCGAAGTGCCACGGCCTCGGCCGCGTCTATGACGTGACCGAGCGCTCGATGGTCCCCGACGACACCCTCACCATCCGCGAGCGCGCGGTCGCGGCCTGGCCGACGGCATGGCACGGCCAGAACCTGCGAGATATTCTCACGACGCTCGGCTACGACATCGACACGCCCTGGCGCGAACTTCCCAAGAAAGGCCGTAACTGGATCCTGTTCACGGACGAGCAGCCCACGGTCCCGGTCTATGCGGGTTATGATCTCGAGGAGGTTCAGCGGGCGCTGCGACGGAAAGAAGAGCCAAGCTACCAGGGCACTTTCACCGGCGCCCGGCGCTATGTCATGGAGACGTTCGCGAATACGACCAGTGCAATGATGAAGAAGCGCGTCTCGCAATACATGCTGAGTACCGAGTGTTCGGTTTGTCACGGCAAGCGGTTGAAGCCGGAGGCGCTGTCCGTCAAGTTTGCCGGCATGGATATCGCCGACATGGCGCGCGTTCCGTTAAAGCAGTTGGCGGCGCTGATGCGGCCTTATTGCGAGGGCAAGAGCGGCCGACAGGATGCTCACCCGGAAAAGACAATCATTGTTCAACGGATCGCGCAGGACTTCAGCGCACGGCTTGGCGTGCTGCTGGATCTCGGCCTCGGCTATCTCACGATGGAACAGAGCACGCCGACTTTGTCTCCGGGCGAGCTCCAGCGGCTGCGTTTGGCGACGCAGGTGCGCTCCAATCTGTTCGGCGTGGTCTATGTGCTCGACGAGCCGTCTGCCGGCCTCCATCCCTCCGACACCGAGGCACTGCTCCGCGCGCTCGATCGGCTGAAGGCGGCCGGAAACTCACTTTTTGTTGTCGAGCATGAGCTGGATGTCGTGCGTCATGCCGATTGGATCGTCGACGTCGGGCCGGACGCCGGCAGGCGTGGCGGCGAGATCCTTTACAGCGGCCCCACCGATGGGTTGAAGTCCGTCGCGGGATCGCGCACCGCAAAATACCTGTTCGGCCAGGCCGCTCCGCCGCAGCACAAGCAGCGCTCTCCGCAGGGATGGCTCAAGCTGAGCGGCGTCGCGCGCAACAATCTCAGGGGCATCGACGTCGCATTCCCGCTGGGCGTGCTGACGACGGTCACCGGCGTATCCGGCTCGGGCAAGTCCAGCCTGGTCAGCCAGTTCCTCGTCGAAGCGCTGCGTGGGAATTTCGGACAATCTCATGCATCCGACGAAGACGGCGAGGACGTCCTTGAACGCGCGCCGGTCGAGACCTCGAGCGGCAAGATCACCGCAGGGCTTGATCGCCTGAAGCGGTTGGCCGTCGTAGACCAGAAGCCGATCGGACGGACTCCTCGCTCCAATCTGGCGACCTATACCGGTCTTTTCGACGACGTGCGAAAGCTGTTCGCACAGACGAAAGAGGCGCGCCGGCGCCGCTTCGACGCCGGACGATTCTCCTTCAACCTGCCGAAGGGCCGCTGCCCGAATTGCCAGGGAGAAGGTTTCGTTTGCGTCGAGCTGTTGTTCCTGCCGAGCGTCTATGCGCCATGCCCGGAGTGCCATGGTGCCCGGTACAACAGGGAGACGCTGCAGATCAAGCTCAATGGCAAGTCGATCGCCGACGTTCTCGGAATGACCGTCGATGAGGCCCATGCGTTTTTCGTCAACGACGCCAACATTGCGCGGTCGCTCGATGTGATCCGGCAGGTCGGGCTTGGATATATCCGCCTCGGTCAGCCGGCGACCGAGCTGTCCGGCGGCGAGGCGCAGCGCGTCAAGCTTGCCACAGAGCTGCAGCGCGCCCAGCGTGCTGGCAGCATCTATGTGCTCGATGAGCCGACCACGGGTCTGCACCTTTCCGATGTCGAGAAGCTGATTGTCCAGTTGGATGGGTTGGTGGAGGCGGGGAGCACCGTGATCGTCGTGGAGCACGACATGAGCGTCGTCGCCGCGAGCGATTGGGTGATCGACATAGGGCCGGGAGCCGGGGCGAGGGCGGGCAGGTCGTTGCAGTGGGACCGCCGGCGGAGATCGCGCGGCACAAATCGAGCCGCACGGCGCCCTATCTCGCGCGGGCGCTGGACGAACATCGGTTGCGATCATGAGCAGCAAGTCGGAGGTCGCCGAAATCCGGGACGCCGTGCACCGTTGCATCGACATGCAAATATCGTTGCGCCCGGCCGCAGAGCTGATCTATCTCTGGCGCGAATGACTACACGACCGGCTGCTTGTGCTTGCGCAGCGTCTCGATCACGGCGCGGTCGATGTTCAGGTGCGCCGCCACCAGCTCGGGCGGGGTCAGCGCCATCCATTGCGCGAGCGAGACGTCCATGAAGCGGTTCGACCTGAACAGTTCGAGATCGCCCGTATTCTCGATGAAATGGCTCATCGACATCGGGACGTAGCCGACGTCGCCGGCCCGGTAGTCGAAGGTTCGCGACCGCGCTTCGGCCGCGAACACGGTCATCCGTGCCTGGCCAGAGATGTAATACTGCCATTCGTCGGCGTTCGGATGCCAATGCAGCTCCCGCATGTGGCCGGGATTGACCTCGACCAGCGCCGCCGCCACGTCCGTCGAGACTTTGAAGTTGCGGGTATCGGCGATGCGGACATTGCCGCCTAGCGATTGCGTCGGAGGTTGCTGCATCAGGTGGAAGACCATGTCGAGCGCCACGGCACCGAGTGCGTCGTGCACAACGTCTGCCTCGAGCTGTGGCGGCGGCTCGGCCTGAAAGATGAAGCGCTCCTGCTTGGGAAGCGGATCGAGCGCCTTGACATCGATGGAAAGGTTCTGGGCCAGCACGACAGGGTCGTTGTGGGCGAACAGATCGGTGATCGCAAACGTGCTGTCCTCGGAGAACTCGCCGTCAGGAAACGCCAGCAGGAATTCGCAGCCGTCATCAGGCAGTCCCTGGATCGAGTGGGGAATGCCCGATGGAAAGTACCAAAGGTCGCCAGGGCCGACATCGGCAATGAAATTGTGGCCGTCATTGTCGACCGCGGTGATGCGGGCCTTGCCGGCCAGCATGAAGGCCCACTCGGCCTGCTTGTGCCAGTGCAGCTCGCGAACGCCCCCGCCGTCAGGCGCATGTTTACGCCGGCCATCGTGGTCGAGATCGCCAGCTCGCGCTGTGTGACCTCGCGCGACCAGCCGCCGGTGCGGATCTTCATATGCGCGTCTGCAAACGAAAACCGCAGGTTCGGCACCGAGCCGTGATCGGTAGACGGCGGCCGCAAGATGTCGGGGTTCTGCAACTCCCGTTCCGGGTTGCGCGGGCCGAGATCGTGGCGCCCTTGTCGCCAATGACAGGCTCGTTGCGCGGTTGGGCCGAGGCGGCTGCGGTGGCGCCGAGCGCGGCAGCGGCCGCCAGCAGCGTCCGTCGGTTTGTTGTGTTCATGAAACGCTCCTGCTCAGCCGCACGTCAGCACGACCTTGCCGGGGTATGGCCGTGCTCCACGGCCGCCAGGGCCTGTGCCGCCTGCTCGAGCGGGTAGGTGGCTTGAATGTGCGGCTTGAGCTTGCCCGCATCCGCCAATCGTCCGATTTCGGCCAGCTCTTCGCCATCGGGCTCGACCGTGTAGCGCATCGCGGTCACGCCGAGCTCCGTGGCGCGCTCTTGTGATGGCTCGGTCAGGATGAAGATCAGGCGCCCGCCTCTCCTGAGTAAAGACCAGGAGCGCTCGCGGGTCTCGCCGTCGATCAGGTCGAAGACCATGTCGAGATCATCGGCGATTTCCTCGAAGCGCTGGGTCCTGTAGTCGATCACCGTGTCGGCCCGAGCAATCGCGCGAACTCGACGTGTTCGGTCGATACGGTTGTCAGCACGCGGACGCCCATGGCTTTGGCGAGCTGAATCGCGAAATGGCCAGCCCCACCGGAGCCGCCGTGGATCAGGACCGTCTGTCCAGCCTTGAGCTTGCCTCGCCGGAACAGACCTTGATACGCGGTCTGCCCCGCCAACGGGATGGCCGCGGCCTGAACATGATCGAGCCCCACGGGCATGTGGGCAACCGCGCGTTCATCCAGGACAACTCGTTCGGCGTAACCGCCGCCGAAGACCGGGACCATCCCGAAGATGGCGTCGCCCGGTCGAAAGCGGGTCGCCTGCGCGCCGCATGGCTCCACGATGCCGGAGACGTCGCGGCCGGGCGTGTAGGGCAGGCGATCCTCCTGCACGGACGGATACTTGCCCGACCTGATCTTGAAATCGACGGGGTTGACGCTGGCGGCCCGAACGGACACCAGGATCTGGCCTGCGTCGCGGCCCGACTGTTCAAGCCGGTCCATGCGAGGCACTTCATTGCCGCCGAACTAGTGAAATCGAATCTTGACGAGCTTTGCCATCCGAACTGACGCATGAGGAGGATGCGCGTTCCTATTTGTGGGGCGGCCGGCCCGGCGAATGGCGACGGCGCACGCGCCGGGAACAGGTTAGACTTCAGCGCGTACCGATGCGTTGATGTCGTGGGCCGAAACCGGAAAAATGCGCCACACTCATCGTCCCTGTTGCGTCTGGGCTTCTAGTTGCGCTCGGGCTTCTCGCATTCGGTCGGCGAAGAACATTCCGTTTCCCCTTGGGTTGAATCGCGCTGGGCTCCGCGTTTTCCCGCTTCGTCCTCGACTTACCGGAAACAAGGAGTGCTTACTTTACGAGGCCCGCCCCGTGCGGGGATCTGCGCCGCTGCCCGGGTCACCGGGCAGGGGGGTCAATTGGCTGAAATTCTGGGAACGCCTACAGCTTCCAGCGCATATTCAGTTATGAGTGCGGAAGATTATCTGCAAATGGCCGAACATTGTCGGCTCGCCAAGGAGAAGGCCACGGACGACTTCATCCGATATTATCTGGAGCGGATGGAGCATAGCTACCGAGTGCTGGCGTCGAATGAGGCAGTTCTGACGGAGTCGAAACAGGCGCAAGCGGAGATGGGCGAAGACCGTGACAAAAAGGGGTCCTAGCAGAGATGACGGGAGCATGGCCTCGGAGGTTCATCTTGTCCGCGTCACCACAGATGACGGCGGATGGAGA
>NZ_JAFCKQ010000019.1 GCF_018130215.1 Bradyrhizobium jicamae
CTCGCCGGCGGCGTCCACCGCCTCGACGGCCAGCTCATGGTCGTCCTCGATGTCGATCGCGTGCTCGAACTGATGCCAAAGACAGCCGCCGCGGCGTAAGCGACCGCGGCGATTAATAAGGAGGCCAACACATGAAGACGTGCCTTGTTGTCGACGACTCCGGCGTGGTGCGGAAGATCGCCCGGCGTATCGTTGAGGGAATGGGGTTCGCCGTCGTCGAAGCGGAGGACGGTGAGAAGGCGCTGGAAGCCTGCAAGCGCGCCATGCCGGAAGCCGTGCTGCTCGACTGGAACATGCCGGTGATGGACGGTTACGATTTCCTCGTCCATCTGCGCCGCATGCCCGGTGGCGATCAGCCCAAGGTGGTGTTCTGCACCACCGAGAACGGCATCGACCACATCTCGCGCGCGCTGAATGCCGGCGCCAACGAGTACATCATGAAGCCGTTCGACAAGGACATCGTCGCCGCCAAGTTCCAGGAAGTGGGCCTCGTCGCGCTCGATGCGCCGAGCGAAGCCTGAAGCCATTTCGAATCCTTGCTGCTGAGAGGCTCCCGTGACGCCCCCCGACTACGAGTATCTGCGTAAGCTGCTGAAGGACCATTCCGGTCTCGATCTGTCTGCGGACAAACAGTATCTGATCGAAAGTCGCCTGCTGCCACTGGCGCGCAAATGCGGCCTCAACGGCATCCCCGACCTGGTGGCGAAGGCGAAGGCCGGTTCGTCCTCGCATATCGTCCAGGTGGTCGAAGCGATGACCACCAACGAGACCTTCTTCTTCCGCGACAAGGTGCCGTTCGATCACTTCCGCGATACGATGATGCCGGAGATCCTGAAGGCCCGCGCCGCGCGCAAGAGCCTGCGGATCTGGTGCGCCGCCGGTTCGACCGGCCAGGAGCCGTATTCGCTCGCGATGTGCCTCAAGGAAATGAGCGCGGCGCTCACGGGCTGGCGGGTCGAGATCGTCGCCACCGATCTGTCCCAGGAGGTGCTGGAGAAATCGAAGGCCGGCATCTACAGCCAGTTCGAGGTGCAGCGCGGACTGCCGATCCAGATGCTGGTCAAGTACTTCAAGCAGTCGGGCGAATTGTGGCAGATCAATCCTGAGTTGCGGGCGATGGTGCAGCACCGCCAGCTCAATCTGCTGCACGACTTCTCGCAGCTCGGTGCGTTCGACGTGATCTTCTGCCGCAACGTGTTGATCTATTTCGATCAGGACACCAAGATCGCCATCTTCAACCGCCT
Organism: Bradyrhizobium jicamae; assembly: GCF_018130215.1. GTDB lineage: Bacteria > Pseudomonadota > Alphaproteobacteria > Rhizobiales > Xanthobacteraceae > Bradyrhizobium > Bradyrhizobium jicamae_A. The sequence continues at coordinate 1,245 of NZ_JAFCKQ010000019.1, forward strand.
CGCCCGATCGATGGAGGCCGACGGTTTCCTGGTGCTGGGCGCCGCGGAAACGGTTGTCGGGCTGACCGACACGTTCAAGCCGGTCCCCGAACGGCGCGGCCTGTACCGGCCGAGCGGCGTTCGTTCACCCGCGACCGCGATCGCCATGCCCAAGCTCGCGGCAATGGCGGCGGGACGGTGAGTAATGGTGGAAGACGGCAAACTCGTCGAGCGCGTGACGTTCAGCCGAGGCATTGACGTCTGCATCATGGCCATCGATGGCACCTGGCGGCGGGATTGCGTGCTCAACGCGATCTCCGACAATGATGCGGAGCTCACGGTGGAGGGGTCGATCCAGGGACTCAATCTGAAGGAGTTCTTTCTGCTGCTGTCATCGACCGGTCTTGCCTACCGCCGCTGCGAGCTGGTCCGCGTCAACGGTACCGAGATGGACATCAGCTTCCTGAAGGCCCGGCCAGGCAAGAAGCGACCAGCATCGGCCGACGTGGAGCGGATGGCCTGACCGGGCCGCGCGCTGCGATCGCCTTTTTTTGTTCCGCGGCAGCGAGGTCTTCGCACGATGTCGGAGAAGCGGCGGAACCGATCGTCATCTGGTGGGTTGGGCGTGATCGGCGCTGAGCCGATCGACCCCTGAAGGCTGGTCCTGCCTGTTGCGGATCAGTTGAGGGTACGCGCCGGTGCCTCCGAATCCAGCAACCGGCCGAGCGCGGTGTCGAGGCCGGCGTCGCAGGCCTTCAGGGCGCCCGACGCCGCGACGTAGCGCGGCGTGACGTCGTCCAGCACGACAACGTTGTTGGCGGCGTCCTGCTCGGCGAGCAGGGCTTCGCGCGCGATCGCGGCCTCGATCAGTCGCAGGCTCGCCCGGACGTGCCCGATCAACGCAACCAGGTCGCTCACGATTATGGTATAGGGATCATTGCCGTCGTCCGAGCCCACCGCAGCGCTATGGGCCGCTGCATTTACCATGCATGTTTCTCCACTGGCTCCCACTTTTAGGGAATGCGTTGCTACTTGTGCGTTAAGCTGACCTCCCGTACAAATACGGGTCCATTGATCGATACGGTCGAGATGTCTTGTTGTGCGGTCAGGCGTGACGCTTCACCAGTGATGGACGATGCATATGGCTGAGAATGGCTCTTCCCGCGGGGAGATTTTCGTAGTCGACGACGATCCTGCCGTTCGCGATACGCTATCGATGGTGCTCTCGGCGGCCGGCTACAAGGTGATCTGCTTCGCCGATGGCGCAGCACTGCTGTCGGTCGCGCGGACCAGAACGCCGGCCTGCATCCTGCTCGACGTGCATATCCCCGGCAAGTCCGGCCTCGACATCCTGCGGGAGCTGCACGGCGAGGACTATCCGGCGCCGATCTTCATGATCTCGGGTCAGGGCGATATCGCGATGGCGGTCAGCGCCATCAAGAACGGCGCGCTGGATTTCATCGAGAAGCCGTTCCGCGGCAGCGAGATCGTGAACCGGCTCAATGAAGCGATCGATGCCTATACGCGGCGCCAGGCCGAGAACTCGGCCTCGCGCGTCGCCTCGCTGCACTTCCCCGGGCGCGAGCCGCTGACGCGCCGGGAGCGCGAGGTGCTTGAGCAGTTCACCTCCGGCGCCTCCAACAAGGAGGCCGGGCGCCAACTCGGCATCAGCCCGCGGACGATCGAGGACCATCGCGCCAACATCATGAAGAAGCTCGGAGCGCGCAACGCCGCCGACCTCGTCCGCATCGTGATGACGGCGCAGCGCCAGGCCTGATCTTCTCGGTTACGCGGATTTTCGAGCTTCGCGCCGTCATCCCCGGGGTGACGGTGATGAAGCCGAATGCGTTCTCTCCGCCGTCATTGCGAGCAATGTGAGCAATCCATCTCGCCGCAAGTGGAGGGATGGATTGCTTCGTCGCCTCGGCGCAAAATTGCTTTGCGATTTGGTCGCGAGCTGCTCGCAAGGAGAGACCATGGCGCAACGCTCTAATCCGCGAGTGCCTTGCGGATCATCGCGGCCAGCTCCGATTTGCGATAAGGCTTGGGCAGCAGCAGCACGCCCTCGTCGAGCCGGCCGTGATGGATGATCGCATTCTCGGTATAGCCCGAGGTGTACAGCACCCTCAGCTCGGGCTTCATCGTGAAGATGCGCTCGGCCAGCTGGCGGCCGTTCAACCCGGGCATGATCACATCGGTGAACAGCAGGTCGAACGGCGTGCCGGCCTCGACGATCGCCAGTGCTTCCTTGGCATTGGCCGCCTCCAGCGTGACGTAGCCTAGCCCGTGCAGCTGCGCGAGCACGTAGTCGCGGACCAGCTTGTCATCCTCGACCACCAGGATCGTCTCGTGGCCGCCCTCGAGGTCCGACGGTGCTGCGGCCTCGGCGACGGTCGCCGCGCCTGAGGCGGGTGGCAGATACAGCCGGATCGTGGTGCCGTGTCCCTCCTCGCTGTAGATCTTGATGTGTCCGGCGGACTGCTTGACGAAGCCGTAGACCATGCTTAGCCCGAGGCCGGTGCCCTTGCCGGGCCCCTTCGAGGTGACAAACGGATCGAACACCTTGTCGAGCATGTCGGAGGCGATTCCGACCCCGGTGTCGCTGACCGCGATCATGGCATAGGGGCCGGGCCGCACATCGCCGTGCAGGCCGGTATAGCTCTCGTCGAGCAGGACGGACGCAGTCTCGACCGTGAGACGGCCGCCGTGCGGCATCGCATCACGGGCGTTGAGCGCGAGGTTGAGCAGGGCGTTGGCGAGCCGGTTCGGATCGACCACAGCGAGGCACTTCTCGTCCTCGAACGAGGTACGGATGTCGACCTGTTCGCCGAGCGTTCGCCGCAGCAGCTTGGCGGTGTCGACGATCAGCGTATTGATATCGATCTCGCGCGGCTCCAGCGGCTGCTTGCGGGCGAACGCCAGGAGCTGCTGGGTCAGGTCGGCGCCGCGCGAGGCGGCCTCGTCGATCATCCGCGTGATCGCCGCGAGCTGCGGTTCGTTCTTCACGGCGTCGGCCAGGATCTCGATCGTGCCGGTGATGACGGTCAGGATATTGTTGAAGTCGTGCGCGATGCCGCCGGTGAGCAGGCCCACGGCCTCCATTTTCTCCGATTGCCGAATCCGGTCCTCGGCGGCGATCTTGTCGGTGAGATCGCGGATGAAGCCGTTGAACACGAAGCCGTCGCGGGTCTTCAGCGCCGTGATGCTGAGCTCGGCGGTGAACTCGGTGCCGTCGCGCCGCCAGATCTGCACCTCGCGGCGTGGTTGGCGCACCTGCTCGCCGCCGGACTGCAGGAAGCCCGCGAGCGCGGTGCGCAGCGGTCCGCCCGGCCGGCCCATCAGTTCAAAGACGTTGCGGCCGATCGCCTCGTCGCGGCTCCAGCCGAACATCGTCTCGGCCTGCGTGTTCCAGTCGCGGATCACACCGTTCTGGCTGATCTGCACGAAGGCATCGAGCGCGCCGTTGATGATGCCGCGCGCGAGCTGCGCGCTTTCGCGCAGCCTTTCCTGCGACTTGCGGCTCTCGGTCATGTCGCGGCCGACCAGGTAGAAGCGCTTGACCGGTTCGGACCAGACACCGAGCCAGGACAGCCACACCTCGCGGCCGCTCCTGTGAACGCAGCGCGCATCGGAGATCTTTGGTTGCTGTCCGCGCCGCAGCGCACGTATATCGGCCTGCGAACGTTCCAGATCGTCGGGATGGATGAAGTTCGCGCCGCTCCGGCCGATCAGGTCCTCGGGCCGATAGTCCAGGATGTTCTTGCAGCTCGGGCTGATCTGGACTACCTCGCCGCGGGAGTTCAGCACCATGATCAGGTCCTGCGACGTTTCGAAGATGCGCCGCCGCTCCTCGGCCTGTTGCCATAGCGCCTGTTCGTTGCGGTTGCGCTCGCTGATGTCGCGGGCGGTCTTGGAGATCCCGATGATGGCACCCGACATCGCCTTGATCGGCGATACACTGAGCGAGACCTCGACCGGCGCGCCATCCTTGCGCATCAGCACGGTCTCGTTTTGCTCGATCCGCTCGCCCCAGCCGATACGGCGCATGATGTCGCCGATCTCGGCCCGCCGGTCTGGCGGCACGATCAGCGCAACGTTCTGGCCGACGGCCTCCGCTTCGCTGTAGCCGAACAGTCGTCCGGCGGCCGGGTTCCAGCCGCTGATGGTGCCGTCGAGCTGTTCGGTGATGATGGCATCGTTGGAGGATTCCACCGCCGCCGTGAACAGGCGCTCGCGCTCGGCATGGTGGTCGCGCGCTACCTCGGTGCGGCGGTGCTCGGCGACCTCGCGCTCGAGCGCCACGGTCTTGGCATTGGCCTCGTCCATCACGCGCGCGAATGCACGGGCCAGGACGCCGGTCTCGCCGAGAGCGTTGACCGGAATGGCCGCCGTGCCCTTCTCGGTGACGCGCTCGACGGCGGCGGTCAACCGCGTGATCGGCCGGGTCAGCGATCGCGCGATCAGCCAGGCCAGTGCTGCCGCACCGAGCACCGCCAGCGACCCGACCAGGATCGTGCTGTTGCGGATCGCGGTTGCCGGCGCCATGAACACGTTGTTCGGCACGACGTCGATCACGGCGACCCATTCGCGTCCGGCCAGCAGCGTCGGCGCAAGCGCGACAACGCAATCCTCCCGTCCGGCCTGACCGTCCACGATCTTCGCGACGCCTTGCGTGGTGCCGAGCGCCCCGGCCAGATTGGGCATGTCGTGCCGCCAGTCGGTCGGGGTGCCGAGTTGCGCTCCGAATTCGCGCGCGCGGTCTGGGTTGACGAGATAATTGCCGCCGGCGTCGACGACATAAACGCGTTCGCCAGGACGCGCCGATTCGCGGACGCTTTCGAGCGTCGATCGCATGTCGGCATTGATGATGACGATCCCGAACGGCTTGCCGTCGGGAGTCCTGACCGGCTTCGCGACCATCATGGTCGCGACATGCGGTGTCTCGACGACGCCGTTCTCTTCGTTCAGGCCGATCGGCGAGACGTAGATACCCTCGGGCGGCAGATTGATCGTGTTGCGGAAATAGGCCGCGTCGCCGACCTGCTTCAGCTCCTGCTCGGGCACGATCCGCACCGCGCCACCGGGGCCGAAGCGGTCGACCCGCGCAATTTCGCGATGATTGTCGGCGATACCGACGAAGCGCAGCGAATAGGCCGGCTTGAGTGCCAGTTGCGCGGCGAGCTGGGTCTCCAGCCGCTGGCGCCAGACGGCTTCCGTGAGGCCGTCAACGGGGTCGACCCCGTTATTGAGCCGCGCCCGCATCAGGCCGCTGACCGCCGGCAGGGCCTGGAGGATCGTGATGTCGCCGGGCGTGGTCCGGGCGCGGGCCTCTAGGGCGGAGGCGGCGAAGCGAACCTGCGTTTCGATCCGGTCGAGCACGCGCGGGGCGAGCGCCTGTTCGAGGCTGCGATAGCTGAGCCATCCGACCGCGGAAACCACGATGGCGACGAGGGCGATCATCGCGAGGGCAAGCCTGGTCGTCAGCGTCATCGATCTGTTCGCAGCTTTCCGCCTGCCCTGAAGGGTTCCGGCACGCGGGGGGATGGGGCCGAGCTTGACTGCCATGGTCAAGCGATCCAGAAACGGAAACACCGGCGTATGCAAGCAATTTCGACAGCGATGGGGCCTCCATGACCACCCAGAAGTCCAAGACCCCCGATCAGTTGCGCAGCGCTCGCTGGTTCGCGCCCGACGATCTGCGCGCCTTCGGACATCGCTCACGCGCGATGCAGATGGGCTACGCCCCGGAGGAATGGCGCGACCGCCCGGTGATCGCGATCATCAACACCTGGTCCGACGCGCAGCCCTGTCACATGCATTTCAAGAGCCGGGTCGACGACGTCAAACGCGGCGTGCTGATGGCCGGCGGGTTCCCGATGGAGCTCCCGGCGCTGTCGCTGTCGGAATCGCTGCTGAAGCCGACCACGATGCTCTACCGCAACATGCTGGCGATGGACGCGGAGGAACTGCTGCGCGGCCATCCGGTCGACGGCGTGGTGCTGATGGGCGGCTGCGACAAGACCACGCCGGGGCTGCTGCTCGGGGCCACCAGCATGAACCTGCCCGCGATCTATCTGCCGGCCGGCCCGATGCTGCGCGGCAACTGGAAGGGCCGTACGCTCGGGTCGGGTTCGGATGCCTGGAAATACTGGGACGAGCGGCGCGCCGGAAAGATCTCCGACAAGGACTGGGTCGACATGGAGGCCGGCATCGCCCGCAGCTACGGCACCTGCATGACCATGGGCACGGCCTCGACCATGACCGCGATCGCGGAAGCGATCGGCATGACGCTTCCCGGCGCCTCCTCGATCCCCGCCGCCGACGCCAGCCATATCCGCATGAGTTCGGAAGCCGGCCGCCGCATCGTCGAGATGGTCTGGGAGGATCTCACTCCGCAGAAGATCCAGACGCGACGTGCGTTCGAGAACGCGATCACGGTCGCGATGGCGATGGGCTGCTCGACCAACGCCATCATCCACCTGATCGCGCAGGCGCGCCGGGCCGGGCAGGACATTTCGCTTGATGATTTCGAGGAGGCAAGCCGCAAGGTGCCCGTCATCGCCAATGTGCGGCCGAGCGGCGACCTCTATCTGATGGAGGATTTCTTCTATGCCGGCGGGCTGCCCGGCCTGATGGGCCGCATCAAGCAGCATCTGCATCTCGATTGCATGACCGTCACGGGCCAGACGCTCGGCCAGAACATCGCCGGCGCCGAGGTCTACAACGACGACGTCATCCGATCAGTCGCGAATCCGATCTACAAGGAGGGGGCGCTCGCCGTGCTGAAGGGCAACCTCGCGCCCGACGGCTGCGTGATCAAGCCGTCGGCCTGCGATCCGCGCTTCCTCAGGCACACGGGACCCGCGCTGGTGTTCGACGATTATCCCGCGATGAAGAAGGCGGTCGACGATCCCGATCTCGACGTCACTGCCGATCACGTGCTGATCCTGCGCAATGCCGGCCCGCAGGGCGGTCCGGGCATGCCGGAATGGGGCATGCTGCCGATCCCCACAAAACTCGTGAAGCAGGGCGTGCGCGACATGGTGCGGCTGTCGGATGCACGCATGAGCGGCACCTCCTACGGCGCCTGCATCCTGCACGTCTCGCCGGAATCCTTCGTCGGCGGCCCGCTCGCGCTGGTCAGGAACGGCGACCGCATCACGCTCGACGTTGCCGCGCGCAGCATCAATCTCGACGTGCCGGAGGCTGAGCTCGCCAGGCGCCGCGCCGAATGGAAGCAGCCCGAACGGCGCTTCGAGCGCGGCTATGGCTGGATGTTCTCAAAGCACATCAAGCAGGCCAATGAGGGCTGCGACTTCGATTTCCTCGAGACCGGCTTCGGCAAGCCGGTGGGCGAGCCGTCGATCTACTAGTCACTGCACCGTCGTTCCGGTTTGCTCGCTGCCGCGAGCGCCGCGGAATTGCAATCGGGATGAATCACATGTCCAGGCTCAGCGACACCACCCGCAACAGGCTCAAGACCGTCTCCACCGCCACCGTCGCAACCGCGCTGTTCAAGCGCGGCTTGCGCATTCAGTGCATCCAGGACGTTCATCCGTTGAGCCCCGGTCAGCCCACCATGGTCGGCGAGGCCTTCACGCTGCGCTACATGCCGGCGCGCGAGGACCTCAACACCATCGACGTGTTCCGCGACCGCGCGCATCCGCAGCGCAAGGCGGTCGAGGAATGCCCGGCAGGCAGCGTGCTGGTGATGGACAGTCGCAAGGATGCGCGCGCGGCGTCCGCCGGCGCGATCCTGGTGACGCGGCTGATGAAGCGCGGCTGCGCCGGCGTCGTCACCGACGGCGGCTTCCGCGACGCCGCCGAAATCGCAAGGCTCGGCTTTCCGGCGTTTCATCACCGGCCGAGCGCGCCGACCAACCTGACCCTGCACCAGGCGATCGAGATCAACGTTCCGATCGGCTGCGGCGACGCACCGGTGTTTCCCGGCGACGTGATCCTCGGCGACAGCGACGGCGTCATCGTGATCCCCGCCCATCTCGCGGACGAGATCGCCAACGAAACCTTCGAGATGACCGCCTTCGAGGACTTCGTCACCGAGGAGGTCCACAAGGGGCGCAGCATCCTGGGGCTCTATCCCGCCACGGATGAGCAGACGCTGAAGGATTTCGCCGTGTGGCGGAAGGCGAAGGGGAGATAGCCTCTTCGCTTCGCTTCCTCCGGGCTAGCCGATCGCTACACGTCGGCCTTCTCGGCCATCCCGACCGCCCACAACGCAAATGCGTAGACGATCGCGACTTCGTCGAGCCGGTTGAAGCGGCCCGAGGCGCCACCGTGACCGGCGCCCATGTTGGTGCGCAGCAGGACCGGGCCGCCGCCGGCCATGGTGGCGCGCAGCCGCGCGATCCATTTTGCGGGCTCCCAATAGGTGACGCGAGGATCCGTAAGCCCGCCCATCGCAAGGATCGGCGGATAATCCTTTGCGGCGACGTTATCGTACGGCGAATAGGACAGGATGGTGCGGAAGTCCTTCCCGCTCTCGATCGGGTTGCCCCATTCCGGCCATTCCGGCGGGGTCAGCGGCAGCGTGTCGTCGAGCATGGTATTGAGCACGTCGACGAACGGCACCTCGGCGACGATGCCGCCGAACAATTCGCCGGCGCGGTTGGCCACCGCGCCCATCAGCATGCCGCCGGCCGAGCCGCCATGCCCGACGATGCGCTTCTGGCTGGTGTATTTCGCCTCGATCAGCGCGCGCCCGGCGGCGGCGAAATCGTCGAACGTGTTGGTCTTCTTCTCGCGCTTGCCGTCGAGATACCAGCCCCAGCCCTTGTCGGCGCCGCCGCGGATATGCGCGATCGCGTAGACGAAGCCGCGGTCGACCAGCGACAACCGGTTCGCGGCGAAGGAAGCCGGCATCGCCATGCCGTAGGAACCGTAGCCATAGAGCAGGAGCGGCGCCTTGCCGTCACGGACGAGGCCCTTGCGATGCAGGATCGAGACCGGCACCTGGGCGCCGTCGTGCGAGGTCGCCATGATGCGCGTGGTGACGTAGTCGGCCGGGTCGTGGCCGGACGGAATCTCCTGCCGCTTGCGCAATACCCGGGTGCGGGTCGCCATGTCGTAGTCGTAGACCTCCGACGGAGTGGTCATCGACGAATAGGCGAAGCGCAGATTTGTCGTCTCGAACTCGTAGCCGCCCATGGTGTCGAGCGAGTAGGCGGCCTCGTCGAAGGCGATCGGGTGTTCTTCGCCCGTCTTGAGGTCGCGGATGATAATTGCCGGCAGCGCATTCGATCGCTCCAGCCTCACCATGTGACCGGCGAACAGCTCGACGTCGAGCACATAGATGCCCTCGCGATACGGGATGAAGTCGCGCCAGCTGGCGCGCCCGGGCGAGGCGAGCGGCGCAGTCATCACCTTGAAGTCAATGGCGTCGTCGGCATTGGTGAGGATGTAGAGCTCATCGCCGCGATCGGCGATCGAGTATTGCACGCCCTCCTCGCGCGCCGCGACCAGGCGCGGCGGTGCGTCCGGGTTGGCGAGGTCGATCAGCCGCTGCTCCGAGGTCTCGTGGTCGCCGCCCGCGATCACGCAGAAACGGCCGCTTGCGCTTTCATGCAGATGGGTGAACCAGCCGGAATCCTGTTCTTCATAGATCAGGATGTCGTCCGCCTGCCTGGTGCCGAGCTTGTGCCGCCATACCTGCATCGGGCGGTGGTTGTCGTCGAGCTTGATGTAGAAGAAGCTCCTGGAGTCCGCGGCCCAGACCACGCCGCCGTCGGTCTCCTCGACGCAGTCGTCGAGATCGCCGCCCGTTGCCCAGTCGCGCACGCGGATCGAGAAATATTCCGAGCCCTTGGTGTCGGCGCTCCAGGCGTGCAGGCGGTGATCGTTCGAGTGCCGGCTGCCCCCGAACTTGAAATACTCATGGTTCTTCGCGAGCTCGTCGCCATCAAGCACGACATGCGCCTCGCCGCCGCCGCGCGGCGTGCGGCAGAACTGCTCATGCTGGCCGTCCTCGCGGAACCTGCGGAAATAGGCGAACGGGCCGTCCGGCGACGGCACGCTGGAATCGTCCTCCTTGATCCGCCCGCGCATCTCCCTGACGAGTTGCTTCTGCAACGTGTCGGTGTGGCCGAGCAGGCTCTCGGTGTAGCCGTTCTCTGCTTCCAGATATTTGCGGATATCGGGATCGAGGATCGCGGGATCGCGCAGCACCTCCTGCCATTTCGGATCCTTGATCCACGCATAGTCGTCCGTCACCGTGATGCCGTGCCTGGTGAACGAATGCGCCCGGCGCGGCGCTACGGGCGGGGATGTCCTGGTGGCGGAATTGGTCACACGATCCTCATTGTGCAGGGTGCACCGCTTATATCGGGATCAATGTGGCGATTGCCAGACGGGAATGCCCGTCGTTTCCGTTCGATCCCCGTCGTTGCGAGGAGCTCGCGCCGCAAAATTGCAAAGCAATTCCGCGCTGAAGCGACGAAGCAATCCATGGCTCCGCATATGCCGGAGCATGGTTTGCCTCGCTTTCGCTCCAATGACACGGCTGGCCCAGCGCGAACCGGTCGAAAGCCGTCGCGCAGGCGCTTTGCCTACGCCTTCACATTCTCGCCGAGCCACTGCACCGCGGCGTCGACGCCGCCCCTGCCGTGCGGGATCTTCAGCGCGTTGAGCGCGACCTCGACGACGCCCAGCGTGCCGAGCACCATCGGCGCGTTGACGTGGCCCATATGCGCGATGCGGAAGGCCTGGCCCTGCAAATCGCCGATGCCGGTGCCGAGCACCACGCCGCACTTCTCCTTGCAGTAATGCTGGATCGCGGCGGGATCGGCGCCCTTCACGGTCACGGTCGTCACCGTATTGCAGCGCTCGGTCGGCTCGACGATGTTGAAGCCGATCACCTGGCCTTCGGCCCAGACGGCAACGGCGCGGCGCACGGTCTCGCCGAGCAGCCGATGACGCTCGAAGGCGTTCTCGAGCCCTTCGGCCTGGATCATGTTGATCGCCTCGCGCAGCGCGAACAGCAGATGCACCGGCGCGGTGCCGGCGTATTTGCGGTAATGCTCGCTGCCCTCGCGCTCGGTCCAGTCCCAATAGGGCGTGCGCAGATCGGCCTTCTTGTGCGCCTCCCAGGCGCGGTCATTGGCGGCGACGAAGCCGAGGCCGGGCGGCGTCATCAGCCCCTTCTGCGAGCCGCTCATCGCGACGTCGATGTACCATTTGTCCATCTCGAACTGCGTGCAGGCGAGCGAGGCCACGGTGTCGACCATGAACAACGCCGGATGGCCGGCCGACTTGATCGCCTTGCCGATCGCCTCGATGTCATTGTAGACGCCGGAGGCGGTGTCGACCTGCACGGCGAGGATCGCCTTGATCTTGTGTTCCTTGTCGCGCCGCAGCCGCTCCTCGACTTCGGCCGGTCGGATGGCGCGGCGCCAGTCGCCCTTCAGGATCTCGACGTCGGCGCCCATTGCAGCCGCCGCCTGCCCCCACCCCAACGCGAAACGGCCGCTCTCCAGCACCAGCACCTTGTCGCCGCGCGACAGCACGTTGGAGAGCGTCGCCTCCCAGGCGCCATGGCCGTTGGAGATGTAGATGTAGGATTTGCCCTGGGTGGCGAACAGTTTCGAGAGGTCGCGCAGCAGGCTCTCGGTCAGTTCAACCATCTCGCTGGAATAGATGTCGAGCGCCGGGCGATGCATCGCCTGCAGCACCTGATCAGGCATCGTGGTGGGCCCGGGGATGGCCAGAAACTCCCGGCCCGCGCGAACGGTCATCTTCTTGTTCCTTATGGGTAAAACGCGGAATCAAGCGTGTGAGGGATCAAGCGCGCAACATAAGCGATTACGCCCGTGATTGCGAGCATTGCAGAGCAATCCAGAGCTTCAAAAACTGCGGAGCAGTTGCCTTATTTGCCGATTGCCTCGACCACTGCGTGCCACACCTGGTCCTTGAATTCGGTCGCAGCCGGGCTTGCGATCTGCTCGACCGCGCCCTCATGCTTGCGGCAGGCCTCGACCAGCCGCAGCACCCAGATCTCGCCGTCGGTGAAATAGGGATCGCCGCCTCCATTGCGCCCCGACAGCGTCGGGCCGACGCCGGTCACCTGATATTTTGCGGTGACCATGCCTGACGTCTCCAGATCGCCGGCGAGCACGGCGCGTTCCGCATCGAGGTCGGCTGCGATGTGGTGGGTCACGGCACCGGTGTAGTGGCTGATGCCGACGCTGCGGTCGAGTGTCGCGGCACCGAGCCACACCGGGCGCTTCTCCTCGCCGGAATCGAGCACTTTCCAGAGCCGCACATGGTTGCGGCGATCGGCGCTCGATCCGACCGGCTTCTCGAAGGCGAGGTCCTCGCGCCGACCGAGATAGAACAAATTGCTGACCGGCGCATCCTTGTAGGGACGGTCGAGCAGCACGCTGCCGACGATCGCGATCGAGGATCGCAGCGTGATCGGGTCGGCCGGATACCAGCCGGCTTCATGCATCGCGCAGACCACGTCCTTCTCGTTGCCGATCAGGCCGACGTTCATGGGATCACCGGGAATGCCCTGCGCCGTGCGCGTCACCATCGGCAAATCGGCGAGGCCCTTCTGGTGCTCGTAATGCTTCCAGATCTCCGGGAGCAAAAGATAGGCCGCCAGCAGATAGGTCGTCAGCACGAACAGCAGCAGCAATTCGACGCGCCTGATGCGGTCGCGCCGTCGCGCCATACGCGGATTGATCCCGATGTCGGTCACGGCACGTCCTGATGCGAAGATTGACCGGACTTAGCGCCGCGTCTCGCGGCAGCCGGCGGCCTCGGCTTCCTCGACCGAGCAGAACCAGCGCGTGCCCTTGGAAATCTTCATCTCGATTCGCGCATACCAGCGGCTGGTCGGCTGGTGAAAGATGCATTCGCCGGAGCGGTTGACGTTGCCCTTTATGGTGCAGTCGGGCGAGGGCGCGACCGGGCCGGAGGCCGATGCGAGCAGGATGGCGTGAGCGCCCTCCGGCGGCTTCACGGCGCCGAGCACCGGCGTCTTCTTGTTGCGCACGCGCCAGTCCCACGGCGCGATGAAGGCGCCCTGCCACATCCCGGCCTTGGCTTCCTTCGCGGCCTTCTCGTCCGCCTCGTAGTCGTGCGAGATGCGGGTGAAGGCGAGCGCCCAGCCGTTCTGCACCATCCATTTCTGGATGTCCTCGCCATCGACCTCGCAGCGCGCGATGGTGCGGCCGCGGCGATCGACCGAGCGGGCGTGGCAGGTCCAGCTCCTGTTGCCGGCGTGCTTGACGAGTTCGTCGCGCGCGGCAGCGCCGCAGGTCCAGCGTTCGCCCTTGGTGTTGAGGCAGAGCTGGTCGGTCGACGGCGCGTCGATGCCGCCGAGCCGGATGCGGGTCGAGCCGATCATGACCTGGTCGCCGTCGCGGATCTTCGGCACGCCGGTGATGTCTGCCGCGAACGCCAGCGTCGGCAGCGAGAGCATGAGGCCAGCGGTGAGCAGCGTCTTCAACATCGGTGATCCCGGCTAAGGGTTATACGTGCGAGTATAAAGGCTGACGGATCGTACGGGCAACGTGTCATTGGGAGATCCGAATAGCGGGTAGCGAATGGCGAATAGGGAACGATAGCGGTTGCGCGGTCTCCTTCCCCATTCGCTACTCGCTACTCGCTACTCGCCATTCGCCGCCTCGCCAGCGTCAGCGCCATCAGCACGAAAGCAGATGTCACCTCCGGGCCGCCGACCAGGATGCGCGTCGGGGTCTTCATCTTGTTCCACTCATAGGCATTGTAGGGGCCGTTGCGGCCGCCTTCGCCGATGCTGTGCACGATGCAATGCAGCGCCGGCGTGAAGGTCGCGACGTCGGCGTTCAGATGCGCCAGCGCCATCAACGCCAGCGCGGCGTCGAAGGCGTTCATCTCATGGGTGATCAATTCGCCGGTGACGTAGCCGAGCACGCGGGAGCGGATCAGCGCGAACACGTTGCCGGGATCGATGATGCGCTGGGCCGCCAGCGGCAGCGCGACGAAGGCAGCGTAGCATCGTCCGAAATAGGCGGAATAGAGCTCCGGCAGATAGTAGATATGCGAGCGGGGATTCCTGAACGCGCCGCTTTCGACGAGGTTCATCTGGAAGGCGATGATGCGATGCACCGTCTCCAGACGCTGCGGTGTCTCGATCACCTTCCAGCGCTTGAGGTTGCGGAACGTGACCTCGAGGATGTCGAGGTTCAGGGTCGGATCGAGATCGTTGCCATAGGGCCGGTCGCCGTTGAGATTGTCGATCCAGGTGACGACGCCGCCGTCGTAGTCGACGTGGTCGTTGAGCGGCACGGTGACGACCGGCTCGTTGGCGCCCGATCGCACCTGGTAGCCGCGGTAGAAGTCGAGCAGTGGCTGGTCGAGGATCGGATCATCGGATCCGGCCTGGGTCGCGGCCGAGAACGCACAGGCCGTGGTATCGCAATCGGGCACATAGATGCCGAAGCCGAGGTTCTGCCTGATCTGGGCGAAGAAGCGCGAGAAGCGCGGGTGCGGCCCCGGCGCCAGCGCGGTGATCACCTTCACGATGGAACCGTCATGCGAAGGCACTTCCTCGGCGCTGGTCCTGAGACAAAACGCGACCATGTCGGAGATCGCCCGCTGCGCCGCGGCGGCTTCGTCCACCGAGGCGAGCCCGGTCTCGGCGAAAGAGAGCAGCGCCTCGGTGAAGAACGCATCATAGTAGGCCGAGCGGTGACGGATCTGCACCGGCTCCCACATCGGCTCGGCGATCCCGCGCCATGGCGGGTTGATCAGCGCGCGCGCCGGCGAGCGCGCGATGAAGATCCGCGCCAGGCTGAAAAGCAAGGTCGAGTTCTTGTAAGCGCGGGCGTTCAGCCCGGTCAGCGCCATCAGCAGCTCGCGCCCGCGCATATCGGCATCGCCGAGCAGGTTGAAGGCGGCATAGGTCGGGATGAAGCCGTTGGTCGCGAACGAGCGCAGCAGGTGCGCCGCCGTGGTGCGGATTGTCTGGTCGATCTCGGCCATCGCAGGCGCACGCACCGGGGCGGTCGCCGGCGGCGGCTGCGGGTGGCGGACGTCGATATCATCCATCAGTTCGGCGATGGGGGCGCCGACCGCGGCCCAGTCCGGGGTCGTCTCGTCGCGCGCTGATATCAGCGCGGCGCGGAGGCGAGCGAGGCGGTCTGCGTCCTTCAGCGCCGGCAGGCCGGTACGGCGGAGCAGCGGCCGCAGCGCCGGATTACCGAGCGCGGTCCGGTAGAATTGTCCGAGATGGGCATTGCCGCCGCGATAGCCCAGCAGCACGCCGTCGCAGACGTCGTAGAGCGACGGGCCGTCCTTTTTGGCCGTCAGCGCACGGCACACCGCGCCGGCGATCCCGTGAAGACCCATAAATCCCCTTCCGCAGGAGAAACTCTTGTCCATGGAACCGGTTAACGCGTCAGTGCGACGTCGTTTCCTGGAGATCGCCCAATTCCTGCAAGCCGTTGGAAAGCTACATAAAACCGTGGGAAATACAAATGTGACATAGGTCACGTAACTGGATCTTAACGCAGTCAATAGTCTTTGCCGCCCGGACGCATGCATCAGGCCGGGTTGCCTCGGGGGCTCCATCGGGTTAAGGGAATGTTTGTTGCGGTGCCGCAAATTGAGGTCGATCGAACCGGCACCCCATTGGACAACTCCATTACCTGACCGTCTCTGACACGACGAACCGGCGCGGCCGTGATTGTTCGCCCCGGGGAAAACGATTGGGACAAGGAACGTTATGAACCTGAGGCAGCTTCGCATTTCCCGCCGCACGATTGCGGTCGCCGTGGCGGTGACCGGCACGGTGTCGCTGGCGATCGGCGCCCATGCCGCGCTCAACAAGCGTTCGCTCGACGCCGCCAAGGCGATCGCCACCGAGCAGACCGGCTCGATCGCGCAGGGTGCCTCCCGCGTCGCCCTGATCATCGGCAACGGCCATTACCCGGACGCATCAGCCCCGCTGGCCCAGCCGATCAATGACGCCCGGACGCTGTCGGGCACGCTGCGCCATGAAGGTTTTGACGTCGACGTCGTCGAGGACGCCACCCGCGACGACATGGTTCGCGCGGTGGAGCGGATGAAGGCGAAGATCCGCCCCGACACCGTCGTGCTGCTGTTCTTCGGTGGCTATGGCGTGCAGGTCGGCCGCGACAGCTACATGATCCCGGTCGATGCCGCGATCTGGAAGGAATCCGACGTCAAGCGGACAGGTGTCAGCGTCGAGTCCGTGCTCGACGTGATGAAGGAGCAGGGCGCCAAGGCCAAGCTCGTCGTGCTCGATGCCTCCAGGCGCAACCCCTATGAGCGCCGCTTCCGCGCATTCTCCCACGGCCTCGCCCCGATCTCGCCGCCGGAGAACACGCTGGTGTTGAGCTCGGCGACGCCGGGCAAGGTTGCCGACGACTCGATGACGCCGAACAGCGTGCTGGTGTCGGAGCTTGTGAACAACCTCAACGCCCAGGCCGGCGCGGCAAGCGCCTTCAACAAGACCCGCATCGCCATCGCCCGCGCCTCGGAAGGCGAGCAGGTGCCGAGCGTGTCGTCGTCGCTGCTGGAAGACATCAAGCTCGGCGGCTGAGAGCCGTTTCGGTTTGCACCACTGCGCTCCCTCGCCCCGCTCTTGCGGGGAGAGGGTTGGGGTGAGGGGCTGGGCGAGGAAATCGCCCTACTTCACCTCGGCACTCCCCATTACCGGCCGCACCGGATCGCCCTCGCGCAGCAGCGCGCCGGCACGGGCGACCACGATGTCGCCCTCCTGCACGCCCTCGCGGATCTCGACCTGCCCGGCCGACATCAGCCCGGTCTCCACCCGCCGCGTCTCGACCCGGCCGCCGCGCACCACCTGCACCACGGTGCCGGCGGTGGAATAGAGGATCGCGGTCAGCGGCACCGCGACGCCGCAGCTCTGCCCGGTCTTGATCTGGGCGCGGCCGGAGGAATTCACCAACAGCCGCCGGCTGGTGGAGATGCCCACGAACACCTGGCCGAGCTGGCTGTTCGGCTCGACGGTCGGCGCGATCCGCCGCACCTTGCCCTCGAGATTGCCGGCGCCCAGGATCGTGATCTGGGCGGTCTGGTTCGGCTGCAGCTTGGCGATATCGCGCGTCGGCACCAGGCCGACCAGGTCGTATTCGCTCTTGGCGATGATCGAAAACAGCGCCTCGCCCTTGCCCGAGGCCGGTGCGCCTATGACCGCCGTCGACGCCGCGATCGTGCCCGCGACAGGCGCGGCGACGTTGATCGAATTGTTGCCGTCGGTCAGCCGCGCCAGCAACTGCCCCGCCGTGACGCTGTCGCCGGGATCCGCCATCACGTCCGCCACCTTCAGCCCGAACCTTTCAGGCCGAACCTGCTGCTCGTCGCGTGCCAGCACCAGCCCCGAGACCTCGACGATATTGCCGAAGCAGAATTTCGACGCCTTCAGCACAGTGACCGCAGCACCCTTCGGCGTTGCCTCGGTATCGCCCGCGGCAAGCGCCGGCGAAGCTGCGAGCAGAAGCAGCACAGTGGCGGCCATGGCGGAGGATTGCGGAAATCGCGGCGTCATCGGCGGATCATTCCAAAATATGCGATCCCTGATTAGCAGATGGCCGGGAGCGCGGCCAGCGGAGAGGGTGTCGGCCTTGGGGCATGGGACGTGCTAACCGGCCCTCGTCGTTGTGATTGTTAGGCCTCACGGTGCCGCGCATCGTCCATGCCCGTGGATTGACCCGTTGCCACCTCAATCTGTGGTAGTAGCTTCGGGAGGAAGAGGAAACCAGGAAGGCGAGCAATGCTTCGACTGTGCCTCATTGTTTCATCCATTTTCGTTCTCGCCGATGAAGCGAACGGCTCCTGTATTTGCCGCTGCGTGGATGGAGAGATGCAGCCGATCTGCAGCAGCACCATCGACATTGCGCCGATTTGCCCGGCGACGGCTTGCGCGATCGTGCCGCCGTCCATTGCACCGATCCGGTCAATGCCGGTGGCGCCACCTGGTACAACCGAATGCGCGCAGCGCCAGGTTTGGGATCCTGCGACGCGGCGATACGAGTGGCAGACGGCGTGCGAGTGAGTTTGACGACAATTCCGATTTTCGGAAATATCCTTGACTCAACCCCCAAATCACCCGTACAACTTCCCTCGTCCCGCCCGGCAAGAGGGGCGTATCGCGATCGTCACGAACGCGCGGCGGGATGCGATGGACGCTGGTGGCGCGCGAGACGAGTGCGCTTGCAGGCGGACGGCGAAATCGTGTGGTTCGGGCGCCCCAGTGGCAGGTGCCCCGGCGCAGGATGCGAAAGCATCTCGCGAAGGCGGTGACAACAAAGCCTGGTCTCACCGCGAAGAGCGCGAGATAAGCCGTAACACCATTGCGCAGGGAAGGCCGGATGTTTCCGGTTTCACCTGTGGTCCTACCCCCGTGCTTCCTGTTGCACGGGACCCGCGGGTGCGATCGGCGCCCGGCCTTCCCTGTGCCCTCTCCTTCGATGAGGGTGAGATGATCGCACGGCTCGGGCGCGATGGCGTCGCGAGAATGCGGACGTGTATCCCGATGCTGTTTGACAATTGAATCAGGACATCACCCCCGTCATTGCGAGGAGCGTACGCGACGAAGCGATCCATGGTCTGTCATCGGGCGCGACCCGCTGGCTCGCAATGACGAGGTGAAAGAGCGCCGTCGATGCTTTCAAAATTGCCGCACGCGTGTCGCGCGGCGCTATCGCACGATCCGCTTCACGCGCCGCACGGCTTTCTTCGCCGGCGCGTCGGCCGCAGTTGCCGCCTCGCCTTGCGATCCCTCGGCGTCCCTTGCCTCGCGAAGCGCACGCA
Organism: Bradyrhizobium jicamae; assembly: GCF_018130215.1. GTDB lineage: Bacteria > Pseudomonadota > Alphaproteobacteria > Rhizobiales > Xanthobacteraceae > Bradyrhizobium > Bradyrhizobium jicamae_A. The sequence goes on from NZ_JAFCKQ010000019.1 coordinate 20,022, forward strand.
GCCGCTCCATGTTCTTGCGCACGGCGATCGCGTCGCGCTCGACTTCGGCCATGGCGCGGGCGCCCTCTTCGGCGGCAAGCCGCTGGCGCTCTGCTCGCGCAAGGCTTTCGGGCGAGAGATCGAGCTTCTTGATGGTCATGTCATCCTGCTGTTTGGCGCATCCGCGCGATCACGCGCAAAGGGCAATCATAACGCAAAAGCCCGCCCAACCGTTGCGATCGAGCGGGCTGCATCGTCACTCCAGTACATCCGTGGAATGACGCGAAAGCATGTTCCTCGCCTGCGCGGAGATCATGCTCGAAGCGGAGACTCACACCAGCGAGAGATTCTCTGCGCTGGTCTTGCCACGCATTTTGTCGGTCTTCAGCTCGAACGAGACCTTCTGCCCCTCTGCGAGGCCGGTCAGGCCGGCGCGCTCAACCGCGCTGATGTGAACGAACACATCCTTGCTGCCGTCGCTCGGCTCGATGAAGCCAAAACCCTTCTGACCGTTGAACCACTTCACAGTGCCTGTTGCCATTTTCTCTTCTCCAAAGCGCATCCGCGCGTGTTGCTGCGAAAACCTTCGCATATCCATTCAACCGGCGATGTCTCTGGAAGAGGGCCGCTTTGACCATTCAACAAGGCACAACGGCTAATCGAATGACACGAATATACACACTTATTCCGAGAAAAACAAGGCGCGCGCCGGCCGCGTTCCCGCCAGCGGGCCGCGCCGGCGGCTGCGCTTGCCTCAAACGGCGTCAATGCAGGTGCAGCCGAAAAATCCCTCGTCGGGATTGTGCAGCTTGACGCACATCACCTCCGGGGCGCCGTCGCAGCCGCCGATGCATTCGCGGCCGTCGTCATTGCCCTCGCACACGCGGAACGTCTGATCATCGGGGAAATCCGGGAATGCGACGCGGAGGTTCCTCAGCTTGTCCTGCCAGGTCGCGGGCACAACAAACTTCTTGCCCTTGCCCTCGCGGATGAAGAAGCCGAATGGAAATCGCACGTCGCCGAGATTGACTGCGCTCAGGGCTTTCACCGCGGGATTGCTTGGGTCGCGGGCCTCCGTTGCGGTCAGAAAGGAGATGCCGTTGCGTATCGTAGCCATGGTCGCCTCCATTGCAGGTGCGCAGATGCTACCAAACACGCGAGGGTTGCTTTGTTAATGTGTTCACAGTTTGAAACAAAGTGGGTGGGCGGGAGGTGAAGCGGGAGCGGAGACCACATCCGCGTCCCGGCTTTCGCCGGAAAGCCAGATGAGAACGTCGCCTCGCCGCTACTCCGCCGCCGCCTCCGCGCTCGGCTCGCCCTTCCAGCGCAGGATCTCGGCGGCGAGGATCGGGTGGTTGAAGCCCTTGACGGTCAGGTCGTCGATGGCGCGGCCCTCGACGTAAGGCTCGACCATGCCGTAGACGCGGCGGCTCACCACGATCTGGCCCGCCTTGGCCTCGCCGCAGAGGCGGGAGGCGAGGTTGGTGACGCTGCCGATCGCGGCATATTCCAGCCGCTGCTCGAAGCCGACCTGGCCGAGCGTGGCGTAGCCGAGCGCGATCCCGATGCCGAAGCCGAGGCTATGCCCGCGGTTGCGCCACTTCTCGGTCAGGGCGCCGATGGTGTCGCGCATCTCCACCGCCATCTTCACCGCGCGTGCGGTGTGATCCTCGAGCTGGATCGGCGCGTTGAACAGGATCATCACGCCGTCGCCGGCATAGCGGTCGAGCGTGCCCTCGTACTTGAAGATCAGCTTGCCGAGCGCTGCGTGATATTCGCGCAGCACGTTCATCGCCTCTTCCGGCTCGGTCGCCTCGGTGAAGGCCGTGAAGCCGCGCAGATCGCAGAACACCACCGTGACCTCGCGACGGTGGCTGTCGAGCAGCCCCTCATGCCCGTCGGAGGAGGCAATCAGCTGCGCCACTTGCGGCGCCAGGAAGCGCTCGAGCTTGCGGATGCGCTCGATCTCGCCGAGCTGGGTCTCGACCCGCGCCTCCAGCGACTTGTTCCAGTCCCTGAGCTCCTCGGTCTGCCGTTTGAGCTTGTCGGCCTGCTCGCGCACCGTGGTGTTGGCCTGCTCCAGCGCGTGGCTCTTGTGATCCACCTCGGTGAACAGTCGCGCATTGCGCATCGCGAGCACCGACTGGTGCGCGAAGGTCTTCATCAGGCCGATCAGGTTGGCCGGGAAATCGCCGGCGAGCTTGCGCAGCACCACCAGCGCGCCGAGCACGCCCTGCTGGTCGACCAGGGGCACCACCAGCACCGCGTGGAAGCCGGCGCCGACCACGACGTCGCGCAGTGGCTGATCGGGCGAGGCGGCCAAGTCGGGGAAGGTGAGCGGCTCGCCCCTGGCGGCAGCCTCGCCGAGCGGGCTGTTGGCCTCGTTGATCGCGCGGTGACGGCCCTCGGCGTTCTCGTCGATGCCGATCGATTGCGTCAGCTCGAAGGTGCGGCTCGGCGCGTCGTAACCGTAGATCAGCACGGCGTCGGCGTGGGTGATCTCGAGCGCGCGGGCGGCGACCGTCGGCAGCACGGCATTGAGGTCGAGCGAGGAGGCGACCGCGCGGCCGACCTCCTCCAGCACCTTCAGCTCGTTGATCGATTGCGCGAGGTCCCGCGTGCGCTCGCTCACCTTGGCCTCGAGGCCGGAATAGGTCTCGGCGAGCTGGGAGGCCATGCTGTTGAACTGGCCCGCGAGTTCTTCCAGCTCGTCCGATGTCTTGACGTCGATGCGATGGCCGAAATCGCCGGCGCCGAGGCGGCGAGCGCCGGCGCGCAGTGCTGTGATCGGCACCAGCATGCGCCGCGCCAGCACCGTGCCGGCGATGATCGCGACCACGAGGCCGAGCGAGATCAGGAGCGCGATGCGCACCAGCTGGTCGCGGATCGGCGACAAGGCCTGCGCGGTCGGCTGTTCGAAAAACACGTGCCAGCCGAGCTTCGGGACTGAGGTTGCGGTGCTCAGCACGGCGTCACCGTCGATATTGGTGCCGGATGCCACCGGTGTGCCGTCGGAGGCGAGCAGGGCTGCGACCTGGGGAAGGCCGGAGAGGTCGCGGCCGACGGGGGGGCCCTTGGACGAAGATGCCAGCACGCGGCCCTTGGGGTCGACGACATAGGCATGCGCGAGGCGGCCGACCTGGGAATCGCCGAGAAAATCCGCCAGGAAGCCGAGGTCGATCTCGGCCACGGTGACGCCGGCATTGAAGCCGGAATGCTGTTCGCCGATCGACATGAACGGCCGCTCGTCGCGAAAATACGCGGGCGCGTAGGCGGTGCCGAGGTTCAGCGTCTCTGTGAAGCGCAGGTCACGGGAGAAGTCGGCGTTGGAGTTGACCGTCACGGTCTGGCGCGACAGTCTGAGCTCCTCGCGGCCCTGGCCGTTGATGTAGGTGAGCTGGCTGACTGCGGGCACCTGGGCGAGCAGCTGGGTGTAGTCGGCGCGGCGCATCGCCAGCGTGTTCGAATAGGCCCGCGTCGCCCAGGAGATCTGGCGGTCGAGGTCGGCGATCGACTGCTCGATGCGCTTGGCGGTGGCATCCGCCTTCTCGCTCATCGCGTCCCTCAGCGTGGTCTTGATGCCGCGGTAGCTGATCCAGGTCTCGAGCGCGCCGTTGACCGCGAGCACGAACACGACAAGGCCGACCAGCGCGAGGACGTATTTGGCGAACAAGCCTCCGCGCAGGAACCAGACCTTGTCCTTGACCCCGTTCATCCAGCCTCGTCCGCCCCTTCAAATGTACCGGGCGCGTCGCAGTATCGTGAGGATGTTTAGCACGGATCGAGGGGCCAAGGCGGTGCCTCGGGCCGCATGGTTAGCCCTGGCGTCTGGCGGAGGCGGTTCGGGGTGGTCAGCGGTTGAACAGCCGCCGCAGCACGTCGTTCATCGCCGGATTGTCCTGCTGGGCGGTATCGGCCGGGGGCTGGTCGGCGGGCGCCGGCGGGGCGGGCTGGTCCGCGGTGGGGGCTGCGGGCGCGGCCTGATCGAGACCCCGGCTGCCGTGGGGCGTGTTCTGATTGAGACCGGAGAGGCCCTGCTGCAGCAGGTTGCCGATGGTCTCGCCGAGCTGGCCGCCAGATGCGCCACCCGTGGCCCGGTCACCGGTGCCGGGCGAAGTGTTGGTTCCATTGCCCTGCGCGCCGTTGAGGAGGTTGGTCAGGCCGCCAAGACCCTGATTGAGACCCTGGTTGAGGCCCTGAGTCAGCCCTTGCCCGTTCGGTCCGAACAGGCCCTTGCCCATCTGCTTGAGCCTGGCATAGGCGGCCTCGGGGTTGTCGAGGATGCCCTGCATCTCCGGATAGATCCGCGGGGCGATCCACGGCCCCTCGATCATCACGGGAATGCCGAAGCCGACCGGATTGCCGGCCCGGCCCTGGCCTTCGGTCGTCATCACGAGCTGTGGCTCGACCCGGAACCCGATCTGTCTGGTGTTGATGTCGACGGTGCCGACCCCGGTCATCTTCACCAGCGGGCCGACCAGATTGAGGTCCGTGGTGACGGCCTGGCCCTGGTCGATCTTGAAGGAGGCGGAGAGCTGGCTGAGATCGGTCGACTGCTCCTGGCTCTCCTGCCAGCCGGAGAGCGTGCTGGCGGTGAGGTTCCGGATCATCTGCGCGACATTGAGGCCGATGATCTTGCCGTCCTGGAACACTGCGAAGGCGGTGCCGCCGAGACCCGCGACGATGGCACGCTCGCTGGTGCCTTGCGATCGCAGCGAGATCTTTGCCTGCATGCGGCCGTCGAGCTTGTCGAACCCGGCGAGGCTCTTCAGGACCGGCAGCGCGCGCACGCCGTTGAGGTCGAGCCCGAGCACGTAAGCCGGATTGGCGGTCGAGGCATCGATGGTGAGATCGGCATTGGCGTTGCCGTCATAGGCGCCGAGATTGGCCAGGCGGGCCTTCAGCACGCCGCCGTTCAGTTGCGCATCGATCGCCGCCGGTGCGAAGCGGCCGTCGCCGATCACAAGTTCCGCTGCGGAGATTTTCGCCTGCGCGTCGACATAATTCAGCCCGCCGAGGTCGATCGAGGCGTTGCTCCAGGAGGCGCCGGAGGCCTGCGCCGCCGCATCCGGCACGCTTGCGATCGCGATGCGCTGGAAGTCGAGATCGAGCTTCACCAGCGGCTTGTTGCTGGCGAAATCGACCGAGGCCCAGCCGGTGAAGCCGCCGTCGCCGAGCATGCCGGAGACGCCGTTGAACATCGCGACCGTACCGTTCAGCCGCAGCTCGGCATGAGCCTTGATCGGTCCGGGCAACAGGCCGGGCGCGTCGAAGTTGAAGTCGGCCGGCACGTTCTGCCGCTCCAGCGGCTGGGTCGGCGCCGTGGCCCGGATCTCGAACTTCAGCGGCCTGTCGCCGGCGCGCGCATTGCCGGAAATCACGATCTTGCGGTCGTCACCGACGCTGGCGGCGTTGAGCGTCTCGATCCGGTCCTCGACCCGGTCGCGGACATTGGCGAACACGATGGTGGCGCCCGTGATGCTGACATGGTGGATGGCAAAGGCGCCGGCGTCGCCCGAGGTCGCGGATTTCGCCAGCGGGTTGTCGTCCCTGATACGCTCGCGCTGCAGCGGCACATTCACCACGGGCCGGACGATCACGAGGTCGCTGATATCGGGATGCCCCGACCACAGGCTGGACAGCGTCGTCTCGGCCTGGATGCTGCTCGCGGTGAAGCGGTTGTTGACCTCCTGCTCTTTCGGGTCCTGCAGGGCAACGTCGCTCAGCGTCAGGTTGACGGTCGGCCAAAGCCTGATCTTGGCGCCGCCATTGATCGCGAGCTTGTAGCCGGTCTCACGCTCCACCCGCTGCTTGATCGCCGAGGTCAGGAAGGAGGACGGGATCCCGACCGCCGCCAGCAGGACGATGATCACGATCATGGCGGCGATGGCGAGCCCGGCGAATTTCAATGCTCTCATGTCGTCGTTCCAGGGCCGGCAAGGCGGCAATCGATCGGTTCAGCGGCGGGCGGCCGTGTCCGGTCGCCCGAGACTATCCCGGAAACGCAGGTTCGCTCCAATGGCCGGAAAAATAATCCGTTACCGGCATGAACTTATGTGACGCACGACACACTCCCATCAGGGTGAACTTTGCTAACCGGCAGGGGCGGGACGCGTTTGGATCGATTTGGAAGGCACAGGATGAGCAAACAGGCCGAATTTGCGGTGATTTTGAAGATGAACCCGATGTTCGCGGATCTCGGCGCGGACCAGTTGCAGCGGCTGTCGAGCCTCTGCCACACCCAGCAGCTGTCCTCGGGCGAGGTGCTGTTCCAGAAGGGCGATGCCGGCGATGCCCTGTTCGGGGTCCGCCGCGGCCAGATCCGGATCGAGACCGGCGCCCCCGATGGCAGCCGGCTGACGCTGAACTTCATGGGGCCCGGCGACCTGTTCGGCGAGGTCGCGGTGCTCGACGGCCAGGACCGCACGGCGGATGCGACTGCGGGCGAGGCTAGCGAATTATTCGTGCTGCGACGCGAGGATTTCCTCACCTTCCTGGAGCGCGAGCCCAAGGTCGCGGTGCGGCTGATCGAACTGCTCTGCCAGCGCATCCGCTGGCAGAGCGAGCGCATGGAGGAATCCGTTCTGCAGCCGCTTCCGGTGCGGCTGGCGCGGCGGCTGTGCGCGCTGGCGGAGGATTTCGGATCCGAGGTCCACATCTCGCAGGAGCAACTTGGCGTGTTCGTCGGCGCCGCGCGCGAGAGCGTCAACCGCCAGCTGCAGACCTGGCGCAAGGACGGCATTCTCGACCTGCAGCGCGGCCGCATCCTGCTGCACAACATGCCCAAGCTCACCGCGGTGGCCCGCAACGACTAGGGCCGCTACCTGCAACGCGGGCGCGAAGACCCGATCGTCTCGCGCACATATTTTCGTATACCTACGTATACCGGGCTGCTCAAAAGACTTGCTTGCGGGAACCGCGCGGCATCGCTTTGATTGTCGGCGCGGGTCCTTGGGGTGACACCCAGCCTTGCTGGCCTCACGCCATCCACCTGGAAACCCCTGCGGTCCTCCCGTTGACCGCAGGGGTTTTGATTCCTGATATTTGCCGTCCATCGCTAGGCTGAGATGATCTCCTTCAGTTGAGCTGTATCGGTGAATTCAACCAGCTCCGCGACCTTTCCGTTCTCAAACCTGAAGAGGTCGACCAATTCGGTGGTGAAGGTGCGGTCCTTGGGAACGAAGCGGATCTTCAGCCTCGAGTGCACGGCGGCGCGATCACCATCGACGAGAAAGCTCGTGATTTCGCGCTCGAGGAACTCGAAGTCCGTGGAAAACTGCTTCAGCGCCTGCTTGATGTTCTGGTGACCGCTGATGGTACAGGTGATGGGGAGCGTCCTCTTGTCGCCGAACAGCTCGAAGGTCGCATCGGATCCAAATGCTTCCATGAGCTCTTCGACCTGCCCCCTGCTGCGAGCGGCATAAGCCTGGTTGACCAATCGCTGTATCGCTTCCCGGTCCATGTGCGCGTCCTCCTGCCCTAAAGGAGAGCACTCTACCATATGGGGAGAAAGATTCGATCGACAACTTTCGAGCGTTGCGCTTCGGCTCTACTCCGCGGCAGGCGACATCGTGGCTGGCGGCCCCTTCTTGGCCGGCTCTGATGGATGCTCGCCCGGCGTCAGCTCGTGATCGGCATGCGAGACCACGAGTCGCTTGCCGATGCGCCAGGTCAGGGCGCCGATGTCGTCCATCACCATGAACATCGCGGGCACGAACACCAGCGACAACATCGTCGAGAACAACAGGCCGCCGATCACCGCGAGCGCCATTGGCGAGCGGAATTCACCGCCGGCGCCGAAAGCGAGCGCCGACGGCATCATGCCGGCGACCATCGCTACCGTGGTCATCACGATCGGGCGGGCGCGCTTCATGCCGGCGTCGATCATCGCCTCGTCGCGCCGCTTGCCGTCGCGGATCGCCTCGATCGCAAACTCCACCAGCATGATGGCGTTCTTGGTGACGATGCCCATCAGCATCAGGATGCCGATCCACACCGGCGTCGTGAGCTGCTTGCCGGTCAGCAGCAGCGCGCCGATCGCACCGCCGATCGAAAGCGGCAGCGAGAACAGGATGGTGATCGGCTGCAGGAAGGTGCCGAACAGCAGCACCAGCACCGCATAGACCATCATCAGGCCGGCGGTGATCGCGGTGGCGAAGCCGTCGGACAGCTCGTTGAGGCTTTCGGCGTCGCCCGACGGGGAGACCTTCACGCCCTTCGGCAGGCTCTTCATGACCGGCAGGTCGTAGATCAGCTTGGTGGCGTCGCCGAGCGCGGCGTTGCCGACGAGGTCTGCGGCGACAGTGGCTTGCCGCTCGCGGTCGTAGCGGTTGATGCTGGTCGGCCCCTGGTCGAGCTGGATGTCGGCGACGACGGACAGCGGCACGCCGCCTTTTTCGCCATGCAAGCCGAGCGGAACCCGCAGCTGTTGCAGCATCTGCAGGTCGCTGCGCGCATTGTCCTCGAGCTGGACGCGGATCGGAACCTGGCGGTCGCCTGCGTCGAACTTGGCCAATGCCGGCCCGACGTCACCGATGGTGGCGACGCGGATGGTTTGCGACAGGCTTTCGGTCGACACGCCGAGCCGGGCTGCAAGTTCAGCTCGCGGACGGATGCGAAGTTCCGGTCGATCCAGAGCCGTCTCCGAGATCACGTTGGCGATGATCGGGATCCGTTTCATCTGGATCGCGAGCTCGCTCGCGACATTGTTGACGATGTTGCTGTCGTTGCCGGTGACGACAAGCGAGATCGCACGCAGGCCGTTCTCGTCGAGGAACCAGAAGCGGATATCGGGAACGTTCTCCAGCTCCTGGCTGATCGACAGCTCGAGCTCGCGCTGGGTGATCTTGCGATCCTGCTTCGGCGTGTAGTTGATGATCAGCGCCGCGCGGCGAACCTCCTGGATGCCCGGCGGCACGCGGCCGCCGTCGACGAACACGCTGCGCACCTCGGGCCGCTTGCGCAGGCGTGCGACGATCTCTTCCGTGACCTTCTCGGTATAGGCAAGCTGCGAGCCGGGCGGCAGCTCCATCGCGAGCAGTGACCGCGCGGTGTCCTGCGCCGGCAGGAAGCCCTGCGGCAGCAGCGTGATGCTCCAGATCGAGGCGGCGAACACCGCAAAGCCGATCAGCACGGTGATGTAGTGATGTTTCACCGACCAGGTGACCAGGCTGTGATAGCCGCGCAGGATGCGGCCGGGCGGCGGCTCGTCATGCGCCTGGTGCTTGAGGAAGTAGGCGGCCAGCATCGGCGTGACGAAGCGCGCGGCGAGCAGGGAGAAGAACACCTGCACCGACACAGTGATGCCGAACTGCTTGAAGAACTGGCCGGCAATTCCGGACATGAAGCTGGCAGGCGCGAAGATCGCGATGATCGTGAGCGAGATCGCGATCACCGCAAGGCCGATCTCGTCGGCGGCTTCCAGCGCCGCACGGTAAGGCGTCTTGCCCATCCGCATGTGGCGGACGATGTTCTCGATCTCGACGATCGCGTCGTCGACCAGGATGCCGGTCGACAGCGTGATCGCGAGGAACGAGACCAGGTTGAGCGAGAAGCCGAGGATGTCCATCGCCCAGAATGCCGGGAAGATCGACAGCGGCAGTGACACCGCGGCGATGATCGTGGCCCTGATGTCGCGCAGGAACAGCAGCACGATGATGACGGCGAGGATCGCGCCCTCAAACAGGGTCGAGATCGCGGCCTCGTAATTGCCCTTGGTGAATTCGACCGAGGTGTCGATCAGCTTGAGGTCGACGTCCGGATAGGCCGTCTTCAGCGCCTCGATGCGCTTCTGCACGGCGGCCGCGACCACCACGTCGCTGGCGCCCTTGGAACGCTTGATGCCGAGGGCGACCACCGGCTCGCCGTTGAAGCGGGCGAAGGTGCGGCGGTCGGCGATGGTGTCGGTGACGGTGCCGAGATCGTCGAGCCGCACCTCGCCGCCGCCGAACAGCGGGATCATGGTGCCGGCGAGCTCGTTCAGCGTCTTGGCGCCGGCAAGCGTCCGGATCGCCTGGTCATTCTTGCCGATCTCGGCGCGGCCGCCGGCGACGTCGACATTGGTGCCGCGCAGAATCTGGCTGACATTGACCGCGGTCAGCCCGACGGCTTGCAACTTGTCGGGATCGAGCGAGACCAGGATCTCGCGCTCGACACCGCCGATGCGCTCGACTTGCGCAACGCCGCGCACGCCCTGCAGCGCGCGCTTGACCACGTCGTCGACGAAGTAAGAGAGCTGCTCCGGCGTCTTGCCGGGCGAGATCGCGGCATAGGTCACGATCGGCAGGCCGATCACGTCGACGCGCTGGATCAGCGGCTCGGTGACGTTCTGCGGCAGGTTGGCGCGCACCCGGGTGACCGCGTCCTTGACGTCGTTAAGCGCGCGGTCGGTGTTGGTTTCGAGCGCGAACTGGATGGTCGTGACCGAGAGGCCGTCGGTGATCGAGGAGGAGATGTGGCGCACGCCCTCGACGCCGGACACGCCGTCTTCGATGGTCTTGGTGACCTGGGATTCAAGTTCCGAAGGCGCTGCGCCGAACTGCGAGACCGCGACAGAGATCACCGGGATGTCGGCGCTCGGCAGCCGGGTCACCGCGAGCTTGGTGAACGAGATCCAGCCCAGCGCGAGCAGGATGATCGAGAAGACGATCGAGGGAAGCGGGTTCCGGATCGACCATGCCGAGATGTTCAAAGCCATTAGCGTGCCCGCGTGCGATCGAGGTCTTCGGCGAACACGGTCTTGATCTGGTCGCCGTCATGCAGCGAGGTACCAGCATCGGCCACGACGGTTTCGCCGGCGTCGAGACCATCAAGGATTTCGGTCAAGGTATCGTTGGTCAGACCGACGCGCACCCGGCGCGTCTCGACGGTGTTGCCCTTCACGACCTGCAGCGTGAGGCGGTCGATCGCGGTGCGCGGCACGGCGACGTTGCAGGAGCGCTTGGCGTCGATATTGGCGCGCGCGAACATGCCGACCTTGAGGGTGGGATTGTTGTTCAGGGAGATGCGGACATGCCCGAGCTGGGTGGTGCGGTCGATCTGCGGCGAGATCTGGCGGACCTTGCCGACCATGTCGGGCGCGTCGTCCCGGCTGATCCGCACGGTGGCGCCGGGATTGAGCTTCAGGAGCTGGAAGCCCGGCACTTCGGCGTCGAGCTCGATCTCGTTGCCAACAGAGATGCGGAACATCGGACCGGCCTGCGGCGAGGCCGGCGCGCCGACCGCAGTGCGCACCTCGGTGACGAGGCCGGCTGCCGGCGTTCGCAACGAGATCGGCCGGGCGTTGGCTTGAGCGGCCTGCTGCGGCGGCGGGGTCAGCCGCGCCAGTTCCTGGTTCTCGGCGACCATGTCGCCTTCGCGGACGAGAACGTCGGTGACCCTGGAGCCCTCCTGGTCGACGTTCACCTGGGCCTCTCGGCGTGGCACGATGAACCCGGTGACGCGGACCATGTCCGAGAAGCAGGCCTGGGTCGATTTCGTCACCACGACCAGGGCCTGGCCCGGTGTCTCCTTCTCCTCCGGACGGGAGCGATGCTCGAACGTGTAATAGGCGACGCCGAGCGCGACGAAGAAGACGGTTCCGAGTGCGGGCCTGAGGTATTGGGTAAAGTTCATCGCCGGATCAATCCAGGACTGGAGCTGCCTCCGTTCCGATGGGATCGGAACGGAGCTCTCGATTCTTGTGTTGAGGCGTTTTCTTCGCGCGGGATCCACTTCGCGTGAAAACGCTTTAGCCGCGTCATGTGCATCGGTCGGAAGGTCATCCTGCTCGCCATCTCACTGCTTGAGCATGCGGACGCCAGGCGCCCATTTCGAAGATCATGCTCTGACGTCATGTGAAGCAGTCACGCAAGGGCTGCCTTTGGGGCTGTCCCAAAAGCAAATGCGTCCCGCCAGGGTGCGGGACGCATTCTAGCCGCAAAAACAGGCCACGCCACGTCCATCACTTGGACGCGGTCGCCTTGTTTTCCATGTTCACGACCTGCACGCGGCGGTTCACGTCCGCCATCGGCTGGCTCGGATCCTTCAGCTTGCTCTTGCCATAGCCGACGGTGACGAGATCGCTGCTGGCGATGCCGTATTTGTCGACCAGGTAGCGCTTGATGGCGTCGGCGCGGCGCTCGGAGAGGCCCTGGTTGTATTCCTCGCCTCCGGCGGCGTCGGTGTGGCCGGCGACCACGAAGGTCGAGCCCTTCAATTCGGGATTGGTCAGCGCGCGGCCGAGCGCCTGCACCGAGGGCATCGATTTCGCGCTGATATCGGCGGAGTTGTAGTCGAAGTTGATCTCGAGATCGATCTTCGGCTTGTCCTGGACGATGGTCGCGATCTCCTCGCGCTCGGCGGTTGACAGCGAGCGGGTGGCGCGGCCGCGGACGCTCTGCACGAACTTGGTCTGATCGGCGTTCAGTGCGGGTGAGGATTGCGGGCCGACCGACAGGCCGCGGGTCAAGGGCTTCTTCTCCGGCGTCAAGGCCCTGACGATCTGGTCCTCGGTGACGTCGTCGCCGGCGCGCGCGGCCAACATGCCGAACGACAGCGCGGCGGCGACGGTGCTGATGGCAAGGATCGCCGCCAGGTTTCCGGACGGTCTGAACATATCGGTCCCTCCTGCGCGAGACCCGCGCGGTTCCAATGACCACTCAAATCGACCGCCGGCGCCCGGCGCCGGCGCGCACCCTGTGTTTTAGTCTGCGTGTTCCCGTCGTGGTTCGAGCAAATGCCGCAGGCAGGGCCTCAAATACGGCTCATTGTACACCGTATTCGGCGAATTCCTTCACGATATTGGGGTCCATCGCCTTGGCGTTGGCGATGTCAAGATCGCCTTCCGCGATCGAGCCGTTGCGCTTTTTGGCGAGGCCCCGGCCATACAGCGATGAGGTCAGCCGCGGGTTGATCTTCAGCGCGGCATCGAAATCGGTGATGGCGTTCTTGTTCTGCCCGGCCTTCAGGTTCATCAGGCCGCGGCTGTCGAGTGCATCGACGAAATTCGGGCGCAGCCGCAGCGCCTCGTTGCAATCCTTCAGGGCCGCCTGGAGGTCGCCGATCACGGTGCGGACCCAGCAGCGGTTGTTGTAGGCCTCGACGTCCTTCGGATCCAGCCGCAGCGAGCCGGTGAAGTCCTTGATCGCGAGATCGTAGGCGCCCTTGCTGGCATAGACCTGGCCGCGCCGGTACAGCGCCGCGCCGTCGTCCGGGTTCTTGTCAAGCTTCTCGTTCAGGGCCTTGATGGTGGGGTCGTCGCCAAGCGCCACCGTCGGATTGGGAATTGGGGTCGGCGTCGGCTGAATCACCGTCGGCGCCTGTGGGGGCGGTGGCGGCAGGGCGATCTCGGGCGGCTTGGGTGGCGCTGCCGGTGGAGCGGGTGGTGGCGGTGCAGGGGGCGCCGTCGGGGCCGTGGCGGTTTGAGTGGGCGGCGCCGGCGGTCGGGCCGGGGTCTGAGCCGGCGGACTCGGCGGAGGCGTGGCGGGCGGCGTCATCGCCACGTCGGCCGGTGGAGGTGCAGGCGTCGGGCTCGCCGGCGGCGGCGCGCTGCCCGGAATGAAGGAGAAATCCTCGGCCAGCGAGGAGGAGATCCACGGCACCTGCTCCTGGCGCGAGGCGCGGGTGACGCCGACGCGGGTGCGATTCAGTGTTTCCTCGGCCATCAGGTCGGGGGTGCGGATTTCCTTGAGCAGTTCCCGCACGAACAGGCTGTGATCGCTGCCATTGTCGGAGACGACCGACGACAGCGCGGCCGAGTACATCACCAAAGTACCGTTGGGGGCGATCACCGGCGCGAGGCCGGCCGAGAAGCTGCGGAAGCGCCGTTCGAACGGATTGCGCCGCGACGCATCGAGCAGGGCGATCTTCACCCCGGCGCCGCGGTTGTTGATCTCGCCGAGCACGGTCTCCAGGCTGAAACCGTCGCGACGCACATCGGCCTCGGTCCAGATCTGCGCATCGACCGGGATCATGTAGCTCTGCCGGTTCGACTGGATGCCGTAACCCGAGAAGAAGATCAGCGCCACTGAGCCCGGCTTGATCTTGCCATAGAGCTTGTCGAAGGCGCGGCGCATTCCGTCGCCGGTCAGGTTCTCGCCGACATCGACGGTGAAACCGTCGCGCTTGAGCTCGTCGGCGACATCCCGCGCGTCGTTGATCGGCTCCTTCAACGGCGCGTCGGCATCGGGATATTTGGCGTTGCCGATGACCAGCGCGAAACGATCACCGGCGGCAGACGACGGGGCGGGCGCCGCGATCGACAAGATCAGCGTGGCGAGCAGTGCAAGGCGGATTTTCATGATCGCGGCAACCAACCCAGAGCGCGGCATTCCAAATCGAATGGCGCCGATTCCAGCTTGCGCCTCGGCGACCTTAACCGAGCGAAAACCCATTATCAAACCGCCTGCATACCCCGTCAACCGCATGCCGCGCCGTCGCTAATTGTGACGACGGATCGCATCGCGATCAGGCCGCGTGTCCGTGGTGCAAGTTCGCACAGTCAGCTAATGTGACCGCACTCACAGAGGCTGTGGCCACCCGCCATGCGCCCTTCGCCCTCGCGCGCGGTTTGACCTTTGCGCGGGGCGATGGCTTGGTGTGTGGTCCGCAAGGCCATTCAAACAAGAGCGAAACCGATGGGAAACGCCTACGAGATCTATGCCCTGCGCTATGCGACAATGTCGCCGCGCACGCCACATTTGAACTTCCTGGTGCCTGATCCGCACGACACCACCGCGCAGGACCTCGACTACTTCGTCTGGCTGATCCGCGGGCCCGGACGCGACATCCTGGTCGACACCGGCTTCAACGCGGAAGAGGCCAAGGCGCGCGCCCGCAAGCTGACACTTAACCCGGTCGACGCGTTGGCCGGCTTCGGCGTCAGCGCGGATGCGGTCCGCGACGTCATCGTCACCCATCTGCATTACGATCACGCCGGCAATCTCGATCGCTTTCCGAACGCCAGATTCCATCTGCAGGAGCGCGAGATGAGCTACGCGACCGGTCGCTGCATGTGCAACGGCATGCTGCGCCATCCATTCTCCGTTGAACATGTCACGCAGATGGTGCGCCATGTCTACGGAGAGCGCGTCACCTTCCATTCCGGCGACGGCGAGATCGCGCCAGGCATCACCGTGCATCGCGTTGGCGGCCATTCCGACGGCCTGCAGGTGGTGCGGGTCGAGACCGCGCGCGGCCCGGTCGTGCTGGCGTCGGATGCCGCGCATTATTACGCCAACCTGCACAGGCGCAGCCCGTTTCCGATCGTCTACAATGTCGGCGACATGGCGCAGGGCTGGGAAACGGTCGAGAGGCTTGCCGGTCATCCGGATCGCTTCATTCCGGGCCACGATCCGATCGTCAGCGAGATCTATCCGCGCGCCAGCGACAAGGTCGATGCGTTCGCCCTGCATCTCGCGCCGTCACGGTCGTTCGCGAAATAGTCTCGCCCGTCCGGGCGATCCGGACCAAATCAAGAAACGTCAAGAAGAAGAGTTGATATGACTGACACCAATACCCTCGGCTTCATCGGTCTCGGCGTGATGGGCGAGCCGATCTGCCGCAACCTCGTCAGGAAAAGCGGCAAGCGCATCGTCGCATTCGATCTTGCGGCCGAGCCGTTGCAGCGACTGCGCGCCGACGGCGCCGAGATCGGCCTTTCGGTGGCCGATGTCATCAGGCAGAGCGATCTCCTGTTTCTCTGCCTGCCCAGCGCAAGGCATGTCCGCGCGGTGTTCGAGGGCGACGGCATCCTGAAGAATATCAGGAGCGGCCAGGTGGTGGTCGATCTCGGCACCTCCTCGGTCAGCCAGACCCGCGACTTCGCCGGGCAATTGCAGGCCAAGGGTGCGGCCTGGGTGGATGCGCCGATCGCACGCACCCGGCAGGCGGCGCAGGATGGCACCCTCAGTGTGATGGTCGGCGCGTCACATGCGCTGTATGCCGCGATCGAGCCCCTGATCCGCTGCTTCGCCACCGAAGTCACCAATTGCGGCGACGTTGGCGCCGGGCAGGTGACCAAGATCCTCAACAACATGGTGCTGTTCGAGACGGTGAACGCGCTGGCCGAGGCCGTCGCGGTGGCCAGGCACAATGGGGTCGATCCGAAGCTGCTGCTCGAGACGTTGTCGAAGGGCTCCGCCGACAGCTTTGCGCTGCGCAACCACGGCCTGAAGGCGATCGTGCCGGGCGTGTTTCCGGAGCGCGCCTTCTCGACCGAATATGCGCTGAAGGATCTATCCTACGCGCTGGAGCTCGCGGCCGACGCCGGCATCAGGATCCGCGGCGCGGAGCTGATCGGCACGATCCTGCAAGAGGCGATCGAGCAGGGATCGAAGGACAATTATTTTCCGGTCATCGCGAAGCATATCGACAGGGCGTGACGGTCTGCCGTACCGAGCGACGAACCTACTCCGCGTGGTCCCGGCGAAGGCCAGGACCCAGAACCACCACCGCTGATTGTTGCGCTCGCGTCCATGACTCGGGCCGCGGAGTATGGTCCTGGTCTTCGCCGGGACGACACTTGGAAAGAGCGAGGGCTAGTACGCGTCCTTGGCATCCGCCTCCTCGCTGGTCTGCACCAGCTCGAGGCTCTTCTCGACCTTGCCGAGCAGGCGTCCGAGGTCGCGGCGCTCCTGGGCCGAGAGACAGGCCAGGATCTCCTGCTCCTTGCGCAGAAGGCGCGGGATCAGCTCTTCGTACAGCGCCTGCCCCTTCTTCGTCAGTTGCAGGCGGAATTCGCGGCGATCGTCCTCGTTCTCGACGCGCTCGACGACCTCGCGCTCCATCAGTGCCGAGACAGCGCGGCTGATGGTGGATTTATGCGTGCGGGTGCAGTGCGCGATGTATTGCGCGCTGCAGGCGCCGTTGCGGAAGCCGAGCGTTGCGAGCACGCGCCATTCCGGAATGTCGAGGCCGTAGCGTTCTTCATATTCGACCGCCAGCGCGGAGCTGACCTCGGCCGCGAGCCGGTTCAGCCGGAACGGCACAAAGTGGAACAGATCGAGGCGCTTGCGCCGTGGCGCGACATCGTCGCGCAGTTCGGCGTCCCCCGCGGGGCGTGGGCGGAGCGGAGGCTGGCTTGAGGTCCTGGCCAAATAATTCCTCCAATTTGAGTTGACGGCGGGCCCGACTGGGAGTTTAAGATAGTTGCAAGTGAGACTAATTTAGCAAGGTCGCGGACCGGTCGCAAGCTTGTCATACAAGACCAAGGTCCAAGAAATCGTCCAAGAGCCGGTCCAAGAACCGGCCTTGGTACCGGCCTTGGTACCGGCCGCAGGGAACAACCAGGGTCACGCAATGGCACAAGCCAACACGGCACAGGCCAAAACCCAGTTCGGCTATCGTCGCCACCCCGATCAGGACCGGGCGGGCGCGAAGATGGCGGAGCATCCGGTCGTCGTGGTCGGCGCCGGCCCGGTAGGTCTCTCGCTCGCCATCGATCTGGCGCAGCGCGGCCAGCGCGTGGTGCTGCTGGACGATGCCGACCGGATCGGCGAAGGCTCGCGAGCGATCTGCTTCTCCAAGCGTTCGCTGGAATTCTGGGACCGCCTTGGTGTCGGCGACCGCATGGTCGACAAGGGCGTGGTGTGGAGCGTCGGCAAGATCTTCCATGGCGCCTCGCAGCTCTATCAGTTCAACCTGCTGCCGGAGGAAGGCCACAAGCGGCCTGCCTTCATCAATCTCCAGCAATTTTATGCCGAGGCCTATCTGGTCGATCGGGTCGAGCAGCTGCCTGGGATCGATCTGCGCTGGCGCAACAAGGTGATCGCGCTGGAGAGCCGCAATGACGGCGTCGCGCTGACCATTGCGACACCCGACGGTTCCTACCAGGTGCATGCCGGCTTCGTCGTCGCCTGCGACGGCGCCCGTTCGTCGCTGCGGCAGATGGTCGGTGCTGATTTCGCCGGCCAGGTGTTCGAGGACCAGTTCCTGATTGCCGACGTCAAGATGACCGCGGCGTTTCCGACCGAACGCTGGTTCTGGTTCGATCCGCCGTTCCACGCCGGCCGCTCGGCGCTGCTGCACAAGCAGCCGGACGACATCTGGCGCATCGATCTGCAGCTCAATCCGGACGCCGATCCGGTGGCCGAGAAGCGGCCGGAGAATGTGCGGCCACGGATCGAGCGCATGCTCGGGCATGACAAGTTCGAGTTCGAATGGATCTCGCTGTACAAGTTCCAGTGCCGGCGGATGGCCAAGTTCATCCACGGACGGGTGATCTTCGCCGGCGATTCCGCGCATCAGGTCTCGCCGTTCGGCGCGCGCGGCGCCAATTCCGGGCTCGAGGATGCCGAGAATCTGGCCTGGAAGCTTGACCGCGTGCTGCGCGGGATCTCGCCGGAAGGGCTGTTGGAGAGCTATCACGTCGAGCGCAGCGCCGCGGCGGACGAGAACATCCGCGAATCGACCCGCTCGACCGATTTCATGGCGCCGGTGACGCGGCAGGAGGCGCGGCTGCGTGAGGCGGTGCTGTCGCTCGCCAGGGACACCGAGTTCGGCAAGCGCATGGTCAATGGCGGCCGGCTCTCGGTACCCTCGATCTATGACACGCCGCTGTCGACCGGGGATCAGGACCAGTGGCGCGGTGGCCCGCGGCCCGGCGCCTCGATGCCGGATGCGCCGATGACGTCGCGGGACGGCGGGTCCACCTATCTCACCGAGGCTTTCATCAGGCAGGGAACGCGCTTCACGCTGCTCGCGTTCAGCAATGGTGCTGACGTCGCCGTGCCCGATGGTGTCGGCACGATCCGTGTCGGCGGCGACGACGGGCTGGTCGACGCCAAGGGATTGGCCGGCCGGCGCTACGACGCGGTGCCCGGCACCGCCTATCTGCTGCGGCCGGACGGCTATGTCGCTGCACGATTCCGGAAAGCCTCGCGGCCGGCGCTCGACGCTGCGCTGGCGCGCGCATCCGGCCAGAACTGAGGTGTCGCCGATGGCGCTGTCGACCAGCTCGAACTTCGCACGGCCCGACGATGCGTTCCGCGCCGTCGTCGAGGCGCATCGCGGCCTCACCGACGCGCAGAGCGCCGATCTGGACGCCGCGCTGGTCCTGGTGCTCGCCAACCATATCGGCGACATCGACGTGCTGCGCGAGGCGATCGCGCTGGCGAAGCGGCGCCTGCTAGACGCCAGCCAGCAGCAACAACAGCAACAGCAATAGCGACAGACAGGATTGAACTGATGGCCAAAGGTTTTGCCTCGACCACCGACCTCACCGAGAAGAAGGTCACCTTCTCCGAGATCGGCACCGATCTCTATGCCTTCACTGCGGAGGGCGATCCCAACACCGCCGTCATCGTCGGCGACGACGGCTGCCTCGTATTCGACGCACAGGCGACGCCTGCGATGGCGAACAAGGTGATCGAGCGCGTGCGCAAGGTGACCGACAAGCCGATCAAATACGTCGTGCTGTCGCACTATCACGCCGTGCGCGTGCTCGGCGCGTCCGCCTACAAGGCGCAGGGCATCGTCGCCTCGCAGGAGACCTATCGTCTGATCCAGGAGCGCGGCCAGCAGGACTGGGATTCCGAATATGGCCGCTTTCCGCGGCTGTTCCAGGACGCCGCCAGCATTCCCGGCCTGACCTGGCCGACCCTGACCTTCGAGGGCGAGATGTCGATCTATCTCGGCAAGCGCGAGGTGCGGCTGATGCAGCTCGGTGCCGGCCACACCTCCGGCGACATCGTCGCCTGGGTGCCGGACGCCGAGGTGATGTTCTCCGGCGACCTGATCGAATACCACTCGGCCTGCTATTGCGGCGACGCGCACTTGCGCGAATGGCCGATGACGCTGAACGAGATCCGCGCCTTCAATCCGAAGGCGATCGCGCCCGGCCGCGGTGATGCGCTGACCGGCCTCGCCACCACGCGCGAAGCGATCGCGATGACCCGCGACTTCGTCAACACGCTCTATGGTGCCGCGGAGGCGTCGGTCGCCAAGGGCCGCAGCCTGAAGGAATCGATGGCTGCGACGCGCGAAGTGATGGATCCGAAGTTCTCGAGCTTTGCGATCTACGAGCACTGCCTGCCGTTCAACGTCTCGCGCGCCTATGACGAGGCGTCCGGGATCGATGACCCCGTGATCTGGACCGACAAGCGCGACCAGGAAATGTGGGCCGCCCTGCAAGGAGGAGGATAGTCATGAACATCAACGCCTCGCCTGATCAGATCGTCCGCAGCTCCGGACAGGTGACGCCGGGCTACATGTCCGGCTTCGGCAACAGCTTCGAGACCGAGGCGCTGCCCGGCGCGCTGCCGATGGGCCGCAACTCGCCGCAACGCTGCGCCTACGGTCTCTATGCCGAGCAGCTCTCCGGCTCGCCGTTCACCGCTCCGCGCGGCACCAATGAGCGTTCCTGGCTCTATCGTATCCGCCCGTCGGTGCGGCACTCCGGCCGCTTCGCCAAGGCCGATGCCGGGTTGTGGCGCACCGCGCCGTGCCACGAATACGAGATGCCGATCGCGCAGCTGCGCTGGGACCCGGCGCCGATCCCGAAGGAGGACATGACGTTCCTGCAGGGCGTGCAGACCATGACCACGGCGGGTGACGCCAACACCCAGGCCGGCATGGCGGCGCATATCTATCTCATCACCAAATCGATGGTGGACCAGCATTTCTACAATGCCGACGGCGAGATGATGTTCGTGCTGCAGCAGGGAAACGTGCGCTTCGTCACCGAGTTCGGCCGCATCGATGCCGAGCCGGGCGAGATCGTGGTGATCCCGCGTGGCGTCAAGTTCCGGGTCGAGATCCCGGCAGGGCCGGCGCGCGGCTATCTCTGCGAAAACTACGGCGGCGCGTTCACGCTGCCGGAGCGCGGCCCGATCGGCGCCAACTGCCTCGCCAATTCGCGCGACTTCCTGACGCCGGTCGCTGCCTATGAGGACAAGGACACCCCGACCGAGCTCTTCGTGAAGTGGGGCGGCGCGCTGTTCAAGACCACGCTGCCGCATTCACCCATCGACGTGGTGGCATGGCACGGCAATTACGCGCCGTACAAATATGACCTGCGCACCTTCTCGCCGGTCGGCGCGATCGCCTTCGATCATCCCGATCCGTCGATCTTCACGGTGCTGACCTCGCCATCGGAGACCGCGGGCACCGCCAATATCGACTTCGTGATCTTCCCGGAGCGCTGGATGGTGGCCGACAACACCTTCCGTCCGCCGTGGTACCACATGAACATCATGTCGGAGTTCATGGGCCTGATCTACGGCGTCTACGACGCCAAGCCGCAAGGCTTCGTCCCCGGCGGCATCTCGCTCCACAATTGCATGCTGCCGCACGGCCCCGACCGTGAGGCGTTCGAGCATGCCAGCAACAGCGAGCTGAAGCCGGTGAAGCTGACCGGCACCATGGCGTTCATGTTCGAGACCCGTTTCCCGCAGCGCGTGACCGAGCACGCGGCGAAATCGTCGACGCTGCAGGACGATTATTCGGACTGCTGGAAGGGACTCGAGAAGAAGTTCGATCCGAGCAAGCCGTAGTCTTGTCACCGCCTGCGAGACCGCTATGGCCGGGTTCGGCCATGGCGGCGTAAACCGGAGGAAATTGTGCCCCACCCGAACGATCCCAAACTCCGCTCCTTCATCGACGTCGCGCCCACCTCCGACTTCCCGATCCAGAACCTGCCCTATGGCGTGTTCTCGTCGAAGGACGGCCTCGCGCCGCGGGTCGGCGTCGCGATAGGCGATTATGTGCTCGATCTCTGGGAGCTCGAGCAGGATTCGCGGCTCGACGTCGGGCCGCTCGGCGTGTTCTCGCAGCCGTCGCTCAACGCCTTCATGGCGCTCGGACCCAAAGTATGGTCAGCGACGCGGGCGCGGATCAGCGAACTGCTGCGCTCCGACCATCCGGAGCTGCGCGACAACAGGGAATTGCGGGCGCGGGCGCTGGTGCCGATGGCTGACGTGAAGCTGCACATGCCGTTCACGGTCGCCGGCTACACCGATTTCTATTCATCGAAGGAGCACGCCACCAATGTCGGCGTCATGTTCCGCGGCAAGGACAATGCGCTGCAGCCGAACTGGCTGCACATGCCGATTGGCTACAACGGCCGCGCGTCGACCGTGGTGGTGTCGGGCACCAGGGTGCGACGCCCGCGCGGGCAGCTGAAGCCGCCGGCTGCCGAGGTGCCGAGCTTCGGCCCGTGCAAGCGGCTCGATTTCGAACTCGAAATGGGTGTCGTCGTTGGACAGGCGTCAGCGATGGGCGAGATGCTCACCGAGAAGCAGGCCGAGGAGATGATCTTCGGCTTCGTCATCCTCAACGACTGGAGCGCGCGCGATATCCAGCAATGGGAATATGTGCCGCTCGGTCCGTTCCAGGCCAAGGCATTCGCGACCTCGGTCAGCCCATGGGTGGTGACGCGCGAGGCGCTGGAGCCGTTCCGGATGCAGGGGCCGGCGCAGCAGCCCGAGCCGCTCGCCTATCTGAAGCAGGCGCAGCCGAACAATTACGACCTCGCGCTCGATGTTGCGCTGCGCGGCGGCGCGATGAACGAGGCGAAGACGATCTGCAGCACCAATTTCAAGTACATGTACTGGTCGTCGGTGCAGCAGCTCGTGCATCACGCTTCATCTGGCTGCGCGATGAATGTCGGCGACCTCTTGGGGTCCGGCACCATTTCCGGGCCGGAGAAGCATCAGCGTGGCAGTCTTCTGGAGATCAGCTGGAACGGTACCGAGCCGGTCGAGCTTGGTGGCGACGTCAAGCGCTCGTTCCTTGAGGACGGCGATTCGCTCGCGATGCGCGGCTGGTGCCAGGGCGACGGCTATCGTGTCGGATTCGGCGAGGTCGAGGGAACGATCGTCGCGGCGGAATGATCAATGACAGGGGAGGAGCTCAACGCTCCTCAGGCCTGATATCCCTCAGCCGCGCCGAATGCGCCGCGCACTCCTCGGCGCTGTACTTCAGATGCACTCGCTTGTCTGACGGCGGTTGCCTTGCCGTGCACACGCCCGTCCGCCATTCCTTCGCCGGCCGGATCGGGCGAGGCGCAAAGCCGCCGCCGCAGTTCGGGCAGACATTGCCGAGCTTCTGTTCCGCGCACTCCGCACAGAACGTGCATTCATACGAACAGATCCGCGCATCCGTTGCACTTGGCGGCAGGTCCTTGTCGCAATACTCACAGTTCGGTCGCAGTTGCAGTGCCATGGTCGTTCCTCTTGTCAGGGCGATGATGGCAAATCACGCCGCACCGGCGAATGGCGTATTTCCCTCGATTTGCGCCACTACCCCGGCAGGACCTTGAGCGGCAGTTTCGAGCTCTCCTTCAAGCGATCCAGCACGATCGTTGAACGCACATGGGCGACGCTCTGGTGCGGCATCAGCACGTTGTTGACGATGTCGGACAGGCTCTTCAGATCGCGCAGCATCACCTTGAGCACGTAGTCGGCATCGCCCGTCAGCGCGTAGGCCTCCTGGATCTCGTCGACGCGGTTGACCAACTCGCGAAACCGCTTGGCGTTGTCGGGCGAATGGGTCGCCAGCGTGATGTGGATGAAGGCAATCAGGCCGAAGCCGAGCGCCTCGCCGGCGAGGTCGGCGTGGTAGCCGGAGATCACCTTCTCTTCCTCCAGGCGCATCCGTCGGCGCGAGCATTGCGAGGCAGAGAGGCCGACGAGGTCGGCCAGCTGCTGGTTGGTCAGCCGGCCGTCGTCCTGCAGGGCGGCGAGCATTTTGAGATCGAAGGCATCAACTTCGGTCATGCGTCAAATGTCCATATCATGCACAAAGCGTGCATGATTCTAGCAAAATGCGGGTCATTTTGCACGCACATTGCGTGCAAAACGGCGGAAATTGACCCCAGCCAAATCAGGGAGAGTCCGCCATGGGTCCGTTTCCGCACGATGCACCGCCGGCCGAAATCAGCGCCGACAATCCGATGGGCACCGACGGCTTCGAGTTTGTCGAATATGCCCACCCCAACCCGGAAGAGCTGCACGCGCTGTTCAAGCTGATGGGCTTCGTTCCGGTCGCCCGCCACAAGAGCAAGGCGATCACCGTCTATCGCCAGGGCGACATCAACTATCTCGTCAATGAAGAGCCGGGAACGCACGGCTACGACTTCGTCGCAGCGCACGGACCGTGCGCGCCGTCGATGGCGTTCCGCGTGGTCGACGCGCAGTTGGCCTATCAACGCGCAATCTCGCTCGGTGCCGAGCCGGCCGATGCTTCGTCGGCGCGGAAGACGCTCGATGTGCCCGCGATCAAGGGCATCGGCGGCAGCCTGCTCTATTTCGTCGATCGCTACGGCGCCAAGGGCTCCGCCTATGATGCCGAGTTCGACTGGCTCGGCACGGCCAATCCGCGGCCCGCAGGATCCGGGCTGTATTACGTCGACCATCTCACCCACAACGTCCATCGCGGCCGCATGGATGTCTGGACCGGCTTCTACGCCAGGCTGTTCAATTTCCGCCAGATCCGATTCTTCGACATCGAGGGCCGCGCCTCGGGCCTGTTCTCCCGCGCGCTGACCAGCCCGGACGGCAAGATCCGGATTCCGATCAACGAGGACGCCGGCGATTCCGGGCAGATCGAGGAATATCTCAACACCTATCGCGGCGAGGGCATCCAGCACATCGCCTGCGGCGCGCGCGACATCCACCGCACGGTCGAGACGCTGCGCGAGGCCGGCCTTCCGTTCATGCCGTCACCGCCCGGCACCTATTTCGAGCGAATCGATGCGCGCCTGCCCAAGCACGGCGAGGACGTCGCGCGGCTGCAGACCAACGGCATCCTGATCGATGGCGAGGGCGTGGTCGACGGGGGCCAGACCAAGGTGCTGCTGCAGATCTTCTCGGCGAACGCGATCGGGCCGATCTTCTTCGAATTCATCCAGCGCAAGGGCGACGATGGATTCGGCGAAGGCAATTTCAAGGCGCTGTTCGAATCGATCGAGGAAGACCAGATCCGCCGCGGCGTGCTCAAGGTCGATCACGCCGCGTAAGAGGGTTTGGCTTGCGAAGAGCGCGTGCGGGTGGGGTTATTTCCCCACCGCCAGCTCCGTGTGCACCAGCTTCACCCAATAGGCCGCGCCGAGCGCAAGGATCTCGTCGTTGAAATCATAGCCGGGCGTGTGGACGTTGTGGAACGAGCCGTCGGCCGCCACGCCATTGCCGATGATGATGAAGCCGCCGGGCTTCGCCTCCAGCATGAAGGCGAAATCCTCTGAGCCGGTGGCCGGCGGAACGTTGCCGTCCACATGGTCCGCGCCGACCAGGTCGGACGCCGCTGTGATCGAGATGTCGGTCTGCTCGGCATGGGTGATGAGCGGCGGATAGCGGCGATTGTAGATCACCTCGGCGGTGCAGCCGAACGCCGCCGCCTGCGACTGCGCCAGCGCCGTCAGGCGCGCTTCCAGCAGATCGCGGATATGCGGCTTGTAGGAGCGCGCGGTGCCGGTGATCGTCACCTTTGAGGGAATGATGTTGGGCGAGCCGGGATCGCCGCCCATGATCGAGCCGACGCTGACGACGGCCGTCTCGATCGCGGGCACGTTGCGGCTGACGATGGTTTGCATCGCCATGATGAACTGCGCCGTCGGCAGCGTGGGGTCGGTCGCCAGGTGAGCGCCGGCGCCGCCATGGCCGCCGGTGCCGTGGAAATTCACTTCCCAGCTGTCGCTCGCCGCCAGGAACGGCCCGATCCGGGTGCCGAAATGTCCGACCGGGACGCCTGGGAAGTTGTGCATGCCGTAGACGGCATCGACCGGGAATTTGTCGAACAGGCCTTCCTCGACCATGACCTTGCCGCCGCCGAGGCCTTCCTCCGCGGGCTGGAAGATGAAGTTCACGGTGCCCCCGAAGTCGGGATTTTCCGAGAGATAGCGCGCGGCGCCGAGCAGCATCGCAGTGTGGCCGTCATGACCGCACGCATGCATCTTGCCCGATACGGTCGAGCCATAGTCGCGCCCCGGCACTTCCTGGATATGCAGCGCGTCGAGATCGGCGCGCAGCCCGACGGCGCGCTGGCCGGGCAGGCGGCCCTTCAGCGTGGCGACCACGCCGGTCTTGGCGATCCCCTCGGTCACCTCGAGCCCGAAAGATCGCAGCTTGTCGGCGACCAGGGCTGCGGTCTTGTTTTCCTCGAACCCGACTTCGGGGTTGCGGTGGATCTGATGGCGGATGTCGATCATTTCCGCCTCATGCGCCCTGAGCGCGGTCACCAGGGGATGTTCTGTCATGGCGAAGCTCCTGCTCGAGTCAGTTCGATGCGCCGGCCAGCGCAGCGGTCGGCTTGGAATCCTGCGGCTTGCCTTTCAGCGTCTCCGGCACCTTGATCGCCAAGGTCCCGATCACGCTGATCACGCTCATGATGATCACGTACCAGACCCACGACAGCTTATCGCCGGTGGCGGAGATGATCCAGGTAAACACGATCTGCGCGGTGCCGCCGAAGATCGTCACGCCCAGCGCGTAGGCGATCGAGAGCCCCGCGGTTCGCACGGCGGAGGGGAAGATGATCGGAATGAGAACGATGCCGGCGCCGGAGGCCATGGCGTGGAGCGTCATCAGGCTGGCGGCCACGATCACGAAGACCAGCGGCGAACCTGACGAAATCACCAGATGCAAGGCCGGGTAGAACAACAGCGTCACGATCAGGCGCGGGATGATGGCGATCGATTTCACACCGTATTTGTCCGCCAGCGCGCCGCCGACCAGCGAGAAGATCGCTCCGCTCACGGCCGTCGCCAGGCTCGCGGCCATCGACCAGCCCTGGCTGTAATGCAGCGTGCTGATCGCGTAGGTCGCCGTGTACAGGAAGAAATACTGGGAGATGGTTCCTCCGGAGATCAGCAGGATGCAGAGCAGGATCTTCTGCCAGTGGTTCGCGGCCAGGTCAGATAGCACCTGCCCCATGCTGCCATGGGCCTCCTCGGCATCCATCGTCTCGTCGAGGTTGCGCCTGATGTAGTAGCCGACCGGCGCGATCAGGATGCCGAGCAGGAAGGGCACCCGCCAGCCCCAGCTGTCGGTGGCGCCGGGCGTGATCATGAGCGCCAGCGCCAACCCGACCAGGCCCGAGATCACGCCGCCCAAATTCTGGCTGGCAAGCTGCCAGCTGCCGAAGAAGCCCTTGCGGTGCGCGGGCGCACTTTCCAGCAGGTAGGTCGTTGCGGGCCCCATCTCGCCGCCGGCGGAGAAACCCTGCAACAGGCGCGCGAACACCAGCAGGATCGGCGCGAGCACGCCGATCTGCTGATAGGTCGGCAACAGCCCGATCATGCCGCTGCCGAGCGCCATCATCCAGATCGTCAGCGTCATCGCGGGTCGCCGGCCGAACCGGTCGGCATAGGCGCCGATCAGGATTCCTCCGAGCGGACGGGCCACGAACCCGACGCCGAAGGTTGCCACCGACAGCAGCAGGCTGGTGCTGGGATTTTCCGCAGGGAAGAATGCCTTGGCGAGCCAGACCGCGAATGCCGCGTAGACCGTGAAGTCATAGAACTCCAGCGCATTGCCCAGGATCGCAGCGCCGACGCGCATGGCTTGCGACGGAGGTGGACGGTCGTCTGGCATAGTGTTCATTGGCATACGGTCCCTGATGCGCTTCTTGTCATCCCACTGACAAGAAGCAAGAGGTTCGCCGTAATGCAATGGTCTTTCGCGCGCTAAATGGGCAGTGCGCCTGCCGGATTCTCCGACAGGTGCGCCCGCCGCCTCTAGCCCTTGGCCTTCCAGGCGCTGGTCACGTCGCCAATGCTTGCCATCTCGGGCTCGCGGATCGCGGATGGGGTGCGCGAGAAGCGCGGCGCCGGCGCCGGCTGGGTCACCCCGTGGCGTTCGACGAACACGTTCCGTGCGGCCATGTGCGGATGCTTCGGTGCTTCCTCCATGGTCAGGATCGGCGCGAAGCAGATGTCGGTGCCTTCCATGATCTTGCACCAGTCCGCGCGGGACTTGCTCTTGAAGACCTTGGTCAGCTTCTCCTTCAGCGCGGGCCACGCCTTGCGGTCCATCTGCGCGTCGAAATCGGCATCGGTCAGGTCGGCGTGCTTGCGCAGCAAGGCGTAGAACTGCGGCTCGATCGAGCCGATCGAGATGAAGTTGCCGCAGGAGCACTCATAGACGCCGTAGAAATGCGCGCCGCCGTCGAGGAAGTTCTGGTCGCGTCCGCCGCTCCAGCGGCCGCTTGCACTCATGTCGTAGAACATCGACATCAATGACGCTGCGCCGTCGCACATCGCGGTGTCGACCACCTGGCCCTTGCCGGACTTCTGCGCTTCGAGCAGCGCGGCGAGCACGCCGACGACGAGATAGAGCGCGCCGCCACCGAAATCGCCGACCAGGTTGAGGGGCGGCACCGGCTTCTCCTTGGTTCCGATCGCGGCCAGGGCGCCCGTGATCGAGATGTAATTGATGTCGTGGCCTGCGGCGTTCGCCAGCGGGCCTTCCTGGCCCCAGCCGGTCATGCGGCCATAGACCAGCCTCGGATTGCGCGCGAGCACGACGTCGGGGCCGAGCCCGAGCCGTTCCATCACACCGGGGCGAAAGCCTTCGATCAGCGCATCGGCGTGGCTGAGCAGATCGAGCACTTCTGCGATCGCAGCCTTGTTCTTGAGGTCCAGCTCGATCACCTTGCGGCCACGCGTCGCCACCGCCTTCAGGTTCTTGCCGGCGCCGATGCGGTCGAGCGTGATCACCTCGGCGCCCATGTCGGCGAGCAGCATGCAGGCGAACGGTCCGGGCCCGATGCCGGCGAATTCGACGATGCGAAAGCCAGAGAGCGGACCGGACGCGCGGACGGCGGCTTGGGAGGCTGGTTTATCGAGCACGTTGTTGTTCCGTTGGTTGCTGGGGTTTGGCGGCGTTTCCGAACCGCCCGCGGGACGGTATTTTTAATTAGCTGATTAGCTAAATTGTCTCGCCGAATGCGGCATGTGGCAAGCATCTTTTGCCGGAAACTGCCGGTAAAACGCGAACGGCGCGCATTGCTGCGCGCCGCTTGGCTACTTGTGTCTAGGCGCTGCCGGAGCGTCTTCAAGCGAAGCGGATACCGGTTCGCGTGAAGAAAACGCGTCAAGCAAGAAGACAGAGCTCCGTTCCGATTGCATCGGAACGGAAGTAGCTCTAGCCGGCCGCGGCCACCGCGCGCTGTCCCATCACCTTCACCAGGTTGGCGCGGTACTCGGCCGAGCCGTGGATGTCGGCGAGCAGTCCGTTCGCCGAGATCGTGACACTGTCGAGCGCGCCGGGTGACCAGTTCGCCTTCAGCGCCTGCTCGATCGCGGGCACCCGCATCACGCCGCTTTGCGACGCACCGGTCGCCGCGGCGCTGACGTCGCCCGCCTTGGTTCTGGCGACGAACACACCGGTCAGCGCGAAGCGCGAGGCCGGGTGCCGCATCTTGGCGTAGCCGGCCTTCGCCGGCACCGGGAATGCGACAGCAGTGATGATCTCTCCATCCTCGAGCGCTGTTGAGAACAGGCCCTTGAAGAAATCGCCGGCTGCGATCGCCCGCTTGTTGGTCTTGATCGTCGCGCCGAGTGCCAGCACCGCCGCCGGATAGTCCGCCGCCGGATCGTTGTTGGCGAGCGAGCCGCCGATCGTACCGCGATAGCGCACGGCGGGATCGCCGATCATCGATGCCAGGTTGGCGAGCGCCGGGATCGCCTTCTGCACCGCCTCGCTCTGCGCCACGTCGTAATGCGGCGTGGCGGCCTTGATGGTGACGGTGTCGCCAGATACCTCGATGCCGATCATCTCCTGGATCTTGGAGAGGTCGATCACGTCGGACGGCGCGGCGAGCCGCTGCTTCATCACGGGAAGCAGGGTTTGGCCGCCGGCAAGGAATTTTGATTCCTTGCCCTTGGCGAAAGTGGCTGCGGCGTCAGGGACCGAGGAAGCGCGGTGATAGTTTGTCTCGTACATAGCTCTTCCTCCCTCAACCGTGAATGGCGTGCCAGACGCGGTCGGGCGTCGCCGGCATTTCCAGCTTGTTGTTGCCGATGGCGTCCGTGATCGCGTTGATCACGGCAGCCGAGGCGCCGATCGCGCCGGCCTCGCCGCAGCCCTTGACGCCGAGCGGGTTGCCCGGACACAGCGTCGTGGTGTGCGAGAGCTTGAACGACGGCAAGTCGTCCGCCCGCGGCATGGTGTAGTCCATGAACGACGCGGTCACGAGCTGACCGGTGCCGTCATAGACCGCGCCTTCGAGCAGTGCCTGGCCGATGCCCTGCGCGAGACCGCCGTGAACCTGGCCCTCGACAATCATCGGGTTGATCAGCCGGCCGAAATCGTCGGCCGCCACGAAGTTGACGAAGGAGGTCTTGCCGGTGCCCGGATCGACCTCGAGCTCGCAGATGTAAGCGCCGGCCGGGAAGGTGAAGTTGGTCGGGTCGTAGAACGCCGTCTCCTTCAGCCCCGGCTCCATGCCATCGGGCAGGTTGTGCGCGGTGTAGGCGGCGAGCGCGACCATCGGCAATGCGATCGACTTGTCGGTGCCGGTGACCTTGAACTCGCCGTTCTCGATCACGATGTCGCTCTCGGACGCCTCGAGCGCATGCGCCGCGATCTTCTTGGCCTTGGCCTCGACCTTTTCCATCGCCTTCACGATTGCCGCACCGCCGACCGCGATCGAGCGCGAGCCGTAGGTGCCCATGCCGAACTGCACCTTGTCGGTGTCGCCATGGACGATCGAGACCTGGCTGAGCGGCACGCCGAGACGATCGGAGATGATCTGCGCGAACGAAGTCTCGTGGCCCTGGCCATGGCTGTGCGTGCCGGTGAGCACCTCGATGGTGCCGACCGGATTGACGCGGATCTCGGCCGATTCCCACAGGCCGACGCCGGCGCCAAGGCTGCCGACGGCCTTCGACGGCGCAATGCCGCAAGCCTCGATGTAGCAGGAGACGCCGATGCCGCGCAGCTTGCCGTCGGCCTTCGCCTTGGCCTTGCGGGCCGGGAAGCCGGCATAGTCGATGGCCTTCATCGCAGCATCGATCGAGGCGTTGAAGTCACCGATGTCATACGCCATGATGACAGGCGTCTGATACGGGAACTGGGTGATGAAGTTCTTCTTGCGCAGCTCGGCCGGAT
Organism: Bradyrhizobium jicamae; assembly: GCF_018130215.1. Classification (GTDB taxonomy): domain Bacteria; phylum Pseudomonadota; class Alphaproteobacteria; order Rhizobiales; family Xanthobacteraceae; genus Bradyrhizobium; species Bradyrhizobium jicamae_A. The sequence continues at coordinate 51,026 of NZ_JAFCKQ010000019.1, forward strand.
CGACCTTCAACTGCCGCGCCGCAGTTTCCATCATCCGCTCGAGCAGATAGCTCGCCTCGGGACGGCCGGCGCCGCGATAGGCATCGACCGGCGTGGTGTTGGTGTAGACGCCCATCACCTCCGCATAGATCGCCGGGATCACGTACTGGCCCGACAGCAGCGTCGCATAGAGATAGGTCGGCACCGCCGAAGAGAACAGCGACATGTAGGCGCCGAAATTGGCGTAGGTCTTGACCCGAAGCCCAAGGATCTTGTTGTCCTTGTCGAACGCCATCTCGGCCTTCGAGACATGGTCGCGGCCATGCGCGTCGGTGAGGAAGGCTTCGGTGCGGTCGCCGGTCCATTTCACCGGGCGGCCAACCTTCTTCGAGGCCCACAGCGCCACCATTTCTTCGGGATAAATGTAGATCTTCGAACCGAAGCCGCCGCCGACATCGGGCGCGATCACGCGCAGCTTGTTCTCGGGCGCGATGTTGTAGAACGCCGAGAGCACCAGGCGGGCGACGTGCGGGTTCTGCGACGTGGTGTAGAGCGTGAAGTGCTCCTCGGCCTGGTCATAGTGCGCGACCGCGGCGCGCGGCTCCATCGCGTTCGGCACCAGGCGATTGTTGGTGAGCTCGAGCGTCACCACATTGGCGGCCTTGCCGAACGCGTCCTTGACTGCGGCCTCGTCGCCGAGATGCCAGTCATAGACAACGTTGCCGGGGGCTTCGGGGTGCAGTTGTGCCGCGCCCGGCTTGATCGCGGCCTTGACGTCTGCCACCGCGGAAAGCTCTTCGTAGTCGACGACGACAGCCTCGGCCGCGTCCCTTGCCTGATTCTTGGTCTCGGCGATCACGACCGCGACCGCCTGTCCGACGAAGCGCACGGTCTCCGGCGCCATCGCCGGCCACGCGCCCATTTTCATCGGCGATCCGTCCTTCGAAGTGATTGCCCATCCGCAGATCAGATTGCCGACCTTGTCGTCGACGATCTGCTGCCCGGTCAGCACTGCGATCACGCCGGGCATCTTCATGGCCTCGGCTGAATCGATGCCCTTGACCTTGGCATGTGCATGCGGGCTGCGGATGAAGTGAGCGTAGCTCATGCCCACCATCTTGACGTCGTCGACGTAACGCCCTTGTCCCGTTATGAAGCGGCGATCTTCCTTGCGCACGACGCTTGCGCCAATTCCTTCAACACCCATTGTCTAGTCCTCCCGACCGGAGATTTCGTTTTCCCGCCGTATCCATCGAGCCGGCGGTGATGAGCTTGATTCTGTGTGGCCTGCAGGCAGCTATTCGGCGGCCTGCGCGACCTTCATGCGGCCTGCGGCATCGAGCACGGCCTTGACGATGTTGTGGTAGCCGGTGCAGCGGCAGATATTGCCCTCGAGCTCGTGGCGGACGGTTTCCTCGTCGAGCTTGCCGCCATGGCGGTGCACAATATCGACCGCGGACATGATCATGCCGGGCGTGCAATAGCCGCACTGCAGGCCGTGATTGTCGCGGAAGGCCGCCTGCATCGGGTGGAGCTCGCCGCCCTTGGCGAGGCCTTCGATGGTGGTGACGTTCGAGCCCGCGGCCTGGCCGGCGAGCATGGTGCAGGATTTGACCGCCCGACCGTCGACATGGACGACGCAGGCACCGCACTGGCTGGTATCGCAGCCGACATGGGTGCCGGTCAGGTTCAGGTTTTCGCGCAAGAGATGCACGAGGAGGGTCCGGTCCTCAACGTCGACCGAGACCGCCCTGCCGTTTACCGTCAGTTTGACTGTAGACACGCGTTCCTCCCAAAGGTCTCATTAACGGCCCACTAGAGCACGCTTCATGGGGGGCGTAACCGCGATCAAAGTCGTAGTCGTGACCTTGTCACGAAGCGCGCCGGGCCTTGTGTTTCGATCCTAGCAGGCAGCTCTTGAATGGGCAATTTGCAAGCGCGGACGGATGGTCAGGCGCGCGGGATTCTCGGTGCTCGCGATCGCCGGACTGCACGCGTGACGCGCCGCATTCCCGTCGCCACGATGGCTACTACCTTCCGCCTATAACGACCAAAAAGTGTTGCTGTCATCTTCGTTGCCGATGCAGCGACGCAAGATCGCGCGTTCATGAAAATTGGGTAGCGAGCCACGTCCGCGATGCACGCATCGCGGCAACGAAACCATTTTGTCTGGAGGAAGCAATGAAGCCTAGGAGCGGGATTTTCTTTGCCGGCGCGTCGCTGGTCGCGATGCTGATCGCAGGTGTTGGCGCGTCGAGGGCCAATGATTCAGTCATGAAGGCGGAGTCCGATCCGAATGGATGGGCGGTCGCCGGCCACGACTACGGCAATACGCGCTTCAGCCCGTTGAAGCAGATCAATTCCGAGAATGCCGGCAAGCTGCAGCTGGTTTACTCGATGTCACTGGCCTCGTTGCGCTCCAACGAGTCCTCGCCGGTCGTGATCGGCAAGACGCTCTACGTCTCCACCTCGTGGGGGCCGAAATACGTCTATGCGATCGATGCCGCCACCGGCGCCCGCAAATGGACCTGGCAGCCGGATATTCCCGATGACGTGCTTCAATACGCCTGCTGCGACGTCAACAGCCGCGGCGTGTCCTATGCCGACGGCAAGATCTTCGTCGGCCGGCTCGACGGCAAGCTGACGGCGCTCGATGCCGACACCGGCAAGGAGCTCTGGACCTCGACGGTTGTCGACTACAAGCAGGGTTCGGTGATCACCTCGCCGCCGCTGGTCGTTCGCGACAAGGTCATCACCGGTTTCGGCGGCGGCGAGTACGGCGTTCGCGGCTCGTTGCAGGCGTTCGATCTCAAGACCGGCAAGCTGCTCTGGCAGACCTTCACCGTGCCGGCGCCGGGTGAGCCCGGCAGCGACACCTGGAAGGGTGATACGGGCCTGCACGGCGGCGGCGCCGCCTGGCTGGTCGGCTCCTACGACGCCAAGAGCGACACGGTCTATTGGGGCACCAGCAATCCGGGACCGTGGAATACCGGCGTGCGCTCCACCGGCGACGGCAATTTCGGCAAGCTGACCAACCTCTATACCGCCTCCACGCTCGCGATCGATCCCAACACCGGCAAGATCAAGTGGCATATCCAGGGCACGCCGGCTGACGCCTGGGATTATGACGGCGTCAACGAGCTGCTGCTCGCCGACCTCAAGATCAAGGGGGCGGAGACGCCGGTGCTGATGAAGGCCGACCGCAACGGTTTCTTCTTCGTCGCCAACCGCGAGACCGGCAAGGTGATCTCGGCCGAGAAGTATGTCTTCGCGAACTGGGCCAAGAAGTGGGACATCAACACGATGCGCGCCGAAGAGGATCCCGACAAGCGTCCGGGTCCCGGCCATCCCGCCAAGGACATCTGCCCGAACTTGATCGGCGGCAAGAACTGGCAGCCGATGTCGTTCAACCCCGGGACCGGTCTCGTCTACATCCCGACCAACAATGTCTGCATGGACTGGTCGGTCAGCGACGTGAACTACAAGCGCGGCGTGTTCTATCTCGGCGCCGAATTCCCGACCAAGGAAGGTCCCGGCGGCTTCCTCGGCGAACTCGTGGCCTGGGATCCGATCGCCAACAAGAAGGTGTGGAGCATCAAGGAAGACCTGCCCTTCAATGGCGGCACGCTGACGACAGGCGGCAATCTCGTGTTCTCCGGCAATCTGCACGGCGACTTCCGCGCCATCGATGCCAAGAACGGCAAGGTGCTGTGGAGCAAGAACCTCGGCAGCGGCATCGGCGCCGGCCCTGTGACCTATTCGGTCGACGGCAAGCAGTATGTCGCGATCGTGGTCGGTCGCACCGCGGCCCTGCCGGCCTTCCTCGGCGACATCGGCAAGAAGATGGTTGCGGCAGCACCCGAAGGCGGTTCGCTGTTCGTGTTTGCCCTGCAGTAACCGAAACGGAGGCAACGATGCCCGTGATTTGCATGACCCGAAACGAAGTGCGTAATGCGCGGTTGGGACGAGCGATCCGGACCGTCTTGCTTTCCGCAATGCTGCTGGCGCCGGCCGTCTCGGCCGGCGCCGAAGAGGCAAAACCGCTGCGGCTCTGCGCCGATCCGACCAACCTGCCGTTCTCGAGCGATGATCCGGGCGAGCCGGGCCTCTATCTCGAGATCGGCCAGGCGGTGGCGAAAAAGCTTGGCCGCACCGTGAGCTACAACTGGTACAAGTCGTATTTCGGCAAGCGGACGGTGCGGGAAACGCTGCTCAGCCGGCAATGCGACGCCATGGTCGGCTTGCCCCTGGTCGACGATTTCATGGGTCCGTCGGTGATCTTCTCGAAACCGATCGCCCACGAGGGTTACGCGCTGGTCGCCGCGAAGGATCGCAAGGTCGCCGGCATCGACGATCTCAAGGGATTGCGGGTCGCCGTGCAATATCAGTCGACGCCGCAGAACCTGCTCGCGATGCGCGACGACATCCAGAAGGTCACCGTGCTCAGCCCCGAAGAGGGCATGACGGCGCTCGACCAGGGCAAGGTCGACGTCGCCTTCATCTGGGCGCCGGTGGCGGGCTGGCTCAACAAGACCGCCTATGGCGAAAAGTATCAGGTCGTCTCGACCGAAGGCGACGGCCTGCTGTGGCAGACCGCGATCGGCTTCGCCAGGGCATCCGGCGCGCTGCGTGACGAGGTCGACGGCGTGCTGCCGTCGTTGCAGGCGGAGATCGCGTCCCTGTTTGCCAAATATGGCGTACCGAACGGAACGCCGGTGAAGTTCGGGCAGGCCGACCAGGCCGTGACATCCTCCACCGGAGCGAGCGAGCCCGTGACCGTGGGGCAGGCGACCGCGACCGAGAAGCCGGTCCAGACCGCCGCGGTCGCCGGAGATGCCGCAGCCGGCCGAGAGACGTTCAACGGCACCTGTGCCCATTGCCACGGGCCCGATGCGGTCCAGGCGGAGCGCAAGATCAATCTCAGGCTCCTGAAGCAGCGCTATGCCGACGACATGGAAGCAACGTTCTGGAAGACGGTCCATGACGGGCGGCCGGCCAAGGGCATGCCGGCGTGGAAGGACGTTTTCAGCGACGATGAGCTGAAAAACGTATATGCCTATCTGCAGAGCGTGCAGGAGACCGGCGGGTCGAATTAGCTGCAGGTATTCGAAACATCCGTGCGAGGGTCCTCATGATGGGGTTCCTGATCATCGACGATCACCCATTATTCGGCGAGGCGCTTGGCAATGCCATTCGCATCTCGCATCCGGACGCTCGCGTCTATGAGGCCACCTCGATCAAGGGCGCGCTCAGCATCCTCGCGACCGAGCCGAACATCGACCTGGCGTTGCTCGATCTGCTGCTGCCAGATGTCGTCGGCTTCTCGGGCTTTCAGAAGATCAGGGACCGCTATCCCAGGCTGCCGATCGCCATCGTGTCGAGCGAGGAGGACAAGCATACGATCCGCGAGGCGCTGGAGATTGGTGCGGTCGGCTACCTGCCGAAATCGACCTCGCTCGGCGAGCTCTCGCAGGCGATCGCGCGCGTGCTGAGCGGTTCGGTCTCTGCGCCGCGCGACTTCGTCGCGGCCGGCGCGCTGGAGCAATCGGAGACCGCGCGGACCTTGCGCGAACGGATCCAGAAGCTCACGCCGCAGCAGATCCGCGTCCTGCACCTGATCACGCGCGGCCTGCAGAACCGGGAGATCGCGGCGGAGCTGAAGCTGGCGGAGTCCACCGTCAAGGCGCATGTGACGGAGATCCTGCGCAAATTGAAGCTGTTCAGCCGCAACAAGGCGATCATCGAGCTCGGCAAGATTCCGCTTCCGGTGCCGGATGCCGGTGCCGGCGCGAAACCGGAGAAGACCTCGTAGCTCGTTGCGCCGCAAGGCCGCATCGAGCGCCGGCCTATGGGATGAACCCCGACTTTGAGATAACGTCGTGTCCACGATGGCGGTGATGAGCAACCCGGGAGAGGACGGCGCAGCGGTGACCACGACAGCGCCCTTGGACGGACCAGCGGTTGGCAAGGCGGGGTCGCCCCGGCTCCTGATCGTCGAGGATCACCCGCTGTTCCGTGCCGCGCTGATCGGCGTGATCGGCGCCGAGTTTCCCGAGGCCGAGGTGCTGCAGGCAACTTCGATCGACGGCGCGCTGGATATCGTCGCCGCGCGCGACGGTCTCGACCTGATCCTGCTCGACCTGTCGATGCCGGGGACGACGGGCCTGCTGGGCGCCTATCGCGTACGGGCGGCCGCGCCGCGCAGTGCGCTGGTGATCGTGTCGGCGCATGACGATTCGCGGATCATCGGCAGCGCGATCGCGCTCGGCATTTCCGGCTATATCCCGAAGTCGACGCCGAAGTCGGAACTGGCACGGCTGTTGCGCAACATCCTCGAAGGCGGCATCTCGCTGCCGACACGCTTCCGCGATGCCGCCGCCGCACGGAAGGGCCAGGCCGATACGCGTGAGCTGATCCAGCGTCTGGGCCAGCTCACCTCGCAACAATTGCGCGTGCTCGACATGATCTGCCGCGGCCTGCAGAACAAGCATATCGCCTACGAGCTCGATATCTCGGTGACGACCGTGAAGGTGCACGTGTCCGAGATCCTGCGGAAGCTCGACGTGCGCAGCCGCACCGAAGCCATCATCGCGCTGTCGCAGCTGGATTTCGGCAAGCACGACCATGCGCCGACCACGCCAGCACGCGGCGATGATTCATAGCCGCGCGGCCGGCTGCTCAGCGGCCAGCAGGAACGACAGCAGCGAGCGCATTTCGGCGGGCTTGATCGGCTTCTTCAGCAGTTCGTGGCCGAACGCAGATACGTCGGACGCGGCCTTGGGCGAATGGTCGGCGGTGACGATGATCGCCGGAACGTCGATCTTGATCTCATGGCAGATCACGTCGACGGCCTCGATCCCGGTCTCGCCATTGTCGAGGTGAAGGTCGGCGATGATGGCGTCCGGAATGCCGTCGAGCGCGCGGATGCGCTCGAGCGCCTCGGTCTTCGAGATGGTCACGGCGACGTCGCAGCCCCACTTCTCGAGCAGGCTGGCAAGTCCCTCGGCGCTCGAGAGGTCGTTCTCGATCAGGAGGATCTTGGCGCCCTCCATGCCGCCGTAGCGATAGTCGACGCTGGCCTGCTCGCGAACCGGCATCGCGACGGGATCGCTGGTGCGCGGCACCGTGACCGAGAACACCGAGCCCTTGCCCGGCTGCGACGTCAGGCGGATGTCATGGCCCAGCACGCTGGCGAAGCGGCGCACGATCGACAGGCCAAGTCCGATGCCGGCCTTGTCACCGGCGCTGGTCTCGCCGCGCTGGAACTCGACGAAGATGGCCTCGCGCTGGGCCTCCGGGATGCCGGGGCCGGTGTCATGCACCTCGATCGAGATGTTGTCGCCGCGGTTGCGGCACCCCATCAGCACGCCGCCGCGCTGCGTGTAGCGCAACGCGTTGGCGAGCAGGTTCTGCAGGATCCGGCGCAGCATCAGCGGATCGGAGCGGACCACGCCTGATGACGGCATGATGCGGAGCGCGAGGCCGCGCTTGGCGGCGATCGGCATGAACTCATGCTGCAGCGCTTCGAGCAGCGAGGCGATGGCGACCGGGCCGGACTCGGGTTTCAGCACGCCGGCATCGAGCTTGGAGATGTCGAGCAGGGTCCGCAGCATGTCCTCCAGCGTCGCCAGCGAGCGGTCGATCTGGTCGGTCAGCGCGACGCCCTTGGGCTCGGCGACCATTTCCGTCAATGCCGAGAGCGTCAACCGGGCTGCGTTCAGCGGCTGCAGCAGGTCGTGGGTCACCGAGACCAGCACCGATGATTTCAGCGAGCTCGCCGCCTCGGCCTGCTGCTTGGCCTGCAGCAGGCGTCCGTTGGTCTTTTCCAGCGATTGCAGCACCTGCTTGAGCTGCTGGGTGCGGTCGCGGACCTGCTGATCGAGCGCGATCGCGGTTTCGAACAGCGAGAATGCGTTGAGCTGCTGGTCGGTCGAGCGCTCCACGCGGGACATCAGCGCTGCATTGATCTTGCGCAGCTTCTCGGCTTCGCGCTCGAGCGACGCTATGCGGCTGGTTCGCGTATCCGTCATTGCGAAACGTTGACTCGCTTGCCGATGGCGACGCCGGTCAGCGTCTGATTGATGTGCATGGAGCGATATTGCTCGCCATAGGTCTGGAACCCAATCACTTTGTTGCGGCGATAGAGCTCCGACATCTCGCGGGACAATTGATGCTGCTCGACGTCGAGCCGCCGCAGCAGGCATTCGAATCCGATGAAGATCGATATCTCGCCGAGGTCATCGGTCATTTCCTTGAGCAGGCGGCTGGTGGCGTGGATCGGGTCATTCTTCCGCGCCACCGTCAGCACCATCCCCTCATCGATGGCACAGAAGAACTGCAGCGATCCGTCCGGGTTGGTGCGCTGGATGGAGCGTGCGTAATACGCGCCGCCGACGCGGACCAGGACGGGATGCGCAGCGAAGGAAAACAGTTCGAGCTTGGCATCGCTGATGCCGACCGCACGCGAATATTCCAGCGCCGCGGGCTCCGCGTTGAGCTCCTTGACGATGCGGTGCTCGATGTCGGCCTCGGTCACCACCATCTTGGTCGATGTCGGCTCGAAATGATCGCATTTGAACAGGCGGAACGGCAGCCTCGTCCTGATCAGGATCAGGACCGCCGCGTCGGTGAGCGCCTTGCCGCCATGGAACACCCACGACTTCTCGAAGCGCAGCCCGTCACCGGCGGAGCCGCCGACGATCGGGATGTCCTCCAGCGAGGTGTAGATCGCCGACATGATGGTCTCTTCGCGCTGGCACATGCCGTCGATGAACAGCAGACCGAAGGATTCATCGCTCGCGGCGCATTGTTCGGTCCGCTCGGCGAATTCCTGCTGCAGCTCGGTGCAGATCGCGCGCCCGCGATCGACCCGGAAGGTCGACAGCTCGAGCAGCGGACGGGCCGCGATCACGAAGTCGGCCGCGTCGAAGCCCATGGCGACCACGCTATCCTCGTCCCAGCCGCCCGGAGACAGCTCGCCGGCGGTCGTGCAGCCGAAGATCGGCGTGTCGGGCATCCGCCGCGACAGCTCGGCGATGAAGATCTCGGGGTCGTAGAACGGCGAAACGAACACGGTGACCATCGCGAGCTTCGCCCGCGCCAACTGGCGTGCGATCTCGGCCGCGGCGGCCCGCGGCTCCTCCGTCTTTGCCTGCGCCACGACAATGCTGTCGGCGGCGCTGCCGTTCTTCTCCAAAGGCTCTCTCCCAAGACCAGGTCTTGTTTTTTCTTGGCGCGAGCAGGCCCGCGCAAACCGGGACTTTAACTCAGGCCGGGCGCAACCGGGACGCGTTTCGGCGTCGGCGGCATCCGGATTGCCGTGGCGGGAGACCTCATCGACCGGCTCTGCCGGTCCACATGTTCGGCGCAAGCGCCGATAGCGCCGTCCGACGCAATGACATGGGACGCCTCCCGATGTGTCGTCCCGGCCGCGGGCAGCGGCCGGGAACCGCTTATCGCGGCCTAAATTATCGGGACCGGTATTCACGTCAATTGCGAACAATTGCGGGAGCGAGGGACCAAGGTAGTAGGGGCATGGCCATGGTCGAAGCTGAATTATCAAGGTGTTAGCGGGTGGACAGGTGCCGGGGGCTATCACTGGGTGCTCTCCGCCGCCTCCAGTTCCGCGACCTCCTCGTCGCTGAACACCCGGCTGCGGGTCAGGAAGCGGACGCCTTCGGGGGCTTCGAGCGAGAATCCCGCGCCGCGGCCGGGGACCACGTCGATGATGAGCTGGGTGTGGCGCCAATATTCGAACTGGGCGGCACCGATATAGAAGTCGCAGCCGGCGATGCGGCCGAGACGGACGTCCTCGCCGCCGATCCGGAACTCGTTGGCCGGATAGCACATCGGCGCGCTGCCGTCGCAGCAGCCGCCGGATTGATGGAACATCAGTGGGCCGTGCTGCGCCTTCAGCTGCGCGATCATCTGTTCGGCCTTCGCGGTGACTTCGACCCGGGCAACCATGTCCTGCTCCCGTTCCTTGTGGCTTGCAAATGGGCGGGCGCGCCCAGGGAGGAAGGGCGCGCCCGCGTGGTCGCCGACGCTCAGAAGAACCCGAGCGCATTCGGCGAGTAGCTGACCAGCATGTTCTTGGTCTGCTGGTAGTGTGACAGCATCTTCAGATGGTTCTCGCGACCGATTCCGGACTGCTTGTAACCGCCGAATGCCGCATGGGCGGGATAAAGGTGGTAGCAGTTGGTCCAGACCCGGCCGGCCTGGATGGCACGGCCGAAGCGATAGGCGCGATTGCCGTTGCGGGTCCACACGCCGGCGCCGAGGCCGTAGAGCGAGTCATTGGCGATCGCCAGCGCTTCCTCTTCACCGTTGAATTTGGTCACCGACACGACCGGGCCGAAGATCTCCTCCTGGAAGATACGCATCTTGTTGTGGCCTTCGAATACCGTCGGCTCGATGTAGTAGCCCTCGGCGAGCTCGCCATCGAGGCTGGCGCGCTTGCCGCCCGCGAGCACCTTGGCGCCTTCCTTCCGGCCGATGTCGAAATAGGACAGGATCTTCTCGACCTGGTCGTTGGAGGCCTGGGCGCCGAGCATCGTCGTGGGATCGAGCGGATGGCCCTGCTTGATCTTCTCGACCCGCTTCAGCGCTCGCTCCATGAAACGGTCGTAGACTTTGGCATCGACCAGTGCGCGGCTCGGGCAGGTGCAGACCTCGCCCTGGTTGAGCGCGAACATTGCAAAGCCTTCCATGCACTTGTCGAAATAGGCGTCGTCCTCGTCCATCACGTCGGCGAAGAAGATGTTCGGGGACTTGCCGCCGAGCTCGAGCGTCACCGGGATGATGTTCTCGGAAGCGTATTGCATGATGAGGCGGCCGGTAGTGGTCTCGCCCGTGAACGCGATCTTGGCGATACGCTTGCTTGTCGCGAGCGGCTTGCCGGCCTCGACGCCGAAGCCATTGACGACGTTGACGACGCCGGGCGGGATCACGTCGGCAAGCAATTCCATCAGCACGAGGATGCTGACCGGGGTCTGCTCGGCCGGCTTGATGACGACGCAATTGCCGGCGGCGAGCGCGGGCGCGAGCTTCCAGGTCGCCATCAGCAGCGGGAAGTTCCAGGGAATGATCTGGCCGACCACGCCGAGCGGCTCGTGGAAGTGGTAGGCGACAGTGTCGTGATCGATCTCCGACATCGTGCCTTCCTGCGCGCGGATCACGCTCGCGAAGTAGCGGAAATGATCCACCGCGAGCGGCATGTCGGCATGTGTCGTCTCGCGGATCGGCTTGCCGTTGTCGAGCGTCTCGACCATCGCCAGCAAATCGAGATTGGTCTCGATGATATCAGCGATCTTGTTGAGGACCTTCGCCCGTTCGGTGACCGAGGTCTTGCCCCAGGCGTCCCTGGCCTTGTGCGCAGCATCGAGCGCGAGCTCGATGTCCTCTGCCGTCGACCGCGCCACCTGGCAGAGCCGCTTGCCCGTCACCGGGCTCGGATTGTCGAAATACTGGCCCTTGACCGGAGCAACCCACTTTCCGCCGATGAAGTTCTCGAACCTGTCGCGGATCAGCCTGGTCCCTGTCACCTTCGCTAGCGCTTCCTGATACATCGCATCCTCCGTTTTCTCCGGAGCTTGAATCTGAGCGTTCAAGCCTTGCTCCGGGTGGCGCCGGACAATGCGATATATAGCTCCGAATACAACGGGGACCAAGGTAGTAGCGGCCGCACCTACCTGAGGAGGATGCGGCAGCGACACCCGAGGGGGAGACACGGAACGGGCGGTCGACAGGGCGCCACAGGCGGATGGCTGGTGCCGATTTCCCAGCCATTGCCCGCATTTACGTAGCCTTATCAATTCTGCCCTAATTTCGCGTCCCGGATACCGGGGCGGGGGCTGCCGCCGGATTCCGCGTGGTTCGGAATGATGACGGGGGGCAGAATGCCGGGGCTGAAGCGATCGCTGTCGATCAAATTCCCAACCCTGCGGTTCCGCGCCAAGATCATGCTCGGCTTTGCCGTGACGCTGGCGATTTCGGCGGCCAGCATGGGCTTTGCCTATTGGGGCTTCGAGCGGGTCTCCGCGGGGGTCGCCTCCTATCGCCAGAGCGTCTCCGAAGCCGACCTCGCTCGCAACATCGACCGCCAATTGATCTCCTACCGGTCGCTTGCGCGCTACTATGTCGTGACCGGCAAGGAGGACGATTCCAAGGCCGCGCTCGCCGCCGAGGCCGACCTGAAGGACGCCATCCTCGCCGCGACGAAGGGCACCACCAATCCGGAGCGGCTCGATCAGGTCACCAAGCTTGAACACGAGTTCCGCGCCTTCAGCAGGATCTTCGCCGAGATCGTCAAGCTCAAGGACGAGAGCGCGTTGATCGCGCAGAACCAGCTTACCCGCAGCGCGACCTCGATGCGCTACAAGCTCGACGATCTCCCGAGCAATGCCGACGACTCCGAGCTTCAGGCGATCCAGTTCAGTTCCAAGAAAGTCGCAGACCAGCTCCAGTCGATCACGGGAGCCGTGAACACCTTCCTGGTCAACGGCGACAAGTCGGTTGCCGCCAGCGCGCTTGCCAGGCTGAAATTCGCCGACAATCTGGTGAAGACGATCACCTCGAAGGACGAGCGGATCATCCAGGGGGTGAAGGATGTGGGTGCCCTGCTGGCAGAGTACCGCGAGGCGCTCGCCAGGCTGATCGAGAATTCCAAGGCGATCGACGGACTGACCTCCGAGATGTCGGCGTCCGCGGCGGGCATCAGCGACGGCTCGGCTGCGATGACGTCCGACCTGCTTGCGGACCAGAAACGGCTGGAGACGGAATCGCATGCCACGATCGGTGAAACCGAGCGCTTGATCCTGACGCTTGCCGTCGGCGGCCTCGTGCTGGGAATCGTCTGGGCGTTCCTGCTTGGCAAGGGCATCTCGAAGCCGATCGGGGCGATGTGTGCCGCGATGCGCGAGCTTGCGGCCGGCAATTTCGATGTCGTGCTGCCCGGCCTCGGTCGCCGCGACGAACTCGGCGAGATGGCCGGCGCGGTCGAGGAATTCAAGGTCCAGGCGGTCGCCAAGGCCGAACGGGATGCGGCGACCCAGGAAGCGCAGAACAAGGCGAGCGCTGCGGCGCGGCGCGGCGAGCTGATCCGTTTCGCCGACGAGTTCGAATCCGCTGTCGGCTCGATCGTCACCAATGTGTCGGCCTCCGCGGTGCAGCTCGAATCGGCGGCAGGCACGCTGACCCGCACCGCCGAGACCACGCAGAACCTCTCCGGCCAGGTCGCCGGCGCCTCCGAGGAAGCCTCCAGCAACATGCAGTCGGTTGCCTCCGCCACCGAGGAGCTGTCCGCCTCGGTCGACGAGATCGGCCGCCGCGCCAAGGAATCCAGCCAGATCGCTGATGCCGCCGTGCGCCAGGCCGAGCAGACCGACGCGCGCATCGGCAAGCTGTCGCGCGCCGCGCAGGAGATCGGCGACGTGGTCAAGCTGATCACGGCGATCGCCGAGCAGACCAATCTGCTGGCGCTCAACGCCACCATCGAGGCCGCACGTGCCGGCGATGCCGGCCGCGGCTTTGCCGTGGTCGCGTCCGAAGTGAAGTCGCTGGCGAGCCAGACCGCCAGGGCCACCGACGAGATCTCCAATCACATCGCGGGCATGCAGGCTGCGACCCAGGAATCGGTTTTCGCGATCAAGGAGATCGGTGGCACCATCGGCCAGATCTCCGGCATTGCGACGACGATCGCGAGCTCGGTCGAGCAGCAGAGCTCGGCGACGCAGGAGATCGCGCGCAGCGTGCAGAACGTCGCCAAGGGCACGCAGGAGACCGCCGCCAGCGTCACCCAGGTGAACCGCGGCGCGAGCGAGACCGGAGCGGCCTCCGAAGAGGTGCTGAACTCGGCGCGTTCGCTGTCGGTCGAGAGCTCGCGACTGCGCGAAGAACTCGACCGCTTCATGGCGAACATCCGCGCGGCCTAGGCTACGCACCGGCGCATCAAATATCGTCGTCCCGGCGCCGGTCGGGACGCATGACCACCGCTGTTTGTCGGTGAGCAGACAACTGGCCGCGTGCCTCTTGCCGTGGCCGCGACGTATGGGTCCCGGCCTTCGCCGGGACGACGTAGTCAATCCCGGCCGAACTGATGCTTCAATTCGACCTTGGCGCGTTCCAGCCGGGTGCGCTGGGTCTTCGGCAGCGTCTTGCCGGCCCGATTGATGTAGAAGGTCAGCATCGACAATGCGGAGCGGTAGGCACCGCTCTTGCGGCGCGTGCTGTGCTCGGCGGATCGTTTCAGCGATGCCGCGATCTTTTTTGCGCTGGTCAGCTTGAATACGCCGCGCTTGAGGTCGAGCGCATCGCTCTCCCTGGTCACGCGCTGCGACCATCGCGTCGATGCCGCCGTCCTCGTCCGCCGCGCGGTGCCAGTCGTCTCGGCGGCTGATTTGCGCACGCGCTTGCGTGCTGCTTTCTTCCCCGTGGCCATCGCCAACTCCATTCTTATTGGCCGGAAAACCAATCGCATCATGCGTGGTTCCTGTTTCGCTTCGCGGGAACCGCGGCGTCGCGCTGGCGTTGTCTGGCCGTGGCGGGCATCCGGTTTGCCGCAATCCTGGGGTCGGGAGCCTTGGAACACCTCGTTCCGGGGGCGTTGCCGTTGGTATGGCTTGATGAATGTGCAGCAGACACAGCGGAGCCCTGGAACGACGCGCGAGGTGACGACGGGCGAAGCCCCGGCGCCGGATGTTGGCCGTATCGTCGAGACCTCTATTCCGCTTCGCCTCGACGGTCTCAGCTGGAGTGGATTCCACACCCGCGTGGTGCTGGCGCTCGGCATCACCTGGATCCTCGACGGGCTTGAGGTGACGCTCGCCGGCGCGCTGTCGGGCGCGCTCAAGAACAGCCCGGTGATGAAGTTCTCCAATTTCGACGTCGGGCTGACCAACAGCGCCTATCTTGCAGGTGCCGTGCTCGGTGCACTCGGCTTCGGCTGGCTCACCGACCGGATCGGACGCAAGAAGCTGTTCTTCATCACCCTTGGCGTCTATCTCTCGGCGACCGCGGCAACGGCGGTCTCGTGGAGTGTTGCAAGCTACGCGCTGTTCCGCTTTATCACCGGTGCCGGCATCGGTGGCGAATACACAGCGATCAATTCGACGATCCAGGAACTGGTGCCGGCGCGTTATCGTGGCTGGACCGACCTCGTGATCAACGGCAGTTTCTGGATCGGAGCTGCGATCGGCGCATCGAGCGCGATCATCCTGCTCGACCCGGCGGTGCTGGCGCCGGACCACGGCTGGCGCATCGCCTATTTCACCGGCGCGGCGCTCGGACTCGTCGTGCTGTTCATGCGAATGTGGATTCCGGAAAGCCCGCGCTGGCTGATGATCCACGGCTACCCGGACCGGGCGCACGAGATCGTGGCCGATATCGAGAGATCCGTGCTCGGTCACGAGCAGCCGAGCGAAGGCTTCGCCAGGATCAGGCTTCGGATGCGCGATCACACGCCGCTGCGCGAAGTCGCGGCGACGCTGTTCTCTACCTACCGGCAGCGCGCGCTGGTCGGGCTTGCGCTGATGGTGGCGCAGGCGTTCTTCTACAACGCGATCTTCTTCACCTTCGCGCTGGTGCTGACCGATTTCTTCGCCATCCCCGCCAATGACGTCGGCTGGTACATCCTGCCCTTTGCCGCCGGCAACTTCCTCGGGCCGCTGCTGCTCGGCCGCCTGTTCGACACGCTCGGCCGCCGCGCCATGATCGCGTTGACCTACGGCGTGTCGGGCGTGCTGCTCGCGCTGTCCGGCTATCTGTTCTCGATCGGCGCGCTCAGCGCTCAGGGGCAGACCATTGCCTGGATGGTGATCTTCTTCTTCGCCTCGCCGGCCGCGAGCGCCGCCTATCTCACCGTCAGCGAGACCTTTCCGCTCGAGATCCGCGCGCTTGCGATTGCGTTGTTCTATGCGGTCGGCACCGGCATCGGCGGCGTGGTGGGGCCGGCTCTGTTCGGCGTGCTGATCGACACCGGATCGCGCAACAGCGTGTTCGCCGGCTACCTGCTGGGGTCGGCGCTCATGATCGCTGCGGCAGGAATCGCGTGGCGCTATGCGGTTGCGGCCGAGCGGAAATCGCTGGAATCCGTCGCGCCTCCGCTGGCATTCTTGGAGTAGAGTGAGATGAAGCAGGATCTGGCCGAAATGCCCGACGACGAGATGACCCCTGATGGCGCGACGCCGGACAGTGCAGCGGTGCCGGCATCGCTGATCCCGCATTTGAGTCGCGCCGCGGTGCTGCTCGACATCGACGGCACCCTGCTCGATTTCGCGCCGACGCCGCGCGAGGTCTGGGTGCCGCCGGGATTGTCCGAAACGTTGAAGCAGCTTTACGAGCGAACCAGCGGCGCGCTGGCGCTGGTCAGCGGCCGTTCCCTGAACGACATTGACCTGATCTTCGCCCCCGATCTGTTTCCGGCCATCGGCGGCCATGGCGCAGAGATGCGGCTGCATACCGACAGCGAGGCAGTGGCGGCGCACGCACCGCCGCTCGACCCGGAGTTGAAGCGCCGCCTTGCCGCGATCGCCAAGCTCAGTCCCGGAATCCTGCTCGAGGACAAGGGCTACTCGCTGGCGCTGCATTATCGGCTCGCGCCGCACGCGGAGAAGGCGATCTATGAAGCGGTGTCGCTGATCCGCGCCGACCTGCCGAACGCACCGATCGAGGTGTTGCCCGGCAAGAGCGTCTGCGAGATCAAGCATTCCGGCCACACCAAGGCGAGTGGCGTGCGCGAATTGATGACGCATGCGCCGTTCAAGGGGCGGCGTCCGTTCTTCATCGGCGACGACGTCACCGACGAGACGGTGTTTGCGATCATGCCGGATTTCGACGGCCTGGCCTTTTCCGTCGGCCGTCGCGCAACCGGCGTTGCCGGACATTTCGATGCGCCGCGCGATGTACGCGAATTCCTTGCACATCTGATCGATGGCGAAACGCCAGCGACTCTGTCCTGAAGCGCCGGCTCGAATGAACCGGCGTTCCTGGCTCTCACTTTGACGCGTTTTCATCGCGCGAACCGCTATCCGCTTCGCTCGAAAACGCTCCGCGCAAATCATCGCGATATTTTCGAATGCGGTTGTTTTGCGTCAACACGCAGGCCTCGCGCGGATTTTTCTTTTTGCGAGTTCCCGCGAGTTCCCTCCGCCTTGCCAGAATTTGGTTTCATTTGGGAGATTCCTTGATCAGGAACCATCTTGATGAATGGTTGTTAATACGCGAGCCAAACAACAGGGAGGGGACCTGGTGAGCCTCGTCGTCGTTTCGAACCGCGTGGCGCGCGGAAAACCCAACGAACCCATGACGGGGGGACTGGCAGCAGCGTTGCTGCCGGTTGTCGAAAAGACAGGGGCGATCTGGGTTGGTTCCAGCGGACGCGTCCGCGACGGGAGCCAGAAGGAACCTTTCGCAGAGGTCGAAGCGCTCGGCGCCGGTGCGCTGGCGATGCTCGATCTGCCGGCCGCGCATTACGGCGGCTATTACGAAGGCTTCGCCAATTCGGCACTGTGGCCCGCTCTGCATTCGCGCGCCGATCTCATCCGCGCCTCGCAGGACGACTATGCGAGCTATCGCGAGGTGAACGCCTTCATGGCGCGCGCGCTGCTGCGATTCCGCAAGCCCGATTCGGTGTTCTGGATCCAGGACTATCACTTCCTCGCGCTTGGCGCCGAGCTGCGCGATCTCGGCGCGACGCAGCCGATCGGCTTCTTCCTGCACACGCCATGGCCGACGCGCGCGGTGATATCGGGCGTGCCGCATCACCGCGAACTGATCGAGGCGATGCTGGCCTATGACCTGATCGGTTTCCAGACCGACGAGGATTGCGAGAACTTCCTCTCCTACGTGCGGGACGATCTCGAGCTCGCCGTGCAGGACGGCATCATCACCTCGCTGTCCGGCCGCACGCGTGCCGCCGTCTTCCCGATCGGCATCGATCCCGACAGGTTCGCGCAGCAGGCCACCAAGGCGATGACGCATCCCGACGTGACGCGGCTGCGCCGCAGCCTCAACGGCGAGAAGCTCGCGATCGGCGTCGACCGGCTCGACTATTCCAAGGGCCTCGGCAACCGCATCAAGGCGTTCGACCGGATGTGGACGCTGCATCCGAATCTCAAGCGCACCGTGTCGCTGCTGCAGATCGCGACGCCCTCGCGCGGCGCGATCGAGGCCTATGGCAACCTGCAGAGCGAGATCGCCAAGCTCGTCACCGACGTGAACGGCGTGCATGGAGAGGTCGACTGGACGCCGATCCGCTACCTCAACAAGGGCTTTGGCCAGGGGGTGCTCGCCGGCCTCTATCGCACCGCGCAGGTCGGCGTGGTGACGCCATTGCAGGACGGCATGAACCTCGTCGCCAAGGAATATGTCGCAGCCCAGCATCCGGCCGATCCCGGCGTGCTGGTGCTGTCGAAGTTTGCCGGTGCCGCCAACGAGCTCGATGCAGCGCTTTTGGTCAATCCGCATGACATCGACGGCATGGCGCGCGCCGTCGCGGCTGCGCTGGCGATGCCGCTGGCCGAGCGGCGGATGCGCTGGGAGGCGATGATGGCGCGGCTCAACAACGGCACCATCCAGCAATGGTTCGCCGACTTCATCGAGGCGTTGCGGGACACGCGGAATCCCGACAAGGCGATCATGCCGGCCCCGCCGCCCCTGTGGCCGCGTCGCGCGGACCTTGCCGCGCGGTATCGTTGAGCAGATCAGGCTGCCGCTTTCGCCAAGGCTTTGGCGGACAAGTCGCTTTGCTCGCAATGATGGGACTGGCAACTGCGCAAAGATCCGCATTCTCGCGACATGATCTGTCCGAGCTTTGCCTCTGGTTTCGCCCTCTTTTCTCGGAGAGGGCGCAGGGAAAGCCGGGTGCCGATCGCACCCATGGGTCCCGTGCAACAAGAAGCACGGGGTAGGACCACAGGTGTAACCGGAGCATTCCGGCTTTCCCTGCGCGGTGGTTTACGGCTTATACGTGCTCTCCCCGGCGAGACTGGGCTTGCTTGTCACCGTCGTCAGCGAGAGACATTGCTCCTCGCTGATGAGACACCTGCCACTAGGGCGTCAGGCCTGCACGATTTCGCCGTCCGCCCCGGTGCATTCGTCTCGCGCACCTCGGCGTCCACCGCATCTCACCGCGCGTTCGTGACGTGCGCTCGCCCCTCGATCGGGTGAGACGGACCGATCCATACACCGGATCATAATTACGATAAACCGAAATATTTTTGCCACGAGGGCTTGACGGGATTTGGTGATTTGCCCGACGGGCAGATCTCGCACGGCTCGCGCGAGCCCGGAATGACGAAGCGACGTCCGTTCGCGTCCCGGCCTCAGTAGCAATACGCCACGCCGTCGAGCACAGGGCAGCGCGCGCGGCGCGGGTCACTCGGGTTTTCCATCGGCACCATGCCGCTGCCCTTGCCGACGAAGACGCCGGGCCCGACCGTGACCGACGACCTGTTGCCGACGATCACGCCCGGATGCGGAGAGGTCAGGCTCGAGCGCGAGCCGTCGCTCCAGACGATCGCATCGCCCGCCAGCATGCCGTGACGGCCATCGTCGCAGGTCACGTCGACACCGGCCTTGGTGCAGGACTGCGCCGACGCCGGAGCCGCGCCGCAGGCGATCGCAGCGCCGAACATGACTGAAAAAAATGCTGTCCTGGGGGCGGTCATGCCCGGTCCCTCGACTGATTTGCGAACGCCTGCCGTCAATCGTCGTCCGAAGCCCGCCGCCGGTTCAATCCGGGCCACCGCGTCATCTCGCGGCAAGTCGAAATTATCAAACAATTTCAATCTATTGGGGAAATTTCGAGCCCAAAGCAAGCGCTCCCTTGCAAAATCCGCCCCGGCCCTTCAAGAGAGGGGCCCTTACGGAGAGATGGCCGAGTGGCTTAAGGCGCACGCTTGGAAAGCGTGTGTGCGGGAAACCGTACCGTGGGTTCGAATCCCACTCTCTCCGCCACCTCTCAGGTGTCCAGCCGGCAACCGAACAACCGATGTTCGAGGGCGAGCCACTTGCGGGGCAGCACGACACTGCAAGGGGACGGGTATCGCCCTCGCATTCCATCACGCAAGATTTCATCGCCGGTGTGGGCCGTAAATCCGGACCCATTGCGAGACCTTATCGCGCCACCACGGAGTGAATGAGACATTGAATGTCATCAATGCGGCGACATGCTGCATCGTCTCACAATCGATTCGTTCGGGAGATCGCCATGGACTGGCTCAGCAGATTGTTCGAGATGATGCCCGTGCGTGGGCGGCTTGATCTGCGCTGCTCCTACGGCGCGCCATGGCGGATCGATCAGGGGCCGGGCGAGCCGAACGAGATCCCCTACCACGCTGTCGTGGGTGGCTCTGCCGTGTTGGAAGGGCCGCCTGGCGGCAAGCCGCTGCGGCTGCTGAGCGGGGACATCCTGCTGCTGCCCGGCAACCCGCGTCATGTCATGCATGATGGCAGCGGCGCGCGGCCGAAGCCGGTGCGAAATCGGCAGGAGCTCAATCTCGTGATCAAGGAGAACGCCGGGCAGGGGGAAAGACTGGACCTGCTTTGCGGACATTTCGCGATTGCACCGCCGCACGATCGTCTGCTGCGCAGCTATCTGCCGTCTCGCCTGGTCGTGCATGCCCGCGGCGATGGCGGAGGAGAGAACGCCACGCAACTCGCCGGCCTCGTCGCCCTGATGCGCAGCGAGTCGGCAAGCGATCTCCTTGGCGGGCGCGCGATGCTGAATGCGCTGTCGACCGCGATGTTTGCGCTGGTGCTGCGGCTCGCGAGCGAAGCCGAAGACGCGCCGCGCGGCCTCCTCGCGATGGCCGGCCATCCGCGCCTGGCTCCGGCGGTGGCCGCCCTGTTCAACGAGCCCGCGCGCGCCTGGTCGTTGCCCGAGCTTGCGCAACTCAGCAACATGTCGCGCGCCACGCTGGCACGGCAATTCCAGCAGAAACTCGGCAGATCGGCCAGTGATCTCCTGACCGACATCCGGATGACATATGCAGCGAACGAGCTGAAGAGATCCTCGCTGTCGACCGGCGCGGTGGCGGAAGCCGTCGGCTATCAGTCGGAAGCGGCGTTCCAGCGCGCCTTCAAGAACCACATGGGCGTCACCCCGGCGCAGTGGCGCAAGCTGCAGGAGCCTTCCGGCCGGGATGTCTTCGCCGGGCCCGCGGCCTCCGCCGGTTCGAGCGCGGCGAAGACCACGGAGGCGGATCCGATGCGGAGCAGCAGGCCGGCCAAGGCGGACGAGCCGCCGTCGTCGCCGGCCAGGGATGATTGAACCGGACGGTCGATCATGCCGTCGCGACATCTTCGACGGCCGGATCGTTGCTGCGACCATCACCGCCATGGAGGGCCGAGCGGTCGGCGGCCGCCCGCTGAAGAACCGGGATCATGTCTTCAGCCTCGGGTCGGCGGGTGTAGTCGGGGTTCACTTCCGAGTAGAGGATCAGGCCGTCCTGTCCGATGACGTAACGGGCGGGCATCGGCAACGTCCAGCCGGGATCATCGTTGAACGTCGGCAGATCGTTCTTGAGCTGCTTGTAGAGCTCGACCAGGTAGTCGGGCAGATTGAACCTCAGTCCGAACGCGGCGCCGACCTTGCCCTTCACATCCGAAAGGATCGGCAAGAAGAGCTTGTTCTGACGCACCGACTTGCGGCTGTTCGGCGCGGTCTGCGGCGAGATCGCAACGAGCGAGGCACCATATTTTTCGAATTCAGGCCTGGCGGCTTCAAGCGCCTGCAGCTCCATGTTGCAGTACGGGCACCAGACGCCGCGGTAGAAGCTGAGCACCAGCGGTCCGCGATTGAGAAGGTCCGCGGAGCTGATGACGTTGCCCTCGGGATCCGCGAGCGAGAAGGACGGGGCGGCATCGCCGGCCTTCCTGGCGCGCTGGGCGGCGCCTGACTCGATCAGTTCTGCGGTGGCACGGTGCATCGTCTCGATGAAGGAACGAGGCACGCTGTAGGGCGGCTTTCCCGCCTCGAAATCGGCTTTGAAAGCGTCGAGCCTGGCTTGAAGTGACATGACGGTTCTCCTTTGGGCCTTTGCGCGGAGGCGGCGCCGCCGCCCGTTCGTTGAAATCACACGCGAGAAGCTAGAGAAGATCGTGATGCCGGGTAGCCGGGACGCCGGACTAGGGCTTATTCCAGTGGGGAATGATGGCCACGCTGCCGGGCACCTGCCGCTCAGGCGTTGAAGCTGCGTTCAAAGAAATCCACGAACGCCCTTGTCTTGGCCGTCGCCGCCCGCCCGGAGGGAAACACGGCCCAGAGATCGTGCGGCGCGAGGTCCCATTCCTGCAACACCGCGCGGACAGTGCCTGATCTCAATTCGGGCGAGAACATCCATTCGGACGCGATGGCGAGCCCGACATGGGCGAGCACGGCCGCCCTGACCCCTTCCGCGGCAGTCACCCGCAACCTGCTTTGTACCGTGACCGCCAGCTCGGAGCTTTCGCGCCGGAACGACCACACGCCGCCCTCCTGGAGATAGACAACGGCCTGATGCTTGCTCAATTCGCTCGGCGTTGCAGGCGTGCCCTCGCGATCGAAGTAGGCCGGAGTGCCGAGCACAACGCGCTTGCACCTGGCAATGCGGCGAGCCGTCAGCGCGGAGTCCATCAACCTTCCCATCCGCAGCGCGACATCGATGCCCTCCTGGACAAGGTCGATCTGACGGTCATCCAGGATAATCTCGAGGTCGAGGTCCGGATGCTGGGCCAGGAATTTCGGCAGCAGCGGAATGAGATGGATCCGGGCGAAGGTGACGGCCGCGCAGATCCGCAATCGTCCCTTGAGTCCGGCGCCGGCGCCGCGCGCCGCGAGCTCGGCTTCAGCCGCTTCCTCCAGCGCGCGCTTGGCGCGTTCGAGATAGCCAAGCCCGGCTTCCGTCGGCGTCAGGCCGCGGGTCGAGCGCGCGAGAAGCTTGACCCCCAGATATTCCTCGAGCTGCGCGACCGACTTCGAGACTGCCGGTTGCCCCACGCGAAGCTGTCGGGCCGCGCCCGAGAACGATCCGGTTTCGACCACCCGCACGAACGTCTCCATTGCGGCCAGACGATCCATTTCCTGTTCTCCGCGGGAATGCGATATCGCTTCGACCTGTCTGCCATGCCGCGCGGCAATTGGCCATCTCTCCACCCGCGCGGGCCGTTGCCTCGCAAGGACAGGGCAGTGAGCGCCCTCCGCTGTTCGATCGCGGTAACCGGCATTCCCGAGTGGAATAAATCATATCGCTTCATCGCGTCTGCCATGGCGCCGGGGAATGGGTGATCGTGCAGCCACATGTTCACCGCTCAAAAGCGAGAAGACAAATGATCAACGGTTTCAAGCTTCACGAGACTGCCGCCGCACCGACCGCCTCCGCCGAGATCCTGAACGGCGTCCAGCAGGCCTGGGGCTTCGTGCCCAACCTGCATCGCGTCCTCGCCGAGAGCCCGGCTGCGCTCGAGGCCTACAGCACGCTCTGGGGCATCGCCGAGAAGACGGGATTCACGCCGCAAGAGCGCAACATCGCCTATCTCGCCATCATCTACGAGAACGAGTGCACCTATTGCATGGCGGGTCATACCAATCTGTCGCGCATGGCAAAGGTCGACAATGCGGCGATCGCCGCCGTTCGCGACGGCCGGCCGATCGCCGACGCGAAGCTCGAGGCGCTGCGCCAGTTCGCGGCCAGAATCACGCGCCGGCGCGGCGTGGTGAGCGAGGCCGACGTCGACGCCTTCAAGGCAGCGGGCTATGACAACCGCGCCGTGCTTGATGTGCTGGTGCTGGCTGCGACCAAGTTGATCTCCAACTACACCAACCACCTGGCCGATACGCCGAACGATTCGTTCATGAAGGGCGCCGAGTGGACTGCTCCCGGCAAGCTCAAGCCGGCGGCCTGAACGTGACCCGACGCCGCCCCTTGCTTCCCCGAGGGGCGGCCTTCGCGACGATACATCCGGCGCAACAGGCGACGTCCCGGCGCTTGCTGGGCTGGTTCAAAATGGCGTGGGCGCCGAAGCAGTGAACACGGCCCGGCCGTCGGCGCGTCCCGGCTGCGGCGGTTTCTTCCGATCGTAACCTGAGCATGGACGCCGCCACCGCGCACAGGCGTGGCGCGCCGCGGTGTCAGCCTCGCTCGGACCTGATCGCGTTGCAGTCATAGCAACGGAAGATCCTGATGGCCTCGTGCCTCGCCGTCCTCGGCAGGGCGGCCAGCAAAGTCATTTGATGTCCGCAGGTCTCGCACGAACAGGTCGTGGCCTCCGGAGATGGTTTGGCATCCACCGGCATAGCGCGCTCCACCCTTTGTCCCGAGGCGGAATGTGTAGCCTGCAATCAGGCGTAACCATGATCTCCGGTCCCCGTAGGAGTACGGGGGGCGCCGCGGGCAGCGGGAGCCGGCCGGGCGAGCCGCGGCTCTTCGGGAACCAGCGGTTGCATTCGAATCAAACCCGGAGCGGTTGTTTAGCCGTTGGTCAGCAAACGGGCGTCTAATTCGACGCGTGCGAGCCATCGATGGAAGGGAACACTGCATGTCCGGGCAGGATTCAGCATCGCGCGGTCGAACATTCCTGGCGGGAAAGATCATCTTCAATTTCGGCCGGTCGACCTTCGATTGCACGATCCGCCAGCTCACCGACGGCGGCGCGACGGTGGAGCTCGACGGCATCCTCGCCATCCCCGAGCGCGTCCAGCTGCTGGTGCGCGGCGCCGAGCACCCGCGGCCGTGCAAGCGGCTATGGCAGTCGGAACGCCAGGTCGGTCTCGCCTTCGAGCAGGAGCAGCAGGCGGAACAGACCGCTGTGCGGACCACTCCGCCCGCGCGCAGCGGGGACTTGATTCTTCGCGGCCCAATGCTGGCCCTGCGCGCCGCGCTCGACCACATCCCGCTCGGCGTCCTGCTGCTGGACGGCGAGCTGAAGGCGCAGTTCATCAACCGGGCGTTCCGGCAGATGTGGGCGCTGCCCGACGCGGTCGCCGGGCGGGGGCCGACTTTCACCGAGCTGATGCATCACGGCTGCAAGATCATGGCCTATGAGATGCCGCAAGCGCAGCTCGACGCCTATGTCGCCGAGCGCGTGCGCCTCGTCAGCGTCGGCGACACGGCGCCGATCGACCTCAGGCGCAGCAATGGCGAGGTGATCAGATGCCAGTGCACGCCGTTGCCCGACGGCGGCCGCATGGTGAGCTACACCATGGTGACCGACATCGTGCGCACATCCGACGAGCTGAAGGTGCTGACCAATGCGCTGGAGAATGTGCAGGACGGCGTCGTCATCCTCGACCGCGAGCTCGATGCGATCTTCGTCAATCGAAGGATGCGTGAGTTCTGGGAGATCAGCGCGGAGGAGGTGGCGCGTCGCCCGCCCTACGTCTCGATCATCACGCGCAACCGGCGGGCGCTGCCGCCGGGCTTGACGCCCGAGCAGGTCAAGGCGTTCCCCGAAAAACGGATCGCCGAGATCAAGGCGGGCGAACACACGCGCGACCTGCAGACGCCCGACGGACGCAACATCCGCGTCCACTGCACCACGATGCCGGATGGCGGGCGCATGTTGACCCTGTGCGATGTCACCGACCTCGTCCGCGCCGCCAGGCAGCTCGAAGTACTCGCGACGACCGATCCGCTCACCGGCCTTTTCAATCGCCGGCATTTCCTGTCGGCGATGGAGGCCGAATGGAGCCGCTTCCAGCGCTACTACCGTTCACTGTCGGTCCTGATGGTCGATATCGATCACTTCAAGACCGTCAACGACCAATTCGGCCATGCCGCAGGCGATGCGGCCATCAAGGCGGTCGCCGAACTGTGCATCAACGGCAAGCGCAAATCCGACGTCGTCGGCCGGGTCGGCGGAGAGGAGTTTGCCGTCCTGTTGCCGGAAACCTCGATGTCGCGCGCACGGACCGTGGCCGAACGGATCCGCCGGAGAATCGAGACCCTCGCGCTGCCGAACTCCGGCGCGCCATTGGCGCTGACGGTCAGCATCGGCGTGGCCGAGGCCTTCACCAGCATGCCAGGCGTCGACGCCCTGATGAAGGCGGCCGATGGCGCGCTCTACCAGGCCAAGGCGCAGGGCCGCAACCGCACGGTCTGCTGGTCGCCACCTGCGCCGCCGAAGCTGGCGGCCGAATAGAAGTTCACGGCGGCGCGGCCGTAACGCGCGCACATTCTCGCCTCAAGCCGTCCTTGCGACCGCGGTTTGGTCCGCGCCCTCGCGTCGCGATCACGCCGGCCGCCTGTGTTGTCGAAAACCACGCCCGGTCTAAATCCGTGAAAAGCCTGAGGATATTAACCATTGATTAACCATGGGTGACGATTGTTAACCATTCGAAAAGACAACCGAGTCTGGAGCGATGGACGCTACTCAAAATGCAGCACGTCAACCGGTTCGCATGCGCGGCCGCTCCTATGTCGCGTTCGTCTTCTCGCCCGTGGTGCCGATCGTCTCGTGGCTCGAGGAGATCGACGCGACACTGGCGCGCTCGCCCGGCTTCTTCACCGGCAAGCCTGTCGTGCTCGATCTGTCGGCCGTCGATCTCAGCCAGGCCGCGATTACGCATCTGGTCGGAAGCCTTGACCAGCGCAACATCCGCATCCTCGGCATCGAGGGCGTCGACGAGGCCAAGCTCGGCGGCAATCTTCCCCCGCTCCTGACCGGCGGCCGCGCCTGCATCGTCGCCCAGACCGAGCCTCAGGCCGCGCAGGCGAAGGCCACCGCCAATACCAATACCAACACCGGCATCAAGGCCAAGTCGCCGTCGCTGCTGCTCGACAGCCCGGTGCGCTCCGGCCAATCGATCGTTTTTGCCGAGGGCGACGTCACCGTGCTCGGCTCGGTCGGGTCCGGCGCGGAGATCGTAGCCGGCGGCTCGATCCATGTTTATGGCACGCTGCGAGGCCGCGCGATGGCCGGCATCAACGGCAATTCGTCCGCGCGGATCTTCTGTCAGAAGATCGAGGCCGAGCTGCTCGCCATCGACGGCTATTACCAGACCGCGG
Organism: Bradyrhizobium jicamae; assembly: GCF_018130215.1. Taxonomy (GTDB): domain Bacteria; phylum Pseudomonadota; class Alphaproteobacteria; order Rhizobiales; family Xanthobacteraceae; genus Bradyrhizobium; species Bradyrhizobium jicamae_A. The sequence goes on from NZ_JAFCKQ010000019.1 coordinate 77,986, forward strand.
AACAAATCGATGAAGGCTTGCGCAATCGCCCCGCGCAGGCGTGGCTCGAGGGTGAATCGTTGCGAATCACAGCTTTGAACTGATCGACCAGAAGGAGAAGAGAATGGCCAAAGTCTTGGTCGTGACGTCCGGAAAAGGCGGGGTCGGAAAGACGACGTCGACCGCCGCACTCGGCGCCGCGCTCGCGCAGACGGGACAGAGTGTCGTCGTGATCGATTTCGACGTCGGCCTGCGCAACCTCGACCTCGTGATGGGGGCCGAGCGGCGGGTGGTGTTCGACCTCATCAACGTGGTGCAAGGGGTTGCAAAACTGCAGCAGGCGCTGATCCGCGACAAGCGGCTCGAGAATCTCTGGCTGCTGCCGGCCTCGCAGACCCGCGACAAGGATGCGCTGACCGAAGAGGGCGTGCGGCGGGTGATCGCCGATCTCAAGACCAAGTTCGACTGGATCCTGTGCGACAGCCCGGCCGGCATCGAGCGCGGCGCGACGCTGGCGATGCGCTATGCGGACGAGGCCATCATCGTCACCAATCCCGAAGTGTCGTCGGTGCGCGATTCGGACCGCATCATCGGCATGCTGGATTCCAAGACGGTTCGCGCCGAGCGCGGCGAGCGGGTCGAGAAGCATCTCCTGGTCACCCGCTACGACGCGGCGCGCGCCGCACGCGGCGAGATGCTGTCGATTGACGATATCCTGGAGATCCTCGCCACGCCGCTGCTCGGCATCGTCCCCGAAAGCCAGGATGTGCTGAAGGCCTCCAACGTGGGGTGCCCGGTCACGCTGAACAATACCGGCAGCGCACCGGCGCGGGCCTATATCGACGCCGTGCGCCGCCTGATGGGCGAGACGGTCTCGATGACGGTGCCGGTCGAACGCAAGGGGCTGATGGATCGGCTGCTGCGACGGAGGGCGGCATGATGAACCTGATGCGGCTTTTCGGCGGCCGCGCTGCGTCGGCGCCCGTGGCACGGGAACGACTTCAGATCCTGCTCGCGCATGAGCGCGGCCGGAACGGCGCATCCGACCTACTCGAAGTTCTCCGCGCGGAAATCCTCGGCGTGGTTTCCAAACATATCGATCTCGATCCCGACAAGGTCGTGGTCCGGATGGACAGGGGCAAGTTCGTCTCGATGCTTGAGGTCGACATCGAGGTGCCCAACGGCGTGCAACGATCAATGATGGTGGCGGCCACATGACGGCAGACAGCAACAGTCACATCGCCTGGCAGCGCGCGCAGCTGAAGAAGCTGCGCGCGGCACTGAAGGCCATCGAAGTCGATCAGGTCGGCAAGGCCAATTGCGGCCGCGCGACGCAGATGACGATCGACGAATTGCAGCGCAAGATCGGCGAATCCGGCCGCTGCATCGCCGAATATGAGCGCCGGACCCGGCGGCCGCTGGCCACCGATCGCGGCAGCCTCGCCAGCGTGAGCTGGACGCATTGGAGCGTCGCGCCGACCAACGCCAGGCCGCATCGGCATCGCGCGTAGAGAAGCGCCCTACAGCAAAAACGCCAGCGCGGTCTCGCACTGGTCCTCGACCTTGAGCGTGAGCAGCTCATCGGCACGGGTGCGGCCGAGATTGACGGCAGCGATCGGCAGGCCGCGCTGTTCGGCCATGCGCACGAAGCGAAATCCGGAATAGACCATCAGCGAGGAGCCGACGACCAGCATGGCAGCGGCTTGCTCCAGATGCGCCTGCGCCGACGCGACGGTGTCGTGCGGCACGTTCTCGCCGAAGAACACCACGTCGGGCTTCAAGACCCCGCCGCAGGCCGCGCAGGCGGGCACGACGAACGATGCGAAGTCGTGCTCGAGATCGGCGTCGCCGTCAGGCGCATCGGCCGCGTCGAGTGCGAGCCAGGCAGGGTTCCACCGCGCCAGCTCGTCCTGAAATTCGTCGCGCGGCATTGTCGCGGCGCAGCCGAGACAGCGGACCACATCGAGGCGGCCATGCAGGTCGATCACCTTCCGGCTGCCCGCAGCCTGGTGCAGCCGGTCGACGTTCTGCGTCAGCAACAGCTCGCAACGTCCCTGCGCTTCGAGCTCGGCCAACGCGCGATGCGCGCCGTTCGGCATGGCGCGGCCAAAGCGCCGCCAGCCGACCATGCTGCGCGCCCAGTAGCGCTGCCGTGTCGCCGCGTCGCCCAGAAAGGCCTGGATCGTGACCGGCCGCGTCCGCTTCCAGTTGCCGTCGCTGTCGCGATAGTCGGGAATGCCCGAATTGGTGCTGCATCCGGCTCCGGTCAGGACAAACAGGCGTGGATGGCTGTCGACGAAATCTTCCAGGGCGCGGCTGTGCATGCCGCCATATCTAGTGCGCGGGGCGTCAGCCACAAGGACAAGCGCTCGCGCCAGGCCGGGATGCCGGCGCGCGTGCTTCGCGGCCGGCTACCAGCGGCCCCGTGCTTCACGGCATGACGAAAACCTGCCCGGGATAGATCAGGTTGGGATTGCGGATCTGTTGCTTGTTCGCCTTGTAGATCACCGCGTAGCGCTGCCCGGCGCCGAGTGCGCGCTGGCTGATCCGCCAGAGACTGTCGCCCCGGGACACCGTGGTCGTTGTGATCTTCGGCACGATCACAGCGGAGGGTGAACTCACATCTGATGCGGCGGGGGTTGTCGCAGCCGCGAGCTGCGTCGTGCCCACGTTCGCGCCGCCGGACGGTGCCGCCGACCCCGGGGTCGATGCAGTCGTCGTGTCGGGGGCGTTGAACGGCACCTCTGCACGGGCACGAACCTTGCCGGAGCCGGGGTCGACGTCGTCAAGCCGGACCCGGTAGTCTCCGGCGTTCACCCCCTTGTTGATCGTGACCGAGAGCTGCCCGCCCGCATCTGCGGTGGCGGAGGCGATCAGACTGTCGTTGAGATACAGCCTGACGGTGGCGCCGGGATCTGCCCGACCGGTCACATGGAGCTTCCCACCCGGCTCAGTCTCGACGGATTCGACTGTCACCTTCCCGGCTGCCGGCGCCGCGGCCGGAGATTGCGACAGCACCTTGACCGGCTTGCCAGGTGCCATCAGCGCCGTCATCGGCCGTTCCCTTGCCGCAGCATCGAGCGCCACCGCCACGCTCTGCTTGGAGGTCACCTGCTTGCCGTCACGCGTGGCGCGCAGGGTCAGGTCGTAGTTTCCCGGCGGAAGCGGGCGCGGGACCATGACGAACTGCCCGGATTTGTCCACCACCACGCGATCGTGCACCTCGCCATTGCGGAGCAGTTCCACCGTCGCACCCGGTGCGGCCCGGCCGGCGACGACGGTCTCACCCGTCGGTTCGATATTGACGGCGTCAAACTCCGGCACTGCGTCGCCGTCCACCGGCTGCGGCGGTCCTTCCAGCGCGTTTGCCAGCGCTGCGGTCTCCGTTTGCACCTTTGCCAGCCCAGTCCTGTCGGGCTCTCGCGCGGGAGCCGCCGGCGGCGCCGGAGCCGTCATCAGGCGCGAATCAACCGCCGGGGCTTGCTCGGTCTGGCGGAGACCGAACAGAAGCGCGGCGGTGCCGCCGGCGGCAAGCGCCAGCAACGGTATGACCAGTTTCATCGCCGCGGCCTTCATGATGGGTGAATCCTCCCGCGCGCCCGCGCGCATCCTGCAGCCCTGTGGGGATTCCGCAAGAGACTGCGCCGATTTGCCCCGGCCATCAAGTCGAATGTGAGGATTACTCCTCTCGGGCAGCCGATCGATCCGGCAGCTCAGCGCCACTCCGCCAGATTGATGGCAAGCGCTGCAGTGCCCACCAGAATGAGGCTCACTGCCCACAACGTTTCCAGATTGATCCAGCTCCGAGCAACGAACTTCACGCCGAGATAGCGATAGACCAGCCATGCCAGGAGGCCGCCGGCGCCGAGCATGGCGGCGGTGTGGGCGAGCGCCACGAGGAGCGCCATCGCAAGGTTCCGGTCGATCACGCGAGCCGCCGCGTCGTGACCGGCATGCGCGGCCGATGTCGCGCACAGGCCGAGATAGATCGGCAGCAGCATCAGCCCCGCGCCGTGCGCAATCGCCACCGCGAATGACCACAGCGCCAGCTTGGTCGGTGGTATTCGCGCCAGTGCGCGCGGATGACGCCGGTTGACGAGCCGCATCAGGCCGAAGCCGATCACGATCAGGGCGGCGGCCGCCTGGATCTGCCGCTGCCATTCCGCCAGCGTGATCAGCAGCGCAAAGGGCAGCATCACCAGCAGCATCGCCGCGAGATGACCCGCCGACAATGGCAGCAGTGCGCCGGCCAGCGCCCGCGAGGATTTTTCCATCAGGCCGGCCGAGACCGCGAGCGGCCAGCCCATGCCGGGATTGATCCCGTGATAGAGGCCGCTCGCGATGATGGCGAGCCACAGCCAGATGGCCGTCGTGCTCGATTCGCTCAATTCCAGACCGACGGATAGCAGAACGAATCCGTCGAGCAGTCGCCGCCTTCGAGGCGGATCTGATGCGGGCGATACCCCTCCGGGAAGCTGACGAAGTAGTCCTTCGCGAGTTCCAGCCCGCCGTTTGCGCCGACATTGGCCATGACTTCCGCACCCGGCATGCCGTCCGGATAGAACTGGTCGTCCCAGGTCGAATAGAGCGAGTTGGTCCAGTACACGCGCTTGCCGTCGCGGCTGATCTCCACCATCTGCGGTCCGCCGGCATACGGCTTGCCGTTCGGATGCTGCGTGCGGCGGGCGATGCCGCCGATATGCACCGAGCCGGCAAGCTTGGGCTTCCTGGGATCGCGCACGTCGTACTGGCGCATCTCGCCGGTGCCCCAGCAGGAGACGTAGAGGAAGCGATCGTCCATCGACAGGTCGATGTCGGTCACCAGCGGCGGCACCGCGCCGAATCCCTGCAGCAGCGGCGGCAGCTTGTCCTTCGCCGCGGGCTCGGGCGGGATCGTCGCGGTCTTCTCGACATGGAATTTTCCGCCCTCGCGCCACCAGGTCCAGATCGAGGCCTCGAGGTTGGTGGTGTCGACGACGACGCCGACGAAGCCGTACTCACGGATCGGATCGTGCGCGGGCCGGACCTCGAGCGCCATCTGATGGTTGGCGCCGAGGTCGATGGTCTGGACGTTGCGGCGGGCGCGCAGATCCCAGAAGTGCAGTCGATGACCGTATTTGTTGGCCAGCAGATCCTCGGCAACGATGCCGTGCTCGAACTGCGGCGGCAGGGCCCACTCGCTGGTTACCATGTAGTCGCGCGGCAGATTCCACCAGAAGTCATAGTGCAGCGTCTGCGGGCCGCGGTCGATCTCCCAGCGGCCGAGCACGTCGAAGGTCTCGCAGTCCATGATGAAGATGCCGGGAGGTCCCCCGGTGCCGTCCTTGCCGCTGCCGCCGAGCGTCGAGATATAGATGCCCTCAGGCCCGCAATGGGTGGTATGCGGCCGCGAGTAACCGGTCTTCTTGAACACCTCCTCGGGCTCGATGATCTTGTGGATCTTCGCTTCGAGCGGCGAGGGCTTGGTGTCGATCACGTAAATCCGCGATGACCGCAGTCCGGGAATGATCAGATAGCGACGTTCGATGAAGGCGTGTCCGGCGAGCGGAGACAGCGCGGACGAGCATGCGTTCCAGCCGAAGTGATGGAATTCGTCGCCCTTGTTCGGCATCGTCACGGTGTGAACGATCTGGCTGTAGGTCTTCGATCCCGGCTTGACGTCGATCACCGCAAGCGCGTCGGGCTTCGAGAAGTCGGGACTGAGCAGCAGCGTGTAGGCAAAGTTCTCCGGCGGCGCATCCATGGCAAGCTTTGGCGAAGCGTGAAACGTGGGATCGGGTCTCATCGTCATGGCGTTCTCCCGGTTCTGTTGGCATGCCGCCAACGTTCGGGGCGTTCGGAGCCGTTCAATTCACCCAGTGCGTCCTTCCGCCTGCGGCTCCGTCGGCGACGTTGGCGGTTTGCAGCTTACGGCATCGACCGGTTCCGCGAAACGCGCTCGCATTTTCGTGACACGGCCCGGTTCCTGCAGCCTTGCGAAAGAAAATCGTTCGCGCCTGCGCGGTGCTGTGAGGACAGGACGCCGAAAATCTGAAAGCAGGGTGGAAGACTTGTGCCAAAGGTTGCTCGGCGATGTCGATCGCGCGGGAGGCCACGCCCGCTCAGAACTCAAGCGCCGCGTTGTCCACCACCTCCTTCATCACGAAGAAGGTGCGGGTCTGCCGCACGCCCGGGAGTGCAATCAACTGGTCGCCATGGATGCGGTTGAAGTCCTCCATGTCGCCGACGCGGATCTTCAGGAAGTAGTCGAAGTCGCCTGCGACGAGGTGGCAGTCGAGCACGCATTTCAGCTTCGCCGCCGCCTGCTCGAAGCTCGCGAAGCTTTCCGGAGTGGAGCGGTCGAGCACGACGCCGACCATGACCAGCGTGCCCTTGCCGACCTTGCGCGGCGCCACCATGGCGCGGACGCCGGCCACGAAGCCCTCGTCGAACAGCGCCTGCGTCCGGCGATGGCAGGTGGCGGGACTGACGCCAACCTGATCCGCCAGCTCGGCATTGCTGAGCCGGCCGTTCTTTTGCAGCAATCTCAACATCTTGAGGTCGATGCGGTCGAGTCGGGCAGCCATGGAAGAATCTTTCGTGAAATTGGCAGATAGTGAGAGAAAGGATAATGAAAATCGATCAGAGTGCAATATTCGAGGAAGGTGCAGGCTGAGTTAGGGAGCACCTTCCGCGTCCTTGATGATAGGTTTGGCCGCAGTTCCCGGACATCAATAAGGATGCCAGCATGCTGGAAAAATTCGCGCGCTATCCGCTCACCTTCGGCCCGACGCATATCGAGAAGCTCGATCGTCTCTCCAAGCATCTCGGCGGCAAGGTCGAGCTGTACGCCAAACGCGAGGACTGCAATTCCGGGCTCGCCTATGGCGGCAACAAGCTGCGGAAGCTCGAATACATCATTCCCGATGCGATCGCCTCCAACGCCGACACGCTGGTCTCGATCGGCGGCGTGCAGTCCAACCACACCCGCATGGTCGCAGCCGTCGCCGCCAAGATCGGCATGAAGTGCCGCCTGGTCCAGGAAGCCTGGGTGCCGCATGAGGATGCGGTCTATGACCGTGTCGGCAACATCCTGCTCTCGCGCGTGATGGGCGCGGATGTGCGGCTCGTCGACGACGGCTTCGACATCGGCATCCGCAAGAGCTGGGAGCAGGCAATCGAGGAGGTGAAGGCCGCCGGCGGCAAGCCCTATGCAATTCCGGCCGGCGCTTCCGTGCACAAATATGGCGGGCTCGGCTATGTCGGCTTTGCCGAGGAGGTGCGGGCGCAGGAGAAGGAACTCGGCTTCAAGTTCGACTATGTCGTGGTGTGCACGGTGACCGGTTCGACCCATGCCGGCATGCTGGTCGGCTTCGCTGCCGACGGCCGCGCGCGCAACGTGATCGGGATCGACGGTTCGTTCACGCCCGAGCAGACCAAGGCGCAGGTGCTGTCGATCGCGCAGAACACCGCAAGCCTCGTCGAGCTCGGCCGCGACATCGTCGCCGACGATGTCGTGCTGGTCGAGGATTACGCCTATCCGGCCTATGGCGTGCCGTCGGAGGAAACCAAGCAGGCGATCCGCCTCTGCGCCCGGCTCGAGGGCATGATCACCGATCCCGTCTATGAGGGCAAATCGATGCAGGGCATGATGGACCTGGTGCAGAAGGGCTACTTCCCGGCCGGCTCGAAGGTGCTGTACGCCCATCTCGGCGGCGCGCCCGCGCTCAACGGCTATGCCTACGCGTTCCGCAACGGCTGAGGCGGACGCCTCCCGTAGCGTTGGCGAAATCCGGCTGCCGGCTTTCACCGCGAGGCGCGATTCCCGGATTACGCTGCGCTCGATCCGGGCCATGCGCTACTGGTCCCGTAAGGTCCCTGTCAGGTTCGCCCGGTAGCCTCTTTGCGCCGGGCAAGTCAGGAGACCATCGTGAAGATGAATGCTTTCGGCCGGGCCATCGCGGCACTGGGCGTTGGCATCGTCGCCGTCGGACACTGGTTCTGGCAGCACCAGCACCATCCCTTTCTGTCGCGTGGGCGCCTGTGGGGGATGAACGGTGCCTTCGAGCTCTATGCCGGCATCTTCCTGATCGGCGTCGGCGTCCATGCCCTGGCATCGTGGTACTGGAACCTCAGCCCTCCCGAACGGCCGGTGCCGTCCTCCCTGCGCGAGCGGCAATAACACCCAGTCGTGCGGCCGATTCCCGGGATCGACCGAATATGTCCGGGTTGACACATTCGGAACGAAATACGAACATGCTCCCGTAACCTGAGGATGTGGCGATCGCCTCATCCACGATCAGGCTGTGCGGCTCCAGGGCAATGATCCCGGCCGCTCGCCTGCGCGGCAGGGATTGTTGGCTGGGGGTGGGTTCCATGAGAGGGATGGTCTGGGCGGTCGTTGCGGCCGTTTGGCTGGTCGTGTCCGCAAGTCCGTCGGGCGCGCGCGGGCCCTATGGCTCGATCACCGTTGGCAACTGGCAGGGCGGTGCCTTCACCGACGACAAGACCGGCGCGTTCAGCCATTGCTCGGCAGGCAGCACCTACCAGAGCGGCATCTACTTCATGGTCTCGATCGCAGAGAACGGTAGCTGGCGGCTGGGCTTCGCCCATGAAAGCTGGCGGCTCACGCCGGGCGAAGCTTTCCCGCTCACGCTCACTTTCGATGGCCAGCCGGCGTTCAATGTCTATGGCATGCCGCTCGGGGAGCGGCTTGTGATCGTCGAGATGCCGGTGAATTCGTCGCTGATCAATCAGTTTCGCAAGGCGCGCCAGATGAGTGCCTTTGCGCAGGGGCAGCTGTTTCAGTTCAACCTGAATCAAACCGCGCAATTGCTGCCGGCGCTGCTCAACTGCGTGATGTCGGTCAGGAAGAGCGGCATCGCGAATGCCGGTGAGTTCGCGGTGGCCGCAAAGCCCGCGGCTGCGCCGCCGCCACAGCAGACCGCGCCGAGCTCGACGGCGAAGCCGCAGGCGCGATCCGGTACCGGTACCGGATTCGTGGTCAGCAGCAGCGGTCACGTCGTGACCAACCATCATGTCGTCGACGGCTGTACCGAGATCACAGGCAATCTGAGTGGTGAGGCGCCGGTCAAGCTGCGGCTGGTGTCCGATGACGAGACCAACGATCTCGCGCTGTTGCAGGCACCGAGCCCGTTCAAGGAGGCCGCCAACATCCGGCAAAGCTCGATCAAGGTCGGCGACGGTGTGGTGGCGATCGGCTATCCCTATCATGGCTTGCTGACATCCGATTTCACCGTGACCACGGGCATCGTCAGTTCGCTGAGCGGCATTCTCAACGACACCCGTCATCTGCAAATCAGTGCCGCGGTGCAGCCCGGCAACAGTGGCGGGCCGCTGTTCGATCTCGGCGGCGCCGTGGTCGGCGTCGTTGCCGCGAAGCTCGACGCGGTCAGGATGGCGCGGGCGACGGGGAGCATTCCGGAAAACGTCAACTTCGCCATCAAGACCGGCGCGCTGCGTGATTTCCTCGACAACAGCGCGGTGGAGTACCGCACCAAGGAATGGCACGACGGGATGAGGGAGGAGACCTCCGACATTGCCAAGAATGCTCGCGGCTACACGCTCCTGATCACCTGCAAGGTGAACGAGCAGACTGCGGGCGCCAGGAAACCGGGAAATTGAGGCCGGCCTTTCCTCTGCCTGCAAGCGCCGGATGACAGGGGCATCCGGCCTTCGCAGCCTATGCCGCGTGACCGCCACCGGGTTGTCAAATGGAGGGGAGTCCGTGACTGCCATCAAAACCGAGGTTTCGATTCATCCGGTCTTAAGGCAAATCCCGCTAGAGCTGCAGCGCCGACCTGGCTTTGCAATGGGTCCCGTCGGCTTTGCATCCGGACGGACGCAGGTCACGTGGGCAACATCGCCAACTCCATCACTTTCGTGTTCGATGCCTGGCGTGGCCAGGTTTCCGATCCCGGCAAGCAGTTCCTTTTCGCCGCCATGCTCCTGCTGCTGGCCGCTCACATGGGCTGGCGATCTTCATGGTCGCGCCGCGCGATCGATGCGGTTGAAAGCGTGAAGGCGACGCTGGCCATCTTCCTGATCAACGCCCTGCTGGCTCCTGCCGTGTGGCTGTTGTCGGAGCAGTTCAAGGCGCTTTATGCATTGCTGGGAATACCGAGCGTGCCAGGCTCCGTCTGGGAGGGATTGCCGGTCTGGCTGCTCAGCCTGATTGCCATCGTCGCTCAGGATTTCGCCAATTACTGGAACCATCGTGCCATGCATTTGAAATGGCTGTGGCCGGTGCACGCAATCCATCACTCCGATCCCGTCGTCAACGGCTTGACGGCCTATCGCATCCACATCCTTGAGGCGCTGGTGATGTGGGGCTCCTATACCATCATGCTGACCTGGCTCGGCATGCCGGCCGACGCGATCGGTATCGGTGCGCTATTCCTGACGTTGCACAACGTCTACATCCATATCAATGTCGACTGGGGCCATGGCCCGCTGCGCCTGTTGATCGCCTCGCCGCGCTTTCACCGCTGGCACCATGCCGATGTGCCGGAGGCCCACGGCAAGAACCTCGCCAACGTCATTCCGCTGTTCGACTGGTTGTTTGGCACCTATCGCGTGCCGGGACCGTGCGACGCACCTGTCGGCGCCGCCGGCGTACCGCGCAACGATGTCGTCAAGCTGACATTGTGGCCGCTGCTGCAATGGGCACGGCAGGCGACCCTGTGGGTCGAGGCAGGACGCGCCCGGATCGTCGGCTGGCGGCCTGGGCAAGACGATGCCCTTCGACATCAAGACTGAATAGAGGTGCGTTGGCATCCTATTCGGATCGCCGCAGCGTGTGCAGTGTGATCTCGGCCGGACAATTGAGCCGCACCGGAGCCAGGCTGGTGCCGGCGCCGGTTGCGGTGTAGCCGACGAGTTCCCCGAAGCGCCAGGCGCCTTTGCCCATGCGGCGCGGCAGCCGCGCTTCCAGCTTGATCGCGATGCCGCCGGGCAGGCAGAGCTGGCCGCCATGGGTGTGTCCGCTCAGCATGAGGTCGAAGCCGGCTTCCGCCGCCTGCCGATAGGATTCCGGCGTGTGGGCGAGCAGGACCGAAAAGGCATCCCGCGGAATTCTTGCCGCGGCCTTCGGGATATCGTCGGCGCGATAGAAATGCGCATCATCGATCCCGGCGAGATGGATCGTCGCGCCGCTGCGCGTGATGGGCTCCTGCTCATTGAACAGCATCCGGATGCCCATCGCCTCCAGTGCCGGCGTCATGCGGATGCTGTCGTGGTTGCCGAGGATGCCGTAGAGCGGCGGCCGTAACCGCGCGCAGAGATCTCCCATCAGCGCGAGGCTCGCCTCGACCGGACCATGGGTCTTGCCGCGATAGTCGCCGGTCAGCACGCAGATGTCGAAGACGATCTCGCCGACGAAGCTCGCAAGATGCCGCATCGCGCCCTGGCTCATGTCGGTGTGGAGGTCGCTGAGCTGCAGGATGGTGAAGCCGTCGAAGCTCTTCGGCAGGCGGGTTGAAGTCACCGTGTTGCGCCTCAGCTCGACCCGATCGGCATTGCGCCGGGCCCGACCGTAGAGGCCGACGGCTTTGAGCGTGCCCGTGACGATCCAAGGCGCCAGCTCCCAGTTCTCGACGTTGAAGACCAGCGTGCCCTGGCCGAACAGCTGCGCGTCGTGCCCGGTCTCGACCGCGAGGCGGCGCGCGACATGGTCGGCGCCGATCCGCTCGATCAATCCTTGCAATTCCCCGTCGATCATCGCCTGCCGCCTGCGTCGCGAAGGCGACACTATCATGCGCGATGCCGGCGCAGGAAATGCCGGCGTGCCCGCTCAGACCACCGGCACGCGCTTTGCCGCCACCGCCGCCGGCGAGATCACCTCGATATCGAGCGGCACCTGCCAGCGTTCGGTGAAGCGCACAAGCGGCGGCGCGTTGCTGCTGCGTGCGCCTTGCAGCACGAAGCCGTCATAGCCCGCGTTCATCACCGCGTTGCACTTCTGCACATAGATCGGGAAGCCGCCGATGTAGGGCATGAACACGCGCGGCCGGCCGGGGATGTTGGTGCCGACATACCAGGAGCTGCAGGTCGAGCGCAGCGACACCGTCGAGACGTCGTTGACATGGGCAACCCAGGCGTCCTCGTCCTCGCGCCTCGGCTCGATGGTGCCGGCGCCGACATCGCGCATGTGACCGATGCAGTCCGCCAGCCAGTCGACATGCTGCTCGATCGCCTGGATCATGCTCGCCAGCACCGACGGGCTGCCGGGCCCGGTGATCATGAACAGGTTCGGAAATCCTTCCGAGGCGAGGCCGAGATAGGCACGCGGGCCGGCGTGCCATTTTTCGGCCAGCGTGCGGCCGCCGCGGCCGGCGATGGCGATCCTGTCAAACGAGCCGGTCATCGCGGCAAAGCCGGTGGCGGAGACGATCGCGTCCACCTTGTACTCGGTGCCGTCGACCACGATGGCGTCATGCGTGAAGCGCTCGATCGGCGTCGTCGAAACGTCGACCAGCTTCACATGCGGCAGATTGTAGGTCTCGAAATAGTGGGTGTCGACGCAGAGCCGCTTGCAGCCGAACACGTTCTGCGGGCACAGCAACTCGGCCGTCGCTGGATCCCTGACGATGCTGCGGATCTTCGTCCGCGCGAAATCGGCGATGGTGTCGTTGGCGGCCTTCTCGAACAGGAGGTCGCCGAACGCGCCGAGGAAGGGCAGGCCGCCGCGCTGCCAGGCTTCCTCGTATTGCCGCTCGCGCTCCTCGGTGCTGACCTGCAGGGCCGGCTCGGTGTTGAACGGGAAATAGAAGCCGGTGGGGCGCGCGCGGGCCTTTGCGCGCAGCTCGGGGTAATGCGCCTTGGCCTCCTTCAGATAGTCCGCCGAGAGCGCCTCGTTCCACGCCGGCACCGACCAGGTCGCGGTGCGCTGGAATACGGTGAGCCGGGAGGCCTGCTGCGCGATGATCGGGATCGACTGGATTGCGGACGAGCCGGTGCCGATCACGCCGACGCGCAGGCCGGTGAAATCGACCCCCTCATGCGGCCATTCGCCGGTGTGGTAGATCGGCCCGCGGAAATCCGCCATGCCCGCGAAGGCCGGACGGTTCGGTGCCGACAGGCAGCCGACCGCCATGATGCAGAACTTCGCGGTGACCCTGTCGCCGCGGTCAGTCTCGATCAGCCAGGCGCCTGAGGATTCATCGAAGGTCGCGGCGGTGACGCGGGTGTCGAACACGATCTGGCGGCGCAGGTCAAAACGGTCGGCGACGTGGTTGGCGTAGGCGAGGATCTCCGGCTGCGGCGAATATTTCTCCGACCAGTTCCACTCCTGATCGAGCTCTTCGGAGAACGAGAAGGAATATTGCATGCTCTCGACGTCGCAGCGCGCGCCGGGATAGCGATTCCAGTACCAGGTGCCACCGACCCCGCCGCCGGCTTCATAGACCCGCGCGGTGAAGCCGAGCCCGCGCAGCCGGTGCAGCATGTACATACCGGCGAAACCGGCGCCGACCACGACGGCATCGAATGTTGCGGTTTCCGCAGGGCGCGCGTCGGTGCGCGCGGCACTCTCCTGAGCCATGGCCCGTTTCTTCCCCGTATTGGCTGCGCCTGTTGGACGCGGCGCGGTAAAGATTAGGGCTAGGTCGGCGGGGCCCGCAAGCCAGCGTGTGGCCGTGCCGCGAATGGCTCCTATGCCGCGCAGCGAGCGCCACGGTATCCCGACGCTACTCCAGCCGCTCGACCTTCCTCAGCGACGGGAACAGCTTCATCCAGAGCAGCGCCACGGCGATGGTACCGAGACCGCCGATCAAGGCAGCCGGCATGGCGCCGAACAGCGCAGCCGTGATGCCGCTTTCGAACTCGCCGAGCTGGTTGGAGGCGTTGACGAAGAGGTAGTTCACCGCGCCGACGCGGCCGCGCATCTCGTCCGGTGTCGCAAGCTGTACCAGCGAGATGCGGATCACGACGCTGATCGTGTCGGCCGCACCCATCGCGGCAAGCGCCAGCATCGAGAGCCATATCTGTCGCGAGAGCGCAAATACGCAGATTGCCAGCCCGAAGGCGATCACCGCCTGGAACATCCGCAATCCCGCCCGCCTCGAGATCGGATGCCGCGCCAGCACCGCAGTCATCAGCAGCGCGCCGACCGCGGGCGCGGCGCGCATGACGCCGAGCGCCCAGGGGCCGGCAAGCAGGATGTCGCGGGCATAGATCGGCAACAGCGCGCTGGCGCCGCCGAGCAGCACTGCGAACAGATCGAGCGAAATGGTGCCGAGGATCGCCGGATTGTCGCGAACGAATCTGACGCCGGCGAACAGCTGCCCGAGCGACGGCGGATCCGGCTCGGCCGCCGGTCGTTCCAGCCGGATTGTGCCGCAGCAAATGGCGCCGAGCAGCCAGAACGTCGCCATGACGGCATAGGGTACCGCCGGCGAGATCGCATAGGTGAAGCCGCCGATCGCCGGACCCGTCACAATCGCGACTTGCCAGGCGCCGGTCGACAGCGCGGTGGCGCGCTGCAACTGGCCCTCCGGCGTCACAGCCGGCAGCAGCGCGGAGGAGGCCGGGTCCCCGAATGCGCCAGCGACACCGAACGCAACCAGCACCGAGAAGATCTCGGGCACGGTCAGATTGCCGGCAAGGCTCCGCCAGCCGAGATAGGCTGCGGCAAAACCCTGGATCAGCTGGCAGGCCTGCACGACGCGGCGGCGATCATAGCGGTCGGCGGCGTGTCCGGCGATGAACACGAGCAGCGCGCTCGGGATGAACTGCACCAGCCCGACCATGCCGAGATAAACCGCGCTGCCGGTCAGCGCGTAGACCTGCCAGCCGATCGCAACCGTGGCGATCTGGTAGGCGAATTCGGAGAAGCTGCGCGAGGCCACGAACAGCAAGAGTGGTGGATGGCGAAACAGATCGGCGGATGCGGCCTCATTCTGTGCGGACATGCGCCACGGATGGCGGAGCGTGTGGCTGCCGTCAATACGTCCGGCCTGGATGGATTGTAAGCCAGGCGCGAAATTTCAGCCGTCGCTGGCCCTCACCAGCCGGATCAGCTCGTCGCCATAGTGTTCCAGCTTCTTGTCGCCGATCCCCGCGATGTTGCGCAGCTCGTTCAGCGTTGCGGGGCGCACCGCGGCGATGCCGTCGATGGTCGAATCGTGCAGCACGACATAGGCCGGCACGCCGCGCTTCCGCGCGACCTCCGAGCGCCAGGCGCGCAGCGCCGCATGCAGTGCGGGGTTGGCGCCGCCGCCTTTGCCGTCGGTCGCTGGCGCGTGCTCGCCGCGGCGCGACTTGCTCCGGATCGCGCGGTCGCGCGCGCCCTCCGGCTGCTCGCGCAGCATCACCGGCGTCTCGCCCTTCAACACGCTGCGCGCACTCTCGGTGAGCTTCAGCGCGCCATAGGCGTCGCTGTCCGCGCGCAGGTGACCCATGGCGACGAGCTGGCGCAGCACCGCGCGCCACTGCTTCTCGTTGAGCTCGCGTCCGATGCCGAACACCGATAATTGGTCGTGGTGGTATTGCTTGACGCGTTCGGTCAGGCGGCCCACCAGCACGTCGATCAAATGCATTGCGCCGAAGCGTTGGCCGGTGCGATAGGCGCAGGACAACAGCTTCTGCGCCAGCACCTTGCCGTCGCGGACGCGCGGCGGCGACAGGCAATTGTCGCAATTGCCGCAGCTCTCATGGGTGCGCGTCTCGCCGAAATAGCCGAGCAGGCGCTGCCGCCGGCAATGGGCGGTCTCGGCGAGCGCGACCAGCGCGTCGAGCTTGCCGATCGAGACCCGCTTGAAGCCGTCCGAACCGGTCGATTCGTCGATCATGCGGCGCTGCTGCACGATGTCGGAGAGGCCATACGCCATCCATGCGGTCGACGGCTTGCCGTCGCGGCCGGCACGGCCGGTCTCCTGGTAATAGGCCTCCACGCTCTTGGGCAAATCGAGATGCGCGACGAAGCGCACGTCCGGCTTGTCGATGCCCATGCCGAAGGCGATCGTGGCGACGATCACGACACCGTCCTCGTTGATGAAGCGGTCCTGATGCCGCGCGCGCACCGCCGCATCGAGCCCGGCATGATAGGGCAACGCCGGAATGCCGGCGTCGTTCAGCGCTGAAGCGACGTCTTCGACCTTGGCGCGCGACAGGCAATAGACCACGCCCGCCTCGCCCGCGTGCCGGTCCTTGATGAGGGCCTTGAGCTGCGTCGTCGCGTTCTGCTTGTCGACGATCTCGTAACGGATATTGGGCCGGTCGAAGCTCGCGACGAATTGCGGTGCGTCCGTGAGCTGTAGGCGCTCGGCGATCTCCTGGCGCGTCATCGCATCGGCGGTCGCGGTCAGCGCGATGCGCGGTACATCCGGGAAGTGTTCTGACAGCACCGAGAGGCCGATATATTCGGGCCGGAAGTCGTGGCCCCATTGCGAGACGCAATGCGCCTCGTCGATCGCAAACAGCGCGATCTGCGCCTGGCCGAGCAGGTTGAGGCAGCGCGGCGTCAGCAGCCGCTCGGGCGCGACATAGAGCAAATCGAGATCGCCGGCGAGCAGCCGCCGTTCGACCTCGGAGGCTTCCTGATAGGACAGCGTCGAGTTCAGCACCGCCGCGTTGACGCCGGCTTCGGTCAGGCCCGCGACCTGGTCGCGCATCAGCGCGATCAAGGGCGACACCACGATGCCGCAGCCGTCGCGCAGCAGCGACGGCAATTGGTAGCACAGCGACTTGCCGCCGCCGGTCGGCATCAGCACCAGGCAATTGCCGCCGTCCGTGACGTGGCGGATGATCCTCTCCTGCGCGCCACGAAAGCCGGGCAGCCCGAACACGTGGTTGAGCACGGACAGCGCATCGCGAGGCGGGCTGGAGGCGCGATCAAGGGCGGGCTGGACGGTCATGATCCCCTGGGATGTCTCGGGATTTTCGTAAGGATGTCCTGGGGTCAACAGGCGGTGATCGAGCCTCTGGGGTC
The DNA here is from genome assembly GCF_018130215.1 of Bradyrhizobium jicamae. Taxonomy (GTDB): domain Bacteria; phylum Pseudomonadota; class Alphaproteobacteria; order Rhizobiales; family Xanthobacteraceae; genus Bradyrhizobium; species Bradyrhizobium jicamae_A. The sequence goes on from NZ_JAFCKQ010000019.1 coordinate 94,892, forward strand.
GAACGATACCGGAACGAGACGCGTTAATACGATGGTCCCGTCACAAACTCAATTCAGGCATGGCCCATCGGCTGGGGATCATCACAGTGTTGCCGCTGTCGTGCTGGTCGCTGCCGCCGGCTTCAAGGATGCGATCGAGGCGTAGGCGTCAGGATGTTGGAGCAGGGGCCGCCGGAGGCGGCGTCATCGGCTCGACCTCGTGGATCGTCGGCAGGTTGATCGGCCGATAGCTCGGATCCTTCTCCATGCGCTCCACGACAGACGCATGGATGAGCGCGCCTTCCGGAATCGGCCGCGGCTCGCCCAGCGGCAAATAGAAGCCGAGGAAGGATTTGCGCGCAGGCCATTCCTTCCATCTGTCGCTCTTCGGAATCCATTCCAGGATTTTCCAGGCGCCCTTCAGCGAGTCGTGCAGCGGGGCGGTCGCGCTCGGCGGCGCATATTGGCGCTGGTGTGGCGGCAGTGGCAGCCCCCAGGCCAAATGATCGATCATCGGCTGGTCCAGCTGCAGCCCGGCCGCCTTGGCCTGTGCGAGCATCCAGATCAGCGGATATTTCGATGGTCCGCTCCGTTCCTCCCGATAGCCGCCGCCGACATCGGAATGCACGCCGGCGAACCAGACCTGGCGGATGTCCTGCTCCACTTCCGTCGACGGATCGAACGGGTTCGACCGGTATTTCTGCGGTTGGACCCAGCGGTTGAGGCGGAACATGCGTCGACGCTCGTCGATCGAGATCGCCTGGCGGAAGTGCTTCACGCTGGAATTGGTGCGGGTGAACAGCAGCGTCTGCAAATCGAACAGGAAATTGTCCTGCCGCGGCACGATGATCGAGGCGACCGTGTCCCAGACCCCGACAAATTCGATGTCGATGTTGCGGCCGCCGGCGACCTGGCTGAAATGCCAGGCTTCCTTCAAGGGCGCCGCGTCAAAGCTGCCGTCAGGCTTCTGGGCATCCGCGCTGGCCTTCTTGTAGGTCGAGAACGCGTAGCCTGCGAGGTCGAGCTGGTCGACCGGCAGCAGCCCGATCACGTGGACGAAGGCGGCCAGCACGCGCACGGTATAGGCGCCGCGGCTGAAGCCGAACATCCAGACCCGGTCACCTGGTTCCCATGTCCGGCACAGGAACCTGTAGGCGCCGAGCGTGTCCTCGTCGAGGCCGGCGCCGAAGGCCAGCCCGAGCAGGCCGCGCACTTCCTGTTTGATGCGCCCCCACGTGTTCTGCAGGCCGATCGTGCCGAGACCGGGATGATAATAGACCCGTTGCCGGTCGTTCTTCTCGGTGACGCGAAACAGCTTCAGCACGTTGGAAATGTTGGCGCCGATCTCGTTGCCGGTGCCGTCGCAACTGATCACGATATCTTTCGGCATCCGTTACCCCTGCGGTCACCGTGAAGCCTCGGGGCGTATCGTAGGGCAGAACGCGACCAGGATTCAATCTTCAATTGAAGACAGTTGTATGTACCCGGGATGGACACCGTCGGCCTGCGTCCCGGCTGAGGCTATTGATATGTCGCCACGATGTCGGACACCGCACGCTCGAGCTGCTGCGCGGTGGCGCATTGCCGCACCACGCTGCAGAAGGTCGCATAGCGCGGCATCTCGGAATCACCGAAGCCCCAGACCATGCGGCCCTCCGGGTTGAGCCACACCAGCCGCTTGGAGCGTTCGCCGATGCGGCGCAGGATGTCGGCGCGCGGGTCGAGATTGTTGCTGCGGGCGTCGCCGAGCACGATCACGGTGGTCTGCGGCGTGATCGTGTTCATCCAGCCGTCCTCGAAATCGGCGAACGAATTGCCGTAGTCGGACGAGCCGAAGCCGACCTTGGACATGATCTCCTTCATTGCCTCCTCGGGCGATTTGGATTCCAGGATGCGGCTGACCTCGATCAGATGGCCGGAGAAGGCGAACGAGCGGACGTCGTCGACCACCTCGTGCAGGCTGTGGATCAGCAGCAGGAAGAAATCCGAGACCCGCGCGACCGAGCCGGAGACGTCGCACAGCGCCACGATCTTCGGCCGGTCGCGGTGCTTGCGCTTCCAGGCGGTGAGGAAGGGGATGCCGCCCCAGGCCGCGTTTCGCCGGAGCGTGCGGCGGACGTCGAGATGGCCGCGGCGCTGCCGCTTGCGCGGCTTGGAGTAGCGCTCGCGCAGGCGACGGGCGATCTGGCGGATCAGCACGCGCATCTGCTCGACCTGGCGCGGCTCGATCCGGGCGAGCGGCGCGTTGCGCAGGATCTCGTTGCGCAGGTTCTCCGCCTCCTCACGGCCGTAGAGCAAGAGCGCCTGCGAGACCGCGTCGCGGACGGTGCCGCGCAGGCCGCTCAGCGCATCCTGCAGGCGCTCGGCGAGCGCCGGATTGCTCGCGGTCAGATTGTCGATGTCGTCACGCAGGCGCTGGATGCCCATCGCATCGAGGATGCGGGTCTGGAAGATGCCGCGCTGGGTGAAGTAGCGGATGTCAGACAGCGAGGCCGCGCCCGAGGCATTGGCGATCGCGGCCGAGATCGCGGTGCGGTCCTGCGACAGCAGCATCTGCGCCAGCGGACCGACGTTTTCGTCGTCCGCGCCGCCCGAATTGTCGCCATGCGCATCGGCCGACGGGTTGCCGCCCTGTTCGCCCTGGTCGTCCTGCCTGCTCTGCTCAGCGCTGTCCTGCTGCGGCTCCGGCGCGCTGAAGAACAGGTCGAAACAGTCGCCGAGCGCGCGCTTCTCGTCCTGGGTCTTGGCAAGCGTCAGCAGGAAGGTGTCGCGCAGGACCGCGCGATCGGAGAAGCCGACCGCAGACACCGCGCGCATCGCATCGATGCTTTCGGCGGGCGAGACCCGGACCCCGGCTCCCCGCGCCGCACGAAAGAAGCGATGCAGGTTCTCGCGCATGCGAACCCTAGCTGAACACGCCTTGCCGCGATGCCTTGGCGATGAAGGACGACACCTGCGGCATCGCGGCTTCGATGTCGGCTTCGTACTTCAGGAGCACGTTGAGCGTGTCCTTGACAAGCTCGTGATTGAGCTCGTTCGCCTCCAGCAGCACCAGCACGCGGGCCCAGTCGATCGCCTCGCTGACCGAAGGCAGTTTCTTGAGGTCCAGCGTGCGGATCTCGTGGATGAAGCCGACCATCTGCTTGCGCAGCGTCTGCGAGATTCCGGGCACGCGGCTCTCGACGATGCGCTCCTCGAGCCTCTGCTCGGGAAAGCCGATATGAAGATGCAGGCAGCGCCGCTTCAGGGCGTCGCCGAGGTCGCGCTCGCTGTTCGAGGTCAGGATCACGGTCGGCGGCGCCACCGCCGCGACCGTGCCGAGCTCGGGGATGGTGACCTGGAAATCCGAGAGGATCTCCAGCAGCAGCGATTCGAATTCGGCGTCGGACTTGTCGATCTCGTCGATCAGGAGTACGCAGCCGGCCGGTTGCTCCAGCGCCTGCAGCAGCGGGCGCGGCTCGACGAACTCCTTGGAGAAGAACACGTCGCCGAAGGTGTGGAGCTGGTCGAGCGCGGCATGCAGCGTCTGCGCGCCGCCGAGCACCTCGCCGAGCTTGTCCTTCAGGATCTGGGTGTAGAGCAGTTGTTTTGCATACTTCCACTCATACAGGGCCTTGGCTTCATCGAGGCCTTCGTAGCACTGCAGGCGGATCATCTTCATGCCGCGCCAGGCGGCGATCGCCTTCGCAAGCTCGGTCTTGCCGACGCCGGCGGGACCTTCGACCAGGATCGGCTTTTCGATCTGCTGCGACAGGTAGACCGCGGTCGCGATCTGCCGGCTCGCAATATAGCCTTGTGCGGCAAGGCCGCTCTCCACGGCCTCGATCGAGGCGGTGGGCCTGGTGTCAGCCACGAGGATCAGCTCCGAATTTACCCTGAACTCGGACCTGTTCTGCTCCCGTTGCGGGCAAAGCACAAGGCTCGTTTGGCCCGCAACGGGCATCGGCTTGGCGCATGGTTCTAGGCTATTTCCGCCGAGCGCAATACCGAAGGGAGTACGTCGAAGCTCAGGGATTACCTCAGCGCGAGACCGGTTGCGGCCTCGAGCTCGGCGATCGCCTGCGCAGCGCTCGCCACCTTGATCGTGGTCATGCCCATCTCGCGCGCCGGCTTCAGATTGACGCCGAGATCGTCGAGGTAGACGCAATTGCCCGGATTCACCTGCAACGTCTCCACCATCATCCGGTAGATGCGCGGATCGGGCTTGCGCAGGCCGATCTTGGCGGATTCGATCACGTGATCGAACAGCGCCATCACCTCGGCGACATAGAGCGTACGACCGCTATGGCTGCCGATCGCATTGGCGGGCAGGTTGTTGGTGATGCAGCCGGTCTTGAAGTTCGCATTGATGCGCTTCAGCGCTTCCACCATCTCGGGGCGCAGGTCGCCGGACAACAGCGGAAGCACGTCCTTGCCGCGCACCTCGGCGCCGAGCGCCCTGGATTCCGCGGCGAACAACTCGTCAAAGGCGTCGATATCGATCTCGGCGCGCTCGAATTTGGCCCAGGCGTTTTCGAGATGATTGGCCGCATTGGTCCGGCGGATGATATCGAGTGGAATCCCCCGCTCGGTCTCATAGCGCGTGAACGCCTCGAACGGCGAGGTGGTCAAGACGCCGCCGAAATCCCAGATCACTGCTTCGATCATCACCTGTCCTGCCCTGCTCGATGGGGGAGCGGCTAACATGGATCGGAGGCGAGAACCAGCCCGATCCGGTGCTTGGCGATATCCGCGGCGCGGGCTATTGCTGCGCCGATGACAACCTCCCGCTTGATTCTTGCAGCCCTGGTGTCGCTGGCCTCCGCTCCTGCGGCCGCCATCGTCGGCGGTGGCGCGCCGCAGGCCGACGGCGTAGCGCGGTCCGTCGTCACCATCGTCGGCTCGCGCGGCAATTTCTGCACCGGTGCACTGATCGCGCCGCAGGTGGTGCTGACCGCGGCGCATTGCGTGCAGCCCGGCGCCGACTACAAGATCGTCGACTACGGCGCCGACCGGCAGCCGAAGTTGCAGGACGTCAGGACCGTTGCGATCCATCCTGGCTTCAGGATGCAGGCGATCCTCAATCATGTCGCGACCGCCGACGTCGCTCTGCTGCAACTGGCGGCGCCTGCCGCCGGCAAGGCGCCGGCGGCGCTCGGCATGCCCGACATCCCGATCCAGGTCGGCGGCCGCTTCACCATCGCGGGGGTCGGCGTGGCCGTGCGCGGCGACGGCAAGAGCGGCGGCACGATCCGCGTCGCCGGCCTGATCGCGACCGGCAAACCGGGCACGTTGCAGATCCGGCTGGTCGATCCCGTGGGGCAGGGCACGCGCGACGGCCTGGGGGCCTGCACCGGTGATTCCGGCGCGCCCGCGTTCGAGGACAAGCAGAGCGGGCCTGCGATCGTCGGCGTGGTGAGCTGGTCGACCGGGCCGAACGGCACCGCCGGCTGCGGCGGCATCACCGGCGTCACGCCGCTGACGCTGTACCGCGACTGGGTGATGCAAACTGCGCGGCAATGGGGCGCGAGGTTTTAGCCTTGCCTCGCCCTGCCTCCGGGTGAGGGGGTACAGGTCTTCTAGCTTGCACCGACTTGTGGAGAAAGCCCCTCACCCCAACCCTCTCCCCGTAAGAGGGAGAGGGAGGAGAAGAGAGTGTCAATGCCCGGCAGCCTTCTTCGCGGCGGCGTTGTTCAGCACGATCAGGCCATCGACCGCGACGCCAAGCTTGCTGTTGATCAGGAACGGATTGACGTCGATCGAGGCGATGCGTCCGCCGGCGTCCGCCATCAGATTGGACAGACCGACCAGCGCTTTCACTGCTGAAGGTTCGTGCAGCGCTGGCTTGCCGCGATAGCCCTTCATCTTGATCCCGGCCTTGGTCTTCCTGATCAGCTCCTTCGCCTCATCAGCATCGATCGGCGCGCCGGCGAGCGCCACGTCCTTCAACAGCTCGATGTCGATACCGCCGGTGCCGAACAGCACCACCGGCCCCATCTCGGCATCGAGCGAGGCGCCGACCACGAGCTCGAGATCGGCCTTGACCTGCTGCGCGATCAGGATGCCCTCGAGCTTCGGCTTGCCCTTCAGCTTCTTCACCCGCGCGGTGATGTCGTTGAACGCCTTCTTCACCTCGGCCGCATTGCCGAGGTTCAGCACCACGCCGCCGACGTCGGACTTGTGCAGGATGTCGGGGCTGACCACCTTTGCCACCACCGGAAAACCGATGGTCTTGGCGATCTTCACCGCTTCGGCCGCGGTCTGCGCGACCTCTTCCTTCGAGATCGGAATGCCATAGGCCTTGAGCAGCTTCTTCGATGCGACCTCGTCGAGCGCGGCGGCGCCATTCGCGGCTTTCAGCGTCTTCTCCAGCACGGCACGGGCGGCCGGTTTCGAGCTCGATGCGATGTCAGGCACTTCCTTGCGCAGGCCCGCGTATTCGATCAATGACTTGATCGCGCCGACGGCGCGGTCGAGGCCTTGCATCACCGCGATATTCGGCAGGCTCTTGCGCAGGCCCTTGGTGAACTCGGTGAAGCCGATCGACATCGCGCTGATATAGATCACCGGCTTGTGGGCCTGGCCCGCCATGTCATTGACGATGCGCAGATTGCGCTCGCGCAGCTCGTGCGGCGCCTTTGGCAGCTCGGCGTCGATGATGACGATGTCGGTGTCGGGATCGTCGATCATGATCTTGATCGACTTCATGTAGACGGAGGGATCGACCACCGCGGCAAAGCCGGCGTCGAGCGGGTTGCCGACGATGCTGCCGGGCCCGAGCATTTGCGCCAATTGTCCGGTCGCGTTCGGGCTGAGCGGCGCGAAATTCAGGCCGGCCGAGTAGAAGGCGTCGATCAGCAGGCCGCGCTTGCCGCCGGACAGCGAGACCGCGGCAAGCCGGTTGCCCTTCGGCGGATCGGCGTGGACGAAGCATTCGGTGGTCTCGATCAACTCATCGAGCCCGCGGACGCGGATCACGCCTTCGCGGGTCGAGATCGCGTCAAAGGTCTCGATCGATCCGGCGAGCGCGCCGGTATGCGCCATCGCCGCGGCCCGCCCGCCTTCGGAGGCGCCGAGCTTCAGCGCAATCACCGGCTTGCCGGCCGCACGCGCCGCCTTGCAGGCGTCGCGGAACACCTTGGTGTTCCGGACACCTTCGAGATAAACCACGATGACGCGGATACTGGGATCGGCAGCGAAATAGGCCATCAGATCGGGCGTCTCGAGCCCGGACTCGTTACCGGTCGTCACCATATAGCCGACGCCGACACCGCGATCTTCCAGCGCCTGGCGGATCGCCATCACGATCGCGCCGGACTGACCGGCGATCGCCACTGCGCCCTGTTCCATCGTGACGATGCGGTCGTCGATATTGGTGAACAGGTTTTCGCCGGCGCTCAGATTACCGAGGCAGTTCGGGCCGGTGACCGCGAGCCCGGTCTCCTTGATCGCCTGCTTCAGCTCGACCGCGAGTCGCTGGCTCTCCTCGTCCTGCAATTCGCTGAAGCCCGAGGTGACGATGGTCGCCGAGCGCGCACCGGCCGCCGCCGCATCGCGGATCACTTGTACCGCAAAGCGCGCCGGCACCAGCACCAGCACATGGTCGGGCTTTTCGGGAAGGCTGACAAAGTCCTTGTAGCAGGTGACGCCCCAGATCGCCTCGCGCTTGGCGTTGATCGGGAACAGGCGGCCGGCGTATCCGTACTTGATCAGATTGTTCCAGATCCGCTCGGCATAGTTGCCGGGCTTGTCGGTGGCGCCGACCAGCACGATGTTGCGCGGGTGCAGCATCGCATGAATGCTCTTGACGATGTCGCTGGCGTCGGCTGGCGGCGACCATTTTGCAGCCGGATGAAACGCGGTGCTTGCGAGAGCTTCCATGGAGCCTGCCCTTATCCTTGTCTGTTTCCTGTGGGCGACGGTCGATCGCCGCGGCACGCGATTTTGATTGTTTTTATGGCTCCGGGAAGCGGGTGGCAACTCACACCGGCGCAAGTCTGGGCACCGCACAAGATATCCCGGGTCACGAAAATTTCCGCGAAATCAGGAACCCGATTCGGACAGGCTCGAATCCGGTGCGATCAGTGTCGCATGCAGCAGATAGCGCTCCGGACCCGATGTCAGCGCGTCGAATGGCCAGCAGGTCGACAGCACCAGCTCGTATCGATCGGTGAGCGGATCGATGCCGGACTGATCGAAACGAGCGACCGAGCTTCCGTCGGCCCTGTAGCGGAATCTCTTGCCGTCGCTCCTCGTGACGTCGATCTCGTCGCCGATCGCGACCTCCTTGAGGAATCGGAAATGCGTGTCGCGATGCGCCGAGTACACGGCGACGCCGCGTTCACCGGCGTCGACGGTCTGCTCGACATGACCCGGGCCGAAGGCGAGCGCCTGCCCGCTGCTGCCGGCGAGCGCAATTTCGGAGACGTGAATGCGCCTGACCTCGATGCGCGCCACCGGCCAGGTGTCGGCCCAGCTCCATGGCTTCACGGGATGACCGGTGACGATGGTCTCCTCAAACGCGCGCTCCAGCAGCACCTGCGCGAGCAGTGCCTTGGCGTGGATGTAGGCGCCCTGACCGAACAGGATCAGGCCGAGGAGGGCGGACGCGAGCGGAGGGATGAAGCGGGGCATGGTGTGTCTTCTGACGTCATTCCGGGTTCGCTTATGACCGTTGAGAGAAAGCGGCGCGCGCGGCCCTGGGGGACGGGTGAGAGGCCGCGCGCGCTCTTGAAAGAGGAGGTCGGGGGACACCTCCTCCTTTCATCCGACGTCATCGGGGTGACATCTGACGTCGGTTGAACACCAGGAAGAGCAGGCTGACCGTGAGCAGGATCACGCCCGCGATCATCTTCAGCTCGGCATCGGTCGCAGTCTTCGGCAGCTGGACCGGCGCGGGAGTGGGAGCGATCACCGGCCCCGGCCGCTTCAGCGACGCGACCTGCACCCTGGAATCGCCCACCCTGGCATCGCCGGATTCGGCGCGGCGCTCGGTCGGCGCTGCGGCCGGCTGGCGCGGATGCTCGCCGAACACCTTTGCAAAATCCCAGCCCGCGGGCAGGTTGATCGGCAGTTCAGCGAGCTTCAGCGGTTCACCGTCAGGACGGCTCGGCGTGTTGTCGACCGCGACGAGGCTGGTCAGCCGCGTGACGAGCTGATGCTCCAGCGCAAGCGCAAGGATGGTCTTGTCGGCGTCTTCCGGGCTCACCTGCCGCGTGGTGCGCGCGACCTCGGCGTCCGCGATCTTGCGGCGTGCCCACAGCTTCGACAGGCCCTTGCCGTCGGCGGCGTTCGCGAGCGGCAGCGTCACGCTCCACGGACGGTCCCCGACGCGGCCCTTGATCTCGACCGAGCCGGCGAGCCTGTCGAGCTTCGCGGCAAGCACCAGCGGCTCGTCACGATAGACGTCGGGCAGTGCCGCCGGCGTGAGATCAGCCGTGGCGTCCGAGAATTTTGCCGACAGTCCGGTCACCGCCGGATTCTCCAGCCTGGCGAACAGGCCGCGCATGCGCTCCTCGACCTGCTCGACCGAGCCGATATGGGTGAAGGTGCCGCGGCCGAGCTCGGCGGCGCGCGTCATCAGGTAGGTGTTCGGCGCCGAACCGATGCCGACCATGAAGATCCGGGAACGGCCGCGCAGCGCGCCGATGGTCTCGAACAATTGCTGCTCGTTGCCGATGGCGCCGTCGGTCAGGAACACGACCTGGCGGATGGTATCGGCGTCGTCGCGATTGGTATCCGACAGCGCGGCGCGCATCGCCGGCACCATCTCTGTGCCACCACGTGCCTGCAGAGCACTGACAAACGATGTCGCATTGGTGATGTTGCTGCTGGTCGCGGCGACCGGGGCGGGGAATAGCACGTCCATCGTGTCATCGAAGCGGATCACGTTGAAGCGATCGGTCGGCTGCAGGCGGCCGAGCGCGTACAACAGGCTCGCCTTGGCCTGGATGATCGAGGTGCCGCCCATCGAGCCGGAATTGTCGATCACGAAGATCACCTCGCGCGGCCGCGGCGCCTGCTGGGCCTGTTCGATCGAGGGCGGAGTCACGAACGCGAGCAGATAGTCGGACTTGCCGACATGTTCGCGGAACAGTCCGACCGACGGCGCCGTCTCGGCAGCGGGCTTCCAGGTCAGTTCGAAGTCGCGATCGGCCGGAACGGGGCCGCCAGCCAGCGTGATGACGCGCGTGGTGGTGTCGGGGCTCTCGATATTGACCTGGTGAAAATGGCTCTTCACCTCGCCGAGCGGGAAGCCGGCCTGCAAATGCACCGTGATCCTGGTCGGATTGATCGGGGCATTCTCCGCGGGGTCGAGTGCGGTCGGCGAGATTCGGTCGCGATCCGGAACCGGATCCGTCGCGGTCGTTCCCCAGCCGTTGCCATCGGCGCGGAGGTCGACGCTCTGCACGACGGGAAGCGGATTGTAGCGCGGGCCGACCACCATCGGCACACGCAGCGAGAACTCGTTGCCGTCCTGCTGCACCGGCTCCTGATACTCGATCTGCACCAGCACGGTTTCGCCGGGACCGATATTGGCAACCGAGTTAGTGAAGATGTTCGGCCGCTCCTGCTCGGTGAGCGCGGCCTTCTGGCCGTTCGAGCGGGCCTGCTCGTAGATGGCGCGCGCCTGCTGCCGCTCCTTGATGTCGCCGACCACGACGCGGTCGCCGACCACCATCTTCAGCGTGTCGACCGCACCGCCTGCCGGCAGCGGGTAGACGTAAGTGGCCTCCATCCAGTCCCTGGTCGGGTTACGGAAGATCTGCGTGACCCGGGCCCGGATGGTCGGGCCCGACACGGTAAGGTCGACATCGATTCCGAGCCGCAGCGCATCCGTATAGCCGTCGTCGGTCTTGAGCAGCAGCGAGCCGGAGCGGGCCGTGCCTGGCCGCAACACCGCGTGCGGCTGTTCCGCGGACCATACCGGATCGAAGCTCAGGAACAGGGCTGCAAAGCCGATCGCGAGCGCGGCTATGCCTTCCACGAGGAAGAACAGCAGGATACGCATCCTGCGCGACAGCCGCGTCTGCTGGCTGGTTTCACTTGCATCGTCAATCGTCGTCATTTTCGTCGCTCCCGAGCGAGTTGTTCGCTATGGGAAATCTTGGAGAACGCGCGGTTTGGCGCGAGCGGATTGATCGGCAATGATTGGCCGCCGCCCGGCGCCGTCCGCCCGCGGTGAGTACGGGTTAGTGCGGTTTTGTGATGAATTGTCCGGTCTGCTAGACTGCTCGAATTGCAGGGGAATCGCGCAAAGGATCAGGATGCCGACGCCGGACAAGCAGCTTTCCGCCGAGCAGAGCCGGCAGGTGGCGGAGACCATCCGCGAGGAGATTGCGCGCCGCCGCATCTCGCGGCAGACCCTGGCGGAGCAGGCCAAGCTCAGCCTGTCGACGCTCGAAAAAGTGCTCGGCGGCCGCCGCCCGTTCACACTCGCGACCACCGTGCGGCTCGAGCAGGCGCTCGGCGTCTCCCTGCGCAAGTTGCCGGACGTCATACCGATGGTCGCGTCTGCCAATGTCGAGGTTGCGCCCGACAGTCTCGGGTCCTATTCCCGCCGCTCGGTGGCGCGGATCGAAGGCACCTACATCACGGTCCGGCCGTCATTCGGCGAGAAGGGCGCGATCTATGCCTATCGCACCGAGATCGCCTGGGACGACGCCGCCTCGCTGCTCGCCTTTCGCGAGGGCGAGCGGCAGGATTCGGACTACACGCAGTTTGGCGAGGTGGCCGTGCCCAACGAGTCCGGCTTCGTCTATCTCGTCACCAACCGGCACGGCCAGCATCGCGTCATCACGGTGTCGCGCCCGCGAAACTCCGGCGAGATGTACGGCATCATCACGACGCTGTTGGCCGGACGCGGCTCGGTCCTGACCCCGATCGCAGCACCGATCGCGCTGCTGCCGATCAAGAACGTCCCAAATCCAAGCCTCGGCCGGGTATTATCGGATGATCCGAACCACAAGCTCTACCGCGAGCATCTGCGCCGCACGGTGGACGAACCCTTTGCGATCCTGTTGCAGGACTGACGCGCTGTTCCGAATGCGAGATCAGGCCTGCCTCGGGCGCGGCGGCGCAACGATGCCTGCAATCAGCACGGCCAGGATGCCGGTCAGGAAAATGCCGTCGAATGTGCCGGCACCGCCGATCGATGCGATCGGCGCGCCGAGGCGGCCGATCTTGTCGAGGTTAAGCAGGTCGGCCCCGAGCAGCGTTCCCATCGAGCCGCCGATATAGGCGAGCGGCGCCCCGTATTCCCGCGACAGCAGCAAGGCGAGGATTGCGGTGGCGAGGACCGGAACGAACACGGGGACGGCGATGCCCATTCCCCGCACCGGGGTGGCGCTGGCGTGCACGATTGCCGCGATGACGACTGTCGCGATCGCGGCCTTGAGCCAGAGCTGATAGCGAAGCACGAGGTAGGTCGACATGATCGTCGGGATCACCGCACCGCCGACATTCACGGCCAGGATCGTGCCGGGCGATACCACGAACGGCACGACATAGCGCATGCCGAAGAAGTCGACGATCTGCCCGGATCGCGCCGGTGGACCGTGCAGCACGGTGATCGGTATGTTGAAATAGCTGCCGATCAGCGAGCCGAACAACAGCAGCAGGGCGACTCCGGGACCGATGCCGAGGCGCATATAGGCGTAGCGCAGGATGCGAAGCTGGATCAGCACGACCAGCGCCACGGCCACGAACACGAGGACCGAAAACAGTCCCGGCGTCAGCGGCAGGTAGTGAACGTTCGAATCCATCGGGCTGCCGGTGTGGATTTGGCCTGTCCTGCCCTGTTAGGTGGGAACGCGTGGCGAGACCACAAGGACGCCAGCCGCGCCGCGGCCGTTCAGGTGGCCCGAAGCAACGAAGCCGTCCCGGAGGACGGCTTCGCGACACTGTCGATTCCTCGCCTCGCCGAGTTGGTCCTAGCCCCCCGTCTCGGCGCTGAGGATGTCGCCGAACAGCTCCCACTGCCCGTTCTTGAACCGCCACATCTGGAGTTGCTCGATCGGGGCGAAGTCGGTGGCGCTGGTGTTGATCTTGATGCCGGGGAGCAGCGTGTCGGGCGCGAAGTCCTTCAGGCTGGCAGCCTGCTTCATCACGTTCTCACGCGTCAGGTTGTCGCCGCACTGCTTCAGCACCTGCACCATGGTCTGCGCCGCGGCGTAGCCATAGACCAGGTTCGCATCGGAGATGTTGGCGCCCGGCATGTACTTGTCGATGAAGGCCATGAACTTCTTCATGCCTTCGTCGTTCTTCCATTGCGGATCGGAGGCATCCTTGAGATAGCCCGCCGACAGCACGCCTTCAGAGGCCTCGAGGCCCGCAGGCTTCATGACTGCGCCGATCGAGATCGAGACGTCGGTCATCACCTGCATCGGCTTCCAGCCGAGCTCGGCGATCTTCTTGATCGCCTGCGCGGCGAATTTCGGCGTCGCGATGTTGACGAACACGTCGGCGCCGGTGTCCTTCAGCTTGACGATGTGGGAATCGATCGACGGCTCGGTGGTCTCGTAGCTTTCCTCGGCGACGATCTTGGCGCTCGACTTGTCGAGGATCTCCTTGAGGCCGACCAGGTAGTCCTTGCCGAAATCGTCGTTGGCATAGAAGATCGCGACCTTGGCGTCCGGCTTGGCCTTGAGGATGTATTTTCCGAAGATGCGCGCCTCGACGCGATAGCTGGGCTGGAAGCCCATGGTCCAGGGGAAGTCCTTCGGGTCGTTCCACTTGCTGGCGCCGGTGGCGAGGAAGAGCTGCGGCACCTTCTTGGCGTTTTGATATTTCTGGACCGCGGTCTGGGTCGGGGTGCCCAGCGCATTGAACACCAGGAACACCTCGTCGCTCTCGATCAGCTTGCGGATCTGCTCCACCGTCTTCGGCGGCGAATAGCCGTCGTCATAGGAGATCCAGTTGATCTTGCGGCCGTTGATGCCGCCCTGATCATTGATCATCTTGAAATAGGCTTCCTCGGTCTTGCCGATGACGCCGTAGGCCGAAGCCGGGCCGCTATAGGCCTCGACATTGCCGATCTTGATCTCGGTGTCGGAAGCTCCGGTATCGTATTTCTTTTGTGCAAATGCGGCCTGGCTGGAGAGCAGGCAGAGCGCCGCGGCGGCGGCCAGCAGCGACAGTTTGGTGGTTTTCATAAAGGCTTTTTCCTCGATTGATTTTGGTTGGGGACTTCACGCAGCATACCCGTCACCGGTCCCGGCAGGCAGTGACGGGGTCGTTCCTTGTCGGAGCACGCTCCCGAAAACGCCACACACGTTTCCGGGATCATGCCGCCGTATCGGTCGGCTTCGGCTCGCTGAACCGCTGCCGCAGCGTCGGCTTGTGGATCTTGCCCGTCGCATTGCGCGGCAGCGCGTCGACGAATTCGATCAGCCGCGGACATTTGAACCGTGCCAGATTGGCCTGGCAATGGGCGTGGATCTCGGCCGGGGTTATCGAATGGTCGGGCTTGACGGCGATGACGGCCATGCCGACCTCGCCCCATTGCTCGTTCGCAATACCGATGACGGCGGCTTCGGCAACTGCCTCCAATTGATGCAGCACACTTTCGACCTCGGCCGGATAGACGTTCTCGCCGCCGGAAATGTACATGTCCTTCCAGCGGTCGACGATGTAGTAGAAGCCTTCCTCGTCCATCCGCGTGGCGTCGCCGGTGTGCAGCCAGCCGTCGGTAAAGGAGGCGGCGTTGGCGTCCGGCCTGTTCCAGTAGCCGGGCGTGATGTTCGGCCCCTTGACCCAGAGCTCGCCGAGTTCACCGACATCGGCATCGGTGCCGTCGGGGCGCACGATCCGCACTTCCGTATGCAGCAGCGGCTTGCCGGAGGAGCCGGCCTTGCGCGCCGCATCCTCGCGGTCGAGCGTCAGCACGGCGGGCGAGGTTTCGGTCATGCCATAGCCCTGCTGCAACGCGACGCCGCGCGCCTCCCAGGTCTTCAAGAGCGGCACCGGCATCGGTGCCCCTCCGACGCCGCCGTTGATGAGGCGGCTGAAATCCGCGTTCGGGAATGCCGGATGCTGCGCCATGAACTGGTAGATCGATGGCACGCCGAAGAACACGTTGATGCGCTGGGCGGGATCGCTGATCAGCCTGAGCGCCTCGGCGGGATCGAACGTGCGCATGATCAGCGCGGTGCCGCCGGCATGCATCACCGGGTTGGTGTAGCAATTCAGCCCGCCGGTATGGAACAGCGGCAGCACCGTGAGCAGCACCGAGGACGGCGAGATGTAGGCGGGACCACCGAGGTTGACGCAATTCCAGAACGTCATGCCGTGCGTGATGATCGCGCCCTTGGGCTGGCCGGTCGTGCCCGAGGTGTACATGATGGTCGAGAAGTCATCGAGCGTGACCTCTTCGACGCGCTCCAGCGGCCCCGCGGATGCGATGGCGGCCTCATAGGAGCCATCGGCGCCGAACCGCATCGCGGATGCGACGTTACAGAGCTTCGCCACCGCGAGCGCGGTCTCGGCCAGATCGTCGTCGTGGATCATCACCCCGGGTGCGGCATCGCCGACGATGTAGTGCAGCTCCGGCACGGTGAGGCGGGTGTTGAGCGGCACGAAGATCGCGCCGATCCGGAAACAGGCGAACTGCACCTCCATCGTATCCGTCGTGTTCAGTGCCAGCACCGCGACACGGTCGCCCCGCTTCACGTGCAGCCGATCGCGCAGATGCCCGGCCAGGCGCGCCACGCGCGCGTCGAGTTGTACGTAGGTGAAACGGCGCCCGCTCGCGAGATCGACGAGCGCGGTCTTGTCCGGCGTGCGCCGGCGATGATGGGCGATCCAGTCGTAGTAACGAACCGGCAAATTATCCTCCTCCGGACCGGAGGTCTTGCGCCACCTGATCCCGGCTCCATTGTTGCCATGAAGCGGCAGTGGATGTGGCGTATCCGGATACTGTCTTGCGTTTAGTGGCTGGTGCATGGCCCAATCGGCCGGCAGCCCTCGTGGGCAGCCACTCGACGCAAGTGAGGGGAGTAGAAACCGGACATCGTCGAAATCGGGAATCAACGGAGCGAAGCGGATGGCGAACCCGTTCTACACTGGCGAGCATGAGGCCTTTCGCGAGGTGATGCGCCGCTTTGTGGCGAAGGAAATCGAGCCTTATGCCCATCAATGGGACGAAGCGGGCGAGTTTCCGCGCGAGCTCTATGGCAAGGCGTCCGGCATCGGGTTGCTCGGCCTCGGCTTCCCCGAGGAATATGGCGGGATCGCCGCCGACCAGTTCATGAAGATCGTCGCCTCGCAGGAACTGGCCCGCGCCGGCGCGGGCGGGGTGAGCTCGAGCCTGATGAGCCACACCATTGGCTCGCCGCCGATCGCGCGCGCCGCGCGTCCCGAAGTGAAGACACGGGTGCTGCCGGAGGTGCTCGCAGGCAAGAAGATTTCCGCGCTCGCAATCACCGAGCCGAGCGGCGGCTCCGACGTCGCGAATCTGCGCACCAAGGCGCGGCGCGAGGGCGACCACTACATCGTCAGCGGCGAGAAGACCTTCATCACCTCGGGCATGCGCGCCGACTATCTGACGGTCGCGGTACGCACCGGCGGCGAGGGACCCTCCGGTGTCAGCCTGCTCCTGATCGAGGGTGATACGCCAGGGCTCTCGCGCACCAAGCTGAAAAAGATGGGCTGGTGGGCATCTGATACCGCGACCTTGCATTTCGATGAATGCCGCGTGCCGGTCGAGAACCTGATCGGAGAGGAAGGCCAGGGCTTCAAGATCATCATGCAGAACTTCAACAGCGAGCGCATGGGCATGGCGGCAAGCTGCACGGCCTACGCACGGGTCTGCCTCGACGAGGCGATCGCCTATGCCAAGGAGCGCAAGACCTTCGGCAAGCCGATCGCCCAGCACCAGGTGATCCGGCACAAGATCGTCGACATGGCGCAGAAGGTCGCGGCCTCGCAGGCCATGCTGGAGATGCTGGCGTGGCGGCTCGGCCAGGGCGAGAGCCCGGTCGCCGAGATCTGCATGATGAAGAACCAGGCGACCCAGACCATGGCCCATTGCGCCTCCGAAGCGGTGCAGATCTTCGGCGGCGCCGGTTTCATGCGCGGCGTCAAGGTCGAGCGCATCTACCGCGAGGTCAAGGTCAACGCCATCGGCGGCGGCACCGAGGAGATCATGAAGGATCTGGCGTCGAGGCAGATGGGACTGTGACAAAGGGATAGACCAGCAACATGCTCTTCACCGCCGACCACGACGAACCGCGCCGGATCTTGCAGAAATTCATCGCGACCGAGATCAATCCTCACGTCGACGAATGGGAGAAGGCCGATATCTTCCCGGCGCATGAGCTGTTCAGGAAGCTCGGCAATCTCGGCTTCCTCGGCCTCAACAAGCCGGTCGAGTACGGCGGCCAGGGGCTTGATTACTCCTACGCGCTGATGATGGCCGAGGAACTCGGGGCCATCACCTGCGGCGGCGTGCCGATGGCGATCGGGGTACAGACCGACATGGCGACTCCGGCGCTGGCGCGGTTCGGCTCGGACGAGGTGCGGCGCGAATTCCTGGTGCCGGCGATTTCGGGCGACCAGGTTGCCTGCATCGGTGTCTCCGAGCCGGGCGCCGGCTCCGATGTCGCCTCGATCAGGACCAGCGCGCGCTCCGATGGCGACGACTACGTCATCAATGGCGGCAAGATGTGGATCACCAACGGCACCCAGGCCGACTGGATCTGCCTGCTTGCCAACACCAGCGACGGCCAGGTCCATCGCAACAAGTCGCTGATCTGCGTGCCGATGCAGACCAGGGGCGTGCAGGTCGCGCGCAAGCTCGACAAGCTCGGCATGCGCTCCTCCGACACCGCGCAGATCTTCTTCGACAATGTGAGGGTGCCCAAGCGCAACCGGATCGGCGAGGAAGGACAGGGCTTTACCTACCAGATGATCCAGTTCCAGGAGGAGCGGCTGTGGGGCGCGGCGGCCTGCCTGAAGGCGCATGAATACATCATCAACGAGACGATCGAGTACACCCGCAACCGCAAGGCGTTCGGCGGCTCGATCCTCGACAACCAGGTGGTGCACTTCAAGCTCGCGGAGATGCAGACCGAGGTCGAGCTGCTGCGTTCGCTGATCTATCGTGCCGGCGAGGCGCTGGTGGCAGGCGAAGACGTGACGCGGCTCGCGACCATGGCCAAGCTGAAAGCCGGCCGGCTCGGCCGCGAACTCACCGACGCCTGCCTGCAATATTGGGGCGGCATGGGCTTCACCAACGAGACGCCGGTCAGCCGCGCCTACCGCGACAGCAGGCTGACCTCGATCGGCGGCGGTGCCGACGAGGTGATGCTCATGGTACTGTGCAAGATGATGGGCACGCTGCCGGGCCTGAAGAATAAGGGAAACGCCTGATGATCACGCTGTATCACTGCGACGCTGCGCGCTCGTTCCGTCCGCTGTGGATGCTGGAGGAGCTCGGGCTTTCCTACGAGTTGAAGATGCTGCCGTTCCCGCCACGCGTGTTCGCCAAGGAATATCTTGGCATCAACCCGCTCGGCACCATCCCCTTCATGATCGACGGCGAGACCAGGATGACGGAATCGTCCGGCATCTGCCATTATCTCGGCACCAAATACGGCCCGACGCCGCTGGTCGTCGGCGTGGACGAGCCGGCCTATGGCGCGTTCCTGAACTGGATGTATTTCTCCGACGCCACGCTGACCTTCCCGCAGACCCTGGTGCTTCGGTACAGCCAGCTCGAGCCGGAGGAGCGGCGCAACCCGCAGGTCTCGGGCGACTATGCCAAATGGTTCCTCGGCCGGCTGCGCGCCGTCGAAGCCGCCGCCGCCCGGTCGGAATTCCTCTGCGCGGAACGCTTCACTGCCGCCGACATTGCCAATGGCTACGCACTGCGGCTCGCCAGCACCATCGGGCTGTCGAAGGATTTCGGGCCCAATGTCGCGGCCTATTGGGCCCGGCTGCAGCAGCGCGACGGCTTCAGGCGTGCGGTGGCGGCGGAGCAAAAAGCCGGCGTGGAACAGAACGTTGCGCCGAGGGCACGGCCGTAGGTTCGCCAACGTCGGTCAGCCTCCGAATTGACTGAGCCGGTCGGTGACAGCCCGCGAATTTGCGCTATGGTAGCCCCGTCGCAGCGGCCAAAGAGCCACGCGAGGAGGAACCCGCCATGGACACGATCGTGGACGACAAGCGCCAGGAATCCGCTCACGACACTGGTCACCAGTCCGGCCACCGGATGCTGATCACGCCGGAACGTGTGTTCTACGCCGGCCTGCTCGGCCGCCCGCGCGAACGCTGCCCGGGCGCGTTCCATGTCTATGTCGCGATTCGCGACGGGCTGCATCTCTCCACCAGCGACGGCTGCCAGGCGCATGGCGAAATCGCGGTGACGATGCCGAACCTGCGCCACACCATCACCAGCGAGTATCGCTCGGCGATCTGCGTCGCGATCGAGCCGGAAAGCGTGCCCGACGGCACGCTGGAGGCGGTCGCGCGTCGCCTGCAAGGGCCCGACAGCGCGCTGTTCGCCAATCGCATCCGTACCGCCTATGCGCGGCTGGCCGAGATGCAGCATCGCGACGCGATCTCGAATGCCGAGTTCGACACCATGTGCTTCGGCGACGCGCTGCCGCAACGGGTGCTCGATCCGCGCGTGGTGCGCGCGATTCTCCGCATCGGTCAATTCTCCGGAGAGCCGGTGACCGCGGCAGGCTGCGCCGCCGAGGCCTCGCTGTCCCCGTCGCGCTTCCTGCATCTCTTCAAGGAAGAGACCGGCATCTCGTTCCGCTCCTTCCGCGCCTGGAAGCGTGCGCGGCATCTGCTGCATTTCGCCAACCAGGACATCAACCTTGCGCATCTCGCGCAGGACATCGGCTATCCCGACTCAACCCATTTCAGCCACTCGATCCGCCGCTTCTATGGGCTCAAGCCGCGTGCGATCTTCTCAGGCTCGCGCGATCTTGCGATCTACCGGACCGGACAGGTGGTGAGCGAGCCGGCCTTGACGTAGATCGTCATTGCGGGGAGTTCGCGACAAGATTGCCAGGCGATTTTGCGCCGAGGCGACGAAGCAATCCGTGTGTCCCCCGTTGCAGAGTGGATTGCTTCGCTCCGCTCGCAATGACGATGACTACAGGTTCGCGCCCTGGATCACCTCACCGAAGCGCAGCCAGCCCGCGCCCTCGACCCGCTGCAACTGCAGCTGCTGCAACGGGTGGTGGTTGGTCGGGCTGGTGTTGACGCGGATGCCCGGCAGCAGCGTCGGGACTTCGACGTCTTTCAAGTTGTTCGCCTGCGCCATGATGTTGTCGCGGGTGAAATTGCCCTTGCACTGGTCGAGCACGATCTTGAGCACCCCAGCCACCATGTAGGCGTACATGTTGTAGCCTTCCTTCGGGTTGCCCTCGGGAAAATACTTCGCCATGAACGCCATGAAATCCTTCACACCGGGATCATTGGCCCAGGCCGGATCGGCGGCATCCTTCACATAGGCTGACGAGATCGTGCCCTGCGCCTTGTCGAGGCCGACAGGTATGATGGTCGACGTCAGCGAGGCCGCGCCGCTGGCGATGAAATGCATCGGCTTCCAGCCGAGCTCATGGATCTTGCGGATCGCCTGCGCGGCGAATTTTGCCGTCGTGCCCGAAATCAGCACGTCGGGATTGCCGCCGCGCAAGGTTACGATCTGGGAATCGATCGTGGGGTCCGTCACTTCGTGCGAGATGGCCACCGCGGAGCTGGCGAATCGTTCGCCCAGCACGTCCCTGGTCCCGGTGACGAAGTCCTTGCCGAGATCGTCGTTCTGGTAGAGCACCGCGATCTTTGCGTTCGGATTCTTGCTCAGGGCATATTTGACGAACACCTGCGCCTCGGTGCGCGCGCTCGGCGCGAAGCCCATGGTCCAGGGATAGGTCTTGTAATCACCCCATTTGTCGCCGTTCACCGACAGGAACAGATGCGGGACCTTCGCGGCATTGATGTATTTCACCACGGCCGAGTTCGGCGCGGTGCCGAGCATGTTGAACAGGAAGGCAACGTTGTCGCTCTCGATCAGGCGACGCACCTGTTCGACCGTCTTCGCAGGATTGAAGGCATCGTCATAGTAGATGTACTTGATCTGCCGGCCGGCGATGCCGCCCTGCTCGTTCAGCATCCTGAAATAGGCCTCCTGGCAGCGCGCCTGCACGCCAAGCGCCGATACGGGGCCGCTCAGCGACGTCGTGCTGCCGATCCTGATCTCGGTCGCGGTGACGCCCGGCGTATCCTCGGCGAAGCCGGGACGGATACCAGCCAGTGCGGCGAGGGCTGTACTTGCGGTGCCAGAGAGCAGCGTACGCCGGTTGATCGAGACCATGACGTCCTCCCCGCGATCGCCGGCTTGTTTCGCCAGGCTTTTGCTTGGTCGGAAGATAACGCGTCGTGTCATTCCCGGTCTTGCGTTAACCGGCTGGCGGTGCCTCGCGGCGCGAGACGCCGACTTAGCCAGTCAACGCAAGATGGCGCGGAAGCAAATCTCTCATCATGGAAAAATCAGGCAGCGTGCACTGCAACGAGGACAAGCGACCATCATGAGCGACAAGGCCGTCATCACCTGCGCGCTGAACGGCGTGCTCACCGATCCGAAGCAGCACAACGTTCCGGTGACGCCGGAAGAGATGGCGCGCGAGGCCAGGGCAGCTTTCAATGCCGGCGCCAGCATCATGCATATCCATCTGCGCCAGCAGGAGCCGAACAAGGGCCACCTGCCATCATGGGAGGTCGGCGTCAGCAAGGAGATCCAGCAGGCGATCCGCGAAGCCTGTCCCGGCGTCATCATCAATCACACCACCGGCACATCAGGGCCGAACTACCAGGGTGCGCTGAACTGCGTGCGCGAGACGAAGCCCGAAATCGCCGCCTGCAATGCCGGCTCGCTGAACTATCTCAAGGTCAAGGCCGACAACACCTGGGCCTGGCCGCCGATGATGTTCGATAACGCCGTCGAGAAGGTGCAGGACTATCTCGACGTCATGAAGGCGGCAGGCACGATTCCGGAATTCGAGTGCTTCGATGTCGGCATCGTTCGCTGCGTCGGCATGTATCGGCAGACCGGCATGTATTCCGGACCGCTCGAGTATAATTTCGTCATGGGCGTCGCCTCGGGCATGCCGGCGGATCCTGATTTGCTGCCGATCCTGCTGAAGCTGAAGGCGCCGGAGGCGCATTGGCAGGTCACCGCGATCGGCCGCGCCGAGATCTGGCCCCTGCATCAACGCGCCGCCGATCTCGGCGGCCATCTGCGCAGCGGGCTGGAAGACACGTTCTATCTCGGCGATGGCACCAAGGTGACGTCGAACGGACAACTCGTCGAGGCGCTCGCGGCCTGCGCGCGGAATGCCGGACGCGAGATCGCGAGTCCGGCAGAAGCGCGGCGGATTTTCGGGGTGAGGCATTGACGGTTGGTCGGGCGTCATCGCGAACTCAGCGAAGCAATCCATCTCACCGCACGAAGGAAGAATGGATATGGACAATCTCGCAGCAACCGGTGGCGTCGTCGGTCCCGGGCGCATCGGGCGGGTCGCGATCGGCGACCTGCTGAAGCGCGCGGCGCGCCGCTTTCCCGACAGGATCGCGCTGACCGACGGTGATCGCCGTGTCACCTTCACCGAGCTCGAGCGCGATGCCAACCGTTTCGCGAACTATCTGGTGCGGCGCGGGCTCAGGCCCGGCGACAAGGTCTCGACGATCTGCAACAACTCGGTCGAGTTCGTCAAAGCGCTGTTCGGCATTCACCGCGCCGGCCTCGTCTGGGTGCCGATCAACACCATGCTCGGCCCTGCCGACATGGACTACATTATCGGCCATGCCGAGGTGCGCTTTGCCGTCATCGATGACAACCTGCATGCCCAGGGAGACCGGCGCGCGGCACTCGAAGCACGCGGCATCGAGATGATCGCAATTGATCTGACCGGCAATGCCGGGAAGACCGGTCTCTCCGGCTTCAACGACCTGCTGCGGGGCCAGTCGGAAATCGAGCCCGAAATCGAGATCAACGACCGCGATCTCGCGATGATCATCTACACGTCGGGCACGACCTCGCGGCCGAAGGGCGCGATGCATTGCCATCTCGCCGTGGTGATGGCCGTGATGAGCAATTGCATCGAGATGCAACTGTCGCGCGACGACGGTATCACCGGACAGTTTCCGCTGTTCCACTGCGCCGGTCACGTGCTGCTGCTCAGCTATCTCTCGGTCGGTGGCCGCATGGCGCTGATGCGCGGCTTCGATCCGGTCGCCTGCATGGAGGCGATCGTGCGCGACCGCCTCACGGTGTTCGTCGGCTTGTCGCTGATGTACCAGGCGATCCTCGATCACCCTCGCCGGCGGGATTTCGACCTCTCCGGCCTGCGCTGTTGCATCTACACCATGGCGCCGATGGGCAAGCCGCTGCTGGAGCGCGCCATCGCCGATCTCTGCCCGAACTTCGTGCTCTCCAGCGGTCAGACCGAGATGTATCCGGCAACCACGATGTCGCGGCCGGAGGTGCAACTCAACCGCTTCGGTAACTATTGGGGCGAGTCGCTGATCGTCAACGAGACCGCGATCATGGACGACGCCGGCAACCTGCTGCCGCGCGACGGGATCGGCGAGCTGGTGCATCGCGGGCCCAATGTGATGATGGGCTATTACAAGGATCCCGCATCGACCGAAGAGGCGCGCAGGTTCGGCTGGCATCACACCGGCGACCTGGCGCTGATCGACGATAACGGCGAGGTGCTGTTCCTCGACCGCAAGAAGGACATGATCAAGTCCGGCGGCGAGAATGTCGCCTCGGTCAAGATCGAGGAGATGCTGCTGGCGCATCCCGCCGTGCAGAACGCCGCCGTGGTCGGCCTGCCGCATCCGCAATGGGGCGAGGCGGTCTCGGCCTTCGTCAAGCTGAAGCCGGGTGCGGTCGCCGATGAAGCCGGGATCGAGGCGCATTGCCGAAAGCATCTCGGCGGCTTCCAGGTGCCGAAGCTGGTGCGTATCCTCGACGAGATGCCGATGACCGCCACCGGCAAGCTGCGCAAGGTCGAGCTGCGGCAGAAATACAGCGGGCATTTTTCGGAGCGTGCCTAGTGGCCATCATCGAGAACACCATCTCCACCGGCGGCGCGGCCTTCCAGGCCAACCGCGACGGCATGCTGGCCCTGATCGCCCGGATGCGGGCGCTGGAGGAACGAACGCGCGCGGCATCGGCTGCCGCAAAGGATCGCTTCCACAAGCGAGGCCAGCTGCTGCCGCGCGAGCGCGTCGCGCTGGTGCTCGATCCCGGCTCGCCCTTCCTCGAACTGTCGACGCTCGCCGGCTACATGTTCGACGTTGCCGACGTGGACAGGAGCGTGCCCGGCGGCGGCCTGATCGCCGGCATCGGCTTCGTCTCCGGCATACGCTGCATGGTCAGCGCCAATGACGCCGGCATCGACGCCGGCGCGCTGCAACCTTACGGCCTCGACAAGACGCTGCGGGTGCAGGAGCTCGCGCTGGAGAACGAGCTGCCCTATGTGCAGCTCGTCGAAAGCGCCGGCGCCAATCTGCTGCGCTATCGCGTCGAGGATTTTGTTCGCGGCGGCAACATCTTTCGCAATCTGGCACGGCTGTCGGCGGCCGGGCTTCCCGTCGTCACCGTCACGCATGGTTCGTCGACGGCCGGCGGCGCCTACCAGACCGGCCTCTCCGACTACATCGTGATGGTGCGCGGCCGCACCCGGGCGTTCCTGGCCGGACCGCCGCTCCTGAAGGCCGCGACCGGTGAGATCGCGACCGAAGAGGAACTTGGCGGCGCCGAGATGCACACCTCGATCTCGGGCCTTGGCGATTACCTCGCCGAGGACGATCGCGATGCGTTGCGCATCGCGCGCGACATCATGGCCAAGCTGCCCTGGGACCGTCCCAAGCCGGAGCCCGCGGCGTACAAGCCGCCGCGCTATGATGTCGAGGAATTGCTCGGCATCATGCCGATGGACCACAAGCGTCCCGTCGACATGCGCCAGGCGATCGCGCGCTTCATCGACGATTCCGACTTCACCGAGTTCGGCGCCAATTACGGCCCCGCCACCGTCTGCGGCCATGCCCGCATCGAGGGGCAGGCGATCGGCATCATCACCAACAACGGCCCGCTCGACGTTCCCGGCGCCAACAAGGCGACGCATTTCATCCAGGCCTGCTGCCAGTCGCGCACCCCGATCCTCTACATGAACAACACCACCGGCTACATGGTGGGCAAGGCCTATGAGGAGGCCGGCATGATCAAGCACGGCTCCAAGATGATCCAGGCCGTGACCTCGGCAACGGTACCGCAGATCACGCTCTATTGCGGCGCCTCCTTCGGCGCCGGCAATTACGGCATGTGCGGCCGCGGTTTCCATCCGCGCTTCTGCTTTTCCTGGCCGAACGCCAAGACCGCCGTGATGGGCGGCGAGCAGGCGGCCGAGACCATGGCGATCGTGACCGAGGCCGCCGCTGTCAGGCGCGGCAAGCCGATCGAGAAGCAGAAGCTCGACGCGATGAAGGCGCAGATCGTCGGCGTGTTCGACGGCCAGATGGACGTGTTCTCGACCAGCGCCCGCGTGCTCGACGACGGCGTGATCGATCCGCGCGACACCCGCACCGTGCTCGCGGAAGTGCTCGCGATCTGCCGCGAGGCCGAGGCACGCACCCCGCAACGCATGCAGTTCTCGGTGGCGCGGCCATGAGTGGGGCAGCAGTGAAGCGGACGCCGTTCTTCAAGATACTGGTCGCCAATCGCGGCGAGATCGCGCTGCGCGTCATGCGTACCGCGCGGCGGCTCGGCTATGGCGTGGTCGCGGTCTATTCCGATGCCGATCGCGATGCCCTGCATGTGCGCGAGGCGGACCAGGCCGTGCGGATCGGCGAGGCGCTGCCGGCGCAATCCTATCTCAGGATCGACGCGATCATTGCCGCGGCCGGGGCGAGCGGCGCCGGCGCGGTGCACCCCGGCTACGGCTTTCTCGCCGAGAACGAGGATCTTGCGAGAGCATGTCGCGATGCCGGGCTCGTCTTCATCGGCCCGTCGCCGGAGGCGATCCGGGTGATGGGCAACAAGGCCGGCGCGAAGGACATCATGCGAGAGGCCGGTGTGCCCTGCGTGCCCGGCTATCAGGGTGCCGACCAGGGCGACGCCGTCATGCTCGGCGAAGCCAGGGCGATCGGCTTTCCCGTGATGATCAAGGCTGTCGCCGGCGGCGGCGGGCGCGGCATGCGGCTGGTCGCGGATGCCGCGACGTTTCCGGATGCGCTGCGCAGCGCGCGCTCGGAGGCGCAAGGTGCGTTCGGCGATCCGACCGTGATCCTCGAGCGCGCGATCGTCGATCCCCGCCACATCGAGATCCAAATCTTCGGCGACCGCCATGGCAACGCCATTCATCTCGGCGAGCGCGACTGTTCGGTGCAGCGGAGGCACCAGAAGCTGATCGAGGAGGCGCCGTCGCCCGCGGTGACGCCGGAGCTGCGCGCGCGGATGGGCGCGGTCGCCGTGCAGGCGGTCAAGGCGATCGGCTATGAAGGCGCCGGCACGCTGGAATTCCTGCTCGACCGCGAGGGCCACTTCTACTTCATGGAGATGAACACGCGGCTGCAGGTCGAGCATCCCGTCACGGAGGCGATCACCGGGCTCGATCTGGTCGAACTGCAGCTTCGCGTGGCCAGTGGCGAGCCGTTGGGCGTGAGGCAGGAGGACATCACGTTCTCCGGCCACGCCATCGAGGTCCGGCTGTGCTCGGAGGACGCCGGGCATGACTTCATGCCGCAGTCGGGCACCATGGCCCTGTGGCAGATGCCGGAGAACATCCGCGTCGAGCACGCGTTGCAATCGGGCTCCGAGATTCCGCCGTTCTACGATTCGATGATCGCCAAGGTGATCAGCCACGGCGCGACCCGCGACGAAGCGCGGGGCAAGCTGATCTGCGGGCTCGAGCAGGTCGCCGCCTTCGGCGTCACCACAAACCAGGGTTTCCTGATCGACTGCCTGCGCCATCCGGTCTTCGCCAAGGGCGAGGCGACGACGGCGTTCGTCGGAGCGAACCGTGACGTGCTGCTGGCGCCGCGTGCGGATCGGGCTGCGGATGTCGCGCTGGCGGCGCTGCTGCTCTACGTCACCAATCCGCACGCGCCCCGATGGCAGCGCGGCCGGTCGCTCGCCGCGACATTCCCGCTGGGCTTGCGCATCGATCTCGGACATGGCGTGCAGGAAATCGAGATCCTCCGCGAGCGCGACGGCAGCTATGTCGCCGCGCGCGACGGCGATCGGTATGGCTTCGAGATCGACGAGTTCGGCGAGGATACAATCCGTTTCCGGCGCAACGGGCTGATGGAATCGGCAAGGTTCCTGCGGGATGGCGATCGGCTTCATGTCCTGCATCGTGGCGCCGCGTTGTCAGCCCGTGATCTCACCCTGGCGGGGCCGGAATCGGCAACCGCCGCGGGCGGCGACGGCAAGGTCCGCGCCGCGATGAACGGCCGCGTCGTCGCGGTGCTGGTCAAGGCTGGCGACACGGTCAAGGCCGGCCAGCCGGTGATGACGCTCGAGGCGATGAAGATGGAACATGTGCACACCGCCGGCGTTGCGGGCACCGTGGCGGCGATCGACGTCGCCGAGGGCGAGCAGGTGACGACCGGGAAGATCGTCGTCGAGATCGAGGCTGCGGCATAGCGACTCTTATTCAGCACGCCCCGTCCCGTCATTCAGCCAGCACGCCACCTGATGCCCCGCGCCCGCATCCTTCAGCGCCGGGCGCTCCGTCTTGCAGCGATCGATGGCGTAACGGCAGCGGGTGTGGAAGGCGCAGCCGGGCGGCGGGTTGATCGGGCTCGGCACGTCGCCGTCGATCATCGGCGCGAGCCGCCTGGCCCTGGGGTTGGCGATCGGCACCGAGGCGAGCAGCGCCTGGGTGTAGGGATGGCGCGGGTTGGCGAACAGCGCGTGCTTGTCAGCGATCTCGACTATACGGCCGAGATACATCACCGCGACGCGATGGCTGATATGGGCGACGACGGCGAGGTCGTGGGCGATGAACAGGTACGAGAAGTTCTGCTTGCGTTGCAGGTCGATCAGCAGATTGATCACCTGCGCCTGGATCGAGACGTCGAGCGCGGAAACCGGCTCGTCGCAGACGATCAGCCGCGGCCCGAGCGACAGCGCGCGTGCGATGCAGATGCGCTGACGTTGTCCGCCCGAGAACTGGTGCGGGAAGTTCTTCATCTGGTCGGGGCGCAAGCCGACCTGCTGGAACAGTTCCGCGACGCGCTCCTGCTTCTTCGCCCCGGTCGCGAGGCCGTGCACGCTCAAGGGCTCGCCGACGATGTCGCCGGCCGTCATGCGCGGGTTGAGCGAGGCGAACGGATCCTGGAACACGATCTGCATCGAGCGGCGGTAGGGCCGCAGTGCGGTCTTGCCGAGCCGTGCGATGTCCTCGCCGTCGAGCCTTATCGCGCCGCTTGTCGGTTCGACCAGCCGCAGCACGGTGCGCGCCACCGTCGACTTGCCACAGCCGGATTCGCCGACCAGGCCGAGCGTCTCGCCGGTGCCGAGCGCGAAGCTGACGCCGTCCACCGCATGCACGGTGCCGACCTGGCGACGCATGATGCCGCCGCGCACCGCATAATGCTTGACCAGATCGCTAACCTCCAGCAGCGGGCGCGGCGCGGTCATGATGCCTCCGCCGTCTCGCCGGCGCGCCAGCATGCGGCCCAGTGGTGGCTCCTGATCTCTTCGAGCGGCGGATACGCCTCGAGGCAGCGGTCGACCGCGAGCTTGCAGCGCGGTGCGAAGGCGCAGCCGGGCGGCAATTTGGTCAGTGACGGCACCATGCCGGGAATCTCGACCAGCCGGGCATCCGCCTCCGCACCGGTCCCGGCGTTGCGCGACGGCACCGCGGGGATCGAGGCCATCAGCCCGCGCGTGTAGGGATGCAGTGGGCTCTCGAACAGGTCCTCGACCGTCGCTTCCTCGACCTTCTTGCCGGCATACATCACGATGACGCGCTGCGCGGTCTGCGCGACCACACCGAGGTCATGGGTGATCAGGATCAGCCCGGTGCCCAGCCGCTTCTGCAAATCGACGATCAAGGCGAGGATCTGCGCCTGGATCGTGACATCGAGTGCGGTGGTTGGCTCATCCGCGATCAAGAGCGCCGGCCGGCAGGCCAGCGCCATCGCGATCATCGCGCGCTGGCGCATGCCGCCGGAGAGCTGGTGAGGATATTCCGTGGCGCGCCGCTCCGGTTCGGGAATGCGCACGAGGCGCAGCATCTCGACCGCCTGCTGCCATGCCTCCCTGCTGCTCACCTTCTGATGCAGGCGCACCGCCTCGATGATCTGGTCGCCGATCCGCATCACCGGATTGAGCGAGGTCATCGGCTCCTGGAAAATCATGGAGATGCGGTTGCCCCTGATGTCGCGCATGGCGGCATCGTCGAGCGCGAGCAGATCGGTGCCTTCGAGCAGCACCGCGCCGCCGACGATGCGCCCGGGCGGATCGGGCACGAGACGCATGATCGAAAGCGCGCTGACGCTCTTGCCGCAGCCGGATTCGCCAACGATCGCCAGGGTCTGGCCACGGCGGACCGAGAACGAGACGTCGTCGACGGCGCGGAACAGGCCCGAATTGGTGAAGAACACCGTTTGCAGGTTCTTCACGTCCAGGATCGTCTCTGCCGTTAGCGCCTCGTTCATCAGCCGCGCTGCCTCGGATCGAGGATGTCGCGCAGCGCGTCGCCGAACAGATTGGTGCCGAACACCGCGAGGCTGATGGCGATGCCGGGGAAGATCACCAGCCACGGCGCAGTGCGGACATATTCGGCCGCCGATTCCGACAGCATCCGGCCCCAGGACGGATAAGGCTCGGGAATGCCGAGGCCGAGGAACGACAGCGACGCCTCGGTCAGGATGGTCGAGCCGAGCTGCGCGGTCGCGAGCACGATCAGGGGCGCGATGGTGTTCGGCAGCACGTGGCGCAGCGCGATTCGCATCTCGCTCATGCCGATCGACTTGGCGGCCTCGACGAAGGGCTGCTCGCGCAGTGCGAGCGTGTTGGCGCGGATGACGCGGGCAACCGTCGGGATCAGGGGGATTGCAATGGCGAGGATCACGTTCGGCAGCGACGGGCCGAGTGCCGCAGTCATCACCAGCGCCAGCACCAGCAGCGGCAGCGATTGCAGGATGTCGGTCACGCGCTGGAACACGAGGTCGACCCAGCCGGAGAGATAGCCGGAGGCAAGGCCGACGATCACGCCGAGCGTGGCCCCGAGCGTGGTCGATCCGATGCCGACCGCGAGCGAGATCCGCGCGCCATGGATGATGCGGCTCCAGACGTCACGGCCGAAGGAGTCGGTGCCGAACCAGTGTAGCGCAGAGGGTGGCGCGAGGCGATGCGCGGAATCCACGCTGAGTGGATCGTAGCGGCAGATCAGGTCGGCCGAGATCGCCATCCACACGAACAGCAGCATGATGATCAGGCCGATCGTGCCGAGCACATGGCGCTGCGCGAGGAAGGCAAGTCGCGCCCAGCCACCGCTGGCGTTGGCCCCGGCGCGTCGCAATTCGGCTTCGAAGTTGATCGTTGCCATGGCGCTAGTCCCCGAACCGGATGCGCGGATCGATGGCCGCATAGAGCATGTCGACGATGAAATTCACGACCACCACGACGACAGCGATGAACATCACCAGGTTCTGCACGATCGGATAGTCGCGCCATCGTAGCGCCTCGACCAGGAAGCGGGCGATGCCGGGTATATTGAACACGGTCTCGGTGACGATCAGGCCGCCGATCAGGAACGCGGCCTCGATGCCGACAACGGTGATGACGGGCAGCACCGCGTTCTTCAGCGCGTGGTGATAGTTCACGGAGGCTTCTGAAGCGCCTTTGGCGCGGGCGGTTCGGATGTAGTCCTGGCGCAGGATCTCCAGCATCGAGGAACGGGTGATGCGCATGGTCAGCGCCGCGCTGCGGAAGCCGACCGCCATCGCCGGCACCGCATAGATCGCCAATGCCTCGATCCAGGTCGTGGGATTGGGGTTGAAGATCGGCATGGTGCCGAACAGCGAGACCGAAGCCATCAGGATCAGCAGCCCGAGCCAGAACGAGGGCAGCGACAGGCCGCTGAGGCTGACGACGCGCAGCGCATAGTCAAGCTTCGACCCCTGATGCACGGCACTGATCACGCCGAGTGGAATGCCGATCGAGGCGGAGAACAGCAGTGCCAGCCCCGCAAGGCGCGCCGTGATCGGAATCCGCGGCAGGATCTCCTCCAGCGCGGGCTTCTCCGACACATAGGAATAGCCGAGGTCGCCGTGCAGCAGCCCGCCGATCCAGTGCAGATATTGCATCACGATCGGCTGATTGAGGCCGAGATCGCGCTCCAGATTGACCTTGTCGGCGGGATCGACATAGCCGGCCGCGGCGAACAGGATATCGACGATGTTGCCGGGCACGATCCGCAGCAACACGAAGATGATGACCGAGATCCCGAACAGGGTCACCAGCATCAGGAACAGGCGCCGGACGATATAGGCAAACACCTGGCTCTCCTCCTGACGCTCTGCCCGCTATTTATCCAGCCAGACGTCTTCGTAGCGATAGCCGTTATATGAACTGTTGGACATGATCGTGACGTTCTTCACGTAAGGCTGCCAGCAGGTGCCGGTGTGGGCGTAGAAGATGATCGGACGCGCGACGTCCTCCTGCAGCTTCTTGTCGATCTCCCAGACCAGCTTCTTGCGCTTGTCGATGTCGGTCTCGGCCGACTGTTCGTCGAACAGCTTCTCGATGTCCTTGTTGCAATAATTGGTGTAGTTGCGCTCGGAGCCGCAGGCGTAATTCTCGTAGAAGGACTGGTCGGGATCGTCGACCGCATTGCCGGTCAGATTGAGCCCGAGCGAATAATCCTTGCGCGCGACCTTCGGGAACCATTGCGCGGTGTCGACGACGTCGAGTTCGGCGTCGATGTAGATGCTCTTGAGCTGATCGATCAGGATGATGGCAGGATCACGGTAAACCGCGATGTTGCGCGTCGACACCTTGATCTGAAGATGCTTGTCGGGGCCGTAGCCCGCCTTCTGCATCAGCTTGCGCGCTTGCTCGCGGTTCTTCTCGATGTCCGGGCCATAGCCCGGAATGGACTCGAGCATGTCCTTCGGCATCGCCCACAGCCCCGCCGGCGCCGGCTCCATGCTGCCGCCGATGTCGCCCTGGCCCTCGAACATGATCTGGATGAAGGCCTTGCGGTCGAGCGCCAGCGCCAGCGCACGCCGGATGTCGATATTGTCGAATGGCGGCGCGCTCGAATTGACGATGATGTTGGTGGAAACGTTGTTCGGCTCGACCACGCACACCGCATTCGGCGCCTGCGACTTGACGTCCTTGAGCAGGGGGATCGAGACCTCGGTCGGGAATGTCATGTCGAACTTGCCCGAGACGAAGCCGAGGATCGCGGTCGAGCGGTTCGGGATGATGGTGAACTCGATGCCGTCGAGATAGGGCAGGCCCTTCTTGAAGTAATCGGGGTTCTTGGTGAGCTTGATCGATTCGTTGGCCTTGAACTCGACGAACTTGAACGGACCGGTGCCGATCGGATGGGTGCGCATCTCCGCCGGCGAGACGTGGCAGGGATAGATCGGCGTGTAGCCGGAGGCGAGCAACGACAACAGCGCCGGCTGCGGCCGCTTCAGGTTGAACGAGGCCTCATAGTCGCCGTTGGTGGTGACGTCGTTGACCTGCTCGTACCAGGCCTTTCGCGGGTTCTGCCGGAATTTCTGCGCCGACTTGCCCATCAGCATGTCGAAGGTGCACTTGACGTCGGCCGACGTGAACGGCTTGCCGTCGTGCCATTTCACGTCCTTGCGCAGCTTGAACGTCAGCGTCTTGTGGTCGCCGCTCCAGGCCCAGCTCTCCGCCAGCTCGGGCCGGATCGTGTCGACGCTGTTCTGGGCGATGTGCTGGTCGAAGATGACGAGATTGTTGAAGACCGGCATGAACGGGATGTTGACCGAGTAGGTCGCGCCTTCATGGATCGAGGCGCTGCCGGGGCTGTCGCGATGGTATATCCGGAAGATGCCGCCCGATTTCGGCTGGTCCGCTGCACGAGAAACGTCGCTGATCGCCAGCACAGACAACACCGCGACGGCCAGCGCTTGCACGCTCCGCATGGTCCCCTCCACGAATTTCGGTCTCGATCGCCGATTGGTATCGAAGATACCATGGTGAGAGGTCCGGGCAACCGACGAGCGGCGTGAGGGCATTGGCAATTCGGATGACGTCAGCGGATGAATATTTCCGTACATCGGCAATAGCGAGGTTGCTGCGCGGAACTTGCAGGGCCTTTTGCCATGCAGCGATCGATGTCCTTCCGGTTTGCGCAAGCAGTCTTCGTTTCCTCAGGGACAGTTTGTCGCGGATCCCGGCCTCTGCATCTCTCACTCCGCTGCCTGCGGCGAAGGCATATGCATACCCGCCACGCCGTCGGCGTCGGTGGCGGAGATTGTGGTGCGGATCATCAGGCGGCCTTCATGCGCCGGCCAGGGGCGGCCGCGATGCATGGTCGCGCGGTTGTCCCACATCACGACGTCGCCCTGCTTCCATTGATGCAGGTAGCTCATGCCGGGCGCGGTTGCGGTATCAGTCAGCTGCTCGATCAGCGCCTTGCCGGCGGCGTCGTCCATGCCCTCGACACCATACGCATGCGAGGCGAGATAGAGCGCGCCACGGCCGTTGACCGGATTGCGCCACACCATGCGCCAGCACACCGGCGGCAGCGCATCCACTTCCGCCGTGGTGGCCAGGCCAGCCGCGACCTTGCTGCGCGAATGCGCATAGGAATGCCAGGCGAAGGAGTTCTCCACGCGCGTCGCGAGTTCCTCGTCGAGCCGCTCGAAGGCGAGCCGCATCGAGACGAACTCGGTCTCGCCGCCATGCTCGGGAATGATGCGCGCGGAGAGGATCGACGTCAGCGCCGGCACGCGCTTGAAGGAGGAGTCGGTGTGCCAGAGCTGGTTGGCCCTCGCACGCAGCTGCTGCCGGTGATCCGAGGGCACCACCTTGCCGTCGGGACCGAAGGTCGAGAGGATCACGAAATGCGAGCCGGTGCCCATCGAGCCGACCTTGGTCACCTCGGGCGGGCCGAAGCGGCGCGAGAACGCGAGCTGGATGTCATCGCTGACCTCCTGGCCGCGAAACACCAGCACCGAATATTCCTCGAAGGCAGCGCGCACCGCCGCGTAGGCGGCATCGTCGGCCGCGACGTCGGCGAGGGTCATGCCGCGCAGCTCGGCGCCAAAGCCCGGTTTCAGCGGGATCACATCCATCGGCAGCCCTCCCTTTCTTGTTCTTGCAGGTCTCGTTCTTGTGCTGCGAGCCTATGGGAAAGGCCTGACGCGGACAATGCGCGCGAATTCATCCCATTGCGATCAGATTGCGCCGCGTGCGCCGGTCGGCCGCCTCCATGCGATTCGTGATGAGCGCGAACAGCGCCCAGCTGGAATGAAAGGCGATGCCGGCCAGCACGACCAGGGTTCCGGGAATCGGGCCGATGGACGCGCGATCCCAGATCTCGCTCATCGCGGTCAGCGGCACGGGATGGATAGCGAGCTTGCCGTAATAGGCAATGGCCTGGATCGCGAAGATCCAGCCATAGGTGCGGCGCAGCCGCCGGCCGATCGCGCGGGCATAGGTGATGTGGTAGCTCGGATGGCGATAATCCTTGGCGAGCAGCGCGGTCCAGGCCGCATTCGGCGAGATGCTCTCGCCCTGGATCATCGGTGCGTAGAAATCGGTCTCGAGCAGCCGCGCGCGGGCGCGCCAGACGTTGAAGTAGCGGTAGCGGCGCGCCTCGAACAGCAGGAAGACGGTGACGAGCAGGCCGACCAGCACCATCGGCAAAGGCGACGCCTCGCCATTGCTGTAGGTCGCCGACAGCGCGATCCCGGTCGTGACCACCGCCCAGTTGGTCGAGCTGTCGAGGCGGGTGCGCCAGACCGTGCTGCGGTAGATCTCGCCGCGATAGAGGTGCGCGATCGCACCGATCTCGGCGGCGGTGAATTCGAGCCTTGCCTGTGGCGGCTCCGGCTCGCGCGGCTGGGGCGACGGCATGGCGGCCTCCGTGCAACGCTGGCTGACGATTGCGGAGCATAGCGCGAATTGTGCGGAATGCACGAATTTGCCGCCGTCCTGGTCGCATCACACGATCCGCGAGGTCTTGTTGCCCCAGTAGCGGTCGCGCAACAGGCGCTTGTAGAGCTTTCCGGTCGGCAGCCGCGGCAGCTCGGCCTCGAAATCGACCGAGCGCGGCACCTTCTGGCGCGACAGCGAGGTCGCGCAGAACGCGATCAATTCATCCGCCAGCTCCGGCCCCGCCGCAATCCCGTCGGCCGGCTGCACCACCGCCTTGACCTCCTCGCCGAGATCGACATTGGGCACGCCGAACACCGCGGCGTCGGCGACCTTGGGATGGGTGATCAAGAGGTTCTCGCACTCCTGCGGGTAGATGTTCACGCCCCCCGATATGATCATGAAGGTGGCGCGGTCGGTGAGATAGAGGAAGTTGTCGTCGTCGACATAGCCGACGTCGCCGACGGTGCTCATGCTGCCGTCCGGCGAGCGCGCCTCGGTGGTCTTGGCCGCATCGTTGAAATATTCGAATGGGGTTGCGGTCTTGAACCAGACCGTTCCGGGTGTGCCCTTTGGGCAGGGCTTCAGGTTCTCGTCCAGGATATGCAGATCCCCGAGCAGCACCTTGCCGACGGTGCCACGGTGCGCCAGCCATTCCTTGCTGTCGCAGGCCGTGAAGCCGAGGCCCTCGGTCGCGCCGTAATATTCATGGATGATCGGGCCCCACCATTTGATCATGTCGTCCTTCACCAGCGCCGGGCAGGGCGCGGCGGCATGGATCGCGATCTCCAGTGTCGACAAATCGTGGCGGCGGCGTACCTCCTCGGGCAGCTTCAGCATCCGCGAGAACATGGTCGGCACCAGCTGGCTGTGGGTGATGCCCCATGTCTCGACCAGTTCGAGATAACGCTCGGGATCGAAGTGCTCCATGATGACCGCGGTACCGCCCATGCGGATGGTGAGGTTGACTGCTGCCTGCGGCGCCGAGTGATAGAGCGGCGCCGGCGACAGGTAGACCATGCCCTCGCGGTAGTGCCAGAGCTTGATCAGGAAATCGAACAACGGCAGGTTCTGCGACGGCGGTTGCTCCGGCAGCGGCCGCACGATGCCCTTCGGCCGGCCGGTGGTGCCGGAGGAATAGAGCATCGCAGTCCCCAGCGATTCATCAGGGATCGGCGTCGCCGGCAGGTTGCCGGTCGCTTCCTCGAGGCCGACGATGCGGTCGCTCTCGCCGTCGCCATCGACGACGATGCAGAGCTCGACCTTCGGACAATCCGTCAAGGCCTCGCGGGCGACGTCGAGCTTCAGCTTCGAGGTGACGAGGATGCGCGACTGGCTGTTGGTGAGGATGTAGGCAAGCTCGCCTGCGGTGAGGAAGGAGTTGACGCAGGTGTAGTAGAGGCCGGAGCGCTCGCCGGCGCCGCAGGCCTCGAGGTAGCGGTCGTTGTTCTCCATGAAGATCGAATAGTGGTCGAGCCGTTGCAAGCCGTGCTCGCGGAACAGATGCGCGAGGCGATTGGAGCGCGCGTCCAGCTCACGATAGGTGACGATCTCGCCGGTCGACGCCATGATGAAGGCGGGTTGCAGCGGGCGCAGATAGGCGTGTTTGCCGGTGTACATATAACTCCCGTTCCTCTCAGGCAGCCATCACAAGAATCTCACGCACCTGCGCCGGCCCCTCGATCCTGCGCGGATTGCGCGGCACCCATGGTGTTCGCATCGCCTGTGCCGCGATGTGGTCGAAATGCTCCGGGCCGACATGCACCTCCTTGAGGCTGCGCGGCATGCCGAGATTGCGGATGAAACCGTCGAGCACGCCGCCGGCGTCCTCGCCCGGATGGCCCATCGCCGACGCGACCAGCGCCTGGCGGTCGGCGTTGTCGCGCTTGTTCCAGCGCATCACGGCTGGCAGCATTACGCAGGATGTGTAGCCATGCGGCACGTCGTGCACCGCGCCGAGCACATAGCCGATGCCGTGGCTCGCCCCCATCGGCACGCCGGAGGCGAGCGGGCCGGTCGAGAGCCAGGTGCCGATCTGGCAATCCATCCGTGCCGAAATGTCCTTCGGGTTGGCCTTCACCCGCGGCAGGCCCTGCGCCAGCATTTCGAGGCCCTTGATCGCCTGCGCGTCGCCATAGGGATGCGCCTCGCGCGAGCAGATGCCCTCGACGCAGTGGTCGACGGCGCGAATGCCGGTCGACAGGAACAGCCAGTCCGGCGTATGCACGGACAGCTCCGGATCGAGGATGGTGGCGCGCGGCATCACCAGCGGATGCCGCAGCATCTCCTTTTGCCGCTTGGCCTCGTTGGTGACGCCGGCGATCGAGGAGAACTCGCCGCCGGCGATCGTGGTCGGCACGCTGATCTGGCGGACGACAGGCGGCTTCATCTCGGGCGAGACGCCGCCATGGGTGCGGATCGCGTCGATGCCATCGGATGTGGTGACATTGTTGGCGAGGCAGAGCTGCACCGCCTTGGCGCCGTCGGTGATCGAGCCGCCGCCGATGGTGACGATCAGGTCGGCTTGCGCGGCGCGGGCCTGTTCGGTTGCGGATATCACGGCGGCGCGTGGCGTATGCGCAGGCATCCTGTCGAACACGCCGGCGCAACGCGGTCCGAGCGCCTCGCGGACCTTTTCGATCTCGTCGGTGTCGCGGTTGAGCGTGCCCGACACCATCAGGAAGGCGCGTCGTGCGCCGAGCCGGTCCAGCTGCTCGACCACGGCCTCGCGCGCGGGGCGCCCGAACACCACCTCGTCCATGGCGCCGAATACGACACGGCCTTGATGCATGCGCGCGTCCTCCCTAGCTGTGCCGGCCTTGCTGGCGGCGTTTGCGTGCAGGTTAGCGGAGGAATTCCGGGCCGTCATCAGGGGGTGCGGGATGGTGTGGTACGGAGATCGCCGCCATTCCGATGTCGTCCCGGCTTGGTGCGCAACGCTTGTTGCGCGGCCCGCGAAACACACATCCGCATTCTCGCGGCGCGTTTGCGTCCGAGTCTTGCGTTGACTTGCTCCTCCTTCGAGGAGGGCACAGGGAAAGCCGGGTGCCGATCGCACCCATGGGTCCCGTGCAACAAAAAGCACGGGGGTAGGACCACAGGTGTAACCGGAGCAACCCGGCTTTCCCTGCGCGATGGGTTACGGCTTATACGTGCTCTCCCCGGCGAGACTGGGCTTTCTTGTCACCGCCGTCAGCAAGAGACCTTGGTCTCTTGCCGACAGGACACCTGCCACCAGGGCGTCAGGCCTGCACGATTTCGCCGTCCGCCTCATGCGCTCTCGTCAGTCACGCATGCG